>CAIODY010000080.1 GCA_903857255.1 uncultured bacterium
AGTAACGTTTGCGATAAATGCAACGCTATCAGTTACTGTATTGATGTAGTTTGTTTGAAAAGCATTTGCTGTGATTGTGATAGAATCTTTGCCAGCTTTGTCAGTAACTGCTGCATAAGCATAGGTTAAAACCCTACCCGTGTTGTCAGCGTTTGGCGTGATGCCATAACGAGGTACTGTGTTTTGTGCTTCGACATTAATTGCGAAAGCAAAAAGAATTGATAAGAAAAGAATTATTTTTTTCATTGTAAAAATATTGTTTGTTTTGTTTTTAGTTTGTTTTAAAATAAGGGCTACATTCAATATGCAGCCCTTTTCTTTTGGTTAAATTACACGTTGAATGATGCTGTGGTTAATGTGGTGTACAATGCGATTTCATTGCCCCATCCATAGTTTACATCATATTTCATCAATGCTTTCAAGAAGAACAATTCTGAATTGTTTTGCAATCTTGACAATTGCAAGTTTGTGTCTTCCATCGAGTTCATACCAACCCATAAGTTAGAAGAAGTATCCATCAATCCTTCGCAGAATAAAATTGTGTTATCAGGCATACCAGCCAATGTAACAACTTCATAACCTTTGTAAGGTTTGTTGTCGCCACGTTCCATTGTGTTCACACCTTTAAAGGTTAAACCCTCAACTAATGCCGCTTGGTAAATTTGGTTTGTGTTTACCGACATAAAGAACTTCAATCGGTCAAATCTTTTTGCACGGCTCAACAATGCTTTTTTGTTCGTTGCTAATAAAGTCATACAACTTGTCATTGCAGCAAGGATATTGCTCGATGTTAAAGTTACAGGCGATGGAACATCCCATACTGTTGAATCAGCTAACATTTTCTTTAAAAAACCATCAAAGAAAACCAACTGACCATTGCCCGAAGTGCCTGGCGTTGCGGTGTAGGTTGTTGAACCAATCCAAAACATTGTTTCTACTTGTTCCATCACACGTTCCAAACCGATACGCATCATGTACGTTTCGGCAGTTGGAGGCAATTCACGAGTTAAAAGCGTATTGCTCAATTGCTCTGCCAAGAAGTTGGCTTCGTAATCACGAGGATTAAACTCCACATACATCATTAAATCTTTCGGAGTTAATGTGCGACCATCTTGCGTAAATGTTCCGCTTGATGTTGGTGTTGCTACTCTTGGTTGCAATGGATTTGTAAAGTCCATGCGGTCAATAGTGTGCAATTTTTTGATGCCATCTTCTACCCATACTGCGCCCTTTTCGATGGTTTCCATTCCAAAGGTTGCTGGCAAAATCAAATAAGAGGCATACGTGCCACTATACGATGTGTCTTGAATATTTAAAGCCATGTTATTGTGTTTTTAAATTTTTGGTTAATTAGTTTTGTTTGATTTTTTTTGCTTTCAATTCAGCCATCAAATTCATAGCTGATGTTGGCAGCTTGCCTTCGGGTAATTTTTGCAACTCAATCGAGTTTTCAACTTTCACAGCAGCAATATTTAAAGGCAATTCTTTTAACAAGTTTTCTGTGCTTGCTAAATCTTTAGTTGCTTGTGCAACCCATGAAGCAATCGTTTCAGGTTTGGCATCTTTGCCGCCCAATCGGTTTACATATTGGTTTACCAAATGAGTTGCTTTTTCTTTTGCAATTTCATTTTTTGAAGTTTCAGCTTCTGCTTTCAATGCAGCCAATGTATCAGCAACTTCTTTCAATTCTGCTTTTTGAGAATTAGAAATAGTGGCTAACATATCTTTTACTTTATCCATTGGGTCTTCGTCCCCATCAGGTTCGTCAGTATCATTCTTTTTGTTTTTTGCTTTTTTGGCGATTTTCACCATCAAAGCATCAATTGCGTTTTCGCAATCTTGTTCCGTTGCGTTTTCGGGTAAACCCAATTTTTTAGCTACGTTTGTCATTTTATTTTTTGTTTTTAAATTTAAAATCGAATTACTAATTGCCCAAAGTTCTTTTAAGTTGTTGGCTGCATTTGTCCGCTTCTTATTCAACTCATCGCTGTTTTCTGTTTTATCAGATAACCCCAATGTTTCTGCTTCATTTGCATCAATCCATGTTTCTCTATTCATCAACTCTTTTACTTGTTCGTAAGTCATTTTGCAACGCTTTTCTAACATAGTAGTAATGCTATCTTGAAACTCATTCAAACTTTTACTTTCATCATCGCTTGAATCGTTTGGATTGTGCATCATTAACTTTGCATAATCAGCCATGTACCTTTTGCGACCTGCTGCAAAAATCCATCCTGCTGTTGAAGCAGCGATACCTACGTTGTAAGTATCTACTGGCGTTGTAGTTTTCAGAATTGCAGAATAAATATTCATGCCAGCCATTACACTACCACCAACTGAATTGATGAAAATTTGAATCCTTTTCTTTCCCAATGTGTCTAAGAACAATAATTCTTTTTGAAACAAATCGCCCATTATTCCTATGCCTGCATCTTCATCAAAACCAATGTGCTTATTGATTAGCATTATTGGTTCGTCAGAATTTACGTCAATCGTATAAAGGCAATCATATTGTGTCATAAAAAATTTCGCTACAAATGTTTGCAATTACAATTTTTCAAATTAGTTTTGTGCCTACTTTAGCACAACTAAATTAATTACATGGCGAAAGGTTACGGCAAAATGTATGGTAAGAATCGCAGAGTAGTTGCTTACCCAAAACCAAAATATTTTATGTTGGTTGCTGCTGATGCTGCTAACGAAGGTGTTTCCAAGTCATATTTAATTGCAAAGATTGTTGAGAAGTATTATGATGCAATGCCAACACCTACGATTGAAAAACTAAAAGTAGTTTACAATAATTTAGATGAATCTGAAAAATAAATTTAACCAATGGAATTAGGAATAGCAATAATTGTTTTAGGTGGTGCGTTGGCATCTATTTAATTATGAAAGAACAAAAATACATAGCAGTAATGTTTCCTTATCCAAGTGGTAGCGGATTGCATTGTGGACATTGGTATAATTATTCCATAATGGATAGTTATTGCCGATACCAAAAGTTTATTGGTAATGATGTATTTCAACCATTCGGATATGATGCTTTCGGATTACCTGCTGAAAATTACGCAAAGCAAGTGGGTAGAGAACCGAAAGAAGTTACTTATGAAAACATTGATAAGTTTCGTTTGCAGATGAAACAAATGAATACTGACTTTGAAGAATTGTTGATTACAAGTGATGAAAGTTATCAAAAGCATACTCAATGGTTGTTTACAAAACTTTATGAAAAAGGGTTGGCTTACAAAAAAGATGGTGAAGTAGATTATTGTAAAAGTTGCGAAACTGTATTGGCAAGAGAGCAAGTTAAAGACGGTAAATGCGATAGATGTAGTTCAGTTGTAATTAAAAAAACTTTGAACCAATGGTATTTCAAAGCTACTGCATACAAAGAAAGATTGATTGCCAACTTGGATAAAATTGATTACCCGAAAAGCACTATCAATGCTCAAAAGGCTTGGTTAGAAAACTTGCATGATTGGTGTGTGAGCAGACAAAGAAAATGGGGTTGCCCTATTCCGATTGAAGGCGAAACAGACACGATGGACACTTTTGTAGATAGTAGCTTCTATTTCATTATTTACTGCTTGATTAAAGGTATAAAACCAAAGCCTGTTGATTTATATGTAGGTGGAAGTGAACACGCTTGTATGCACTTAATTTATGCAAGATTTATTACAATGTTTTTGTTTGATATTGGTTTTATCGATTTTGAAGAACCATTTAAAAAAGTTATTCATCAGGGAATGATTTTGAACAACGGAGAAAAGATGAGTAAGAGCAAAGGTAATGTAGTGAATTTGGACAATTACGATAGTGATGAAATTCGTTTTTACTTAATGTTTATCGGACATTATTTTGATGGCGGAAGCTGGAGCGACCAAAATATAAATGGCATACGCAGATTTATTGGTAAGATGAAAGAGTGGATGAGCCGAACAGGAACAGAAAATATTGATATGGGTAAGTTCAAAAAGCAAGTATTTGACTATACTGAAAGTTTCAAGTTTAATAAAGTGGTGAGTTCATTTATGATTTTGTTGAATGAAAACAAGAGCAAGAATTTGACTGATGAATGTAAACAGGAATTAGTTGAAGTATTGAGTATTTATATGCCGAATGTATCTAACCTTTTATAATTTTGAAAAATAATTTTTAACCAATGGCAACATACACAACACCGAAAGTAACAATTGATTTAGAAGAGTACAAAGAATTGCTTTTAATCAAAAAGAATCAAGAAAGCAAAATCACAAACGAAGATATTTCTTTGCTGATAAATGCTGCTGCACCTTTGTTTCGTGGCGATACTCATTCCGCAAATGACAATTTTAGGAGAATATTAGAATATGACAATCTTCGTGTAAAATATGCCGAAACTATGTTTACGGGCAGCAGCATAATCGAAAAATTTATATTCAAAGTAGAAAAGGTATCATAAATTTTAACAACTAAAAATATACATCATGGCAGCAAAAGGCATTCACAAAACATTCAAAGTAAGCGTTACTAAAATCGGAAATGGTATTATTTATTGCAAGGAAAACAAGCAAGTGCATCAACCCGACTTAACAGGGATTGTAGATGATTGCCGTACTTTTGCAAAAGAAGCGTTATTAATTATGAAAGAAAACGAAACCTACCAAGTAACTGTTTCGGTAACTAAAGTAAAGTAATTTTACTGATTAACCCCCAATCCTATTTCTCTAACTGAAATAACCAATGATTCCAATGTAGCTGGATATATTAACGTTTTTGCAGAAATATTGAATGCAGTTGTAGCTGGGACATTCAATACAATAAAAGTAAAGTTCATCATTTGTTGGCTATTTGTAACAATTGTATTCAAAAAAGATTCATAAACGGCTAAAGTATCACGGTTATAAAGCTG
>CAIODY010000081.1 GCA_903857255.1 uncultured bacterium
ATACTTAATACTTAATACTTAATACTTGATACTTAATACTTAATACTTAATACAATAAAAACTTGGGAAGTGTAGCTGCGCTAAAATAATTACCCACGTCAGCACCAAAAGTTTACAAAAAATAATTTCGCCTTATGATACACTATGAAAGATAAAACACATAAATTTGTGTTGGAAATAATAACACACTCAGTCGCACTTAGCCATCCAAAAATGGGTGGATAAGTGCGAAAGAGTTGCCACTATATACAAGTTAGTGGCAAGGCTATGACGACACCGCACAAACAACAAATACGACAATTAAAAAATGAAAATTAAAAAAGTAAAATGGCGAAACCATCCAGTTCTTGGAAATTTAGAGCTTGACTTTATTAATCCTGACACAGGTATCGTTTATGACACAATAATACTGGCAGGTGAAAATGGCACTGGTAAAACCACTATCCTTGAAACCATAAGTACATTTCTAAATTTAGGGTCATTTGAAAGTTTTGACTTTATTGAATACAGTATTGGAGCTGATACTTATAAGGCAAGTCCAACTACTGACGGAACAACGCACAAAAATTTTTACGACATTGTTGACAGTACTGGGACTATTCAAAAAATCAGAACAGACAGGAGTAACAATTTTCAACAAATCGAGACGAACAACATTGATATAAGGCATTATGGCTGTGTTTTTTCAAAGGCACGAGCCGACTATAAAACCCAGCAGATTACTTCAACAACAACCAAAATTTTAGATGCCGACAAATATGACAATGATAAAGAAGATGATTTCACTTCTTTAAAACAACTACTTGTTGACATACAAAATCAAGACAATTCAGACTATGTTGAATTAAATAAATCATTAGGTACTAATCCAAAATCTTGGCCTGAATATTATCCATTGTCAAAAATTTATCGTTTCAAGAATGCTTTTGATAAGTTCTTTGATAAGTTGAAGTATGATAGAGTTGTAGACAGTAATAATGAAAAGACATTACTATTCAATAAAAATGGCAAAACTGTTTCCATTGATAATTTGAGTACAGGCGAAAAGCAAATTGTTTTTCGTGGGAGTTATTTACTAAAAAACAGTAAGAAACTGAATGGTGCAGCAATAATGATAGATGAGCCAGAGTTAAGTATGCACCCTAAATGGCAAAAGAACATTCTTAATTATTACAAAGACTTGTTCACCGAAAATTCCCAACAAATTGTACAACTCTTTTTGGCAACACACTCTGAATATGTTTTGGAAGATGGATTATCAAACAGGACTAATAATCTAATTATTGTTTTAAATGAAGTTAATGGCAATATTAAAGTTAGTAAAATTGTTGCACCTTCTGTTTTACCAACAATAACAAGTGCGGAAACAAATTATCTAGCCTTTGACATTGTTTCTAACGACTACCACATAGAACTTTATGGTTGGTTACAAAATAAAACGTCAAAAAGTACAGTCAAATCTTGTGACGACTTTATAAAAGCACATACAGCATACGATGCTACCATTCATAGTAAGCCTTCATCATTTTGTAGTACAAACTACGATTCATTATGTACCTATATTAGAAATGCTATAGACCATCCTGACCCAAGCAAAACTTATTCAGACAGTGAATTAAGAATATCGACAGAATTATTGATTAAACTATGCAGATAGACAGCCCAGCCACTAACAGCACATTGGCAATAGGCGGGGTTTCGTCTCCGCTTGACAGTTTTGTGGTAGCCGAAAGTTCAGTTCTCCGAACTAACTTTTGTGCTGAAAAGCCCGCCCATCGCCAATCTGCAAAACGTTAGCTGTAATTATAAAACGACACGAATATGATTGAAATAATTTTAATGATTGCTGTTATTGGATGGTTCACGACAACGGCTAAAAGCAAAAACAAGAACAAAATATTGTGGGGCATTATAGGTGCTGTAAGTTATTACGTTCCAGTATTGCTTTTTGGACTTTTCATTTTTCCATTAATTACTGTTGGCTGGATAAACAAAGACAATGAAACTATTTTTCAAGTAATTGGCTTTTTTCTCAACCTGACAGTTGGAGTAATTGGTGTCCTAATAGCAAAGTGGACTTTGGAAAAATCAGACCTGACAGCTAAATCAAAGAAATTGTTTTTACTTTCTATTATTGGCGGACTTGTGATTTTATTCGCTGCATTATTTCTCCTAAATTATTACAAAGTTAAATCGGGGACATCAATTTATGGATTTGAAAATGTTACAGGACTTCAAAAATTGGACAAAGGTGATTATGTTGGAGCAATTGACGAATTTAATATAGCAATAAAGAGAGAACCTAATAAGTCCGCTTTATACTACAATCGTGGACTTGCCTACGAAAAATCAAAAGATTATAATAAAGCAATAAATGATTTTCAGCAATCATTAACAATCAATAATTTTAAAGAGCAAGCGAAACATACTGGAGCATACTATGAATTAGGCAATTGCTATGGAGCAATGAATGAACTTGACAGTTGTTTAAAATATTATCAAAAGACAAATGAGTTAGACCCGACAGACAATTTAGTAATACTTAATATTGCATTTCTCTATGACACTAAAGGTGACACAAATCAAGTTTGTAAATATCTTAAAGACATTAAGAATCTTGACCCTAAATTTCAAGAAACATTTAATAAGCTGAAAGAGAAATGCAAAGAATAACTACAGCTAACAGCACATTTGCAATAGGCGGGGGTTTGTGCTCAGCAGGCAGTTTTGTGGTTGGAGAAGGTACAGTTCTACGAATGGACGTTTGTACTGCAAAGCCCGCCCATCGCAAATCTGCAAAACGTTACCTGCAAGCATAGTAAAACCGAAACATAAAGTGAAATAATATGAACTGGACAAAATTTAAGAATAGAATTTATAAAATATTTTTTTGGGGAAGCTTACTGGGGACAATTCTGACTTTACCTGTTTTAGGACTTTGCCAACAACATATTTATGGAACAGGAGAAGGACGAGACTTTTTTTTCTTTGCAAACAAGGATTATTGGCAACCAATTGGACTTCTATTTGGACTTTTTTTATTAACACAGTTTTTTGCCTATTTTTTCGACAGTTTTAGATTAATAATCAGAAAAATTAAAAAACAAAAAATAGAAAACAAGGAATTGATATGCTATGGAGTAGCATTTCTATTTGGACTAATTTGGACTTTTATCGTAATTAGACTAAATGGGAATGGACATTGCGACATATTGATTGGCCCTGCGGATACTGGAATGACAATAGCATTAATTGTGGCAAGTGTAATTAATTTTTGGAAACTAAAAATAATTGAACAGAAAAGAAAATAATGGAAACAGTATTTTGGATATGTGTAAAAATTATGCAAGTAATGAGTAATGTTCTTGGCATTACCTATCAGCAGTTAAATGTTCTATTATTTGTAATATTACACCCGACAATTACATTAATTTTATTTGTTAAATACAGAAAATATAAGAGACTTTGGAAAGAACAACAAAATATAATGAAGAGTTAAAGACAAGAATGCCAGCAGGTAACAGCACCTATAAGAAATTGGCGGTTCAGTGGTTAAATGAACTTTGTGCTTCGTATTAGGTTCAGTGGTGGCAGACAGTTTTGTGCTTAGAAAACGCCAACTTCTTATAGCTGCAAAACGTTAGCGGTAATGCTTTTGGACATAACAGACTTCCATTTTAACAATAAAATAATGACGACAAAACAACTTCACAGAATCAAAATTTGAACAAGGTAATTGCCATATTTATTTTCTCTTTCGTCATGTCAAATTGCTTTGGACAAACAACGAACAAAAGTCTAAAACTTTTCGACAGCTTGCCAGACAACAGCATCAAGACATTGACAAATCCAAAGCCTCTATCTGACGCTGAATATTTTTCGTTAGACAGTACACATTCAACATTGATAAGCACCAAACGAAACCTTGACGAGCAAACATTTCGCCTGACATTGAATAGTAAAACCACTGCTTATTTTTTTTATTACACAGAACAACTCAATTCAAAAGACTCTTCATTCAGTCATTTCAATTTTTACTTAAAGCTTAATGACAGCGTTTGTTATTTGTCGCCAAACTTTTCTTATCCGAACTGTTGCTTTGAAAAAATTTTAGCAGTTTCATTTTCTGACATCAATTCGGACGGCTTCACGGACATCGTTGTGCTTGGACAATTTTACAGAGGTTATGGAAAAATGGAACAAAAATATTCACCGCAATATATTTTTGACATCTACTTCGGTTCTAAAAACAAATTCATCACCGACAGAAAAACTATTGACAGATTAGCCATTGACACAGACAAACAAATAACAATTGACGACATAAAAAAAGCATACGCAAAGCAATTACAGACATTACACAGACAAGAAAAGCACTACCGCTAACATGGGGTTTGCATCACAGCGGCTTGACGGGTAAATTTGTAGTTCGGTTGTTTCTATTATCTTCGTTGCGGTGGGACGATTGACGGCTTTGTAATGCCGCTGCAACGCAAACCCCAGAAACGTTGGCGGTCATGCTTGGACAGAAATAATTCCAAATAGACTTTGACAAAACAAAGACAAAAAATATTTAGAAATGGCTTCAAACATTCCATCAATCAGACAATATACTTGGGAATCACTTCCACCGCAATTATTAATGATTGCTATTTATTCAGTCATAGCACATTTCCTAAAACTTGACGACTATCTTGGGTTTCATGGTATATTCTCAAATATCATGTACGGTGCTTTCGGACAACTAATTATTTGGTTCATCATACGAAACATTTATGCAAAGCATCATGCACAAGGAATGGAATTAGTAAGACAAGAAAAATATGCAGACGCAATTCCATTTTTCATTGACAGCTATCAGACATTCTCAAAACATTCATGGGTTGACAAATACCGATACTATCTCGGCAGTAGTTCTAAAATCTCTTACAAAGAAATGGACTTAAACAATATTGCTTTTTGTTACGGACAAATCGGCGACAAGGAAAAATCAATCGAATATTACAGACAGACGCTTTCTGAATTTCCAGACAGCGGTATTGCAAAAACAGCTTTGACATTGATTAACACAATGACCGATAACAAACAAATTGACGACAAACTTCAACATGACGAATTACTTGACAACAAAAGCACGAACCGCTAACACGGGGCTACTGTTACAGCGGCTTGACGAGCAATTTGAAAGTTCGGTTGTTTCGGCTACTTTTGTTTTCGTGGGACAGCGGACGGAACACTAAACCGCTGCAACATTACGCCCCGAGAACGTTGGCGGCAACCCATTACAACCACCAGACGACATAAAAAAACAAACTAATTATTATGACAAGTTCATTTAAATCGAAGCGGATTTATTTTCCATTTTTAGTTATTGGATTAATAATAGTTATTGCTCTCTTTTTCTTTAACCCTTATTTTGTTAACGGACAATCTTACAAGTTAGAAAAGGAGTGGAATCAATTATTGCAGCAAGGGGATACTTCAATTTGCATTTTGTCTTCAATTCATTCTGTGTCTGGACCAAAATTTAAATTGAAAGATTTAAAAACACCGATACCGACAGTTAAGCAAGAAAAAAATAAACAGAACAATGACAATAATTTAGAGATTATTAAAGAACAGGAACCACAACAGGAGGGTAATAATCAAACTGACGAACCTTTAGACCCGATTACAAAAATTTATTGGAATGAAGATGATTTCTACATTTGGATTGGTAAAGACCTATTAACAGCTACAATTGATTTAGAAAAAGAAACTATTGCCCAAATTCGAATCAAAAGCTTTAGCCGTGTTTATGTTCCAAATTCATCAGAAGCTGAAATAACAATTGTGAATGACTATGAAACAAACCAAATCCTTAAGTATTATTCGACTGACAATAACGTAAGTCCTGAACCTATTTTAGGCAAAAGGTACATTTATACATCTTGTCCAACATGCAAAGATGTAAATGGCAACGCAGCCGACAAACAAAGTTGCTTTGCATTTGCTCAAAAACTTAATACTATCATCTACAATTTAATTCGTAAATACAAGAAATGCGAAAGCCCAGCGTTTGTATTTTCAATAAATAAAGACACTCTTTCAGAAAAAATCAATTCAAGAATTAAAAACTTAATTAAAGAACGGTCAGACGATAAAAATTGCAGCAGACTAATTGAATGTTTTAAGAATAAAAAAATGAAAATCGTGTGTACAAAAGAAGTTAGTAGAAATGCGGATGGTTTTTATTCTAAAGCTAAAGTGCCATGGATTTCTCCAATTGAAGAAACAATTTTAGAGACATTGGTTACAGACGAAGTTAGACACTATGCAAAATCAAACGTAGCATACAAATATGGGATGCCAGCTTATTTGACAAAGACTATCTTGATTACAATTGACAATGGAATTGTTTCATCAATCAATTACTGACAAAACTAATTTTTAAAGACACAACATTGAAGTTTGGGCAGCCGCCAACACGGGGCTACTGTTACAGCGGCTTGACGAGCAATTTGAAAGTTCAGTTGTTTCTTTTACTTTTGTTTCGTGGGACAGCGGTCGGAACACTAAACCGCTGCAACATTACGCCCCGAGAACGTTGGGCGCAATAAAAAGTGGCGGCGCAACTTGCAGACAAATTTTGACAAGACACAGGACACAGTTTTTAAATAATATTCTTTAACTCAACAAAAAATAATTATGAAAAAAGTTTCTTCACTTCTGTTTTCTGTTTTGTTTTTGACAACATTTGTTAAAGCTCAAGACATTCATTTATCGCAATTCAATGCTGCACCAATAACGCTCAATGCCGCAAACACAGGCAACTTTGACGGACAATTTAGAGTAACGACAAACTACCGAAATCAATGGGCTTCTGTTTCTGCACCTTATGTAACAGGAATTGTTTCAGCCGACTTTACACTTCTCAAAAAGAAAAAAAACTTCTTCGGTCTTGGACTTACGGGCATTGACGACAGAAGCGGAACAGGTGAATTGACCAACAGAAAAATTTATTGTTCGGCTGCATATCATATTCACATCGGAAAGTCAGACACTCCCAAACACTACATTCATATTGGCATTCAAGGCGGTTACATTAATCGGACAATCAACATAAATAAATTGGTTTTTGCCAATCAATATGACCCAACAACACACACTTTTAGCAATGTTTCTGACGAATCGTTTAACGCAAATAGCAATTCAAATTATTACGACTTAAATGTTGGCGCAGTTTGGACTTCAACCTTTTCAAAAAAATTTAGTATGCAAGGTGGTGTGAACTTCATGCACATCAACAACCCTAAAGAAATGTATTTAGTGTTTAACTCAAAAACTGTTTCAGTTGTTGGCTCTATTGTTCATGCTTTAGCACAAGTGAATTTAAACGACAAAGTTTCTTTATCGCCAACAGTTCTTTTAATGAATTATCCAACGTCATCCGAACTAACTTTTGGTTCATCATTGAATTATTCGCTTGACAACTTTTCAATTTATTGTGGTGCTTATTATCGTGCAAATGATGCAGTCATAGGACTTTTGGGCTTACAATGCAAAAAAGTTCGTTTAGGTTTTAGTTACGACATCAATGTTTCACCACTTCATGCAGCGACAAATTACAATGGAGCATTTGAATTATCATTGGCGTACTGCCCTTATCACTCAACTAGAAAAATAAAGTTTTATCCAAAGGACTAAACAAACTTGACAGATGACGACAAACAAAAGTTTTACTGCGCCCAACACGGGGCTTTTGCCATGGCGGTTGACGGGTAACTTTGTAGTTCACTTGTTTCTATTATCTTTGTGGTGGTGGACTAATGACGGCACATCAATCCGCCACAGCAAAACGCCCCGAGAACGTTAGTGGTAATGCTAAAAATACCACCAAACATCAGGCTTTTCTTCTTCACAGTTTTCGTATGTATCGCCTGAATTATCCCATTTTGCTGAAATAAATTCACCGTTATCATCTTCGTTTAAGAAACCAATCCTTACTCCTTTTGGATTGTAATCTTCGTTTATCCAAGCCTTTGAATGTGCCATAACTTCTACTCCAATAGGCGGTTTAGTTTCTTGAAAGTTAAAGAACTGCCTTTCGTAGTAATACACTATGTAAACATTACCATCACCAGTAATTGACACAACGTCTATTGGTCGTTCGTTAATGGCTTCTTCAACTTTAAATCGTGTTGGTCCACAGCAAAATGATTTCAATTGCCTAAAAGCACTACCACTAACAGCACCTACCAAAAAGGCGGGGTTCTGTGGTTCATTGATGTTTTTGTTTTCTAACATAATTTTATTTTAAAATTGACAATTTCGTTTTTTAAATCCCGCCCTTCTGGTAGCTGCAAAACGTTAGCTGCCACCCATTGACTGAACGACAACGAAAGTAAAACGGACATGACAAGACAAAATTCAAATACATTTGGACAAGCCATATTTGCCACTCTTTCGCTGCTGCAAAAGAGGCAAATGTTTCTTTTATTTTGTTTTTGCATTTGCCACATTTGCAGCAGCAGTCTACGCTTTACACTACATCTACTTTCATCGCTTTTATTTGTATCACAGACTTATTCCAAAAGGCGAAAACACAAAAGACAAAAAAAGCGGTGCTGCGCACCGCACTTTTTGGGTTAAATAGTTCTACTCATTTTTTAACACTAATTCTTTCTTTAAATTTTTTTGAATCATCTTTACATATCATGGTTTAGGAAATAATTTTTAAACAATAAAAATCAATTACAATGAAAAACATTCTTAAAGCTCTTTTGCTTTTTATTTTTATGACTGTGCAACTTTTATATGCTGCCTCACCTCCTCCAATTCAGTCATGTTTTAACTGTTCGGGTACAGTTTATTTGCCATTGCCAAGCACTGGTGCCGGCGGTAATGTAATCACTTCTACTTCTGGTAGCCCAAGTAATACTTTTTATATCAATCATGATGTTTTTGTTAATAGCAATGTGGTTTTAAAAAACTGCGAAATTAATGTTGCCAACAATAAAAAAATAACAGTGCAAAAAGGTGCTACACTTACCCTCATTCATTGTCATATTGCAACTTGCGAACCAATATGGATGTGGCAAGGAATTGAAGTACAACCGTTTGGTAGTGTATCAGTATTGCAAGGTTCTTTTATTGAAGATGCTAAAGTTGCTATTAATTTTTTAGACCCAGCTGGCACTTTGCCATACTATCCAACTACATTATTAGATGTAGAAAGCAGTATTTTCAATCGAAATGATATTTCAATTGAAATGACTGGCTATAATCTTACATCAGGTGGAGGCATTCCTTTACCGCTACCAATTACAATCAAAGGCTGTTTATTTACTTGTCGTTATATTGATTATAAACCTTGTACTGGTGTTTGGCCTTCTGTATATGCTGTTACAGCACCTATTTACAATTCCAATCAGAATTTTCCATTATCAAGTGAATTTATTAATGACCAAATATATGACCCAGGTTATGTTTATACGCCAAATATTTGGAGTTATTTAGGTGGCTCTTTTTATGGTACAAATGCCAAACCAACAGCAGGAATTTTATTAAATCATGTTGGGTATTGTTTAATTCAAAATAACCCATCAACAAATTTTGTTACCTCATATATTCATCAGGATTTCAACATTGGTGCGGCAAATCCAGATTGGATAAACACCTTTGATAATTTACAAGCAGGTATTAACGCTACAGCATCTTATGTTCATGTAGTTAATTCCCTTTTTCAAAATACTATTATCAGTCCTACAAATGCTCGTTCAGGTTATGGATTAGATATTGAAGCAGGTGATATTTATAAAGGTAATCTAATTGCCACATCACCTACAGGAACAAGTCCTATTGATGGTAACCGTTTTATTGATTGTCATACCGCCATTTATACTACCGATTTAACAACTACTCAAGTTAATTATTCCTATATTCGAAGTTCGCAGCAAGCCAATACTTATACGCTATCAAATATTGGGTTTTCTACAGTGCCAATTTCAGGAAGTATTTCCTATCCAAATCATTTGGGTAAGTTTGCAATATGTATGTTGACTGGTAGGTTATATAATTATGATATTGGCAATAATCAAATTTATAATATTGAAAACGGGATTTATCTTTTCCATCGTTGGGTGCCAGGTGGCATGGGAGGCGGTCCTCCAAATGGTCAAATGGGGAGTTATGGTTTTGGAGTTTATTCAGGTCAGTTAGATATTTATAACAACACTTTTGATAAAACCACTGTCGGCTCTGCACCAATTCCTCCTAATCAATTTATCTACCAAGCTATTCAAATTGATTATTCTACATTGATGCCGCCTAACTTATTAACATCTACTCAACCAGTTAATCCGCTACTTTCACCACCTTACAACAGTTTTACTACTTTTGAAATTGGCAGCCAAGGAGCTAACCAAGCTACTTATGTACCTTTACCCAATATCATCAACCAAGCCTATAATGGTATTGCCATAAATAGTTTAGCTGGTAAAAATGTGCATACTTCCAACAATCAAATTAATCTGTTACCCATGCCACCTGCCATGCGCCAAACTGGGTTCATTGGGCAAATGGGTATTCAATATGTAAACACTACCCCACGTTTCACATCACCTTCTATAGTTTATCCTTTCAATTTAGTTTGGAATAATCGAGTGACAGCACAAGCACAATTGCCCAACTCCATGCCATCTATGGGGTATTATAGCAATAGTGCCAACCATCAACATATCGAATGCAACAACTTTAGCAATACTAATGAAGGCATGGAATTCAACCAAAGCTGTTTATTTACTGTCATTAATAGAAACCAAATGTATAGCAACTCTGTTCTTCAAGCTGGGTTAGAACTAAATAATGCCGCTAACATTGGCACACAAGGCAGCCCTGGCAACCCTACTGATAATCAATGGTATGGCACTTGGGGTAGTACAACTGTTCAACCTTTTATGACTTCAACTGTTGCCTCTTCTGCTGTTACACAGAACTTTTTTCTTCGTTCAGTAGCACCCTATAATCCAAATGGTTTCGGATATACTTCAATAACCCCAGGCGTTACGAACTACTTTAGTCCATCAACATTAAATTACACATCAGGTGCAAGTATAGGTTGTGGTCCAGGTATGGCATTTGCTCCTTCGCCTATTGCCAATAATACTGCGGCTTTGTACGATATGATTAGTGGTGCTTCGGCTGCTTATAGCCCACACCCAGCCGAAACCAATTTTATTTTGCAAAATAATTTGTATCGCATGTTGCGTTCGCAGCCCGATTCCACATTAACCGATTCAACTGTTAACGCCTTTTATCAAGCTAACTTGGCAGGCAGTAGCTATGAAACATTTGTCGAAATAGATTCCTTAATTGCCATCTCCGATTTGATTAATGCACAAACCATGATAAGTGCTTTTAGCCCCACCAACAACGTGGAGCAAAACTATCAAAACTATTACAATTGGGCATTAAGCTATTTAGACACTACATTAGCTACTGCCGACACATTGGGCATCAGAGCTTTAGCCATGGGCTGCCCTTATTATGATGGTGATGTGGTCTATTGGGCGCAAACCTTATATAAAATGCTAAATCTAACTGATGTAGTTTCCGAATCTAACTGCAATACTTCAGATGAAGATGGTGGCGATGGAGAGCGGAAAATTAAAATTAACAAGACTGTTTTGAATCAACAGTTAGCATCTTTAATAACTATCTATCCCAATCCTGCAAACAACAACATCAATATTACTTTACCAACAAACAACGATAGCAATTACAAAATTGAATGTTGTGATATTCAAGGCAAAACAATAAGTAGTGTTGTTTTGAATTGCAATAGTACAGTTATTAATACTGCTAATTATGCTAATGGTATCTGTATATTATGTATTATCAATTTAGCAAACAACGAAAAAATCTACAAAAAAGTAGTTATTCAACATGGAAATTAATTTTATCATCAACAGCTACAAGTATTTACTTGTAGCTGTTTTATTTTGTTGTAGTTATCAGGCAAAAGCACAAACTTTCAACCTTGTACCTAATCCTTCATTTGAAGTATACGATACTTGTCCATATTCTAATTTAGGTAGCCAAATATATTTAGCCATACCATGGACTGGTCCACAAGTAAATAGCACCGATTATCTTAATGCTTGTTCACCTGTTTTTGGTGTTCCAATTGCTGGTATAAATTATCAATATGCTAGAACTGGCGTGGCGTACGCTGGAATATGGACAAAAGAAGGTACAAACTATAGAGAATATTTGCAAGCTCTATTATTGGATACTTTAATTGCTGGGCATTGTTATTTTGTTTCCTTTTATGCTAACTTGATTAATTCTGTTCCTTTCGGCTCAAACAATGTAGCAGCCTATCTTTCTTATCATGCCGATTCTATATGGAATATTCCATCATGGATGAGTAAAGTATTAAACTATACGCCCCAAATTGTAAAACCAGGCAATCCTATCATTACCGACACTTTAAATTGGACACAAGTAGCTAGCATTTATACCGCCACAGGTGGCGAAAAATATATTACTATTGGCAACTTTTATCCCGACTCTGCTACATTAGGTACAGGTGGTTATTATTATATTGATGATGTAGCGGTAATAGAAGCCAAAGCTTATGCAGGCAAAGACACTATTATTAATAAGGGCGATAGTGTTTGGTTGGGTTTAGATACTATTACAGGTGTAGCTTGTACTTGGTATGTGAACAACGATATTATCAAGCAAAACAATGGCGGCTTATGGATAAAACCCACCCAAACCACCACCTACATTTTAAAAACAATCGTTTGCGGCATTACTACTTATGATACAGTGGTGGTAAGTGTGAAGGCAACAGGAGTGGAACAATTAAAGAATAGAAGCTCACAAATAATTAGTTATCCAAACCCAACAAGTAACAGCACTTCAATCATTTTGACAAAATCCGTTACAAACGCAACAATCAAATTAATAAGTGTTATAGGCGAAACACTTTTAGAAAAAATTAACCAAACAGGCAATCAATTTAATCTTGACATGACACAGCAAACACAAGGCATTTATTTTATCGAAGTACAACAAGACGAGTGTATTTGGCGAACCAAAGTGGTTAAACAGTAAACAAGTTCAAGACGGCTTTGCAGACGATTTAGACGACTAAACAGAAAGTCGAGAACGCTGAAAAATACATTTAGACCGCTTAACATTCAAGCAAGCAGACTAAACATTTGGACGAGATAGCTTAACATTCAATTGAGCAGACTAAACATAAGGACGAGAGGGCTGTGCAGTCAATGAAGACAACAAAACACTCGGTCAAGCGAACAGAACACAAGCCGAAGTATGCACAATTGTCAGTCAAGCGGACATAGCAGCAGATGAAGCTAGCATCGCAGACGATGAAGATAACAGAACATTGGGACAAGGGAACAGAACATTGACCGAAGATAACAAAACATTGGGGGAAGACAACAAAACACAAATTGCCCTGCTGTTTCCTACACTTGCAATAGGCGCACAAGCCAACGCTGAAACCTAACCTATTGCAAGAGTAGGAAACCCAACGCTTCTTGGCTTCCGTCAGACATCACAGGGACGGAATAACAAAGTGGGCGGCAGCTAACATGGGGTTCAAGCTACGGCGGTGGACGGGTAGCTTTTCAGTTCGGTAGTTCCTGTTATCTTTGTGGCGGTGGACGAGTGATGGAACATTAATTCGCCGCATCTTGAACCCCAGAAACGTTATCGGCAACCCTATGACGACAGTGCTAACTTTAAACGAAAGTGAAAAAAATGACAGACCATAAAGAAATAGAACAGCAGATTTGGATAACTCTTAACAGACTTAGAAGCGATATGAGTTTTTCAGGTTTTCGCAGCACTAAGTTGCTTGAACTTATCGGCACAACGCAAGGACAAGAAAAGTTTGAGCAGATTTTAAATAGCAAAGAACTTATTCGTGCTATAACAAACACAGACGGTTTTACTCCACCACTTTACATTTATGATTTCATCAACGAACTTTCAAAGATTGTAAATCCTAAAACGCATCTTGACCCTTGGCTTACGCCTTCTTCTCCTTGCAACTTTTTTGACTTTGGGACAACGACATCTTATTGCATCAACCAAACTGCATTTGAAACCATCAAAACGATTTTTGAAAATCCTAAAACCGAAATTCATTTAGGTGATAGTTGGCAATTTCTTGACAGCACAAAAAACAAGTTTGATTTTATCACTTGCTTTCCACCGTTCGGAATGCGTAAAGAGCCAACAGAAATTAACGGTTTCAAAACTTCAAACGATTTTGGAGCTACGCTTTTAATAAAAGCATCAATGCTACTTAACGAAAACGGCAGAGCCGTTTTTCTTATGTCGCCTTCATTTTTATTTGATGATAGAAACAAAGAGTTGCTAACCAAACTTGGATTGTTTGCTGATGCAGTTTTCTCAATTCCAAATGGTGCGTTTTTACCACAGACAAACATTGCATCAAATTTTGTTGTCCTTTCAAAGCAACCGAAAGAAAAAACTTTCATTGCTGAAATTTCAAACGATGAAAAGACAAACAAGACAATAATTGATAACTATAAAAACCGAAGAGCAGGAAAGGCAATTCAATTAGGTTCATTCATTGACTTCATGGAATTGAAATCCTTTCAAGGATTGTTATCGCAAAATGAAATGCAAGAATTAGTTAAACGAATTGGCTATCCGCCAATTCGTTTAACTGATGTTGCAGTTAGCATAAATCTTTTGAAAGCATCTGATGCCGATGAAGTAGAACACCTTTCTAATTCTGTTTATCTTCCGAAGATTGGTAACAGCGTAGCAGTTACAATGCCTTCGGAAATGAAAATGAAAAATCCGAAAAACTATTTTCAAATTCAACTTGACGAAACAAAAGCAAATTCAACTTTTGTAGCCAACTACTTCAATAGTGTTATTGGAAGAAAACTAAGAGAGAGTTTAGAAGTCGGTGTTACTATTCCAACTATTTCTAAATCTCAATTACAAACTTGTGTTCTGCATTTACCAGAGTTAAAAACGCAAATAGAATTGATTAAGATTGACAGCAAGATTGACCAATTTACTTTGCGACTTGAGGAACTAAAAAGAAATCTTTGGAAACAACCCAAGAGTTACAATTCAATAGAGAAGGAATTAAAGAGCATAAACCAAGAAGAAAAACTTGAACAGTGGATTGATAATTTACCTTTTCCAATCTCATCAATTCTTTGGCGTTACTATGCAACAAAAGAAAACAGCAAAAAAGTTGAACACCTTTTTCATTTCTTTGAGGCATTGTCAGAATTTTTCTCAATGATAATTTTGAGTGCATTTGTTCAAGACCAAGAATTCTATAAACAAGAACGACACAATTGGATTGACACAGACGAGAAATTTAAAGAGTGGTATTTCAGAGCAACATTTGGAAGTTGGAATATTCTCACTTCCCGACTTTCAAAATCAGTAAGAAGATTTTACACCGATGCAGATAAGAAAGAGTTTTGCAAAAATCTCTTTGGAAATCCGACAGAGGCATTTATGAAAATGCTTACTGAAAAAGGAATTGTAAATACTCTTTTGACAGTTGCTGAATTACGCAACAAATGGAAAGGACACGGAGGCATTACGAGTGAAGAAGAAAACAAACAAAGAGTTACAGCACTTGAACAGCAACTAAATGAACTAAGAAAATTTATTGCAGACGGTTTTGAGGAAACAAGAATTGTTTCTGCAAAACAAGGCGAACTTGACGAAGGCGTTTGGACATTTACAGCGAAAGAACTTATCGGAGCAAAATCACCTTTTAGAGAAACAGAAATAAAATCATTGGTTGGGCTTGATAAAAAGAAACTTTACTTGACACATACTAATCAATACAAGCCAGTAGAGTTGTTGCCATTCATAAAGTTTGTTGAACTCTCTGATGCTGTTTATTTTTATACAAGTATTGAAAGCAAAAATGTTCGTTGGGTTTCATATCATTTTGACAAAGACCCCGAACTAAATCAACCAGCGGACAACGAATTATTCAAAGCGTTTGAATTTCTAAAACACAATGACAACAAGAATTCAAACGGACAGTAAAAACAAGCTATGGTATATTTCACCGACTTTTTCGCCGAGGTTCGTGTCCCCACGAACATCAATTATTTATTCGCCGAGGTTCGTGTCCCCACGAACATCAATTATTTATTTCGGTTAGTGCGGACACTAACCGAGGCACAGGCATGCCCTCACCTTTGTATCAGCCGATTGCAAGTAAAAATCTTCAAGCGGCAAGTTGAAATCTTCAAGCAGCAGGTTGAAATCTTGAAGCGGCAAGTTGAAATCTTGAAGCTGCAAGTTGAAATCTTTAAGCTGCAAGTTGAAATCCTCAAGCAGCAAGTTGAAATCTTCAAGCAGCAAGTTGAAATCTTGAAGGAGTAAGTTGAAATCTTGAAGGAGTAAGTAGGTAGCTTGAAGCAACTCACTTGTAATCGGGAAGAGAGTGTAAACTAAATTGTGTAAATGGAATTTAGGTAGTATAAAGAAGATTGTGTAAATGGATTGGCTAAAAAATATTCAGCCACTGTCAAAGTTTGTTCTCAACAACTGAAGCTTAGCCATGGGTTAATGTGCGTTCGCCCACGATACAGTTGGCGAAGCACAAACTCAACCAACAACCATGTACCATTCAAGCCATTAAAATACAATACTAACCACAGCAAAAAATAAATTCATTCCAATGTTCATTAAATATTCATCCAAAACGAGCATATTTGCGCTTTCAAAAATCATTGCGTATTTCTTATAAAAATATCGTTTGCCTGTTGATTGTTTTGTTGCTAAGTCATCACTTGGTGCAAGCAAAACATCGGTCTGTATGGTCAAATCAAGGCAGAAAAATCAGAAAAAATTATTTCGATTTGGGGGTATGCACTGGGTTGGGTAATTATTACGGCGATATAGTACCAACTTTTTTCTCCTTCCAGCAGTTGCACCCCGATATGGGCATATTTGCTCGATACAATGTGGGGCAATACCTTGCATTTCGCACCACCGCCATTTATGGTGCTATTTCAGGCGATGATAAGTATTACAACAACAAGGCTCGAAACCTAAGTTTCCGTTCTAACATCGAAGAATTTGGATTGACGATGGAAATTAATTTGATGCCTTATCATGCATTTAATAGGCGCAAGAGCGGCTTTGCACCTTATGTGTTTTTTGGTATTGCTGGGTTTCATTTTAATCCGAAAGCGGAATACAATGGTACATGGTACGAATTGCAACCCTTAGGCACCGAAGGCGAAGGATTGGCAGGCTATGCCCCCAAATATTCAACATTTGGTATTTCCCTGCCCATCGGCGGTGGTTTGAAATACAGATTAGAAACCAGCTACAATAATTATATTACAATTGGTGCCGAATTTGGCATCCGCAAAACATTTACTGATTATTTAGATGATGTAAGCCGGACACAATATGTAAGTTTAGATTCCTTAGGCAAAGGGTCTATGTCGGCTAATTTATCATGGCGAGAAGATGAATATTTTGGTTATAAAAAAGGAACTTTTTTTCCTGATATTCGCCGTGGAAATCCAGATAATAAAGATTGGTACTATTTTGGCAACATAACCGTTAGTTATGTGTTTGGCAATAAAAGAATAAGTTTCGAACATTAAATAATGAAAAGAATTTTAATTGTCTTATTAGTAGTGATAGCTGCAAATGCAAAAGCACAATTCACCGAATTTGGTTTGCAAATGGGCGAAATGCATTACATCGGTGATTTATCAGCCCATCAATTAGGCGATGCCAAACAGGCACACGTGGCATTTGGTGCATTTGTTCGCAACACTTTTGCGAAAGGTTTTTTATCAGTAAGAGCTGGGTTCAATTTAGGAACTATTTCGGGCGATGACAGAGATTTTCCAACATCCAATAGCTTATACTATCGCAATTTGAATTTCGAATCGTATGTACAAGATTTTCACGGCATTTTGGATGTCAACTTGTTGAGCATTAATCCTTGTGAAGGGCATTTTTTTACACCTTACCTAAGCGGTGGCATCTCTGTTTTTCATTTCAATCCATTTGCTCAATATTTTGGTCAAACAGTTTATCTACAAACCTTAGGCACCGAAGGGCAAGGTATTGCACAGTTTGGCAACAAACCCAAATATGCATTAACGCAAATCTCATTTCCAGTGGGCGGTGGTTTTAAAATATTAGCTCGTGATATTTTTGTTGTATCATTAGAAGTGATGTATCATTTCACTACTACTGATTATTTAGATGATGTAAGCGGCAATTATTACGACCCTGCCATCATTCAACAATACAACGGAAAAACAGCAGCTTACATGTCAAACCGTTCCAACTACAACATTAAATATGATGCTAATGGTGTAGGCAATATTCTCCGAGGCAATCCTAACAAAAAAGATGCTTTTGTAGTAAGCTCGATAAGCGTAACCTATTTAATCAGTCGCCGCTGTGGCAGAGGTTTTAAAGGAATGGGCTATCGAAAAGGCGGTGCAACAAAATGCTCATCTGATTTCTAATTTCACCAGCTATTTTTCCTTCTTCGCTTTTGTTATGATGAACAATATCTTACTAACTTTGTTGCACAGCTAATTACATAAGATAATAGCATGACTGAACGTCAAGAAAAATTATTGCATTTACTCACTGAAACCCCCAACGATACTTTCCTATTGTTCGCCATGGGCTTGGAAATGGTGAAAGAAAATGATGACAATAAAGCGTTGGAATTTTTCAAAAAAATATTAGCGGTGGATGAAAACTATTGTGCCTTGTATTACCATCTCGGTAAATTATATGAGCGTCAACAACACGAACAAATTGCTATGAGCGTATATGAAAAAGGTTTAGTGATTTGCAAAAAATTAAATGAGCAACACAATTACAACGAGTTGCGAAATGCGCTGGATATGCTTTAATTTAGCAGCATCCAAATGAAATTATTACCCGAATTTATTGCATTCAATGTTGCTCAAAATTTATTTAACAAAGGCAGCAAACTCATTGTAGCTTGCAGTGGTGGCTGCGATTCAGTTGTGCTGGCACATTTACTGCATCAAGCAAATATTCAAATTGTGTTAGCGCATTGCAATTTCCAACTGCGTGGCGAAGAAGCAAATGAGGATGAAAAATTTGTGAAAGAATTTGCGAAAGCAATGAATATTCCATTTCATGTTATTCATTTTGAAACAGAAAAATTTGCTACTGAAAATAAATTATCCATTCAGCAAGCCGCTCGGCAATTGCGTTATGAATGGTTCGAACAATTAAGAATAGAATTGAAATTTGATGGCATTGCAACGGCTCATCATTTGAATGATAGCATCGAAACTGTTTTCATCAATTTGGTAAGAGGAACTGGCATCGCAGGAATGACGGGCATTGCAGCCAAAAATGAAAAAATAATCCGTCCGCTATTATTTGCCAATAGAAATACAATTGAAAATTACGCCGCTGAAAACAATTTGAATTTCCGAACCGATAGCAGCAACCATTCAGATGATTATTTGCGAAATAAAATTCGACATCATTTAATACCATTGTTGAACGAAATGAATCCTGCATTCGAAAAAACAATGCAAAAAAATATTCAACACTTTGAACAAACCGAACAATTGTATCAAACAGAATGGAAGAAAAAATTGAAGAAAATTGTTCAACAAAAAAACGATGAATATTGGATAGCTGTAAAACCACTATTGCATTTACCAGCAGCCTCAACTATTTTAACTGAAGCCTTAAAACCCTTTGGATTTAATACTTCACAAGCCGAAGATATTTTCAATAATCTCGAAGCGCAATCAGGAACAACCTATTTATCACAAGATTTTCGATTAATAAAACACAAAGATTTTTGGATAGTTTCTAACAAAACGGCGCAGAAAAATAGCATAATAGTAGTTGAGCAAAATCAATCAAAATCAGCAACCACTTTTGGTGATTTTCATTTTGAAATATTGGATTGGAACAACGATTCAAAAATTTCTACGGATGCAAATATTGCATTGCTCGATGCAAGAAACATTGCTTTTCCTTTGTGCATTAGGGCTTGGCAACAAGGCGATTATTTTTATCCATTAGGTATGAAACGAAAAAAGAAAAAACTAAGTGATTTTTTTATTCAACAAAAACTATCACTTCCTCAAAAAGAAAAAGTGCAATTGGTTTGTATGAATGATTACATCATTTGGATAGCAGGAATGAGAGTAGATGAGCGTTTCAAGATTACTGCTACCACAAAAAAGATTTTGAAAATTACATTTACCGCAAAAAATATTCGCTAAATAGAATGGTAAAACCATTTTAATTTCAAGAAATAAAAATTAGTTTTGGCATGAAAATAAAAACAAGTTGGTAAAATATTTGCTTCTATTTATTGTTGTTGGCTCTATCTTTTTTGGTTGTAAAAAAGATGCTCAAACTACTGCATTACCTACTACTTCGGTGATTCCAGCTATTCAATTAATCAGCATCACTCCTACTTCGGTTCATCAATTTACTGACTCGATAAAATTTGATATCCAATATATAGATGGCGATGGAAATGTAGGTGATTATAGTGCCGATTCTACCTCGTTAATTATTATTGATAATCGAAATAGTGCACTGGTCAATAAATTTCATATTCCACCTGTAACACCACAAGGTAGCAGCATTGAGGTGCAAGGCGAATTTATTGCGGTGTTAAAATCAATTATTTTGTTGAATAGTTCATCGAGCAGCGAAGCAACAACTTTTTCCATCAAACTAAAAGACAGAGCTGGCAATTGGAGTAATGTTATCACCACTCCAACAGTTACGATTACGCCATAACAAAATCAATCGCATCATTTGAAACACATAGCAATTCTTGGAAGCAGCGGCAGCATTGGAACACAAGCATTAGAGGTAGTTGAAGCTCATCCTGATGAATTTTGTGTTGAAGTTTTAACTGTCAATTCCAACGCCGAATTATTGATTGCTCAAGCAAAAAAATTTAAGCCCAATGCAGTTGTAATTGTTGATGAATCAAAATATCAATTGGTTAAAGATGCTTTGCAAAACGACATGATAAAAGTGTTTGCTGGCGAAGCAGCTTTGGAACAAATTGTTCAAATGGATTCCATCAATATTGTTTTAACTGCTTTAGTTGGTTATGCAGGCTTGAAGCCCACGATAGCAGCCATTAAAGCAAAAAAAATGATTGCTTTGGCAAACAAAGAAACATTGGTGGTGGCTGGAAAATTGATTACACAATTAGCACAAGAAAATGGGGTAAATATTTACCCAGTTGATAGTGAACACTCTGCCATTTTTCAATGCTTAGCTGGTGAATGGGAAAATAAAATTGAGAAGATTTATTTAACTGCAAGTGGCGGTCCTTTTTTGGGTAAAGATGTTGAATTTTTAAAGTCAGTAAAAAAAGAACAAGCACTCAAACATCCAAATTGGACAATGGGCGCAAAAATCACAATTGACTCTGCAACATTGATGAATAAGGGATTAGAGGTGATTGAAGCCAAATGGTTATTCAATTTAAAAGCCGAACAAGTGGAGGTTATTGTTCATCCACAAAGTATCATTCATAGCTTGGTTCAATTTGAAGATGGCAGCATGAAAGCACAAATGGGTTTGCCTGATATGAAACTACCCATTCAATATGCATTAGGTTATCCGCAACGCTTAAAAAGTATTTTTCCTCGTTTCGATTTTACTAAATATCCGCAATTAACTTTTTCACAACCCGACACCAAAACATTTCGCAATCTGGCTTTAGCATACGATGCCATGCGGCTTTGCGGCAATATGCCGTGTGTGATGAATGCAGCCAACGAAATTGCAGTAGATGCTTTTTTGCATGATAAAATTGGATTTATAGAAATCACTAAATTGATTGAAAACAGCATGAATTCTATCACTCACATCAAAAATCCATCGTTGAATGATTACATTGAAACCGATAAAGAGAGCAGAATTAAAGCGTTAGAAATGCTTGGTTAATGTTTCTTTCCAATAAAAAATCACAACGCCAATTAAAATCATTGCGGCTGCGCCTGCGATATATTTTACATCCGAAGTGCAAAATACAAACAACCAAATCAGCATAGAAAGAAGCACGGGTAAGGGAAACAACGGCATTTTAAATGGAAACAATTTTCGAGTTCCATTTTTATTCAACCAAATTAATCCAACTGATTGACTTAAAAATTGCGTTAAAATTCTTACAACAACAATCGCACTCAGCACATCTGTTAATTTAAACAACAAGCTGAAACCTGCGCCAGCAATGGCTAACCAAAGCAATGCCATTTTCGGGATTTTCTTTTTCGCATCAATTTCTGAAAACAGTTTAATGAAATTTCCATCGGCTGATGCGGCATACAAAACCCTCGAATAGCCTAACATCACTGCAAAAAGCGATGATAAGGCTACCCATAAAATTAACAACGTAAACCATTTTGCCACATTTTCGCCCAACCATTTTTGCATCAAAGTGCTGAATACAAATGGAGAATTTGCAGCCACATCATTGCTCAAATTCCCCAACACAACAGTTTGCAAAAGCAAGTACAGCAGCGCAATTCCAAGCACCGACAGCAACATACTCATCGGAATATTTCGTTTCGGATTTTTTATTTCAGCACCCAAATGACAAACATTGTAATAGCCCAAATAACAGTAAATGCTTTTCACAGTTGCTTGTCCTAAAACCATCCAAGCACCAAACGACAGAAAATCGAAAGTAATTTTTGGTTGTTGATGAAAAATATTTTTGTCGAAATGAAAAATGCCCATTCCGATAATGATAAACAATATCGCCAAAACACCTAACCACAAAGCCTTTGACAATTTTCCTGTGGAAACAATATTTCTGTTCAACAAAAAATAAAGTGCCGCAATTAATAAAACACAAACCAATTTTTGTTGCCACCAAAATGGCATCGGCACTAAATATTGAAAGTATTGCGAAAAGCCAATTGCACCCGAAGCTACTACCAATGGGGCTTGTATGGCGGTTTGCCAAGTGTAAAGAAATGAAAATAATCGTCCGAATTTTTTACCAAAAATAATTTTCAAAAATTGATAACTACCACCAGCTTCGGGATAAGCTGCGCCCAATTCGCTCCAAACCAAACTATCTAAAATGGCTAACAATGCGCCCAAAAGCCAAGCCAGCAAAGCGTTTTTGCCAGGCATCGATTGCATAATTAATGGCAAAGTTACAAACGGACCGATGCCCACCATATCAATCATATTCAATGATACAGCTTCTGATAAGCCGAGCTTGCGTTGCAGTGTTGGTGAGGTTTCGGGCAATTTGAAATTAATATTTTAGCACAGGATAATGATTGATTTTTAGCAATCGAAACAGCTCGTTGGTTTTTAAAATTCCATTGGTATTATTCAAATCGAAATAATTAAAAAGCTCTAAATCGCCTTTGCCTGCTGCTAATTGCATGGTGCCTTGCGATTTGTGTTCGGCAATTTCCCAGTTGGCTATGATGTGATAATCTAACGAATTTTTGAAACCAAATTTTTGATTTCGGTTGAATTGAAATGGCGTAATATTTTCTTTCAATTTTGTTTCAGGATAATTTTCTAACACTGCAAATTTCTGTTTGGTGGTATCATTTTCATTGCGAACATCCATACCCAAAATAATTGGTTTTTTATTTTCTGGCAAATCTTTAATCGTTCGTAAAGCCATAATGGTAGCAGCTTTGTGATGTGCATGTGTAGCAGGCACAGGCAATAAACAAAAAACAAAATCGTAAGTTTCGCGGCTCATAATTTCCGTTAATCGAGTTTTTACGATTAAGATATTCCAAAATGTATCGAGCGGCGCTTTTGGATTTAAGCCATATTTATCATCCAATTGGTCTAAGAAAAAAAAGTTGCGAATGCCCAACATTTTTCCTGCGCTCATTAATTCACGTTTGCGAATAGCTGGCAAATATTGTCTGCCAATTTTTGGGTCAGTTAATTCGATGCCATAAAATTCGTTGCCCAAAGTAGAATATTTATAACCGCCTTCGCCATTGGTGATGCACACCAAATCTACCTTTGCTTTATAATCATGGGTGAGCTTGTAAACCGCACCAGCACAGCCCGTTTCATCATCGGGATGTGCAATTACAATTAATACTTTGATGTTGGTGGAATCTAAATTTTGTGCAGAAATTGTAGAGAAAAAAAACAAACTGAATGCAAAAAGTAAAATGTACTTCATTGAGAAAAAAGATTGAATCGGTTTTACAAATTAAATGAAAAAAGTTGAGTTAAATGAGTTAAACGAATGAGGATGGATAATGTTTAAATTTTGGTCGGCGTTAGTCTGTCAATTTTTTTTTTGCTATCTATGCAATGAAATTTTAAAAAGAATGAAATACACGATTATTGTTTGTCTCGGTTTTTTTTTACTCCATTTTTCTGCATCAGCACAATCAAAAAAATTAACTATTGAAGATTGTGTTTTAAAAGGCAAAAACATTTTAGCCCCCGAAAAAATAAATCAACCGCAATGGATAGAAGGTAGAACTGCCTTGGTTTACAGCCGAAAATTAAATGGTGTTGATTGCTTAATAAAATACGATTGGCGAAAAAAACCATCACAAGTTTCGTGGACAGTTGGCAAATTGAATCAGGCTTTTAGAAGATTGAAATTAGATACTTTAACCAAGCTGCCAAATGTTATCAGAACTGGGATGGATGGCTTTGTTTTTTTCAACAACAACAATTTGATTAAATACGATTACCGATTTGACAGCATTACTTTTCATTTAACTTTAGATAAAAAAGCTGAAAACATGGATGTGGCGAAATATACTACCCATGTGGCTTATACGGTTGACAACAATTTATTTGTATTGATGAACAACGGCACTGTTCAACCCATTTCGAATGATGGTAATGCTGGATTGGTGTATGGTAAAAGCGTTCATCGTGATGAATATGGGATTAGTAAAGGCACCTATTGGAGCCCGAAAGGCAATCTGCTGGCTTATTACCGAATGGACCAAAGCATGGTAACTGATTATCCGATAATGGATTTAGATGAACATCCAGCTAAAGAACACAACATAAAATATCCGATGGCTGGCATGAAAAGCCATGAAGTAAAAGTTGGTGTTTATAACACTGCTACCCAAAAATCTGTTTACTTAAAAATTAATGGACCAGCTGACCAATATCTTACCAACATTGCATGGAGCAACGATGAGAGAAATGTTTTTGTAGTGGTTTTAAACAGAGCTACTGACCATTTGTGGTTGAATGAATACGATGCCAACACAGGCGATTTTGTAAAAACAATTTTAGAAGAACAAAATAATGACTGGCTTGAACCTACCATCCTTATTCAGTTTCTGCCCAACAACAATAATTTGTTTGTGTGGCAAAGCCAACGCACAGGACACAACCATCTTTATTTGTACGACTTGAATGGCACTATGCAAAAAGAATTGACGCATGGCGATTGGGATGTTATCAATGTATCAGGTATTTCTTTTGGCAAAAACAAAATTTATTTTACAGGCACTACCACTTCCCCACTCGACCAACAAATTTGTTGTGTAGATGCAACTACTGGCGAAATGCAGCAACTGACGAAAGATAAAGGCATCCATAGTTTATATTTGAATGAATACACGGGTGATTATTTAGATGTTTTTAGTAGTTATCAAATTCCGAAAGTAGTTTCCATCTATGACCGCCGAGGCAAATTGCGAAGCAATATTTTATTGGCTGAAAATCCTTTGAAAGATTACAAATTGGGGCAAACAAAAATATTCAACATCACGGCGGCTGATAATAAAACAGCATTGTATTGCCGAATGATTTTGCCACCCAATTTTGATAGCACAAAAAAATATCCTTGCATCACTTATACTTACAATGGACCCCATGTGCAATTAGTTACCAATGGTTGGCTGAATGGCGCTGATTTATGGTTTCATTATTTAGCACAAGAAGGCTTTATTGTTTTTACTGTTGATGGCAGAGGCAGCGGCAACCGAGGTTTTGATTTTGAAAAATGTATTCATCGCCAATTAGGCACTTGCGAAATTGCCGACCAAATGAAAGGCAACGATTATTTGCGCCACTTGAAATATATTGATACTGCTCGATTAGGCATACACGGTTGGAGTTTTGGTGGGTTTATGACTACTTCACTTATGACAAGAACACCAGGTAAATATAAAGTTGGTGTTTGTGGTGGTCCTGTGATTGATTGGAGTTATTATGAAGTGATGTACACCGAACGCTACATGGATACACCAGCTGAAAACCCTGAAGGTTATAAAAAATCAGCATTGACTAATTACATTGATAATCTTCGTGGCAAATTGTTGATGATTCATGGCACCAGCGATGATGTGGTGGTTTGGCAACAATCATTGATGTACATAAAAAAATGTGTGGAGAAAGATAAACCGATTGATTACTTCGTTTACCCAGGACACTTGCACAATGTGCAAGGCAAAGACCGCATACATTTACTGCAAAAAATCACTGATTATTTCAAGCAAAATTTGTAAAATAAAGTAGCTTAACAACTCACAAAAAAGGCGATGAAATTTTATCGCCTTTTTTGTGCTTATTATGTTGCTATACAATTGGTATTCGATTGGATTATCGAATACCAATTTCGTTGCCTATAATTTTTATTAGACAATACACTATTTTTCAGTTCGTAATTATTTCTGTTGATGCCAAAAACAATCATCATTTAAAAAGAGTTTTGTGAATCGCATCTTTTAACATGAAAATCAACAAACCTTTAATAAAAAAAATATTCATCAGCCTACTTTGGATGGTATTGGGGATTGGATTTTTTACGCTCTGGGCATTTTCATCTATCGAACGAAAAAAATTGCGTTGCGAAAAAATCAACATCAAAATTGATGAAGGCGATAACAAATTTTTTGTTGACAAATCGGCCATTTTAAAAATCATCAAAGAAAAAAACAAAGACACTTTATTTCAACAAAAAATTAACGCTGTCAATTGGATAGGCTTAGAATCAGCCATTGAAGCCAATCCATGGATAGCAAATACCGAAATTTATTCCAACCGAAATGGTGATGTGGTGATTGATGTGCAGCAACGTTGTCCAATAATGCGGATAATTAACAACGAGCATTTATCTTTTTACATTGATGAAAATGGTAAACCGATGAACTGGAGTTCTACATTTACAGCACGTGTTCTGATAGTTACTGGAAATGTTTCATTAACTGATTTCAATTACTCCCATCCAGAACAATCGAAGCGAAATGATTTAGTGCAATTGGTAAAGTTTATAAACAAGAATGAATTTTGGAAAGCACAAATTGCACAAATTGAAATAAAGAAAAACGAAGATTTTGTTTTGTATCCGTTGCAAGGCGAACATGAAATTGAATTGGGTGATGCAACTGATTGCAAAGAAAAATTTGACCGACTAAAAATATTTTACCTCGAAGGCTTGAATAAAGTGGGCTGGAGCAAATACAAAAAAGTAAGTGTGAAATACAAAGGGGAAGTGGTAGCAACAAAAAATAATTCAACTATTCAAAAAAAATAAACCAATGTTAGACAACAAAAACGATATCGTAGTAGGCTTGGATATTGGCACTACAAAAATTTGCGCCATTGTTGGCAGACGAAATGAAAATAACAAAATCGAAATTCTCGGCATGGGAAAAGCTGATTCTGTTGGTATTGACAAAAATGAAGGCGTTGTAAATGTTGAGCAAACCGTTGCTGCTATTCGCAAAGCGGTGGATGAAGCTCGTGAGCAATCGCAAGTAGAAATAAAATCGGTGTATGTGGGCATTGCTGGGCAACATATCAAAAGTTCACAACACACAGGCATTATCACTCGTCAGAATATTGATGAAACTATTAAGAATGCTGACATTCAACGCTTAGTGGATGATATGTTTAAATTGCAAGTTGACCCAGGCGAACAAATCATTAATGTTATTCCGCAAGAATTTTCAGTAGATAATTCCCGAGGAATAAGAGACCCAAGAGGAACGCTGGGAACCAGATTAGCTGCTAATTTTCATGTGATTACTGCAAAAGTAAATGCAGTGAAAGTTTTGCAACGTTGTATAAAAGATGCAGGATTAATTGAAGCTGGAATTACTTTAGAACCATTGGCTTCATCAGCATCAGTATTGAGTGAAGAAGAAATGGATGCAGGTGTTGCATTGGTTGATATTGGTGGCGGCACAACTGATGTTGCCATTTTTAAAGATGGAATTATTCGCCACACTGGCGTATTCGGATACGGTGGAAATATCATCACTGAAGATATTAAAGAAGGCTTAGGCGTAATGACCAAACATGCTGAAATGTTGAAAGTGAAATTTGGTTATGCCATGTCAGGAAGTGTTGATAAAAGCCAAAACGTAACAATCAAAGGCATGAAGTGGAGAGATGCAACTGAAATTTCGTTGTACAATCTTTCTTTAATTATTCAAGCCCGAATGGAAGATATTATTGGCTCGGTAAAATCACAAATTATTAATGCAGGTTTCGACCATCGCAAATTAATTGCTGGTGTAGTATTAACTGGTGGCGGTTCGCAATTGCAATATTTGAAACAATTATTCGAATATCATTTAGGCATCAACACTCGTATTGGTCAGCCTTTGGAATACATCGCCAATAGCGATTTGAGTATTTATGCTAATCCATCCTACTCAACTGGTATAGGTTTGGTTCGTAAAGGATTTGAAGACCCTGAACGCCGACCATTCCAAAACTTAGAAGTAAGCGAAGCACAACAAGCCGAAGAAGAATTTGCCCGATTGGAAGCTGAAAAATTAGAAGCTGCAAAACGATTAGAAATTTTATCACAACAAACAATGGTGGTGGAAGAAACTCATAAAAAACATGGAATGAGTTTTTGGGGTAACATTTTAAAAACCACTACCAAAATTTTTGAAAGCGAAGAAGACACTAATTTTTAAATCACACACAAACCATAACTATCAACCAAAACAAACCAACTTACCATCATGCTTGAATTTAATATGCCAAAAAATCGCAGCTCAAAAATAAAAGTTATCGGTGTGGGCGGCGGCGGCACCAATGCCGTAAACCACATGCATCGTCTGGGAATTAAAGACGTTGACTTAGTAGTAGCAAATACAGATATGCAATCTTTAGATGCCAGCCCCGTTTTAGTTAAAATACAATTAGGCGAAAATTTAACCGAAGGTTTAGGGGCAGGCACTAATCCTGAACGTGGCAAAGCTGCTGCCGAAGAGAGTTTGAGCAACATCAACGAATTATTGAGTGTGAATACAAAAATGTTGTTTATCACTTGCGGAATGGGCGGTGGCACTGGAACTGGCGCTGCACCTGTAATTGCAGAAGCTGCTCGTGCCATGGGGATTTTAACTGTTGGCATTGCAACTACACCTTTTGATTTTGAAGGACCAAAAACTAAACGCCGTGCATTAGAAGGCTTAGAAGAATTGAAAAAACACGTTGATTCAACCATCGTGATTTCAAATGAAACTTTACGTGAAGTGTATGGCAACATGGATATTGATAATGCTTATTCAAAAGCAGATGATATTTTAGCCATCGCTGCAAAAAGTATTGCTGATTGTATCACTACTGTTGGAACAAAAAATGTGGATTTTGAAGATGTGCGTACAGCCTTAGCAAACAGCGGTGTTGCGATTATTGGTAATGGGATGGCTGCTGGCAAAGACAGAGCTTTGTGCGCTGCTGAACAAGCATTAGAATCGAAATTGTTATACGATAGAGATATTCGTGGCGCAAAATTTATTTTGATTAACGTAACGTATGGTAATCAAAAAATCACTTTGGATGAGATGAATGAAATTGCAATGTTCATTTATGATAGAGCTGGTGAAGACGCTCAAATCAAACAAGGACACGTATTTGATGAAACCTTAGACGATAAAATTTCCGTTTCTATCATTGCAGCAGGATTTGGAAATGGCGAAAGCAAAGTGAGTGCTTACATTAATAACAGAACAAATAATTCCAACGCACCACAAATGGTTTTAGAACACAATTTGCCTTTATCAACTCCATCAAACATGGTTGATTTTCAAATTGATTTTTCATCCAGCGATATTGAAATCACTAATCAACACGAACCTTTGATGAGTGCACAACCACAACAATTGTTTTTAGATTTATCGGCTGATGCTGAAAATAATTTTGATGCACAAGAACAAAATATCAATGTAGTTGAGTTGCCGAAAATGGAATTGCCACAAGCTCCCATTGAATTGAACAATGTGCAATTTGAAGTTTCAAACACTAATCAAATTGATATTTATTCAACCGCTAACAAAGCTGTTATCAGTGCAGAAGCTGCATTAGAATTAGAAAAAATACGCAAAGCCAATGAAGAACGTGAATTAAGAAAGAAGGCTTTGAAAAGTATGAACTATCAATTTACACAACACAAAACAAGTTTTTCGGAAAAAGGAATGGAATTAGAACAAACGCCGCATTCATCGGAAAACAATATTAGTGAATATGCTTTTCGCCAAAACTCCAGTGGCGATTTTGAACTGAAAAAAAATCCGTTTCTACATGACAATGTAGATTAAATGAAAAAATCGAAGTACCAAAAAACAAAAAGCTGTTAGAAATTTCTAACAGCTTTTTTGTTTAATCATTCGTAACAAATAATATATTCTACCTGATTTATTACTCATTCATTTTTGTCATCGTCAGTTCTATGCCAATAGTTCCAAAATTAAAAATCATGTCGGTGGCTTTTTTCATTTTGGGTTGCAGTTGGGTCAATTCATCTTTGGTAAATTTCCCCAGCACATAATTAACTTGCCTGCCTTTTGAAAATTCATTACCAATGCCAAATCGCAATCGAGGATAATTGTTTCCTTGTAATTCCAAATCAATATTTTTCAAGCCATTATGCCCGCCATCACTACCTTTGGGTTTCATTCGCAAAGTGCCTAAAGGCAAGGCTAAATCATCTAATACCACCAAACAATTGGCTTTGTCAATTTTCAATTCTTGCAAATAATAACGCACCGCTTTGCCACTCAAATTCATAAAAGTGGTAGGTTTAATAAAATAAAAAGTTCTGCCTTTGTGTTTTATTTCAGTAGTAAAAGCCAAGCGATGATTTTCAAATCGGAGTTTGTTTTCAGCAGCAATTTGGTCGAGCAGCATAAAACCAATGTTGTGCCTCGTGTTGTGATATTCATCACCCATATTTCCTAAACCTACAATTAAGTATTTCAATTTTAAAAAGATTAAATAGTGCTGCAATCAAGTTGCCAAGCGTATTTACAAAGCTTTGCAATTTTTTTCAAAAATAGTTAAAAAGCTGAAATGCAAAGCCGTAAGATTTTGATGAATGTTAAAAACAGCATTCTAATTAATTGTTCAATAATAAAAAGATGGTGGTAAAAGAAATAGCCAATAGCCTTTCCAATTATTTTTAAGTGCATAAATTTATACGTTGAACCACGTATAGAAAATCAGAAAAAGAAAATTCAATTTTCAAACATGAAAGTTACTACACGACTAACACTTATCATTTCGGCATTGCTACTGCTTTTGGTGGCTGGCACTATTGTGTTTCAGCAATCAATCAATCACAGCAGTTATAAATTAGCCGAAAATAAAAAAGCAGAAATTCATCAGCAAATGGAGCGATTATTAAATGCTGATGACAACAATAATTTAGCGCATTATTTTTCGAAATCGGAAAATAAAATAGAAGAAAATTTTGTTGAAAATAATTCTTCTGTAAAAAACAATGCGGCAGAAAATAAAATCGTTTCTACAAAAATTTGCGACACTGCTTTTTGCCAACATCTTTCCAAATTTATTGACAATTCTACCATTCAATTAACCAACAATTTTGGCAAAGATACTTTTGATGTTGCCTCATCAACCATCACTGTTTTTTATCCGTTGCTCAATGAAAAAAAAGAAGCCGTTGCTTATTTGCAAACTACTGTTCAACAGCCCGTATTTGCTGCATTTGCAACGTTTTTAAGCAAATACAATATCTTCTTTATTGCCTTCACTTTGGCTATTTTAGCACTCCTCATTTTAGCCATCACTTCTTATATCAACATGCCACTGAATGGTATTTTCAATGCTATGAGTACGGGCAAAGAAAAATATTTAGAAAACATGGAAAAACGCACTGATGAATTTGGGCAATTATCGCGTTTGATTGCATTATCATTTAGCCAAAAAAGAAGATTGATGGATGAGGTAGATGAAAGAAAACAAACCGAAGAATCATTGCGTAAAGTGATTAAAGAATTGGAACTCACCAGCGGTGAAAAAGAAAAAGCCGAACGTGCTGACCAAGCCAAATCTGAATTTATTTCCAACATCAGTCATGAACTGCGGACACCTATGAATGCAGTGGTTTCTATCAGTAGTATGTTGGCTTTAGAAAAATTAGATGACAAACAATCGAACTTGGTAAAGGTGTTGAATTTTTCAGCCCGTCAGCTTACTTCGTTAGTGTCGGATATTTTAGATTTTTCAAAAATTGAAGATGGTACTTTAGAAATTGACGAAGAACCATTTAATTTGTTTGCGGTGTGTACTGAAATAGTGCAAATGCACAGTTTCAAGGCAAATGAAAATGAGCTGAAATTATTTTTTGATGAAGATGAATCGTTGAAACGCATGATAATTGGCGACCCACATCGGTTGAATCAAGTGTTGGTGAATCTTTTATCAAACGCTGTGAAGTTCACTGAAAAAGGGCAGGTTCATTTTTCTTATAATATCATCAATCAAGAAGATGATATTGCTGCTATTAAATTCATTGTAAAAGACAGTGGAATTGGCATTGCAAAAAATGATTTGGATAGAATATTCGAACGCTTCAATCAAGCTAATTCTGAAATTCATAAGAAATATGGTGGCACTGGCTTGGGCTTAACTTTGAGTAAAAAATTAGTGGAGTTAATGGGTGGAAAATTAGAAGTGGAAAGTGAGTTGGGTAAAGGCTCTACGTTCTTCTTTACTTTAAAATTCCCAATGGCAAAAGTGGTTGACAGAACTGAAGAAAATAGATTAAAAACTGCATCGGGAACATTAGAAGGCTTGAAAGTATTGGTAGCAGAAGACCATGAAATCAACGCATTTGTTTTGAAACAATTTTTCAAACAATGGAAAGTAGATGCAGTGTTTGCTGAAAATGGAAAATTAGCATTAGATGAATTGGTGAAAACCGATTTTGATGTGGTGTTGATGGATTTGCAAATGCCTATCATGGATGGCTTTGAAGCCGTTCAACGCATTCGCAATCATGCTGACCCTAAATATAAAAAACTGGCAATTGTTGCGCTGACAGCCAATGCAGCCAAAGAAACAAGAGAGCATTTATTGAAAAATGGTTTCGATTTATTTATTTCAAAACCATTCGACCCCTCTAATCTGCATCAGATTTTGTACAACGTGAAAAAATATTACGTTGAATCGAAGCCCGATACATCAACGATGTAAGCCGATTGTAAAACCTACTAACTTCAACCTTCGATTAATCAATTCGTCTATCTTTGCGCCTCAAAATTTTTGAACATTGAAGTACGCAGAAGAAATAAGTAAACGCCGAACATTCGCCATTATCAGCCATCCTGATGCTGGTAAAACTACACTCACCGAAAAATTTTTATTGTTTGGTGGAGCCATTCAAGTGGCTGGTGCGGTGAAATCGAACAAGATTAAAAAACATGCTACCAGCGATTTTATGGAGATTGAAAAGCAACGTGGAATTTCGGTGGCAACATCCGTTATGTGTTTTGAATACAATGGCATTAACGTAAATTTATTAGATACGCCAGGGCATAAAGATTTTGCTGAAGATACTTATAGAACCTTAACCGCTGTTGATTCTGTTATCTTGGTGGTGGATTGTGTGAAAGGTGTGGAAGAGCAAACCGAGCGATTGATGGAAGTGTGCAGAATGCGAAATACACCTGTGATTATTTTCATCAATAAAATGGATAGAGATGGAAAAAATGCTTTCGATTTATTGGATGAATTGGAAGCAAAATTGAAAATAAAAGTTCGCCCATTAAGCTGGCCAATCAATATTGGTAGCACTTTCAAGGGTGTTTATAATTTGTATGACAAGACGTTGCAATTGTTTCAGGCAAAGCAAAAAGACGATGAAAAAATTACGATTGAAAATTTAGCAGACAAAAATTTAGATAAAGAAGTTGGCGAAACCGATGCTAATCAATTGCGCAGCGATGTAGAATTGATTGAAGGTGTGTATCATAATTTTGATGTGCAAGAATATTTAGGTGGGCATATTGCGCCAGTTTTTTTTGGCAGTGCGATGAATAATTTTGGTGTAAGAGAATTGTTGGAAACCTTTATCCAAATAGCTCCCAAGCCTTTGGCTCGACCAACAGATAAACGTGAAGTATCGCCCGATGAAGATAAATTTACTGGATTTATTTTTAAAATTCATGCCAACCTAGACCCACGACACAGAGATAGAATTGCATTCCTTCGGGTTTGCAGTGGTAAGTTTGAAAGAAATAAATTCTTCCATCATGTGCGATTAGATAAGGATGTGCGTTTTAGCAGTCCGTTTAGTTTTATGGCTCGGAGCAAAAATGTGTTGGATGATGCTTTCCCTGGTGATGTGGTGGGATTGTTTGATACGGGTAATTTTAAAATTGGCGATACTTTAACCGAGGGCGAAAACGTACTATTCACAGGCATTCCGAGTTTCTCACCCGAAATATTTAAAGAAGTGGTAAACAAAGACCCACTTAAAACTAAGCAATTGGAAAAAGGATTACAACAATTAACCGATGAAGGTGTGGCGCAATTGTTTACCCAAAATATGGGGCACAAAAAAATCATTGGCACTGTGGGTGAATTGCAATTTGAAGTGATTCAATATCGTTTATTGCATGAATACGGAGCAACAGTTAGTTTCGTTACATTGCCATATTACAAAGCCTGTTGGATAACTTGTGATGATGCACAAAAGTTGGAAGATTTTTGCAAATTCAAAAATCAATTTTTAGCAAATGATAAAGATGGACGCTTGGTCTATTTAGCGCAAAGCAGTTGGTATTTAGATACCGAAAGAAAAAATAATCCTGATATTCATTTTCATTTTACAAGTGAATTTATGAATGATGAAGGTTGAGTAAACTTTCTTTTGAACCTTTTAAAAATAAAAAAGCGACTTACTAATAAAATTGTAAATAGCTTTTTACTAAATTCCTTTACAAACTTTATGAACTGAATTTTATTCAGCTAAAAAACTTGCCTTCACGTATTCTCTGTTCAATCTTGCAATATTGGTTAATGAAATTTCTTTCGGACATTCAGCTTCGCAAGCACCAGTGTTGGTGCAGCTTCCAAAGCCTTCTTTATCCATCTGAGCCACCATATTTAAAACACGGCTTGTTCTTTCAGGCTGACCTTGTGGTAGCAATGCAAACTGAGAAACTTTTGCTGATACAAACAACATTGCACTTGAATTTTTACAAGCTGCAACGCAAGCTCCACAGCCAATACAAGAAGCTGCTGCAAATGATAAATCAGCATCATCTTTTGGAACAGGCAAACAATTCGCATCCTGCGCATTGCCTGTATTTACTGATACGAAACCACCTGCTTGTTGAATTCTATCGAATGCACTACGGTCAACAACCAAATCACGAATAACTGGAAAAGCCGCAGCCCTCCAAGGTTCTACGGTGATGGTATCGCCATCTTTAAATGCTCTCATGTGCAATTGGCAAGTAGTTGTGGCATCCCAAGGTCCGTGTGCACGACCATTGATGTGCATGCTGCACATACCACAAATACCTTCGCGGCAATCATGGTCAAACGCAATAGGTTCGCCATTTTCAGCAACTAATTGTTCATTCAATACATCAATCATTTCCAGAAAACTCATTTCACTGGAAATATTTTTTACTTGATAATTTTCAAAATTTCCTTGTGCTGTTGCGTTTTTTTGACGCCAAACTTTCAAGGTTAAATTCATGTTGTAATGTTCCATCGTTATATTTTTTCTTTCAAAAAATTATTTGTCTTTATTGTTATTCTGTCTTTCGAATCAACAAGTTTAAGCAATTTCAAATAGCTAGGTTCTGATTGAATTTTTGGAACTCCACTTGAACCAACTATTTTGCATTCCAAATTATTCATTGCCACTTCGTGTTTCAAAAACAAGATTGACTCATAAATTTGTTTTACTCCATTTAAAATTTTACCTCCTTTCAACTCTATAAAAATGGACTTATCTAAAACAAAATCATTTTTCACTTTTCTATTTATTTGCAACAAGAAGTCACATCGTTTTTCACCTTCTTTTTGCGCTACACATTTATCAACTATTACAACTGCTATCTTAGCTCCTTTCTCATTTTCTAAATGATATTTCTTGCCATTTTCTTCCACAACAACTTGCTGACGAACATCTTCTGACCTTATACAATTTGCAATTAAACTCATTTCTCACTAATCCTTTCTATTTCAAACAAATCATTAAATTCCTTATTCATAATATCCGAAACGCCATCAATTCTGTTAGCCTCAATCAATCCGGTTTCTTTATCAATAATACTCTCCGCTTTTCCATTGCTCAAATAATAAGCACTCACATCATCTGGATTCAACCAATATTTTTCATCAATAATTTTCTTTGTAGCCGTTTTGTTTTTTTGCCCAACTTGATATGCGTACATCAAATTGTTTAATGCAGTTAAGATGTATGGGCTATGAGTACAGTACATTACAGAATTTGATGTTCGATTTATAACCTCTGAAATAAACTTAACCAATTCGTATTGCGTCTTTGGGAACAGATTTAATTCTGGTTCTTCTATTAAATGAAAACAGAACTGTTTATCTACATTCTCTTTGCTCTTATTTAGTAATACTAACAATAAGGGCAGCACACTCTGGAAGCCACTTGCAGACTTTTTTAGTTCAATTGTAAAATCATTTTCAAACGTAACAAAATCCTCCTCTCCCGAAAATTCATAAGAGATTCCAAGAAAATCGAAATTATATTTTTGAACTCCAAATCGAGAATACTGATAAGCAGTTCCAAATTTTCTTAAGGATTGGTTTATCACTAATTCCTTTGAACCCATGAAGGAAAATGAATTATTATTAACCAAGTGAACCAATATTCTTTCTGCTGGGTAATAAGTTTTTTGAGTTACTAATTTTAAAATATCAATGAAAAGCAAAGCTTTTTTACTGTATCCATTTTCTGAAATATATTCCTCTTCACTTGTTAAATTGAATAAATCAATTTGCTTTTTCAATTTTGGCGAAAATTCTTTTGTTGCTTTTAATTTCACAAAATGAAATTGATAATTTTCAGAATGAAATTCAATAATTGAATTTTCTGAAACAAGTTTTTCAAGACCTTCATTCACTAATTCATTTCTAAAATTTCTACTTTCGCTTACAATATAAGAAACGTCATTTATGATGGCTAACAACTTCGCCACAGTACTTTTGCCAGTTCCCTGTTCACCAATAAGAACATTAACCCTCTTAAAATTAAAAGTGGTTTCCTCTCTAAAAGGTCCAAAGTTTTTTATGGTTAATGTTTCTTTCAATTTGTAATTCTAAAATTATTTGTAGTTTCTCGAAGAAGGTTTAATCACTTCATATTTCAAGTCTTCTTTGTTCAAATCCCATTTGCAATCGCCAACCATTTCCCATGCAGCTACATACATGTAATGTGCATCATCACGTAATGCTTCACCATCTTCTGTTTGTGATTCTTCACGGAAATGTCCGCCGCAACTTTCTTTTCTATCCAATGCATCCATGCACATCAATTCGCCCAACTCGATGAAATCAGCCACCCGATTGGCTTTATCCAATTCCGGATTGAAAGATTCAATTTCACCTGGAATACGAACATTGCTCCAAAATTCTTTTCTCAATTGTTGAATTTCAAGAATTGCTTCTTGTAATCCTTTTTCATTTCGTGCCATTCCGCATTTATCCCACATAATTTTTCCCAATCGCTTGTGAAAACTTTCCACACTTTTAGTGCCTTTAATGCTCATCAATTTATTGATTCTTTCAGCAACTTCTTTTTCAGTTTTTTCAAATGCTTCGTGTGTGGTTGGAATGGCTTTCACACTGATTTCATCAGCTAAATAGTTTCCAATTGTGTAAGGAATTACGAAATAACCATCCGCCAAACCTTGCATCAAAGCTGATGCTCCAAGTCGATTAGCTCCATGGTCACTAAAGTTGGCTTCACCTAATGCATATAAACCTTTAACTGAAGTCATCAATTCATAATCAACCCATAATCCACCCATTGTATAGTGAACCGCAGGATAAATTCTCATCGGCACTTCGTACGGATTTTCACCAGTAATTTTGGCGTACATATCAAACAGGTTTCCGTATTTTTCTTTCACCACTTCTTTTCCTAAAGCCAACATGGTTGCATCATCGGGGTGATGATTGCCTTGTTTTGATGCTTCTGTTTTCCCATAACGCATCATGTTGAATTTGAAATCCAAGTACACCGCTTGCTTGCTTGCACCAACGCCGAAACCTGCATCACAGCGTTCTTTTGCAGCTCTTGAGGCAACATCACGTGGCACTAAATTTCCAAACGCAGGATATCTTCTTTCTAAATAATAATCACGTTCTTCTTCTGGAATTTCGTTTGGTTTACGAGTATCGCCTTGTTTTTTCGGCACCCAGATTCTTCCATCATTACGCAATGATTCACTCATCAAAGTCAATTTACTTTGATGGTCACCACTTACCGGAATACAAGTTGGGTGAATTTGTGTGAAGCAAGGATTTCCAAATGCAGCGCCGCGGCGATGAGCCTTCCAAGCCGCTGTAACATTGCTGCCCATTGCATTTGTAGATAAATAAAATACGTTGCCATAACCACCAGTACACAACAAAACGGCATGACCAAAATGACGTTCCAATTTTCCAGTTACCAAATCACGAGCAATGATGCCACGAGCTTTGCCATCAATCATCACCACATCCAACATTTCATGGCGTTCAAAATTTTCAACTGTTCCTAATCCCACTTGACGATTCAATGCAGAATATGCACCCAACAAAAGTTGCTGACCAGTTTGTCCAGCAGCGTAGAATGTGCGCTGCACCTGCGTTCCACCAAATGAACGATTGCTCAACATACCACCATATTCACGGGCAAACGGAACCCCTTGTGCCACACATTGGTCGATAATTGCCGAACTCACTTCCGCCAAGCGATGTACATTTCCTTCACGGGCTCTGTAATCGCCACCTTTAATGGTATCGTAAAATAAACGGAACACAGAATCACCATCATTCTGATAATTTTTTGCAGCATTGATGCCACCTTGCGCTGCTATCGAATGCGCTCTTCGAGCAGAATCTTGGAAACAAAATGTTTTCACTTTGTAACCTAATTCAGCCAACGAAGCAGCCGCAGATGCGCCAGCCAAGCCAGTTCCGACCACAATTATTTCTAAATTTCTTTTGTTGGCAGGGTTCACCAATTTGCAATGACCTTTGTAATCAGTCCATTTTTTTTCAAGTTCTCCTGCTGGAATTTTAGCGTCTAAATTCATCTGTTTAATTTTTTTTGAACGCAGATTTTTATGATGATTAAGATGAGTTAAGATTTATCTGCGAAAATTATAACTATCATAATTAATCAGCGTTCTATTTTGTCAAGAAAAAGTATATCGGCATTGCTGCAAAAATCAATGGAACAATTACTGAAAAAGCCACACCCAACATTTTAATTATCGGTGTATATTTTTTGTGATTCAATCCTAAAGTCTGAAATGCGCTGCTGAAGCCATGTAACAAATGCCAGCCCAAAGAAATTACTCCCAACACATAAACTATTACCACCCATAATTGTGAAAATGTTTCTTTCACTTCTTCGTACGAATTTGTTGGCGCATCATTTTTAGCGTACAAATTTATTTTTGTTTCTACCCAAAAATGCGAAAGATGAATCACCAAAAACATCAACAACAACGAGCCTAAAATCCCCATCGAGCGGCTGTACCACTTGCTGGTGGCGTTGCCTGCGCTTACTGCATATTTTGTTGGGCGTTTTGAATTGTTTTGTTTTGTCAAAATTAATCCTTGCACTGTGTGTGCAATCAAGCCTGCAAACAACACTATTTCCATTATTCTAATCAAAATATTATGGCTCATAAAATGCGCTGCGGTGTTGAATGAATCGCCATTATCATGCAAAAACAATAATGAATTTACGGAAACATGAACCATTAAAAATGAAATCAGAAACAAGCCTGTGATGCCCATTATCAGTTTTTTACCGATTGACGAAGTGAAAGATTTTGCTAAACTCATTTTATAAAAGAGGAATTAAAATTTGGAGTGGAAAATGCAAAGGTAAAATCTGAATGTTGTTTTACAAAGCACATTTATCAGTAGTTGTGAAAATAAAAATGTGGATTAATTTTTTGAAGAAATTTTCTCCAACAACACCACTGCATAAGCAGCCACACCTTCTTCCCTGCCCACAAAGCCAAGTTTTTCAGAAGTTGTGGCTTTGATAGAAATATTTTCAACCGATGTTTTTAAAATTTCGGCAATCGTTTTTTGCATGGCAAAAATATGCGGCGCAATTTTCGGTTTCTCCAAAGTTAAGGTGCAATCAATGTTTCCGATGATGAAATTATTTTGTTGCATGATTTCAAAAACTTTTCGGAGCAAAATTTTGCTGTCGATATTTTTGAATTGCTTATCCGTATCAGGAAAATGTTTTCCAATATCTCCCACATTCATTGCTCCTAAAATGGCATCGCAAAGCGCATGTAAAATCACATCGGCATCGCTGTGTCCTAATGCACCTTTGCTGTGTTCTATTTTTACACCACCCAGCCACAACTCACGTCCTTCGACCATTTGATGCACATCATAACCAAAACCTATTTTGAAATTCATGGAAAATTATTTTTAAATTTTTTAGAAAAATGAAGCAACATTATTTTCAAAAAAAAAGTTCAACAAACTTTTTTAGTGGGTTGAACTTTTTTCTTTTTTTTAGTGAAAAAAATTTTACATCGTTGCTGGTTTTTCATTTTTTGCATCAGTTTTTAATGCATCAAAATCAAACAACAATCCAAAGCGTAAAGTATTATCTAATGGACTTCTTGTTAAGTTAGTATTAGAGTGGAATGCAGGAACTAAATAAGAAAAATTGATACCGAAAACACTGTATTTAACACCGATACCAGTGGTCATGTAAAATCTTCCGCCTTTGTCGGGGTTTTCATAAAACACACCTGTACGAACTGAAAATTGTTTGTCGTACCAATATTCAGCACCGAATGAATAATAAAACTCTTTTAGTTTTTCTTTGAATCCACCTGGTGCATCAGTCAATGATTTGATGGCACCTTCTAATGGTGAATAACTTTTCCAAGCTTGTGTTGAATCTAATGAAACTGGATAAGGCGTTGGCACTAATAATTTGTTGATATCTAAAGCTAATTCTAAAGTATTGAATTTATCTAAATCCATTTTTAATGCAGTTCCAATTCCGATGTTTGCAGGCAAATAATCTTTGTTGGATGCCGATGAGGTGTAAGAAATTTTAGTTCCTAAATTTGAAATATTCAAACCCATAGCCCATAAGCCTTTCATGTCTTTACTCAATTTTACATTCTTCTTGTAATACATGCCCATATCAACTGCGCCGCCATTGGCTGCATTGATTTGAACTTGCGAAACTGAAAAACCTGCTGCTAAATTGGAGTAAATATATCTGCCACTTACTGCCACAGAAAAATGTTCAGATAATTTCCGAGCATAAGATACATCCCATGCAAATTCTTTCGGATTAAAATTAGAAAGTGTTGCGCCATTAGCATCAGTAAATGTGATAGAACCCAATGAAAAATAACGCAATGAGGTTGCTATAGTTTGGTTCTTATCAATTCTTTTATAAAAACTCAAATTGGCTAAATAAATATCGTTCACTAATTGTTTCAACCAAGGTGTGTAGGTGATTGATGCGCCCATATCTTTATCCATGAAAGCTAATTTTGCAGCATTCCAATAAGTGCTGCTGGCATCGGGTGTAAGCGCAATGCCTACATCGCCCATTGCACCCGAACGGGCATCAGGAGATATTCTTAGAAACGGAACTGCTGTGTTGATGGTGTTGATTGCACTTGCATCACCTTGCTTAATGCTCACCTGCGAAAAGCCTGCTGCAATGCTTAAAACTGAAATGGAGGTTGTCAATAAAATCTTCTTCACTTTATTTTTCTTATTTTGATTGTGGTTATTGAACGGCGAAAATACTATTTTATTTTATTAAAGAAGTTGAATGGAAAATAATTGTAAAAAAAGCAAGTTGCCTTCTCCACAACTTGCTTTAACAAAATATAAACCATGAAAAAAATTACCTAATTAATGTTACATCTCCTTTTTTATAAACTTTTTGCCCAGTGATTTTATCTAAAACAATGGCACAATAAACATAAGTTTCCATCGGTTGCGGCACACCATTTAAGTTACCATCCCAACCAACATTTTTATTGCTAATCCAAACTGGATTTCCCCAACGATTGAATACTCTGAAATCAATTACTTCAGCATTTTCATCAATTATCAAATTGAAAACATCATCAACACCATCGCCATTTGGTGTGAATGCATTGGGGATTAAAATCGTTGCAGTGGTAGCATCAGAGCCATTATTAATAGCTTGTGCTTTTGCATTCATGATACCTAATGACAAAACGAAAACAAAAAATAATTTCGTTATCATTTTAAATACTGAAATACTGTGTGTCATAATCATTTAGTTTTGATGACACAAAGAACGCAGCAATAACAGCCACTTTTTTTAGGTAAATCAACCTAAAACCTTCGGTAAAAAAATTGATTTTTAAAATGATTTACAGCCACCCACATCATTTTGCCTGTGATTTTCACTAAAACAATTATAATAAATTGCATAGCCTATTTGCAATGTGAAAAAGCAATACCAATCTTTGTTTTGAGGATTCCCTCTGATTTGATTGGTAGGGTCGTTGTTAGGATATTTATAAAAACTTGGGTTCGATGCTTTCACAGCCACCTCTCCTTTTTCCGCCAATAAAACAGCAGGCGAAGGATAATAGCCACTGACATCATCTAAATAATCAGTAAAAGTTTTTCGCAAGCCCAATTCAGCACCAATTATTAATCGCTTGAGCGGAATAAATTTGATGCCAATTCCTAATGGAATACTTACTTGCGTCAATGAATAAATTTTTGAGTTGGGATATTCAGGTAAGCCTTCACCTTCGGTCGATAACGACCGCAAATCGCCGAAGCCAGCGGCTTGCGGTTGAAATTTGAAAACAGCTACACCTGCTGTAATGTATGGCGACCAATTATATTGCCTACATGCTGAAAAGCCTGGGTACATATATTCTATCATCAATGCACCTTCTTGCAACGGCGAAAAAAATCTTAAATTTCTAAGTTTCAAAGAAGCTGAATTATATGCATCATCGCCTGATAATTTCCCTTTGTTGTAGGTGATTTTTACCGCCCAATTTCTACCACGTTGATAACGTAAAAATGCGCCGTAATCATTGTGTAAATTTTTGTGCTGAAAAATTCCTTTTGAAAGGTCGCCATAGTAGTGGCTTTCGCCCAATATGCCACCAATTTCAAAGGAAGAATAATGTTTGGAAGGTTTGTGTGTTTTTATTAAATCACTTTTTTGAGCGAATACATTTGCAACAAATACAAATGCTATCAAACAGAAAAATTGTTTTTTCATTGTTCAAAATTAAATGAACTTTATCAACTGCAAGTATCATTCCTTTTTTTTGTAGAAATGAAAAAAATGGAATGAAAAAATCTACTTAAAGAAATGACGATAAATATCATTGCCATTGGCATATACCATCAAAGCCAATAACAGAGCCATTCCTACGTATTGAGCGTATTCTAAAACTTTCACACTTGGTTTGCGGCGGAAAATCATTTCGTACAAACAGAACACTACATGACCACCATCCAAAGCAGGAATCGGCAACATATTCATGAATGCTAAAACTAATGATAAAATTCCTGTTAACGTCCAAAATCCATACCAGTCGCCCCATTCAGCTGGCATCATTTTTCCCATGCTGATAAATCCACCAACATTTTCACTGGCTTTCACTTCGCTTTTACCAAAGAAAGATTTGAAAATTTGATTCAAGCCTTTGATATAATTCCCTAAAATTTCAAACGAACGATTGATGCCTGCTGGCACAGCAGCCACCACCGAATATTTTTTCATGTTGTATTTTAAGTCAGAGGTATCACCCAACACAACGCCCAATGTGCCTGATTCAGAAACAGCTACATCTTTTTTAATGATTTCGCCTTTTCTATCTACATTGATATGGATAGTTTGTGCTTTGTGGCTTTTCAAAAAAGGAGCAACTTGGTCGTAGAAACAGATATTGCTATCGTTGATGCCAACAACTTTATCCATTGGCTGCAAACCTGCTTTGGCTGCGCCACTTCCAGCTGCAATATCTGTTACAATAAATTTTTTACGAGGCTCAATAAAACCTTGATTTTTGCTGGTTGATAATTTTGAAATCATTCCTTTCGGGATAGTGATTTCCATTTTTTGTGAATCGCGAATAATTTGAATAGTAGAAGAGTTATTTAAAATAATTTCACCTGCGATGGCATTAAAATTTTCAACTGTTTTGTTATCAACACTTACAATTTTATCACCAGTTTTCAAACCCATTTGAGTACCTAATGAATCGGCATAAATACCATATTTCAAATTTGCAGTTGGGATATATACTTCGCCCCATTTCGCCATGATGAAACTAAAAATCACAAATCCTAAAAGTAAATTGACAACAACTCCGCCAATCATCACAATCAATCTTTGCCAAGCTGGCTTGCTCCGAAACTCCCATGGTTGCTCGGGTTGAGCCATTGTTTCTTTATCCATGCTTTCATCCACCATGCCACTTATCTGCACATAACCGCCCATGGGAAACCATCCTAAGCCCCATTCGGTATCACCAATTTGTTTTTTAAATAAAGAGAATTTTAAAACATTGGGTAATGGAAAAAGAAAGTCGAAGAATAAATAAAATTTATCCACTTTTATTTTGAACCAACGTGCAGCAATGAAATGTCCCATCTCGTGCAGAAACACCAACAACGACAACGACATAATGAGATAAACTATCTTTATAAGTACAACCATTTTTTGAATTATTAATTAATAACTTTTGTAAATTATTAATTGGATTAAGGGCGCAAAGGTAGAGAAAGAAACTGCATTTCGATTTTTGAAATAATAATTATTGGTTAAAAGCATCCACAGCTTTTTTTACGCTGCCCTTTTCTAATAACAGTTGCTTGGCGGTTTCATAATTTAATGACGTTTTTTCCATCAACATTTTCACACCACGGTCAACTAATTTTTCGTTGCTCAATTGCATGTTCACCATTTTATTGTCTTCTACTCTGCCTAATTTTATCATCACACAAGTTGAAATCATATTCAACACCAATTTCTGTGCTGTACCGCTTTTCATTCGTGTGCTGCCTGTTACAAACTCAGGTCCAACTACTACTTCAATTGGAAAATTAGCTTGTGCTGCTACCAATGAATTTTCATTACAACAAATACAACCTGTGCTGATTTTATTTGCTCTGCAAATTTTCATTGCGCCTGCAACATAAGGCGTAGAGCCACTTGCAGCAATACCAATCACAAAATCTTTTTCCGAAATTTGATGCGCTTGCAAATCTTTCCAACCTTGTTCGGTATCATCTTCGGCAAATTCAACAGCTTTTCTAATGGCTGCATCACCGCCTGCAATTAATCCAATTACTAAACCATGCGGAACGCCAAATGTAGGCGGACATTCGCTTGCGTCAACAATTCCTAATCGTCCGCTGGTGCCTGCACCGATGTAAAACAATCTTCCGCCTGCTAATAATTTATCGGTAACAGCATCAATTAATTTTTCAATAGCTGGCAAAACCTTGCTAATGGCTTGCGGAACTTTTGCATCCTCTTCATTAATGAGCTGCAACAATTCGACAGTCGATTTTTTTTCAAGATGCCGATGTAGTGAAGTTTGTTCAGTTATTTTTTGCATGATTTGATTTTAAGATTTACACCACCACATTAATCATTCTGCCTTTTACAAAAATGAATTTCTTCATAGGTTTGCCTTCCATAAATTTCTGAATAGTAGCATCCGCTAATACAGTAGTTTCTATATCTTTTGCATCAGCATCTAACGCAAACTCCATATTGATACGCGTTTTGCCGTTGATAGCAATGGGATAACTGAATGAATTTTCAACCAAATATTTTTCATCGTGGGTTGGAAATGGCGCATCAATCACACTGTTTTTGTTGCCGATTTCCTTCCACAAATATTCAGTGATGAATGGCGCAAATGGATTTAATAAAACGAGCAAAGGCTCTAAAATGCTGCGTTTGTTGCATTTCATCGCTTGCAATTCGTTTACACAAATCATAAACTGACTAACGCAAGTATTGTAAGCCAACTTCTGAATATCGGCATCAATTTTTTTGATGGTTTGGTGCAAGATTTTTAATTCTTCGTTCGTTGGTTCTGCATCGCTCAAAGTCAATTTATCTTCGGTAAAAAATAAATTCCAAAACTTGCGTAAGAAGCGACTTACGCCTTCAATGCCTTTGGTATCCCAAGGTTTGCTTAATTCTATTGGGCCTAAAAACATTTCATACATACGGAAAGTATCAGCACCGTATTGAGCAATCATGTCATCTGGATTGACAACATTGTATTTCGATTTGCTCATTTTTTCGACAACTGGAAGTAATTCAACTTTGTCTTCTGAAATTTCAAAGGCTTCAATTCCTAACTTTGAACAAATTTCTTTCGTTAGAAAATTGACATTACCAAATCTTGGATGCGTATTCTTTAACTCCTGTAATTTTTCTTTTGTCAAATAATACTTACCTCCATTAAATTCAGCAAAATCAATTGGAATATGAATTAGAATATCATCTACTGGCAATTTTTCCAAGAATCCTTTATCGATAAATACAGAAATTATATTTTCAACTTTATTTGAATCAGGATTATAAATACCTCCATCAAAACTAATACTAGGTATGTTACGAACCATCATACTAATCCCTTGTATCATCCCCTGATTCACCATTTTCTTAAATGGCTCATCGAAATTGATGAAACCTAAGTCGTGCAATACTTTCGTCCACATACGGCTGTACAACAAATGCCCAACTGCATGTTCGCTACCTCCATTATAAAAATCAACAGCACCCCAGTATTTCATCGCTTCTTCATTCACAAATGCTTTGTCTTCTTGCGGACTCATATAACGCAAGAAATACCAACTGCTGCCAGCATAACCAGGCATGGTGTTGGTTTCTAAGTTTTTGTCCGTCCATTCTTTTATGTTTGCTAAAGGTCCTTGTCCTTCGGGGCCAGGCGAATACGAAGCCACATGTGGCAAGGCTAAAGGTAATTCATTTTCGGGTAAAGTTTTCGCAATTCCGTTTTCATAATAAATTGGGAAAGGCTCACCCCAATAGCGTTGGCGGCTGAATCCTGCATCTCTCATGCGGAAATTTATTTTTCGTTGCCCAATATTTTTTGCTTTAATTTCTTGCAATATTTTTTGTGTGGCAGTTTTGTAATCCATGCCATTTAAAAAATCGCTGTTGCACAATGTTGCTGTTTTTTCTTCGTAACATTTTTCAGCAATATCGATGCCTTCAAAAATATTAGGTTTGTCAATTTCAAAATGAGTAGCAAAAGCATAATCACGGCTATCGCCAGCCGGCACCGCCATGATAGCGCCTGTACCATAACCATTCAACACATATTCGCTAACATAGATGGGAAGCGGTTTTTGAGTGAATGGATGCAAAGCAAAAGCACCCGTAAAACAACCTGTAATTTTCTTTTCAGCCATGCGTTCCAAATCGCTGCGGCTTTTTACATAAGCCACATATTTTTCGATTTCAGCTTTTTGTTCGGCAGTTGTAATTTGATTGACCAAATCATTTTCGGGCGCAACAACCATGAACGAACAACCGAAAATTGTATCAGGACGGGTTGTGAAAACTTCTACTGACCTCACCCCATTGGAAAGATTGAAACTTGTGCCAGCCTCATTTGACCTCACCCCCTGCCCCCTCTCCAAAGGAGAGGGGGTGGTTGCCTCCGATTGTAATGCTGTTTTTATTTTTTGAATTACGACTTGTAAATTATTTTTTACTTCCTCATTTGTAAATCGAATAACCTTGAAACCAGCCAAATTCAAGGCTTCTGTTCTGATTGCATCTTCCTCTTTTTGTTTGAGGTGAACTTCTCCATCAATTTCTATCACTAATTTTTTCTCAATGCAAACAAAGTCAACAATGAATTTTTCAATGGCATGTTGCCTGCGAATTTTAAAACCCAACTGATTATTTCTAACAGCTTCCCAAATTATTTCTTCGGTTTCAGTTTGATTTTTTCTCAACTCACGAGCAATTGGTTTTAATGCTTCAAATGTTTTAGCATCTGTAGTTTCATAACCATAAGGTTCAGTATTTGAAGGCGATTGTATTGCCCCCTCTCCTTTGGAGAGGGTTGGGGTGAGGTCAAAACGAATTGATGCTCCTTCACTTCTTCCAATCCAATTGCGTTGCATTTCTTTCATAGGTTCGCTCCAGTCAAGCGTTTCAAGTCCTTGTAATAATCTATCGGCATATTCAGTAATTCTTAAAAACCACTGACGCATTTTCTTTTTCACCACAGGATGTCCGCCACGTTCGCTAACACCATTCACCACTTCATCATTCGCCAACACAGTTCCTAAAGCTTCACACCAATTCACTTCCGCATCAGCCAGATAAGCCAGACGGAATTGCATTAAAATATCAGCTTGTTGCTTTTCTGAAAATGATTTCCATTCAGCTGCTGAAAAACTATTTTCGATTTTTGATTTTTGATTTTTGATTGAACAGCCAATAGTTTCAAACTTTGAAATCAAAGTAGAAATATGTTCTGCTTTGTTGGTTTCTGGATTGTACCATGAATTAAAAATTTGTAAGAAAATCCACTGTGTCCATTTGTAATATTTTGGGTCGGAAGTTTTGAATTCACGGCTCCAATCGTAACTCAAACCAATTTTATCTAACTGCTCACGATAACGGGCAATATTTTTTTCGGTTGTAACCGCAGGATGCTGACCAGTTTCAATAGCATATTGTTCGGCAGGTAATCCAAAGGCATCATAACCCATTGGGTGCAATACATTGAAGCCTTTATGGCGCTTGTATCGAGCATAAATATCAGAAGCAATGTAGCCCAGTGGATGCCCTACGTGCAAGCCTGCGCCGCTTGGATAAGGAAACATTTCGAGCACATAATATTTGGGTTTATCGCTTTTGTTTTCAACACGATAAATATTTTTTACAGCCCAAAGCTTTTTTACTTCTTGTTCAATATTTGCAAAATTCAATTTCATTAGTGTTCAATAAATTTTTGCGAAGATAAAAAAATGAAAGCACAAGACGAGCGCAGATTTTACTCTATCAACTCATAATTTTTCAGCACTCTCCAACCATAAATTCCGTTGGCAAATGTGAATTTAATTTTGCTGTAAGGTCTTGTCCTATCAGGGTCGGGGAAGAAACGGATGAAAGTAAATTCATCGTAAGCATTGTTTGCTAATTGCATCATCGAGCCACGTTGCATGGTAAATTCATATTGTTCATCTACAGCATTAAAACTGATGTAAAAATTAGTTACAAAAAGTGCGTTCGCTAATAATGGTGCAATGCCAACCAACAAAAGCAACAACGAAATTTTCACTTTTTGCTTAAAATAAAATTGCCATAATGCGCCGCAAATACTAATGGATAGTACATAAAATAGCAAAATGAATTTCATGTCAATCATCGTAACTAATGCGTAATTCCAAAATAAAAACAGATTAATTGCTGATAGCCAAAACAATTTAAAGTGTTCAAATTTGTTCAAAAAAGAAAATGAAATCTTGAATCGTTCCCAATGCAATTTTTTTCGTAGCGACCAACCAATGAATAAATACGGCGAAAAAAACAGCAACAAAATTGCCGCAGGAATCAATGCCGGCAAGCCATACCATTTGAAAAAGAAAATCGGGATGGCGATGGGTAAAAAAATTGAAACAAAAAATCCGAAATGGTCGAGCAAAATATTCATCGAATTCAAATAGCGATAATCATCTGAATTGATGTATTCTTCATAACGCATTTGTGCTTGCCTCTCGGCTTCTGCATTGGCTTTCCGCTTTTCTTCTTGCATCCAATTTTCATAAGAAGAATTATTAAATGCTGACGGATTTTTTTTGTGCTTGATTAAAATTTGATAGGCTTCATTCAGCAAAATAAAATGCTGATGTGCATCAGGGTGCGAATTAATGTCAGGATGGAATTGTTTGGCTTTGATGCGATAAGCTTTGGTGATTTGCTCAATGGTAGCAGATTCTGAAAGCTCTAATATTTTGTAGTATTGATGCAGCAAAGCGATGAATTATTTCTGCAAACCATCTAATTGTTGTTGTGCTTCGGTTTTGTATTTTCCATTTTCCGAAACAATTTGCTCAAACAAATTTTTTGCTGTGAGTTCATCTTCAATTTTTAAATGCGATAATGCTTTTTGATAACGAGCATCATCAAACCAATCCTGATTGTTGCTAAGCATAATGGCATCAAATTGTTTGATGGCTTCAATGTACTTGCCAGCTTGCATGTAGCTCATTCCCAAATAATATTTTGCTTGAAAATTTGTAGGTTCTTTAGCCACCACATTATTCAATGATGAAATTGCTTTCACAAAATTTTTAGCATTGTATTGCTTCAAACCTTCAGTTTCATCAGGGTTTTGAGGTATTGCGATTTTTTTTGCTGCCACATTTTCATTATTCACATTGTTGTAGTTCGCCGATGGAATAGATGCAGATGGCGATGACAACGATTTCATTTTTGATGTAGATTTTAATTCTTCATCAGCACTTATCGCTACTTCATTTTTTGAATTTGCTGCTACATTATTTTTCGATAAAACTTCCGCAGCATCTTTGTCTAATGCAGCAACGGTTTGTTCTTCAGGCTTTTTTGTAGAGTCTATTTCAGCGTTAGCAGATTCAGAAAGTGGCGTAATATCTTCAGTGGCAGTGGCTGTTGATGAATAAATATTATCGGCATTTTTTTCTTTGATAATCGTAATGGTATCTTTCCTTTCATCTTTTTTCAGCATCGCTAAATTGCTCACTTTCGAACTTAAATCTTGAATATTTTTTGCTACATTCTCAAATCGAGTATGCAAAAACCAATCGAAATAAATTCCTGAAAGCAAAATTAAAAATAACACCGAAGCCGCCACAGCAATGATTTTCCAAGGCGAATAAAAAATATGTTTGCGGCTATTATATTTTACTCTACGTTTGATTTGACGATTTAAAATTGCTACTTCATTTTGATATTCAGCAAAATTGGCTTGCTTCAATCCTTCCACTGCATCGCTACAAAACTCACATTCCAACAAATGATTTTCAACATTTCGTTTTTCAATTGGCGACAAAACATTTTGCACATACAGTTTCATTTGCTCGGGTGTTAAGCATTTGCCACTGTCGTTAAACAAATTTTCATATTTTATTTCGTTTGCCATTTTATTTGAATCGTTCGCCTGCTTTACTTTGATTTTTTTCTAAAATAATTTTCAAATTTCGTTTACCATTTTGAATATAACTTTTCACCTGCATCATTGTAAATCCAGTAGCATCAACAATTTCCTGGTAGCATTTATTTTTTAGATAAAATAATTCAACACAAGTTTTTTGTTGTTCATTCAATTCATTTAATGCAGTGTACAATTCTTTTTCTTCATTTTCCGATTGCGTATAAAGATGAATTGCTTCGTCATTTTCCACAAAATTATCGCTGATGGGTTTCAGCAAATCTAAAGGCACATGATTTTCATTTTTCTTGCGAAGCTGCATCAGGCAATGGTTTTTGGTAACCATATACAACCACGATTTGAAATATTGCACTTCATGTTTTCGCAAATCAATCAACAATTTTTCAAAAATATCCATTACCGCATCGCGGCTTTCGGCTTCATTTTTCAAATATTTGAAACAAGTACCTAACACAAGATGGGTGTAGCGTTGATACAATTCGGCAAAGAAAACGTGGTCGCCTGTACTTTTATATTGCAGCACCAATTCAATGTCGCTTAGTTGTTCGATATGAATGTGATGATTGGGCAATGAATAGTTTTGTGCAAATGTAATTGGAAAAATCTAATGACCATTTGCAAACATACTTAATTAAATATTAAAACACATAGACACATAGGATTGAAACAGTTGCTGGTAGCTCGTTTCTTGTTGTTAGTTGATACAGCTATGTTTAAAAATTTATTTTTCTGAGTCCCTCTTACTTTTATCCAAGATTAACTTTAGTGCAACAATAGTCAATGCTTCGCATTGTATGCTATTGTGCCTATGTGTTGAAAAAAATCAGATGTCGCCCAAAGTTGGTCGCAACACAATATCTTCAACTAAGGATGAATCGGACAATTGATAAGCATTGAATACAACCGAAGCTACATCACTTGTCATAATAAATCTTTCTTTCAGCAAATCAGTTCCTTTCCACGAATCGGTTAAAACCGCGCCTGGATAAATGGTGGTTACTCTGATGCCTTTATCTTTCAATTCTTCTCTTAAATTTTTTGAAAATCCGGTGAGTGCAAATTTAGTAATGCTATAACTTCCACCATTTTCATAAGCCTGCAAACCTGCTACACTACTCATGTTGAAGATATAACCAGATTTTTGTTGTAGCATATTTGGCAAAAAATAACGAGTGATTTCGTAAGCACTTAGCACATTGGTTTGCCATAAAAATTCTAATCTTCCTTCGGGTTCATCAGCAATATTTCCGGGTAAAAATGTACCAGCATTGTTTACTAAAACGTCAATTGTTTTGAAATGATTTAAAACTTTTTTGCAAAAATTTTCTCTCTCATTTTTATTACTCACATCAGCTGAAACACACAGCACATCAATAGTTGCATTGATTTTTAATAAATCATTTTTGGTTTGTTGCAATTCATTTTCATTTCTGGCGCAAATAGCCAAATTAAAATTTTCTTTGGCAAATTTTTCGGCGATAGCTTTTCCAATTCCTTTTGAAGCCCCAGTAATAACGGCAGTTTTCATGCTAAATTTTATCTTTTAAATCAAATTTAATCTTCCTAATTCACTCATCAATTTACTCACTGGTAAGCCCATCACATTGTAAAAACAACCATTGATTTTTTCTATTCCAATTAAACCAATCCATTCTTGGATGGCGTAAGAACCAGCTTTATCAAAGGGTTTGAACTGTGTGATATAAAACTGAATCTGTTCGGGAGTTAATCGTTTGAAAAAAACTTCAGTTTGTTCATTAAAAATACTTAAAGGCTTTTTTGATTTTGCATCATAAATGCAAACACCAGTAATCACATTGTGTTTGTTGCCCGATAATTTTCGCAACATCTCAAAAGCATGTTGCGCATCAGTTGGTTTGCCGATGATTTCACCATTTAATAAAACAATCGTATCTGCACCAATCACAATAGTTTCAGCCTGATTTAAATCAGCCGATGCAATAGCTTTTTCTTTGGCTAAAGTTTCAGGTATCCAACTTTTTTCCATTTCATGGCGTTGCAACAATTGTTGTGTAATGCCGTCTTCATCCACATTTGCCACTTGAATTTTAAAATTCAAACCCACTTCTTTCAATAATTGTTGTCGCCTTGGTGAGCCACTTGCTAAAATAAAATCTATCATTTTTTAATTGAAATAATTTTGAAACCACTGTTGAATAAAAAACATCGAAACAATTCCTGCCAACATCACCACTTTCATCACTGTGCTTAAAACCTTATACTGTTGTGGCTTTTCAGCTTTCCATAAACTCAATAAAACAAACAACAAAGGTAATTGCAGCAAAATAGAAACGTAAATATTCCAAGTGTTGAACAGCGAATAAAACATCCGTTGCCGATAAAAATGAAATTGAAACCAAGCAATGCAACACATTGTAACTGCTATTAAAATCGTAATTAAAAATTTTGCAGCATTCACTGAAAGCCATATTGGCAAAGTGTTACAGCCAGTTGCTTTATCGCCTTCTATATCCTGTAAATCTTTTAATAATTCTCTTATCCATTGGGTTAAAAATGCAAAAGCAGCAAAAACTAATGTTGCCAATAAAATAATTTGAACCACCACATCAAACTCGGGTTGACTATTGTAAAAAACAATTGGTTCAAAAAAAATCGGCATCAGCAATGCAATGGCTGAAAGTAAAGCCACTGCTATATTTCCGACAATCGGTCGCTTTTTTAATTGCATAGCATACAGCCACAATAAGCCAGCAGCAGCTATTTGCAACGATGCCAAATGCAAACTTCGGAGTTGATAGGCTACTAAAGTTCCTAAAATTATTCCAATAATATTGATGCTGTAATAAAATTTTGAAGCTTGCGAAAAGCTGATAGTTTGGCTTATGTAAACCTTATTTGGCTTGTTTATTTTATCAGTTTCTACATCGCAAAAATCGTTGATAATATAACCTGCAGCATTGATGCAGAGCACACTTACCACCAATATCAAAAACCAAAACTCATTTAGATAAGGCGACAAATGTCCTTCGCCAATCACACAATTTTTCAGCAACGGAATGATAATAAACCATCGTACAGCGTACATGGCAAAAGCTGTGAGCAATAAATTAATGGGGCGAATCAGTTTTAAATAATTCATAGCGCAATAATACAACTGAAATTTTAGTGTTGAAATTGTAAGTTTGCAAAATGACAAAAGAAGCTATCATTTTAGCAGGCGGTTTGGGTACACGATTGCAGTCGGTTGTAAGCGATGTGCCAAAGGCATTAGCGCCAGTTGCAGGTCAGCCATTTTTATACTTTTTATTGAAACAATTGAAGCAGCAAGGCTTTCAGCGATTAGTTTTTTCATTAGGTTATAAACACGAATTGATTGAAGAATATTTGTGGGAATGGAAAGAAGATTTTGATATGGCTTTTGCCATTGAAGAAGAGCCATTGGGAACTGGCGGTGGCATTAGAAATGCGGTGTTAAGTACGAAAGAAAAAACAAGTTTTATTTTAAATGCTGATACTTTTTTTGATGTAAACTTGATGGATATGTTTCAGTTTCATCAGGCTCAAAATGCTGATTTGACAATTGCTTTGAAGCCATTAACAAATTTCAACCGCTATGGAATTGTATTACTGGATGAAGAAAAAAATATTGTTGGTTTTAAAGAAAAACAACCTACTGAAAGCGGATTGATTAACGGTGGTATTTATTTATTGACCAATCAATTGCTTACAGATTTTACTTTCCCACAAAAATTCAGTTTTGAAAAAGATTTTTTAGAAACCCATTTACACTTTCATCATTTCAAAGGTTATGTTTCTGATGGCTATTTTATTGACATTGGTGTGCCTGAAGATTTTGCAAAGGCGAATGTAGATTTGAAATAGTTTAGCTTTACCTTAAATAAATTCAGCCACTGCACACACTTCCCATTTTTTATGTGCATGAATATTGATGGCAATTTTAGTATAGTTTTTGTCTAAGCAAATATCACGATGTCCGCAAGAAGGCACATCATGGTCAATCAACCATTGCATGGCAATATCCAAGCCTGTTTCCATGCCATACGAACAACATTCAGCAAAATTATTTTCTTTACAATTTTGTCTTTTATGCCCTATCTCGCCACTGTTGCCCATTTCATTAGCATAACATTTTGCATCAGCATACAGTCGTTCATCATACACATAAGCTGGCAAAGCATTTTGCCGATTCAACTGGTTGATTAATGATTTTTTAAACGTCGAATTTTGCAAATAGTTGCCATATTTTTTAGGTGCCTCATATTTCAACAACTCGATTTGAACAAATTGCTTAGGATACAATCGGGCTAAATTGATATACATAATCGCATCTCTCTCTGGTTGCGTCAAATAACTGATTTCATTAGCAGTACTGGCAGTTTTAATTTGCTCTGGCGTCCAATTGGCAGCATTAGATTGATAAAATGCCAAACAATAAAAAAGAAAGAAAAGAAATGCTTTCATAACATTTGATTTAGTTGAGTGTTATACGACAGCAACAAAAAAACGTTTCAAAAAAATATACGTTGGCTTCTGTTTGCTTAAATGAAAAGCAAGCCTCAACTTAGCGGATTCTAAAAATTCAAAAGGCACAAATGCACGAATATTTTTTTTAAAAAAACTTCGTGTTCTTTGTGCCTTTGTGAGCAACTATTATGGCAAAAAAGAAACTTCCTGCAATCAGCGAATACGAAATAGAGCATTTAAGTGTGTATGGCGCAAGGGTACACAATCTGAAAAATATTGATGTGCATTTGCCACGAAATAAAATGGTTGTGATTACAGGCATTAGTGGCAGCGGCAAATCATCGTTAGCCTTTGATACTATTTATGCCGAAGGTCAACGCCGCTACATGGAAAGTTTTTCGGCCTATGCAAGGCAATTTATTGGCGCACTCGAAAGACCTGATGTAGATAAGGTTACAGGGCTTTCACCGGTGATTGCGATTGAACAAAAAACTACGAATAAAAATCCACGGAGCACAGTTGGTACAGTAACAGAAATTTATGATTTCGTTCGTTTGTTGTATGCTCGTGTAGGTGAAGCATACAGCTATGCCACAGGAAAAAAAATGGTTCGTTATTCTGAAGAACAAATCATTGAACATATTTTAACTAACTACGCCGAAAAGAAAATTGGCATTCTTACACCTTTGGTAAAAGGCAGAAAAGGACATTATCGCGAATTGTTTGAACAGTTGCGAAAGCAAGGCTACACCAAGGTTCGCATTGATGGTGAAATTGAAAACATCACTGATAAAATGCAGGTGGACAGATTTAAAATCCACGACATTGAACTCATCATTGACAGATTAGAAGTAGGCGAAGAAGATTTAGCACGAATAAAATCATCATCGCTTTTAGCCATGAATATGGGCAAAGGCGAAATGATGGTGCTCGATTTTGAAACCAACAAAGTTGAGCGATTGAGCAAAACTCTGATGTGTGCCGATACTGGCATTTCTTACGAAGAACCATCGCCCAATTCATTTTCATTCAACTCACCTTATGGTGCTTGTCCGTTTTGCAAAGGGCTTGGAACAATTTACCGAGTGAATGAAAAATTAGTCATTCCAGATGAAAAGAAATCTATCCAACAAGGCGGCATTGCTGCATTAGGCGAATACAAAGAAAATTTTGTGTTCATGCAAATACGGGCGTTGGCAAAAAAATATAAGTTTGAATTAACCGATGCCATCAACACTTTGCCTGTGGAAGCAAAACACATCATCATGTATGGCAATGGCGAAGGTCGCATCAGCACTGATTATTCGGCTGGTGCAAATTTTGGCAAGGCTAATTACGATTTAACTTTTGAAGGCATTATGCCCATGCTCGAAAGATATTTCAATGATACACAAAGCGAAAGTGTTCGCAAATGGGCAGAAGGTTTTATGGAATTGAAAGAGTGTGAAAGTTGCCATGGAAGCCGCCTGAAACAGGAGGCTTTATATTTTAAAATCAACGAAAAAAATATTGCTGAATTATCAGCTATGGACATCAGCGATTTGTATAATTGGTTTGAGCATTTATACGAACGATTAAATGACAAACAACAATTGATTGCAAAAGAATTGTTGAAAGAAATTTCTACCCGAATAAAATTCTTGCTGGATGTTGGTTTGAATTATCTAAATCTGAACCGCCCAAGTAGAAGCCTTAGTGGTGGTGAATCACAGCGGATTAGATTAGCAACTCAAATTGGTTCGCAACTCACGGGCATCACTTATATTTTAGATGAACCCAGCATTGGTTTGCATCAACGCGATAATCAAAAACTGATTGCATCATTAAGAAACTTAACTGAAATCGGTAACACCGTTTTGATTGTAGAACACGATGAAGAAATTATGCAAGCCGCAGATTACATTGTTGACATCGGACCCAAAGCTGGCGAACATGGCGGCAGAGTGATGGCGCAAGGCACTTATGCTGAGATTTTAAAACAGTCATCGCTCACAACAAATTATTTGGGTGGTCATCAGCAAATACCAATTCCGAAAAAAAGAAGAGAAGGTAGCGGCGAACAGATTGTGCTGACTGGTTGCAAAGGAAACAATCTGAAAAATGTTTCAGTTTCGTTTCCATTGGGCAAAATGACTGTTGTTACTGGTGTTTCAGGCAGTGGTAAATCAACTATTGTGAATGAAACTTTGTATCCATTGTTGATGCAACATTGCTTCAACAGCAAAATGAAAGTATTGCCTTATGATAAAATTGAAGGCTTAAAGCATATTGATAAAGTGATTGAAATTGACCAATCGCCCATTGGTCGCAGCCCACGAAGTAATCCAGCTACTTACATCAATGTATTTGCCGACATCCGAAATTTATTTGCGATGTTGCCCGAAGCAAAAATAAGAGGTTATAAAGCTGGCAGATTTTCATTCAATGTAAAAGGCGGACGTTGCGAAACCTGCGAAGGTGGCGGTATGAAGCAAATTGAAATGAATTTTTTACCCGATGTAGAAGTGTTGTGTGAAAAATGTTTTGGTAAAAGATTTAACAGAGAAACGCTCGAAATCCGCTACCGTGGCAAATCTATCAGCGATGTGCTGGACATGACGGTGGAAGATGCTGTAAATTTATTTGAAAATATTCCGAACATTCATCGCCGAATAAAAACTTTACAAGATGTTGGCTTGGGTTATATCCGTTTAGGGCAATCGGCTACAACCTTGAGTGGTGGCGAAGCACAACGTGTGAAGTTAGCCACTGAATTATCGAAAATAGATACTGGCAACACGTTTTATATTTTAGATGAACCTACCACAGGTTTGCATTTTGAAGACATCAGAGTGTTGATGGAAGTGATTGGGAAATTGGTAGAAAAGAAAAACACAGTACTCATCATCGAACACAATTTAGATGTCATAAAATTAGCCGACCATGTGATTGATATTGGACCTGAAGGTGGCAATGCTGGCGGACAAGTATTGTTTACAGGCACTCCCGAAGAATTAGCAAAATCAGGCGTTGGTTACACTTCTAAATTTTTGAAGCCTTTGTTTGCAAAGAAATAAGAATGGTTATTTATTGAAATAGTTTTCTACTTTTGGGTAAACATATTTCTTGAAAAAAGCCATATTCATTTTTGCGTTTTTTTTTGCGCTTCGCTAACGCATGCACAAGTGCATAAACTAACCTATGGCGAAACATTCAACTTTAATGTAGGTGATGAAATCTATTGGACACTTTACAGTGCTTATTGTTATATACCAACCTATAATAATCAGAATTACAAAAAAGTAATTTCAAAAACCTACTCTGCTTTACACGATACCATTTTTTATCAGTTCAGCAACATTCAGTTAATCAATGAGCAAGACCCTCCGTATAATTTAAAATCACAATCGCTAAGTAAATTCAATAGTTCATTTGTTGTAACGAATTTAAACGATACTATTTTTATTTTGAATGGAACAGATTCTACTAATCTCAATATTACAGCAACACATTATTTAGACACTGTTCGCTATTGCAATAAATATGTTTCGAGTTTGCAAAATCATGATTTCGAACATTGGTCTGATACTTTATGTATTGAAGGATTAGGATGGTTCTTTACTGAATCTGCTGCTTGCGGAAGCAACGGAAGTTATTACGAAGAACAACTTGCTGGCTACAAAAAAGGAACGGACTCTTGTGGCAACATCCCAGCACAATTAAAATCAGCTATTAATTATGTTACCAATTGTTTGACTGCCCGTGAAATGTATGATGCTCAAATTGGCGATGAATATATTTTTGAAAGAACAATAGAAGGTAAACCTACTGAAACTATCTATCGGCAAGTGGTTGCGTTGAATTATTACAACAACAATAAAAGTTTGAAAATTGATTGGAAAGAAAAAAATATGAAAGCCGCCACACAATTCAATTGTGTAGCTTGTATGAATGATACTATTACAACAATAGATATTACAAATCTGGATACTTGTTATATTGTAAACGATTTTCCTTTCGATTACGATATGGCAAACCATTATAAAGAAATCACTTCTGCAATCCCTTGTAACATTTCACATCCGCAATATTATTTTAACCGACAGAAATTAGATTATAAAAGTTGTCCAGCGGAGTTTCTTATTACTTGTGATGTTTACCATGACTATTATAAAGGTATTGGATTTTTGCAAAAGATAAATTTTGGAGCGGTAATGCCATTTGCTTACCAATATAGCGATAGTTGCAAACCTAATACAACCAATAATAGGGACACCACCGAAACTTTGTTGTACGTTAAAAACAAATTTTACAATTGCGGTTCAGTGCCTTCTATTTTTAATACTGAATTTAAGAATGAAACAGCGCATTATATCAATATCATGCCCAATCCGATTAAAAGTGGTGATGATGTAATTGCTTATAAAACAAACTCATCTGAATTATCTAAAGTTGCTTTTGTTGATGAAGTAGGAAGATTTTACAGCACCATTCAAAACCCTATTTGCGAAAAAGCAAACAGCACTTTTATTATTCCACATGATTATTTTCATATAGGCTTAAACATCATTGCTTTTGAATTTGCTGATGGGCATCGTGAAATAACAAAAGTAGTAGTGTATTGATTTTTTTCAAACATCAATTTCCCCAAAGATACTCCTATCTTGCAGCAAGCCCTTTAAATAACTTGATACAAGTGAGTTATCTTTTCAGCTTAAAAAAGCAATCGGCTCATTTACTTCTATTCCGATTTTTACATAAATCATTTCTTGCAACGTAGTAGAAACTGAAATGCCAATATAATCAGGTGTTATTGCAAATTTTTTGTGTTGTCGTTCTACCAAAACTGACACTTGTAGTTTTTTCAAATTGATGTTCATTAAGGGTTGTAAGGCATAAAATAAAGTTTTACCCGAATTACTTACATCATCTACAACAATCACTGCTTTATTTTCTAAATCAACATCGCAGTTTAATTCAATTGGTTTTTTCAATTGATTTTCTTTATCAATTTTTATTGAACCTACTTGCACTTTTAATGAATTTTCTTTCCGAATTTCTTCTGCTAAAAATTCGGCGATAAACAACCCCCTATCAACAATTCCCAGCAATACAATTTCTTTTTCTTGAAAATTATTTTCAAAAATTTCAATAGCAATTCGTTTCAATTTGCTTTTGATTTCGCTGGCAGATAAAATTATCGTTTCACTCATTTTTTTAATATTAATAGCCTAAAATTTTCATCATGCTTTCAGCAGTTTGTTCACGGCGAAATAATTTATCGGTGATGTTTCCATCTTCATCCATTTGTATCAAAATATGCTTCGGAGCCGGCACTAAGCAGTGTTTTATTCCGCCATATCCGCTTAATGATTCTTGATAAGCACCTGTATGAAAGAAGCCAATATACAAGGGTTCTTTGTTGTAAATTTTTGGTAAATAAATTTGCGAAACATGCACTTCACTATTATAATAATCATGACTATCGCAAGTTAATCCCCCTAAATTTACGCGATGATATTCATGGTCCCAACCATTCACGGGCAGCATGATAAATTTTTGTCCAATGCCCCAAGTATCAGGTAATGTAGTGATGAATGAGGAATCAATCATGTACCATAACTCTTGGTCATTTTGCCATTTTTGTGAAAGCACTTTATAAATAGCTGCACCACTTTCACCTACTGTATAACTACCAAACTCGGTATAGATATGGGGTACAGGCACTTTAGCTTTTTTGCAAGCATTTTTTATTTGCAACACAATTTCGCTAATCATGTATTCATAATCATAATTGAATGAAAGCGAATTACGAATTGGGAAACCGCCGCCAATATTGATAGAATCTAAATCAGCACATTCTTTTTTCAATTCGCAATACACATTTAATGCTTTGTTTAATTCGCTCCAATAATATGCATCATCTTTAATTCCTGTATTGATAAAGAAATGCAACATCTTCAATTTGAACTTTGGATTCTCTGCAATTTTATCGCGATAAAAGCTCTGAATATCGCGACTTCTGATGCCCAAGCGGCTGGTGTAAAATTGAAATTGCGGCTCCTCTTCGGCTGCTATTCTAATACCGATATTGCACGATTCGGTTTTAACCAATTTCTCATAATCTTTTATTTCATCTTTATTATCTAAAATAGGTGTTACATTGAAACCCTCATTAATCAAGGTACTCAGCTTTCTCGTGTAAGTTTTTGTTTTAAAACCATTGCTAATGATTTTAGTGGTTTTATCAATTTTTTTTCTTTTGTAGAGGCGTTGAATAATTTCAATATCAGTAGCAAATGATGTTTCTAAATGGATATTATTTTTTAAGGCTTCTTCCAAAATAAAACTAAAATGACTGCTTTTGGTGCAATAGCAATAATTGTAATCAGCTTTGTAACCATGTTGTTTAAAAGCCTTTGCAAACATGCGTTTGGCTTCTTGTATTTGCTCTGATATCTTGGGTAAATAAGATAATTTTAATGGCGTACCATATTTTTTTATCAAGTGCGATAAATCAATATCATTAAAAAAAAGTTTGTTGTCTTTTAATTTAAATCCTTGTTGAGGAAAGTCGAAAGTTTGGTGAATGAGGTCGCTATAGCGGTTGTTCATTGATGGTTTTAAAATTTGAAAATAATACTACAAAAAACTTCGGGTTAAATGTAAAAATGAATTTTGTTTTTTGAAGAACTTTCGATGTGATTTTTGTAATATTTTTTGTAGGATTTCACAGTGTTGAACACTGCTAATCTTTTAAGCTAATTTTTAGAGAATGTACACAGCTATCTTTTTTTTCACTTCCAAACTTTTCCATTCAACACCATTTTAGCAATCACACTTTTACTAAAGGAATAAGGAATCACAGCATAACTGCTGATGGGTTGTGTAATGAAAAGATTTGCAATTTTCCCTACTGCAATTGTTCCCAAATTTTCTTCTAATTGCAAAGCGTGCGCCGCATTGATAGTGCAAGCATTGATAGCTTCTTCGGGCAACATGCCCATTTGTGTACAAGCCAAACTCATCACAAAATTCATATTGCCTGATGGACAACTGCCCGGATTATAATCGCTGGCTAACACCACTGACAAACCTGCTGCTATTATTTTTTTTGCAGGCTGATAAGGCAATTGCAAAAAGAAAGCCGCCGCAGGAAGCAGCACAGGCAAGGTATCGGAGTTTTTCAACGCTTCAATTTCTTTATCGCCAACACATTCCAAATGGTCAACTGAAATGGCTTTGTTTTTTACACCTACTTCTACCCCACCCGAATGATTGAGTTGATTGGCATGAATTTTTGCTGGCAAATTATACTTCATTGCAGCCTGCAACAGTTCATCAGTTTCAGTTACACTAAAAAATCCTTCTTCGCAAAACACATCAAAATAATCAGCTAATTTTTCTTTAGCAACTATGGGCAATAATTCATTTTTAATTAAGTCTAAATAGCCCCGATGATTTTCTCGGTATGCCAATGGATAAGCATGTGCCGCCAGCAAAGTAGCTTTGATTGGGATGGGCGATTTCTCTTTCAATCGTTTAATTACTCGAAGTATTTTCAATTCGCTATCTACACTTAAACCATAACCACTTTTTATCTCGATAGCAACTGTGCCCAAGGCAATCACCTCCATCAATCGTTGCCATGCGCTGGCAAATAATTCATCTTCTGTGGCTGCTTTTAATTTTTTAGCAGAGTTTAAAATGCCTCCACCTCGTTGAGCAATTTCGGCGTAGCTTAAACCATTGATTCTATCAACAAATTCTGCTTCACGAGTAGCAGCAAAAACTAAATGTGTATGACTATCTATCCAACCCGGACCAACCACACAACCTTTAGCATCAATGGTTTCGGCGGCATTATAGGCAGATTCATCACCTTCATTCATTTGACCAAATGATTTAATCATTCCGCTTTCGCAATACACAAAAGCATTTTCGAGTATTGGCAAAGTATGCATGGCTGCACCTTTCAACACTTGGTTACTGTTAGCTACTTGAATAAGCTGATGAATATTTTTGATTAAAAGCGACATGATAAGGCGTAAGTTTTATTCTTTCACAAATTTAGCATTATTGATGTTACCATTTACATTAATAGATTTGAGAGAAAGCATCCGAAGGCAAGCCTATCAAAGAACGCAAATTGAAAGCAAATCAGAGCTAAATTATCGAAATAAATTTTTCTCCATCTGCCTACTGAAGTTCATGTCCCTCTACAACCGTTCAGAAAAAGAAAATAGGTTGCAAATATCAATTAGCTTTGTGCTGCAATTCTATTTATGCTTTTAGGCGATACTTTTTTTCAGTTAGATAATTTAGAACTGCTTGCAAAGCAAGTGGTTGAAGGCTTTATTATTGGTTTACACAAAAGCCCATTTCATGGTTTTAGTGTTGAATTTGCCGAACATCGTTTATACAATGTAGGCGAACCCATAAAAAATGTGGATTGGAAAGTATTTGGCAGAACGGATAAAATGTTTACCAAACGCTATGAAGAAGAAACCAATCTGCGATGCCAGATAGTAATTGATTGTAGCAGTAGCATGTATTTCCCAGAAGTAAAATCATCTTTCAATGCAAAAAGTAAAATGCACTTTGCAGTGATGGCAGCAGCTTGCTTTCAGTATTTATTAAAAAAGCAACGCGATGCTGTGGGGTTAAGTTTGTTTAATGAAAAAGTGTTTTATCATATTGATGCAAAAAGCAGCGGTACACATCATCAGTTAATAGGTAATCAATTATTAAAATTATTACAGCAAGAAAAAATATTAGTCAAATCAGCCACGGCAGCCTCGTTGCATCAAATTGCTGAAAACATTCACAAACGAAGTTTAGTCATTGTATTGAGTGATATGATGGATAATATAAGCCCTAACGGCATGAATGAAATGTTAGAATCATTAAATCATTTGCGTTACAACAAGCATGAAGTTATTGTGTTTGATATTTCAGATAAAAGCAAAGAATTAAATTTCGATTTCGATAATCGTCCGTATGAATTTACTGATTTAGAAACAGGCGAAAAAATTCGCCTTCATCCAGAACAAATCAAATTGCATTACATGGAGCAAATGCAAAAACTAAAAGCTGAATTACATTTACGCTGTGGACAAAATAAGATTGATTTAATTGAAGCTGATATAAATAAAGGGATTGAACAAGTGTTGTTGCCTTATATCAATAAGCGAAGCAAAATGCTATAAAATCAAGAAGTAATTATTAAAAAAAAGGCATGTTGTAAACAACATGCCTTTTTAAGTTTGCACTAAAAAAAATTACTTCTTTTTAGGAGCAGCTTTTTTAGGAGCAGCTTTTTTAGGAGCAGCTTTTTTAGGAGCAGCTTTTTTTGCAGCAGCTTTTTTAGGAGCAGCTTTTTTTGCAGCAGCTTTTTTAGGAGCAGCTTTTTTTGCAGCTTTTTTTGTAGCCATGACTTTGGTTAATTTTTTGGTTAAAAAATTTGGTTATGTGAATTCCCGTCCTGATATCACATCTGGACAGAAGTAATTCCTATGGTTATGCTTGAGCAGCTACTACGCTCACGTAAGATTTGTTGTTCTTCTTACGTCTGAATTCTACCACACCATTACTCATAGCGAATAATGTATGGTCTTTGCCAATTCCTACATTTTCTCCTGGGTTATGAACTGTTCCTCTTTGACGAACAATAATATTTCCAGAAATAACTTGTTGACCGCCGAAAACTTTTACGCCTAATCTTTTGCTATGCGATTCTCTACCGTTTTTCGAACTTCCTTCCCCTTTCTTGTGTGCCATTTTATTTTACTTTTACTCTTAAAAAATTAATATTTAAGCAATTGCTTCAATTTTTACTTTTGAATATTGCTGACGATGGTTGTTCCATTTTTGGTACCCCTTTCTACGCTTCTTTTTAAACACAGCAACTTTCTCACCTTGAAAATGAGATAAAATTGTTGCAGTTACTTTTGCGTTTTTTACTGTTGGTGCACCTAAAGTTACTTTACCATTATTGTCAATCAACATTACATCCGAAAAATCTACTTTATCGCCTGCATTGCCTTCTAAACGATATACGTTTAGTTCCTGACCTAACTTAACATCGAACTGTTGTCCTGAAATTTTTACTATTGCGTTCATTTCTTTCAAAAAATTAAGTGCAAAGATATTTTATTTTTCCAATCATGCAAACATTATTTGCTTCTTTTTTCAACAATTATTTTGTTCACCGTCTAACATACTTGATATTCAAATTTTTATTTTATCACTTCCACTTCAAAAATTAAAATAGAATTGGATGGAATTGTACCTACTTGTTTTTTGCCGTAAGCTAATGATGATGGGATAAACAGTATGGCTTTAGCACCATACTTTAAGTGCATAAAACTTTCATCCCAGCCTTTTATTACTTCGCCTTTTCCTACTACAAATTTAAAAGGCTCAACGTGATTAAATCTTTTTTCAGTGTTGGAATCGAAAATATAGCCGTTTAATAATCTACCTGTATAATTTACTTTAATAGTATCTCCCAATTTAATATCACGATTGTTTTTGCAACGTTCTTTGTCCGCTTGATAAATATAAATGCCGCTGGCTAATTTTTCTGGCACACAAAAAATTTTGTTTAAATAAACATGCAATACACTATCATCATAATCTAAACTTTGCTGTTTCATCTTTATTTGGTTTTCGTTGAATTCTTTTTCATTCATAATGTTGCTAACTGCCAAATAAAACCGCATGCATGTTTTAGATTTTGCAAAATAGGGCAGTGAGTTTTTGTACAACGAATCAACAGGAATATAAAACACGGCACTATCGCCAATATGCAGCATGGTTAAGGCTTCCATTAAATCGCCTTTAAATGATGATGCACTTGCTGTGATTTGTTGTTCGCCAAATTCTTTTCGAGTATTTAGCACTACTGAATCATCAGCGTTCTTTAAAATTAATTGATAAAAAACAATATCTCCTTTAATGGTACGCCTATTACTTCTATTTTTTTTGTAAAAAAAATATTGTAATCCTGATTCAGTTTTTTTTACTTTTTGAGCAAAAGAAAACGAAGAATCGAAAAAAAACAAACCAATAAAAAGTAGTACGAAAATTTTATTCAACTGACAAGAATCCTTCAAAATAATCTATTTAATATCAACTAACTCTACATCAAAAATTAATGGTGCGTTAGCAGGAATTGGTCCTTGCCCGTTTTCACCATAAGCTAAATTTGAAGGAATATACAACGTGGCTTTTGCGCCTTTATTTAATAATGCAAATCCTATATCCCAGCCCGAAATAACCATGTGTTGACCCAATGCAAAACTGAATGGTTGCACATGATGAAATTCTTCTTCCATGTTCGAGTCAAATTTTTTGCCATCCAATAATTTTCCTGTGTAATTAGCAACCACTGATTGACCAACTTTTGGTTTATCGCCAGTGCCTTGTTGGGTGATCACATAGTACAATCCTTCGGGTGTTTTTTCAGCTTTGATATGATTTTCGGCAAAGTATTTATCAAATTGTTTTGATGGGTCAAGCGGCACATTAATATCCACCAATTCTACTTCAAAAATCAAAATATCATTTGGTTTTATTTTGCTACCAGGTTGTGGTTGGTCGCAATAAGCCAAACAACTTGGTACATACAAAGTGGCTTTTGTTCCTTTGCTTAAATGCGAAAATCCAATATCCCAACCTTGAATTACTTGATGTGTATTCAATTTGAATTTGAATGGTTGCACATGATGAAATGCCGTATCAACATTTGAATCGAAAGCAGTACCATCTAATAATTTGCCTGAATAATTTACCACCACTTCATTGCCCGTTTGCGGAATTTCGCCATTGCCTTTTTGTGTAATCACATAATACATGCCTTCGGCTGTTTTTGTTGGTGTAATATTGTGTGCTGCAAAATATTCTTTCAATTTTTTTTCATCAGTAGTGGCGTGCATTTTCTTTTTTTCGTCTACCATTTTTTGTGCTGCTTCTTTGGTGTACATCACAAATGAATAATTTACTTTTTCGCCAGTTTTTGCAAATGGTGGCATTTGTTTGCCAAACATAGAATCGGTTGAAACGCTGAATACTGCACTATCGCCAGGTGCCATTTTCAAAATGCCTTCATACATAAATCCAAAATTCTGACGTTGCACAGGCACACCATTTAAAAAGCCGAAATCATTAATCATTGTTTTACCATCATTACCAAACAAACGAGCATGCAAAGCAACTTGGTCGCCTTCTTTTGCTTTTGATAATTGATTATCATCCCAATGCCAAATATAAACTTGCAAACCTGTTTTTATCATTTCTACATTCACCGCTCTTGTATGTTTGTGTGCATCGGTTACAGATGTTTTTGTTGCTGCAACTACTGATTTTACTGGTGCTTTCGGTAATGATTGTTTTGCTGCAACGGTTGGTTTATTTTGCGCTACTACAAAACTTGAGATGGATAAAAGTGCAATGGATAAAATTTGTTTCATTATTTTATAAAATAGATTTTAGTGATTTTTTTGTCAAAAATAAATATTGATGAATCGTGTGTTTGAAATTTTTTGTTAATAGTTTTTTTTAAGCGAATTAAAGTTTTAGCAAGTTCATAATTCTGTCCAAATCATCATCCGAAAAAAACGGAATGCTGATATCGCCTTTGCCGCTTGCATTGCGGTTCAATTTCACTCTTGTTGAAAAATGCGAAGTGAGTTTGTCTTGCACTTTTTGATATTCATAAGCCACATACGATGTAGATGGTTTTTCTTTTTTGGTCAATTGTGTTTTGCGTTTTAATTGCGAAACCAATTGCTCTATTTGCCTTACTGATAAATTTTTCTTTTCAATTTCTTTAAACGCAAATAATTGTTCATCCACATTTTCTAAACCCAGCAAAGCCCTTGCATGCCCCATGCTCACCGATTTAGCTTTCAATGCCAATTGCACAATTTCTGGCAATTTTAATAAACGTAAAAAATTAGCCACAGTGCTTCTATCTTTCCCAACACGTTCAGCTAATTGTTCCTGATTCAAGCTACATTCTTTCATCAATCGTTGATAATTGATAGATATTTCAATGGGGTTTAAATCTTCGCGTTGAATATTTTCAATCAACGCCATTTCAATCATTTCTTGGTCGTTGGCAGTTCTGATATAAGCAGGCACTTCAGTCAAACCAGCCATTTTACTGGCTCTTAGCCTACGTTCGCCGCTGATTAACTGATATTTATTGTTCTCTAATCTACGAACTGTTATAGGTTGAATTAATCCATGCACCGCAATAGATTGTGCTAAATCGCCCAATCGGTCTTCATCAAAATCAACACGAGGCTGAAACGGATTTACTTCAATTTGATTCAAATCAACCATCGAAATACTATTCACCTTTGCGCCCGCAATAGGTGCCATCAATTCTTGCGAATCGTCATCAATTGTTTGCAACAAAGCTCTGATGCCTTTGCCCAACTCCACTTTTTGTTTTGCCATTTCTATAAAAATTTGTGCTGTTCTTAAAATAAATTATTCGCCTTCAACGTCAATAATCTTGTCTTCTGATTTGATTTTTGTGCCACTATTATTTTGTAAAATTTCACGGGCAAGATTGAGGTAATTTATTGCGCCAGTGCTATCTGCATCGTAGGTGATAACTGATTTGCCAATGGTAGGCGCTTCGCCCAATTTTGTATTGCGATGGATAATGGTATTGAAAACCATATCTTCAAAATGAGGTTTGATTTCATTCACTACTTGATTGCTCAATCGCAATCGGCTATCGTACATGGTGAGTAAAATTCCTTCAATTTCTAATTCAGGATTTAATCGAGTTCTTACAATCTTAATAGTGTTTAATAATTTGCCCAATCCTTCTAATGCAAAATATTCGCATTGCACAGGCACAATCACCGAATCGGCTGCTGATAAGGCATTCACAGTAATTAAACCTAATGATGGAGAGCAATCAATAATGATATAATCATAATCGCCACGAATTTCATCAATCAGTTTTTTTAATATTTTTTCACGATTTGGATGATTGATTAATTCAATTTCTGCACCAACCAAATCCATACTGGCTGGCAATAAATCTAAATTAGGTGTCGAAGTTTCGATGATTGATTTTTTCACTTTTGCTTCTCCAATCATACATTCATAAATGCCTTGTTTCACTGCTTTGGGGTCAATACCAATACCTGATGTAGCATTCGCTTGAGGGTCGGCATCAATCAACAAAGTTGGATGCTCCAACACTGCAAAACTTGCTGCCAAATTAATAGCAGTAGTTGTTTTACCTACTCCGCCCTTTTGATTAGCAATAGTAATAACTTTTCCCATATTGTTCTGTTTCAAAAAATTTCGATAAAGATAAAGGAATTAAACACACGATAAACAGCTACTTTGCAATTATCCACAAATAATTAACTAAATGAAGATTTTAATTTCCCAACACCTTCAATAATTCATCCAGTTTGGGAGTAAGAATTATTTCGGTTCTTCGGTTCAAGCTTTTGCCTTCTTTGGTTTGATTGGTAGCTACTGGAAAATATTCAGCATGCCCCGAAGCTGTGATGCGCTTAGGTTCTACTTTATTATCAGTAAGAATTTTAGTGATAGTTGTTGCTCTTAACACACTCAAATCCCAGTTATCACGAGGATATTCATCGTGTTTGAATTGAGCATTATCAGTGTGTCCTTCTACGGTGATATTAATATCGGTATTTTTATTCAGCACTTCGGCTAATTTTTTCAACGCACCTTTTCCTTTTACTTCCACTTCGGCACTGCCCGATTTGAATAATAATTTTTCAGCCATACTCACATACACTTTTCCGTTTTTTCGTTCCACTTTCAATTCGCTTTCATCATAACCTTCTAAAGCGGCAGCAATTTTTCTCTTCAAATTGTTGGTAGCTGAATCTTTGCTGTTTAAAATGTTTTCCAACTCTTTCACTTTTAGCATTCTTAATTTCAACTCATTGGTTAAGCCCTCCATGCTCAATTCTTTGTTTCGTAGTTCAGTTTCTTTGGCTTCTAATTCTTGTTGTTTTTTCTGCAGTTCTTCATTCAATTGTTGATTTCGTGAACTTGAATTTTCTAACAACAATTTCTTTTGTTTTATCAATGAATCATTCGATGCTTGCAATTCAGCATTTAGTTTTTGCTCTTTGTTCAATACTGTATGTGTTTGAGCTGAATCTACAGCAAGCCTTTCTACATCAGCATTTCGGGCATCTAAGAAATCCTGCAGCTTATTTTTTTCTTCTTTCAGGCTTCTCAATTTCATTTTCAATGAATCTAATTTTGTTGAGCATCGTTGATGTGCATCAGCCTCGTCATTGAATTTTTTCTGTGTAACACAACTGGCAAATAATCCTGCAATTACTATTGCAATCAAAAAATATTTCTTCCTCATTTTCTTTTTGTTTTTTCTTTTTTTCAAAAGTAATAGGGAAACGATTATTTGATTTTTTCGTACACTCAAAAATCTGCACAGGCAAAATTTAATTGTATAGCTTTGTTTAATCCACTCAATAAAAAAAGCCAACCTTTCCATTCAGAAAGATTGGCTTTTCACATCATTCGGCTTAAAACTTATTCGCCCACCACTTCAACATTTACAGCTACAGAAATTTCTTTGTGTAATTGTATGGTTGCAGCATAAGTGCCCAAGTTTTTAATTTCTTCGCCAAACGTAATTTTCTTACGGTCAACTTCAATTCCTTTTTGTTTTTTAATCGCATCAGCTACCTGCAAAGCTGTTACAGCACCAAATATTTTGCCGCTTGTTCCAGTTTTTGCACCTACTGTAATCACTGCATTGTTCAATTGTTCAGCAATTGCATTCAATTCAGCCATCACTTTAGCTACTTTAGCTTGGTGTTGTTTTACTTTATCAGCAATGATTTTTTTGTTCGTATCATTTGCCACTAATGCCAAACCTTTTGGTATTAAAAAGTTACGAGCAAAGCCAGGGCGAACTTTTACAACTTCGTTGTATGCGCCTACTTTATCTACATCTTGTGTTAAGATTATTTCCATGATAAATTTCGTTTTTCGATTAATAAATTATTTCAAACCATCAGCTAAGTAAGGCAACAAGGCAATATGACGGGCACGTTTAATTGCCTGTGATACTTTGCGTTGAAACTTTAATGAATTACCAGTCAAACGACGAGGTAAAATTTTGCCTTGTTCGTTTACAAATTTCAATAAAAACGCAGGGTCTTTATAATCAATGTAGCGAATGCCTGTTTTTTTGAAACGACAATATTTTTTGCGGTTTCTGCCCAAATTGGGGTTCGATAAGAATTTAATATCTTTCTTTTTGTCGATTGCCATGTTGTTAAGAATTTTAAAATTAAGAATTGGTTTCGTTAGGGGCAACTGTTTCAGAAGCAGCTTCTACTTTTTTAGTAGATGATACTTTTTTCGATTTACCAACTAATCCTGCACGTTTGTCATCATTGTACTTCAATGCATATTTGTCTAATAAAACGGTTAAAAAGCGTAGAACTTTTTCGTTATCACGAACTAATTCTACTTCTAATGTTCCTACTAATTCGTTGGTGGCTTTGTATTCCATCACGAAATAATAACCTGAATGTTTGTTAGCTATCGGATAAGCTAACTGTTTAAGTCCCCAATTCTCTTGATGCACCAATTCGGCTTTGTTTTTCTTCAACCATTTGGTGTAGCCTGTGATAGCTGTTTTAAGCTCATCTTCACTAAGAAGCGGGGAAAAAATTACGACTGTTTCGTACTGTTTGAGCATGGTTTATGAATTTTTGTTTTTAAAATTTGGACGGCGAAGGTACTATAATATATCTAAACAGCAAAACAATAAGGGGAAATTTATTGCTTCGTTTATAATTATATCGGCTCATTTCACTATCAATCCATTATCAGTCAGTTCAAATACTTTATCATACATGCTTAAATGCGCCAAGCGGTGAGTGATGTTGATGACAGTTTTATCTTTAAATAATTCCTGAAAATTATTCATCAAAGCCGCTTCGGTATTATTATCAACGGCTGACAGGCAATCATCGAGCAACAAAATTTTGGGTTGTTTTATTAAGGCACGAGCAATGGATATGCGTTGTTTTTGTCCGCCGCTTAAAGTTACACCACGTTCGCCAATCACCGTTTCATAACCATTTTCTAAGCGATTGATTTCGCTATCAATCACCGCAGCTTTTGCAAATCGGCTAATTGCCTCATCTGATTTTTTTTCATCAGTGCCAAATAAAATATTGGCTTTTACCGAATCGCTAAACAAAAAAACATCTTGTGGCACATAACCAATTTGATTTCGTAATGATTTCAAATTCCAATTTTTTAGGTTGATGCCATCAATTAAAATTTCACCTTCGGTAGCATCTAACATTCGGGTGATTAATTGTGCAATAGAAGTTTTGCCAATGCCATTTTTTCCAACAATGGCAATTCGTTCGCCAGCATTTATTTTAAAACTTAAATTTTTCAAAGCCTGCAAGCCTGTATTTTCATAAACAAGAGAAACATTCTTAAATTCAATTTCGCCTTTCATATTGGCTTGATAAGCATTGGCGTTGCTTGCAATAGCAGGTTGTTCTTTTAAAAACTCATTGATACGTTTTTGCGAAACAATTGCCCGTTGGATAATGCTTGCCACCCAACCCAGCGATGTTACAGGGAAAACAAGCATCGTAACGTACAATACAAACTCGGCAATATTACCCACACTTATTTTTCCTTCGCCAACTAATATACCGCCTTTCCAAATGACAATAATGGTGCTTAAACCAATTAAGAAAGCCACGAAAGGAAAATAAATGGCTTCTACTTTGGCTAACGAAAGCGATAGATTTTTGTATTCACCAGCTTCCTTTTCAAAATGTTGTTGCACTGATTTTTCTTGTACGAATGATTGTATAACCCTGATGCCACTGAATGTTTCCTGGCTTACGGTGGTTAATGCCGACAGTTGCGATTGAATTTTTGTGCTGCGCCTGTTGATGATTTGATTCACAAAATAAACCGATAACGATAGCACTGGCAATGGCAATAAAGTGAAAATGGCTAATTCGGCACTCACATGAAACATCATGTAAATCACAAACACAAATGTGATGAGTAAATTGGTGGAATACATCAGTGCTGGACCTGTCAAATTCCTTACTCGGCTTACATCTTCGGTCAATCGAGCCATTAAATCACCTGTTCTGTTTCGTTTGTAAAAATTAGTATCCAGCGATTGATAATGATTGTAAATATCATTGCGTTGGTCAAATTCCATTCGTCGTGAAATAACAATAATAGCTTGGCGCATTAAAAACATAAAAATTGCACCAGCGATATAAAAAGCTAAATATTTCAACAAATTCGGAACTACAATAGAATAAGTTTCGTGTTGCGAAAAAGTGTGAATTTTTAATACTGCTGATACTTCATTAAATGTTTCTCTTAAAAATTTGGCAGGATACACCATTAATATTCGTTGCAGAATAACACAGCACAAACCAGCCAGCAGCATCCATTTGTAGCGGTTGAAATATTTTAATAAGGGTTTTAGTTCTTTCATTTTTTAATTGAGGCTTCGCCAAGCATCTGTTCCGCCTTTGAGATTGATGATGTTATTGAAACCAAATTTATCAGTTAATCGTTGTTGTGCAATTTTGCTGCGTTCACCTTTCTTGCAATACAAAATCACAGGCATTGAAGTTGAAATTATTTCGGGATGTTTTAGTAATTCGTTTAACTGTATCCATTCACCACCAATATTAAATTCATCACGTTCAAATTTTTCTCTTACATCAATCAATTGAAATTTCTCCTTGCGTTCTATCTTTTCTTTTAATTGCTGCACACTAATATCCATCCCTGTTTCATCGCTGCAAAAAGTGTTAGTTGAATAATCATCTGCTAAGCCATTTGCTTTTAGTTTTTCCACTTCGGCATGATTTCTTTCAATAGTCAAAATGCTTTGTTGCATGGTTTTGCCATTCCACAATAATAATTTGTTGTACAAAATTTCGCCAACATTTGTAATCACTTTTACTACTTCATGCGCTTGCAAAGTACCCATCACACCTGCTACAGTACTCAATACACCACCTTCAGCACAATTCAAACTATTTGTTGGTGCTTCAGGAAATAGGCAACGATAAGTGGCACTTCGTTCCTTATGATTGATTGGAAAATTAAAAACGCCCAACTGCCCTTGATATTGATGAATAGAAGCGCTTACCAATATTTTATCGAGCAATACACAAGCATCATTCACCAAATATCTGGTGGCAAAATTATCAGTGGTATCAACTATGATTTCATAGTTTTTTACAATCGCCAAAATATTTTCTTTGCTCAAAGCATCATGAAAAGTGAAAAGTGAAGGAATTGAAAAGCGTTGTTTGATGGCTTCAACTTTCGCCATCTCTACTTGCGATTCATCATATAAAATCTGCCGAGGCAAATTTGAAATGCTCACCAAATCATTTTCAGCAATACCCATTTTACCAATGCCCACCGCCACCAAGTATTGAATAACAGGGCAGCCTAAGCCACCTGCACCAACAATCAGCACTTTGGCATCAGCTAATTTTTGTTGTGCAGCTAATCCAAATTCGGGTAAAATTATTTGTCGGGAAAATTTTTGTTCATCAATTTTCATAGCGTTGCAAAAGTAATTCATGCAAACATTGGTTGCATCAAATTGTTTAACCAAAACATCTTTTCACAATGCGGTGAAGACATTTAAAACGCTACAAGCAATAATTATGTGCATGAAAGATTCTAATTTTGATAAGTAAATAATTTTAGCATGATGACCGAAACACAGTTACAGGCAGAGGCTTACGAAAAAAAACAGATTGTAAAAGAATATCGCAATTTATTAAAATCGTTGAAAGGCAATTTGAATAAAGGTGACAAGAAATTAATTCGCTTAGCATTTGATATGGCTGCCGAAGCGCATCAAGGCATGCGAAGAAAAAGCGGTGAGCCATATATCATGCACCCTTTGGCGGTGGCTCAAATTGTTGCTGGTGAAATTGGTTTAGGTCCAACAGCGGTGATTGCAGCCTTATTGCACGATGTGGTGGAAGATACCGAAACTACACTCGATGATATTCAACGTGAGTTTGGAAAACCAATCGCTCAAATTGTTGATGGGCTTACAAAAATAAAAGGGGTGTTTGATGTAAGCAGTGGCGCACAAGCTGAAAATTTCAGAAAAGTGTTGGTAGCAATGGCGGAAGATGTGAGAGTGATTTTAATAAAAATTGCCGACCGCTTACACAATATGCGTACGCTTGATAGTATGGCTCGACCCAAGCAAATGAAAATTTCCAGCGAAACCACTTACCTGTATGCACCGCTGGCGCATCGTTTGGGGCTTTATAACATCAAAGGCGAATTGGAAGATTTGAGTTTGAAATTTATGCAGCCCGATATTTATAGAGACATTGCTAAAAAATTAGCCGAATCAAAATCGAAGCGAACAAAATACATCAATGAATTTGTAAAGCCAATTAAGGAAGTATTGAATGAAAGCGGCATGAGTGTAGAGGCATATGGCAGACCAAAATCAATTTCTTCCATTTATAATAAAATGGTAAAAAAGGGCGTTCGGTTTGAAGAAGTGTACGATTTGTTTGCCATCAGATTAATTGTGGATGCACCGCCCGAAATTGAAAAACAAGAGTGTTGGAAAATTTATTCCTTCATCACTGATTTTTACAAACCCAATCCAGATAGGCTTCGCGATTGGATTTCAACACCCAAAAGCACAGGCTATGAAGCGTTGCATATCACCGTGATGGGACCCGAAGGCAAATGGGTAGAAGTGCAAATCCGCAGCAAGCGCATGGATGAAATAGCCGAAAAAGGCTTTGCAGCACATTGGAAATACAAAGAAGATGTGCATCAAGAATCATCGCACATTGATGAATGGCTAAACAAAGTGAGAGATATGCTCAACAGCCCATCGAGCAATGCTTTAGAGCTGGTAAGTGATTTTAAACTAAACTTGTTTGCTGATGAAATTTATGTATTTACACCCAAAGGCGAATCGCGATTGATGCCCTTAAAATCAACCGCTTTAGATTTTGCTTTTGAAATTCATACGGCTTTAGGATTGCGTTGTATTGGTGCAAAAGTGAATCATAAATTAGTGCCACTTAGTCATCCATTAAAAAATGGCGACCAAGTTGAAATCATTACCAGCGGCAAGCAAAAGCCACATGAAGACTGGTTAAATTTTGTAGTAACGGCAAAAGCCCGAGCAAAAATAAAAGATGCTTTTAAAGAAGAAAAACGAAAAATTGCAGAAGAAGGAAAGCAATTGTTAGAGAAAAAATTGAAACAATTAAACACTTCACTCACCAACGAAAACACCAATGTTTTGCTAAAGCAATTCAAGATTTCAAACCTCACTGACTTGTGTTATCATATTGGTTTGAAAAATGTTGATTTAGCTGAATTAGATAAAGCGAAAGTTGTTGCAGGTAAATTTGTTTTTGCAAGAGAAACACAATCGCAACAACAGTTTGTTGATTTTGAAAAAGAAGTAAAACAAATACTTTCAAAAAATGCAGAGGTAACCATTTTTGATTCGGATAATTCAGCAAAAGTAGAATACACCTTGGCAAAATGTTGTAATCCAATTCCAGGCGATGATGTGTTTGGCTATGTAACAGCCACTGAAGGTTTAAAAATTCATACTACTAAATGCCCTAATGCTATTCGATTACTTGGAAATCAAGCTCACAGGGTGATTGCAACCAAGTGGAGCAAAAATCATGAAGTAGCATTTTTAACAAAAATAAAAATTGTAGGCATTGATGAAGTAGGTGTAATGAGCAAAATAACCGAAGTAATTTCAGGGCAAATGAAATTGAATATTCGCTCCATTTCAATTGATACCATGGATGGAATTTTTGAAGGTGAATTTATGATTTACATCAACGATACTTCACAATTAGAAGAGGTTACACGTAAATTATTGGAATTGCCAGGCATTCAGAATGTTGAGCGAATTGAGAAATCATGATTCAACTAATTGCATCACCAATATTTGCTACAAGGCAACTGATTCCATTCAAAAACAAGAACACACCCCTATTTGTAGTTAGTCAAGTACAAAGATTGAATGCTCTAATTTATCTTCGCCATGTTTTAGTAATAAAATGATAGAAACCCCTTGAGATGTGAGGCTGAAAAACGCTTCACATCTCGTTGAAAGGGGAAATGCAATTCACCCTCCTTTTTCTGAATTGCATTTAAAAATATTTTTCAGTTGGCTTGCAACCATTTTGCTGTTTTTTTCGACTATGTATTTGAATCGGTGAATTGATGTAACTTTATAAAACCTAAACTTGGATACTTCACATCAAATATTGCCAGAATTATTGGAAATTGTTGAAGGCTGTAAAAAAGGTCAACGCAAATTTCAAGAACAACTTTACCGCTATTTTGCTGGTAAAATGTTCGCTATTTGCATGCGTTATTCTTACAGCAAAGAAGAGGCAGAAGATATGCTGCAAGAGGGATTCATCAAGGCTTTCAATCATATTGACAAGTATCGTGGTGAAGGACCTTTTGAAGGATGGATGCGTAGGATTTTTGTAAATACTTCTATCGAAATGTTTCGGAAAAATTCAAAAATGTATCCGCTGACCGAGTTGACAGTTTTCACACCCAATCAAATTATTGGCAATAATATTTTAGGCGATATCAACGCCAATGATATGATGCGAATGGTGCAAAAACTTTCACCAGGTTATCGAATGGCTTTCAATTTGTATGCTATTGAAGGATTTACGCACAAAGAAATTGGTGAACAATTAGGTATTTCAGAAGGCACATCAAAATCGCAAGTAGCAAGAGCAAGAATGTTGTTGCAAAAAATGATAGAAGACCAATCAAAAAAAAAATTAAGTAACGAACAAGTGGCAGGTTATGGAAAATAATGAATTAGATAAACTATTTAAAGATGCTTTGGCAGCACATGAATTTCTTCCGCAAGAAAAAATGTGGACGAAAATCGAAAATCAATTGCCAACAAAAAACAAAATCGTTTTTTTACCTTGGCTCAAAGTAGGCTTAGCTGCTGCGTTGATGGGTGCATTAGTTACTGCAACAATTATTTTTTATGTACAGAAAAGCAGCAAACAAGTAGCTGTAAAAAACAATGAAATTCAACCAACAATTGCTGTAAAAGAAAATGAAACTGCAACCGAAAATGATGCGGTGAAAAATGAAATTCCATTTATTAAAAACAAACAAACTGACAATAAAACCGCAGCCATTATTAGCAATGTTGCAACTAATAATTTGGTAAAAAATAAGGAGGCTTTGAACTCTGCCAACAATTCCAGCGCAGCTTTCAATCAAAGCCACGAAGATTTGAAAACGAAAAACAATTCGTCACAATTCATGGCGACTAATCAAAATTTAGCGTTGGCAATTATTTCAAAATTCAAATCGCCATTTGTTGGTTCGGATGAAGTTGAATTTAATCGTTCCATTCATCGCCGAGTGAGCAACGATGTTTTTATAGATGAATTATTGCGCCGCCAATTATATTTTGTAAAAGGATTTCATGTAGGCGTAAAAACAGAATTTGGCAACTCTTGGATTAGCGCATCAGTGCCAGCTTCGAGCAATTTGAATATCACTATGCGTTATGTTATCAATGCTGCTTTGGCTTATGGATTTACTGCTGGTTATGATTTCAACAACAAATATGGTGTGCAAATTGAGTATCATACATTGACTCAAAATGCACAACTGTCAGAGGTTTTGGGTAATTCATCTTTGCAAAACAGTACGCTAAAATTAAATTACCATCACATTCCGTTGTTGTTCAAAATCAAATGGCATCCACTCCGAGGCATTGAATCAAAACCAGTGGTGATGAATTATGTGTTCGGCATTCAATATGGTTGGTTAAATAGCAACTCAGCTCCAAACATTGATTACACATTGATTCCAAATGATAATGCAATCAATAAGCCAGTGCATTTAAATGAATTAAATGCTGTGGCAGCTATTAGTTATGATGTTTATTTCAATTCATTTTTCTTCTTGTCTTTTGGCGGCAGAGCTACATTTGGCGGCAATATGCAGAAATATTCATCCACTGATTTAGCTGCTACCAAAAGTAGAAATCTAAATTTAGGATTAGAATTAGGCTTGCATTATAAATTGCCATTCTTGCAAAAAAGAGTTCGTTAAGAATATTTATTTTCCTCTCCAACTTCTTTTGATAATCTGCAATTGTCGGCTTACTTTTGCGCCGCTCATTTTAACTAATTTTATCACAAAAAATATTTTTTACAACATGAAAGTTACTGTTATCGGTGCCGGAAACGTTGGTGCCACTTGTGCAAACGTATTGGTTCACAAAGATTTTTTAGAAGAAGTTGTTCTTTTAGATATTAAAGAAGGAACAGCCGAAGGCAAAGCCTTAGATATTTGGCAAAGTGCTGCTATTGAAAATTATTCTTCATTCAGCAAAGGCGTTACGAATGATTATGCTGCATCAGCAAATTCGGATGTTGTAGTCATTACATCGGGCTTGCCACGTAAACCAGGTATGAGCCGCGATGATTTGATTTCAACCAATGCAGCTATTGTGAGTAGCGTAACTGAAAATGTGGTGAAGTATTCTCCAAATGCAGTTATCATCATTGTTTCAAACCCATTGGATGTAATGACTTATTGCGCTTATCTTACTGCAAAAGTGGATAGTAAAAAAGTTTTCGGAATGGCTGGTATTTTAGATACAGCTCGTTACAAAGCATTCTTGGCATCCGAATTAAAAGTTTCTCCAAAAGATATTCAAGCCGTGTTAATGGGCGGTCATGGCGATACAATGGTTCCATTGCCACGTTATACAACTGTTGGGGGTATTCCTGTTAGTGAAATGATTGCAAAAGATAAATTAGATGCTATCATCCAACGTACAAAAGTGGGCGGTGGTGAAATCGTAAATTTGTTAGGCACATCGGCTTGGTATGCACCAGGTGCTGCTGCTGCTCAAATGGTAGAAGCTATCTGCAAAAACGAAAACAGAATTTTCCCATGCTGTGCATTATTAAATGGTGAATATGGCATGAATGGAATTTATTTAGGAGTGCCAGTAAAATTGGGTAAAAATGGTATCGAACAAATTATCGAATTGCAATTGAATGCTGACGAAAAGAAATTGTTAGAAGATTCAGCCGTGGCTGTTCGTGAGGTGATGGGTGCATTAGATAAAATGCGTTCGGCTTCAGCAACAAACTAATATTTCAAGTAAATAAAAACAAACCAAGGGCTTGCTCAAAAGGCAAGCCTTTTGTTTTCTGCAAATAAATTAAACAACAAAATGCACTACGCAAGTTTTGAAAATGTAAGTAAGAGTTATGGGATTCAGCCATTGTTTAAAAATATCACTTTGCATATTAATGAAGGCGATAAAATGGCTCTGGTGGCTCGAAATGGAACAGGCAAAAGCACTTTGCTAAAAATATTATGCGGTAAAGAGCATGCCGATAGTGGCAAAGTGTGGGTGCATAAAGATGTGCAGATTGCCGAGCTGGAACAAGACCCAAAATTTGATGAACAAAAATCGGTAGTAGAAAATATTTTTGCTCATCCCAATCCATTGTTGCAATTGGTAAAAGATTATGAAATGCTTTTACAAACTGAACCCGAATCGGAAAAGATAGTGGCATTGATGCAT
>CAIODY010000082.1 GCA_903857255.1 uncultured bacterium
GTGCCTTATGATTTAACGGATGACATTCAAAAAATGAAAGAGCTTCGGGAAGACGAACGCCTTGGACCTTCGACTGGTTCTATTGTTGAGGAAGCTATCAAAAGAAAAATTCCTTACATCCGCTTGAATAAAAGTTCGTTAGTGCAATTGGGTTATGGTGTAAATCAAAAAAGAATTCAGGCAACAATTGCTTCTACCACTTCATCCATTGCAGTTGAAATTGCTTGCGATAAAGAAGATACAAAAAATATTTTGAGTGCCGCCGAAATCCCTGTGCCAAAGGGTTTGATATGTGTTGACCATGAAGATTTAGAATTGGCAATCAAAAAAATTGGCTATCCAATTGTTACAAAACCGATTGATGGCAATCATGGAAAAGGTGCAACAACCGACATCAAAAATTGGGATGAAGCTGTTGTTGCATTTGAAGCTGCAAAAAAATATTCTCGAAAAATTATTGTAGAAAAATTTATCACAGGCTTCGACCATAGAATTTTAGTGATTAACTACAAATTTATTTGCGCCGCCAAACGTACGCCAGCAGCAGTGTTGGGCGATGGTAAATCTACTATTCAACAATTGATTGATAAAGTGAATGAAGACCCACGAAGAGGTTTTGGTCATGAAAAAGTTTTGACTTCTATCAAAGTTGATTCCTTCACCGAAAAAATTTTAGCAGATAAAAATTTAACGTTGGAAAGTGTTTTATCAAAAGGCGAAGAGCTTTGGTTGAAGCCAACTGCGAATATTTCAACAGGCGGCACAGCCACTGATGTAACCGATTTGGTGCATCCTTCCAACATTTTCATGTGTGAAAGAATTGCACGAATTATCGGTTTGGATATTTGCGGCATTGATATTATGGCTGAAAATTTAAGTGAGCCATTGAGCGAAAATGGTGGAGCGATTTTAGAAGTGAATGCTGCACCAGGCTTCAGAATGCACTTAGAACCTACCGAAGGTTTGCCACGAAATGTTGCAGAGCCTGTGATTGATATGTTGTATCCTCCGGGAAGTTCTGCTCGAATTCCAATCATTGCAATTAGTGGTACAAATGGTAAAACTACAACCACCAGAATGATGGCACACATTGCAAAGCAAATGGGCTACAAGGTAGGCTACACAACTACCGACGGCGTTTACATCCAAAATCAATTGATGATGAAAGGCGATTGCACAGGACCTGTGAGTGCTGAATTTATCTTGAAAGACCCTACTGTTGATTTTGCAGTTTTGGAATGTGCTCGTGGTGGAATTTTACGTGCAGGATTAGGTTTTCATAATTGTGATATTGCCATCGTAACCAATGTAGCCGCCGACCACCTTGGGTTACAAGGCATTGATACCTTGGAACAATTAGCTCGTGTGAAAGCAGTTACACCCGAAAGTGTGTTGCCAACTGGCTACGCCATTTTAAATGCCGATGATGATTTGGTTTATAAAATGAAAGAAGGTTTGGATTGCAAAGTGGCTTTGTTTTCGTTGGATGAAAATAATCCAAGAATCAAAGAACACTGTAAGGCTGGTGGTTTGGCGGCGGTTTATGAAAATGGCTACATCACCATTATGAAAGGAACTTGGAAAATCAGAATTGACAGAGCTGCAAATTTTCCTATCACTTTTGGTGGCAAAGCCGAATTTAATATTGCCAATGTTTTGCCTGTTGTGTTGGCATCGCACATTCGAAATTTCAAAATTGAAGATGTGAAGCAAGCGCTGGAAACCTTTGTGCCATCGGCTGCGCAGACACCCGGACGCATGAATATGTTCCACTTTAAAAACTTTACTGTGATGGTTGATTATGCGCACAACACACATGGCATAATGGCGATTGGAAAATTTGTGAAGCAAGTGGAAGCTACCAAACGCATTGGTGTAATTGCCGGAGTGGGCGACAGACGTGATGAAGACACGATTTCATTGGGTGCAGCAGCAGCCGAAATTTTTGATGAAATAGTGATTCGACAAGACAGAAATTTGAGAGGAAAAAGCGAACAGGAAATTATTGATTTGATTTTGAAAGGAATAAAATCTGTGGATGCGAATAAAAAAGTTACCGTTTTCAAACAAGAAAAAGAATCTATTGACTTCGTGATTAAAAATGCGCCAAAAGGAGCATTTATCACTATTTGCAGCGATGTAGTGCCAGATGCTTTAGACCAAATTATGCGATTGAAAGAAGAAGAAGGTGCGGTAGTGGTGTAAATGCAAATTTGAAGATGAGAAAATTTGAAAATGGAAAACATAAATTCAAGTAACTCTTTTACTGTTTTAATTATTCAACCAAAGTATTCGCAATTGGTAAATAACCTGGTCGGCATTATGCTATATCTTCATTCTATTATAATAATGATAGTTTCCTTTTTGATATTTGAAAATAAGTTTGTTAATTTAATATTCGGAGTTTGTATTTGTCTACTAGTCAGTACTTTTATTTTGGGTTCTTGGGTTTATAAAAAAATAGTTTTCAAATATAAGGAACTTGGTAAAATACATTTGTTAAAGGATGCGATTGTAGTTGAATTAAACGGACTATCAAAAAAAATAGAATTGTCAACTATTAATTATGTTGAACTTAAACCAAAAATTGGTTTTACAAAATCTATTAATGGTTTTGATGCTATCGGATTTTCGGTAGTTGATGTTTATGGAAATACAGTTGTTGATAATTTAACTATCACCACAAAGTTCATTGACTCATATGATAGTTTTTGGACAAAATCTTCTGCTGATATTTTTTCTTACATCAATGTAAAAGGGATAAGACGATTTTGATTTGTTTGCATGAACAACAAATCTTCTGTTTTTCCAATCATCACCTCTTCAAACCCTTTATTCATCAATATTTGCAGCAATGGGGTGTTTGATGTTTTTGACAAAATTATGCGATTAAAAGAAGAAGAAGGAGCGGTGGTGGTGTAATTATTTTTGATTGTTCGATAAATTATTATTAACTCCTTTTTCCCTACCTTTGCGCCTCAAAATTTTTTATAAAATGTTATCAAAAATTCAACCTGTTATAAACGAACCTGTAAAAGGTTATGCACCCAATTCACCAGAAAAAATTGCCTTGAAAGCTGCACTGAAAGCGGCAAAAGCAAATGAAGTAGATATTCCGATGTATATCGGTGGTAAAGAAATCCGAACCAATAATAAAAAACCAATTCATCCGCCACATGAAATAGCTCATACTTTGGGTTATTATCACAAGGGTGATGCAAGTCATGCAAAAGCAGCAGTAGAAGCAGCTTTGGCAGCAAAAGAAAATTGGGAAAATATTTCGTTAGAAAATCGTGCAGCGATTTTTTTGAAAGCTGCTGATTTGTTGGCGAATAAATATCGCTATGAAATGAACGCTGCAACTATGCTTGGACAAAGCAAAAATTGCTTTCAAGCCGAAATTGATAGTGCATGTGAGTTGATTGATTTCTTGCGTTTCAATGTGCAGTTTATGTATGAAATGTATAACCAGCAACCCTTGAGCGGTGCAGGCATGTGGAACAGAGTTGAGTACAGAGCTTTGGAAGGTTTTATTTTAGCAGTTACGCCATTTAATTTTACAGCAATTGGTGGCAATTTACCCACCAGTGCAGCTATGTTGGGCAACACAGTAGTTTGGAAATGTGCTAACACACAAATTTATTCAGCCAATGTGATGATGAAAATATTGAAAGAAGCTGGTTTGCCCGATGGTGTTATCAATTTGATTTTTGTAGATGGTGCAACAGTTGGTGATGTTTGTTTAAATCATCCGATGTTGGCTGGTATTCACTTCACAGGCTCAACTGGCACATTTAATCACATGTGGAAAACGATTGCTAACAACATTGAAATTTATAAATCTTATCCTCGAATTGTTGGCGAAACTGGCGGTAAAGATTTTGTGATGATTCACTCTTCTGCCAATGCAGATGCTGCGGCTACAACCCTTGCTCGTGGCGCATTTGAATATCAAGGGCAAAAATGTTCGGCGGCAAGTAGAGCTTATATTCCATCTAATTTAGCAGATGAAATTTTGAGAAAATTAACATCGCAAATTCAATCTTTCAAAATGGGAACAACGGAAGATTTTAGCAATTTTATCAATGCTGTGATTGATGAAAAATCATTCGATAATATTGCGAAATATATTGATGCAGCAAAAAAATCAGACAAAGCAAAAATTATTGTGGGTGGCAATTACGATAAATCAAAAGGTTATTTTATTGAACCAACGGTAATTCAAACCACTGATGCAGCCTACGTTTCGATGTGTGAAGAAATTTTCGGACCAGTATTAACTGTGTATGTTTATCCTGAAAATGAATTTGAAAAAGCGATGAAAACTTTGGATGAAACTTCGCCTTATGCCTTAACAGGTGCAATCATTGCACAAGATAGAAATGCCGTAGAACTGGCTTTGCGTAAGCTTCGCCACAGTGCTGGTAATTTTTACATCAATGATAAACCAACAGGCGCAGTTGTTGGTCAGCAACCATTTGGCGGCGGCAGAAAATCAGGCACAAACGATAAAGCAGGTTCGATTTTAAATTTGTATCGTTGGGTAAGTGCACGAACCATCAAAGAAACTTTCGACCCACCAATGGATTATAAATATCCATTTTTGAGTGAAGCATAATTTTAAAACTCCGTCAATTTTCTTTGACGGAGTTTTTTTTAGCAATTCATCATTTCAAAACAAGAAAGAAAAATCTAACAGCGAAAACTAAAACTTTGTTATTTTTCGAGTGTAAAATTATTTTATGAAAATAACAAAACAGGTTTTGTTTCTATTTTTTGCCATTGCATTTACATCAAATATTTTAGCGCAAGATTCGCTCTACATCGACCGTCAAATTAATAACGACATTAATAATTTGCCCAACGAAAATGTTGATTTAAGCAAATTGCCGATGCAATTTTCTACTCAATTTTATCAAATTAATTTACGTAGAAATGCTGTGGCGGCTGCAAAAAACAACAATAAATGGCAAGCGCAAACTGCCAACAATATTGCCGTTTATAATTTTCAAAACAATAATTTAAAAGCGGCTGAAAATTATTTTCAACAAGCCATGCAAAATTATAACGCCACCAACAGCCCGAAAATGCTGGCTTTGATGACTGCTCGATTGGCTTATGTATTTGATATGGATATGGATTATGACAAGGCTTTGGATTTGTATAAGCAGTCTTTAAAAAATTTAGAGCAATTAAAATTGGAAAAACAATTGGCGGAAGTGAATTACTTAATCAGCAAATTGTACATCAAAATCAATAAAGCTGATGAGGCTTCGGATTATTTGAAGCAAGGAATTACTGCCAGCGAAAAATCGAAAACAAGTGCGCTGGGAAATAAAATGGCGAATCTTTTAGAATCCATCGAACAAAGTAAAAAAGAGCGAAACACACGACTGTTACAGCTTTTAGCGGTAGAGAAAAATGATTTTAAAAACATGAGCAATCCGCAA
>CAIODY010000083.1 GCA_903857255.1 uncultured bacterium
AGGAAAGTAACAACTGAAAGTAGCCGAGTAATTTTCAAAAGTAAGAGGGTAAATTTTAAAAGAAATTGGCTAACAGAAGCCAGTAGCGGAGTAAATTTTAAAAGAAATAAAGTAGAAGAAGCAAGTGCGAAGATAAAGTGTAAAAGTAATGTGGTGATGATGGAAAAAAATGTGCTGATTGGATAATGTGCTGATGAAAAAAGGAAACCCTGTGCTTTAGCGCAGGGAGAAATCAGAAAAAACCAAACGGGCTTTAGCCCATTTTTAAAAACCAATAAATAACAATAGCATGAAAAAAACACAAAACGCCAAAGACAACATGTATAAAAAGCTGTTAGCTTTTTTTGCTGTAACAACCAATGCCTCTATTTGGGCAGCCTTTGCCCGATTAGTAAGTGAAATTGGAAATTTCAAAACCCTTAATCAGCAGTTGGATAAATACATTCAAGCCCAGCAAAATGATATTTCGGGTGTAACCCAAGCTAAAAACACCGCCTTTGATAATTTGGTAGCTGCCACCATCAGCGCAGCACATAAGGCTTATGTGTGGGCGGTGGATGCTAACAACAGCACTTTGCAAGCGCAATTTGATGTACAAAAAACCGATTTTTATGCCTTTTCGCAAGATAAAGGCTTTGCCCGTTGCAAAAGTATTATTGGCGATATCACTACTAATATTGGTAGCATGGCTTCGGTGAATTTATTGCCTGCCGATACGAATCATTTAGCTGCTTTAGTAACAGCTTATGCAGGCTTAGAAGGCACACCCAAAGTGGCGCAAGGTGTAAAAACCGATGCTACGGATGGCATTGATAACATGATGGTGCCTATTGATAAAAGCTTAGATTTAATTGAGAAAATGATTGTTAGCCAATATAGCAGCACCAATGCCGATATGGTGGCGCAATTTCAGATAGCTAAAGCGATAGATAATTTGCCAACGCACCACAATGGCTTGCATGTGCATGTAAGCGATAGCAGCACCGATGCCGATTTGGAAGGGGCAACGGTGGAAATATTAACCACTGGCAAAACAGCTACTACGGATATTAATGGTGTGGCTGAAATAATAAAAGTGAAACACAATACTTATAACGTGCAAATTAGCATGACTGGCTACACTACTCAAACTATTAAAACACAAATTAATGTAGGCAAAATGAGTAGCTTGGAGGTGAAATTGGTGAAGGTGTAGATGGAAGAAGTGTTTCGTGGGGACACGAACCACGGCAAAATTTATTTTCAAAACTAATGTCAAAAAGTATTCTGCAATTTATCCCTTTATTGATGATACTCACATATTCTTGCGAGTTCAATAAGCTATTTTATTCACCAATAAAAATACCGAAAAAAGCAAAAGGAGAAACAATAGTGAATCCTAAAACTAATGATTCGACAATAATAAAATTCAGCAGCGAAAATCATCAACCCCTTTTTTTAAAAACCTATAAAGACACTATCGATTTAGGATTTCAAATTGAAAGTGTGGTTTTCAAAAGCGAAAGTGGAAATAAATTAAATGGTTGGATATTAAAAAACAACAACAATATTATTTATCCAATTACAATTTTTCATTTACACGGTAACGGTGGTAATTTGTTTAGTCAGTACCAGCTTATTAGTAAATTAGTTGGAAAAGAGTTTCAAGTTTTTATGTTTGATTACAGTGGTTATGGGTTTTCAGACGGAAATCCAACAAGAAAAAATTTAAAAGATGATGCTCTTTCAGCACTAAAATATCTTAAAAACAGAAAAGACTTAAACAAGACTAAAATTGTTATTTACGGACAATCTTTAGGTGGTAATTTAGCTTCAAAAATTGCAAATGAATTTGACGTGGATGGTCTTGTTCTTGAAGGTGCTTTTTCATCCCACAAAAATATTGCGGCTGAAAAAATAAAAATCCCCTTTGTACGCTTGTTAATAAAAGAAGGTTATTCTACTACCAAAGAATTAAAAAAATATCACAAACCCGTTTTAATAATTCATAGTACGGACGACCAAACAGTTCCTTTTGCAATGGGAAAAAATAATTTTAGAAATGCAAACCAGCCCAAATATTTTCTCGAAATTAAGAAACCACATTTGTACGGGACTATTTATTACACAGACAGCATTGCTAACAAAATAAAGAAAATGATTTCAACTTCAACGGAAGGACAAAATTAATAACTGGGCAGCCGCCAACACGGGTGGCTGTTGCACAACTAACCTGCTCGTCCTCGTTTGTAGCCGAGCCAAGAGCGCAG
>CAIODY010000084.1 GCA_903857255.1 uncultured bacterium
AAAACCACTTGCCACCACCAACGGATTAGTTTGCACAGTATCATAATCATTAACACAGGCTGCATAAATATTACCTTTGTTGTCTGCCGTTAGTTTATCAATTCGATAATTAGGTGTTTGTTTAACCCAGCGGATATTGCCCGTTGAATCATATTTGACAAGAAAATTGCTGCCATTAGATGCACGTAACATATTGCTGCCGAATTGAACGGAATCGCAGGTGAAGTAGCCGGATAGATAAAAATTATCTAAAAAGTCATAAACAATAGATGTTGGTTGTAAATAACCAGATGAGCCTGTACTTGTATAAACATTAATTAAAACAGGAATTGAATCTTTTAAAGAACCCGAAAAATTATATTTGGTAAAACTTTTTAATCCACTATTAATAGAACTCAAATTTTGCTTTTTATCAGTAAATATAGAATACCAACCTTGCGACCTTTTGTGTTTTTCCCAAACAACATTTCCCAGTGTATCTATTTTTACCAAAAAAAAGCAGGTATAATGTAGAGGGGATGTTGTGTCCATAATTTTATGATTAGCGATTTGAATAGAATCATAAAAATAACCATTCAGAAATACGTCACCATTATTGTTAGTAATATTGCCCGATATACCAAAATAAGAATTGAATAATTGATTCTGTTTTGCCCATTGCCAATGGTAGCTACTTTGAGATGATGCAGCGAAGAAATAAAAAATAGAAATGAAAATTATTAAGTATCGTTTCATGGTGTTGACTTTACAAAACTAATCATTTTCCTTAGTTGAAGCAACCCGATTGTTATATAACTATTGCATTGCTTCAACTAAAACCATTCAATCCTCTGTTAACTATTGCATCATTTGGGTTGAAGCAATCCAATCCCCTTCTGACTATCACATAGCTTCAACTAAAATGGTTCGATAGTCATTTAACTATTCAATAGCTTCAAGTGAAGCAACCCGATTGTTATATAACTATTGTATGGTTTCAACTAAAACTATTCAATCCTCTGTTAACTATTGCATCATTTGGGTTGAAGCAATCCGATTCCTATTTAACTATTGTATGGTTTCAACTAAAACTATTCAATCCTCTGTTGACTATTGTATCATTTTTGGTTGGATAACGGTAATTTCGGCTCATGCCAAGGCAGCAGCGGTAATTGCCAAGGCAATTGCGGAAAAAGAAGAGGCAACAGCGGCAATCGTAAAGGCATCAGCGGCAGTTACCAAGGCAACAGCCGAAGTAGCGTTGGCATTAGCCGAAGTTGCCAAGGCGATTTGGAAAAAGCCAAGGCAATAGCGGAAGTTGTAAAGGCATCAGCGGCAATTACCAAGGCATCAGCCGAAGTGGGCAAGGCAACTGCCGAAAAAGCGAAAGAACTATTATTTTTGAAAATATCTTCCTCACAATCTTTAATTTCAATATTAAAGAGCATATCACCACCCATAAAAAAAGCAGTAAGAATGCTTACTGCTTTTTTTATGGAAGCCACTTTTACTTACTTCATGATAGTCAATTTCATCACTTTTTTATCCGAGCCATTTTCAATCTGCAATAAATACATCCCATCAGCTAAATCAGCCGTTGATAAATGAATGTTGTTGTTGCTAAATTCATAATTACCTAAATTAACACCAGTTAATGATTGCACATGTACAATAGTTTTATTGCTGGTTAAATTATTAGGCAACACAATGTTCACCGCCGTTTGTGCCGGGTTAGGATACAATTGCACATTATCTAATAAATTCACTTTGCTAATGCCATTAGGAACGGTAACGGTTACATTATAAACTCTTGTTGTGCCGTCAGCGGCTGTAACCGTGTAAGCAACAGGGTTGGTAAAATCTTGCGCCACATTAGTAGCTGGCGATACCGTCATACCAGTAAACAAAATAGTTGGTGTTAAGCTCGTAACTATAGTGCCAGCAGGCATTCCAACACTAATTGTATTAGCTGATTGATTCACAAATCCGGTGGTGCTACCAATATTGAATGAAGAAATCAGTTTGGTATAAACAGTATGGAAACCGCAAATATCAGCTCTGTTTCGAGGCAACATTTTCCAATTGCCATGTGCATATTGCACAATACCATTTACAAAACATAATGACTCACCCACAGTTAATGAATCAGTATTGAAAGTAGATGGAATATCATTGCTATAATCATCACAACGAACACCATTGCTGCCAACGCTGCTGTAAACTGCCCATTCGCCAAAGTTGCCATTGGTTACATGGTCAGGATTGGTATCAGCAACTACCACATTATTAAAGCCAATTAACATCGCCTCATAAGGTTCGGTATAATTTGAATTGTTTAAATGAATACTATCCATATTCAATGTGGTGATAGGCAAAGGCAATGCATTATTAGTTGAAACAATGGTGAAAGTTGGGTTGGCTAATGTGGTCATACCGATATTGCTCGTTAAAAATGCACCACTTACTTCATTAACTTTTGCTGCTGTAATAATAACTTTTTCACCACGGTGCAGATAAGAAACAGATGCGCCGCCAGTTAAAGCAATACCCGAATATTTATTCGTACCATCCTGAATAGTAACCAAGCCTAAATCATCTTGTTGTGAAGTAGCAGTAACAATGCCTTGGATATTGATGCCTACTAACGAATCACCGCAATAAATAGATTTACCATTGCCATAAGCTCTGCCCTGCACATCAGCTATTTTGTTGATTGGGCGTTGGATAGATAAATACCAATTGTTAGTGCCTAAAGTATCAGGAGAAAAGGAAGTATGACCAAAATTATCAACCGCTTTGATGTAGTATTTCACCCAAACACTATCCGTGGTGGTAGCTGGAATTGTACCACTATAAGTGATGCCTGAAGATAAAGTCATATTAACTGATTGCCAGGTTGTACTGTTTAAACCAAAAGCGTAATAACATTTCACCACTGCCACACTGCTATCATCAGTTACATCAGCCAATACATTCACAGTTTGTGAAGGTGTTGGATTGCCTGGGTTGATTCTAATGTTAGTGATAGTTGGTGGTGCATAAGTTGGTGCACCAATATCACTCAATTGCAATGGGGCAATAGAATAATATTTCACATTGGTTGAAGTGTTTAAATATTGCTGAACAAACCCTCTTAGGTAAGTAACCACAGTGCCGTTTGAATAGCCTGTGTATGGCGTTGGCGTATTGCTTACACCATTGTTGCCAGTGCAAAACATATCGTAATTAGTGTTAGTGAACACCCCTGAAAAATTATCCTGCACAACCATTTCGTTGCCTGCTGCATCTTTAATATCATAACGATAACGATTAGCAGTTGACGTACTTACATTGGTGATAATGGGGTTGTTGATTTGCACATAAGTGCCTTCATATTTTTCACCACTGGGCAATTGAATATCTTGCAAAGCAGTAGATTGATTTAATTTTTCAAATGAATCAATAGCTACTATCAAAGGTGATGGCGTAGCTGACGGACCAATAGCAACCGATGGTGTTTTTATTAAAGAGAATTGGGTATTGCCATCAAAATCAGTAACGATGCCGCGGCATTTTACTAAAGTACCAAATTGGAAATTATTAATAAAACCAACTGCTTGGTCTAATGAAACTACTGAATCTTTATTATTGGTCATGCCAACCACAGCAGGGTCTAACATCACCTGAACACCTCTCCAAGCTTTACCGCTGGTATCTACCAAATAAGTAGATAAACGTTGTGGATAGCCTTGGCTACCACTTTGAGCATAGTTACAAGGATTAAACATGCACACCCCTTTTATCCAAACTGTATCGCCATTTTTGTAAGATAAATCAATGCCGTTGGCTAAATTGGCTGATGAAACTTGTTGAATACTATCAATGGGTGTGATAGTTTGTGCATTTGCACCAAAAAAATTGAGGGTTAAAAAAGCAATGAAAAGGAATAAAATTTTACGCATAATAGTAATAAATGATTTTCGACAAAAGTATTAAAAATTAGCGAACGGAAATGCTGTGCATGTTATGAAATCATAAAGAGATTTCGATGGATGTTGAGCAAAAAATATGACAGTGGTTGTTGGAATGGATTAAAGATATTTTTTCATCCGCTCCCACTCCATTTTTGCTTCCTCATTCGAATACGGAAACCCTTGATGTAATTGATATTGAGCGATTTTTGAAAAAATATTTTTCTGCTGTTGATTAGCAATAATTTTTTGCTCAATTGCCTTTGGCAATAATTGTCGAATAATTTTAGTTGCTTTTTTTAGTGATGAAAGTCCAACTTTATTCAAATAAGGCAAGAATATTTTTTCTGTTTTTGCTTTCGAAAAATCGGTTTCATTTTCAAAAACAAAAGCACTTATCATTTTCAAAAATCGTTCGTATTCTTCTTTGAATTTTTCATTTTTAGTAATGCTGATAAAGCTTTCAGTAGTGAATCCTGCTGAATTGAAAATATGTTCACGAGCACAATAAAAACGTGGAAGCATTTTTACTTTCCCCAAACAAGTTGGAATAATTGCCATTGAAAATTCAACTAAATTCAGATTACTGATTTTATTTTCTACCAAAGCAGAATAAGTTTTTCGCATCACTTCCGTTCGCTGAATAGCATAAAACAAAGGATAGTAAGAATTCATCAAATGCGCTACTCTAAAGGCTTTTGAGTTATTCTCAAAATCTTCACTCAAACCATTTTCGTAAATCGGAAATAAAATCAATTCATTTTTCAACGCAACAAATCTTGTGTAAGTGCCTTGTGCAGTGCTATAATCAGCATGTTTATTTAGAAAATCTACCGATGCTTTTATGCCTGTTAAAGTAAAAAAATCATCATCGGCAATCAGCATCACATAAGGTGTTTGCACCTTTTGCAAAGCAAAATTTACTTTTTCGGCAAAAGAATTTTCGGGCGAATGATGATAATTCAACCCTAATTCTTGTTCTAGAAATAAATTCTTCTCTTTGCTCGAATCGCAGATTTGAAGCGGAATTGGCGTTAATTCTTGCCGATAATATTTTACACTTCTTTTTGCATATTCACTTCGATTGTGCGTAGGAATAATAATCGTTATCAGCTTTTCAATTTCCATTTTAACCATTCCAATTGAAGCAAATTATTTTTTTGATTTTGTGGTATCGGCTTGAACAGTAGTATTAGCAACTATTTTGCGTTGTTGCATCCACCACATCACCAACCCAAATAAAATCAAACAAGAAAGCAAAATGCTGCCCATGAATGAAATTCGTTGACCATTGATAAAATCCTTCGGTTCAAACTTGAATACAATAGTATGATTTCCAGCAGGCACAACCATTGCCCGTAAAATATAATTCACTCTGAAATGCTCTACTGGCTTGCCATCTAAGTAGGCTTGCCAACCTTTTCCTTTATCATCAGCATAATATACTTCGCTGAAAACAGTGAGTTGGTCTTTAGCTGAATGATAATTGTATTCTAATTCATCTAAATTGTTTTTGTTGGCAGTCAAGGTGATTTTTGCTGTACTATCTTTTTCAAAAACAGTTTTTGCTGTTGCATTTTTAAATTTCGATGCGTCTAAAATTGCAGTGGTTTGCGGATTGAAATTTTTCAACGCCATGATTTCTTCCCGTGGCGAATTCACTAATTTCAAAGTATCAACCATCCATGCATTGCCCATAGCTTGTGGGTTTTGCTGAACGCCTTCTTGTCCGTTTTGACCTTTCACAATAAAATACTTGGTGTTGAGCATGTTGATTACACTCATGTTGTTTCTGCCAATACAGGAATCAATCAAATCTTGATAACGACTTAATTTTGCTGGATTATAACCACCAATGTTTTTATGATGATACGATGGAATGGCATCGTTGAACGGATTTGTTGCCACATCAAAAATTCTATAACTCACTGATTTGTCTTGCAAAATTTGAACATCAGCCGCTGATTCGGTGTAGTTATTTTCCATGTTATCAGCATCCATAAATTTATCATCGTTCAAAAAACGTTTGTCAACGCCCCACAAATCAACCAACACAGCTAATCCAACAATTATCATCACCACATTGGCTTTCAATTTTTCCATAGCATAAGCCCACAATACGCCAGCAACAAGCAATACAAAAATCAATGAACGCCAAGCATCCATCATAGCCATGTGTTCTCTATCCAATTTTAATGCGGCTAATATTTTTTGAACAATTGGTTTTGCTGCGGCTTCATTTCCACCACGACCAAAAGCGTTCAACAATTCATTTTTCAAACTCTCATCACCATTTCCATTGAAATCTAAAAACAACGATGGCAATACCGCAAACAATAATAATATTGCACCAATGATGATGGTTGAAATTTTCAACTTGCTGATTAATTCTTCTTTTTTTATTTCGCCATCTAATATTTTTTTTAGCGTCATCATAGCTAAAAACGGAAAAGTGAATTGACATAAAACCAAAATCATTTCAACTGTTCTGAATTTATTGTAGAATGGAACATGGTCGAAAAAGAAATAGTTAAATGTGCTGAAGTTCTTTCCCCAAGCCAACATCAGGGCAAGTATGGTCGTGCTATAAATCCACCAACGCCAATTATCTTTCACCAAAAAAATTCCCAACAAGAAAAGAAAACAAACAATTGCACCTAAATAAACTGGACCACTGGTGAATGGTTTTGGTCCCCAATAAGTAGGAATTTGTTTGGCATAATCTGCTGCGTTCGATTCAGGCACACCAGCTTCGGTTAATGCGCT
>CAIODY010000085.1 GCA_903857255.1 uncultured bacterium
AATACCAATAAGCACCTGCTCCAAAATTAGGCAGCAACAAGCTTTGATTGCTGTTGCCGCCAAATACTGGGTCGGTATTGCCCGTAGCTGCTGCTGTGGCTACACTAGCTAAGTTATTCAAATAGTTCGTTACAGTAGCTTGTAAGCCTATGGACAGTTTGCTTTTTTTGGTGACTGGCAGGCGATAAGCTACTATGCCTGATACATTGGTGCTGTTCGTTACGCCCAATCTGTCATTCACCACCTGCAAGCCTACGGCGATTCGTTCGTTGCCTATCGGACTGTGGATGCCAAAACTCAAGGTTTGTGGTGCGCCATCTATCCCCGTCCACTGCGTTCGGTAGTGTGCTGTCGCACTCAAACACTCTCTGCTACCTGCATATGCCGGGTTTACAGCCATCTGATTGAACATATACATCGTATACTGAGGGTCTTGTTGAGCAAACAATTGTAAACTTGTTGCTACCACTACGATTGTTAAAAGAATTTTTTTCATTTTAATGAATGATTATTTTTAAATAATCTCTGCAAAGCCTATTTGATAATACTTTGCAGAGCTTGATTTACTATTATCGTTGAATTACTATAAAGCCTGTTTTATCACTATTTACACCATCATGGTATTTGAAAATGTAATAGTAAGTTCCATCAGGTAATGGCTGACCTTTGTAATTACCATCCCAATTGTTTTTGTATCCGCTTGCGGTATGATAAACTTCATTACCCCAACGATTAAAGATAGTTATCTCAGAAATGGTTGGATTAGCATCTGGACAATTAATTACATAGTAATCATTAGTTCCATCACCATTTGGAGAGAATCCGTTAGGGAAATCGCAAGGACTCTTAGGGCAATTAACATAGAATGATAATGTTGCTGTATCCAGCAATCCATTCACTGTTAATTCGTAAGTGATTTGGTCATTACCAGTATAACCTTCATTCGGTTGATAGCTGATGCCCAAATTCAACACAGTTGCTGTACCATGCAAAGGAGCAGTAATAATTCTTACCGAAACATGATTGCCCGTTCCGATACTATCATTTGCTGTAACATCATAAGGCGGTTTGAAGCCATCACAATGTACAGAATCTTTAGGGCTATCGTTATTCGCTTTCGGACGAATTGTAATAACAACCAAAGCTGTATCGCAATAAGCTTGCGTTCCTAAGGTATCGCACAAAGTATAAATCAATGTATCACGACCAATATATCCTTTTGCTGGTGTGTAAACCACTTGATTGTTTACAACCGATGCAGCACCATGGTTTGGTGTAGTTGTAATTGAAACCGAAGCATGGTTACTTAAATCAATAGAAGAATAATCGTTCGACAATACATGAATGATATTGTTTGTTGAATTTCCGAATACCGAAGCATTATCAGCATTGGCAATTACATGCGGTAATGTATCTGTACAAACTGTTACTATCACAGTATCATAAGCGATACAATTGTTCAATCTAACCGTAAGAATATAAGTGGTTGTTACTAATGGTGCTGCAATCGGGTTTTGAATATTCGGATTATTCAAACCAGTGCTTGGCGACCAATGGTATGATGAACCACCAGTAGCTGCTTGCAATTGAGTAAAATTAGTTCCCTGAACTGGGCAGATGGTTACATCAACACCTGCATCAGCAATTGGTGAACTATGCACGATAACAGAACTACCAACACTGTAAATACAACCGTTATCATTGTAAATATAAGTGATAGTTAATGGTGTATCGGTTTGAACAATTTGAGGATTGAAGTAATAAACCCCACCTATTAATTGAACACCTGCACCTGTAAATATTCCACCAGCAGGCAATGCTGAAAGTGCAACATTTCCAGCACCTGAACAATACACGGTATCTAAACTTGTAAACGATAATGTAGGTATTGGCTTAGCCATAATTGAAACGGTATCAACTGCGATACATCCTGAAACATTATCAGTAACAACAACTGTATAAGTTGTATTCACTTGTGGTGTAACTGTCGGATTAGCAACTCCTGGAATCACATCATTGTTTGATGATGACCAATTATAAGTAAAGTTTCCACTTCCGCCTAATGCTGTAGTTGGCGAACCACCAATTGTTACTGAATTACCTAAACATACTGATTGGTATTGACCAGCATCTACATGGAAATTACATGGAGGCACCACAATAAATACCCAAGCAGTATCGCAGTAGTTTGGCGTTCCGCCATCACACACTACATATTGGAATGAATCAACTATTCCTGTACCGAAGAATCCCGGATTACGAACCCAAGTGAATGTAGCATTATTGTTATTTACCAATGTTCCATTTTGAACTGTTGCTAAACCAACAGGTGTAGAAACAATTTTTGATGGACCATCAGGGTCAGTATCATTCAATGTTACATTTTGAGTTGTAATTGGATTAGTGAAATAGCCATAAGCAGTATCATTCACAGCAACAATTGGTTGATTAACATGAATCACTGTAATAATTACCATAGCTGTATCACATGAACTTGCGCCAGTTGTACAATAAGCATAGTTCAAGGTATCATTGCCATAATAATTATGGTTTGGTGTGTAACTAATTGTACCATTTGAGTTAAGTATAGCACTACCATGGGTTGGATTTGAAATAATCGTGTTAGTCATGTTTGAAGAGTTAGCCACGTCATTCAAATTGATATTATTAGTTACTAATAAAATATTCTCCAACGTAGTGTCATAATCCGTATTAGCAATTGGTGCTGAACTGATAGCCACATTTACAAATACCCAAGCAGTATCACACAAACTTGGTGTGCCATTATCGCATATTTTATACTGGAATGAATCTAATCCTAAGAATCCAGTATTTGGTGTGTAAGTGATAGTCCCGTTGCTATTTACCGAAGCAATACCATGCAATGGTTGATTTAAACCTGACGGCAAACTTGGCGTTAAAATATTTCCTTCTGGGAAATTATTAGTTAAATCTGGGTCGTGGTCATTAGCCAAAACAGCGATTACTTTTGGTGTATTCGGAGCTGTATTTGTAGTATCATTCACTGCGATTGGTTTGTCGTTTACAGGTGTTACATTAACAAATACAATTGCTGTATCACAAACTGAACTACTTGCATAACACAATTGATAGATGAGCGTATCTACACCATTGAAGTTGTGATTTGGCGTATAAGTTACAGTACCATTCGGATTCACAACTGCTGTTCCGTTTGTAGGATTATTTGAAATTGTAACATTCACAGCTCCACCATTGGTTGCATCATTGCCTAATACAGGAATTGAAACTGAATTATCTTCTGGTGTTGTCGCTCTATCAGGTCGTGCTTCTATTGGTGCAGCAGGATTAACTGTGATATAAACCCATCCTTGACTACACAACACATGCGGCATCAAGATAGATGTATCGCAAATAGTGTAAGGCAATGAATCTGTTCCAATAAATCCGGCATTTGGTGTATAAGTAATTGTTCCGTTTGCATTCAAGACTGCAGTACCTTTTGTTGGAGAACCAATACTAGTTGTATGAATCGGATTACCATCAGGGTCAACATCATTTGCAATTTGCGTTACAGTCACCGAATTATTCATGGTAGTTGTAGCATGGTCAGGATTTGCTTTAGGAGGATTGTTATGTGTGCTATCACTTACCAAAATATACACTACAGTTGTTGAACACAGCGTATGTGGTAACAATACAGATGTATCGCAAATAGTATAATGGAATGAATCTAATCCTGTAAAATTAAAGTTTGGCGTATAATTTATCGTTCCATTCGCATTCAACACAATTGAACCATGAATTGGTGTTGTAGTTGATGTTACATGAATCGGATTATTATCAGGGTCGTTATCATTTTGTAATACAGCAATCAACTGTGTAACATTTTTCTGTGTTGAAGTAATATCCTTGTTAGCCACAGGCGGATGATTTACTGGCGCAACAGAAATATAAACAGTTGCACTTGCACAACAACTTGTCAAGCCTGTTGAAGCGCAAACCGTGTAACTGAATTGGTCATCGCCACTATAACCACTTGCAGGCGTATATTTAATTGTTCCATTTGCATTGATAATAATTGTACCATGCAATGGTGTAGTCGCTTGCGTTGTAACCAATGTGTTGCCATTTGCAATATCATTTGCTTGAACATTGATATTGATAGATGACGTATTCATCGTTACACTATCATTTACGGCTATTGGTGCTGAAGCACAAGCGTTTACAGTAACGTAAGCCCAAGCCCTAGCACATAATACATGAGGTGCATAAACACTAGTATCACATATTTGGTATAAGAAACTATCCAAACCAGTGAAGCCTACATTTGGTGTATATTTCACAGTATTACCTGTAATAATTATTGCAGTACCATTCACTGGTGCAGTTAAAATGCTAGTAGTTTTGATAGGATTATTATCAGGGTCGCTATCATTATGCTCAACATCTACAATTACTGGAGCACCAGCTACGGTTGAAGCCAAATCATTTTGAGCAACAGGTGGATGATTTACTGGTGTAACAACAATATAATCGGTTGCAACAGCACACATTACTGGTGTTCCAAAATCACAAACGGTGTACGTGTACACATCAGTGCCTGTGAAGCCAGGGTTTGGTGTGTAAGTAACTGTTCCATTTGGATTTAACACAATCGTTCCATTTGTTGGTTGACTTACTTGAGTAATATGTATTGAATCACCATCAGGGTCGTAATCATTATGTAATGGAGTAACCGTTACAGCAGTATTTACTTGCGTAGTTGCTGTATCGTTTACAGCTACGGGAGGTAATTTTTGTTTAGTTACCAATATATTGATGTGGTCCCAAGCTGTGCTACACAATATATGTGGTGTATAAACGCTAGTATCACAAATTTGATATTGGAATGAATCTAAACCAATATACGAACCATTTGGTGTATAAGTGATTGTTCCATCCGCATTTGCGGTTGCAGTACCATGCTGAGGTTGAATTGTAACACCTGTTGTGTGAATTGGGTCACTATTCGGGTCAGTATCATTATGCAACACTGCAATTACAACCGATTGTTTGGTTGTAGTAGTTGTATCATCTGTATTTGCAATTGGTGCATCGTTGTGCAATGTTGGATTAATCAACACAAACACATAAGCCGTATCACACAAACTTGGGATACCATTATCACAAACCACATACTGGAAACTATCTCTGCCAGTGAAGCCTGAATTTGGAACGTAAGTAACTGTGCCATTTGCATTCACTATAGGTGTACCATGCGATGCAGGAACAACACCCGAAGGAATACTTGTGGTCAATTTATTTCCGTCAGGGTCTTTATCATTTAATTGCACATCCACAATAACAGTTGTATTCACACTTGTTTTCACATTGTCGTTATTGGCAATTGGCGGATGATTAACCAATGAAGGATTAATCGTGATAAATACTATTGCCGTATCAAAGCACGTTACGCCTGTACTGATAGTGTAAACAAATTCATCAGTACCAACATAATTTCCTGTTGGCGTATAGATAATATTTGAACCATTAATCAATGCTGCACCATGAGCTGGTTTACTTGTGTTCACAATTAATGCAGCCGATGGCGCATCGTTTGCTTTTACATGAATGGTATCAGCAGTACCAGCATTTGTAATTGAATAATCATCGTCGGCAATTGGAGCAATTGAGCAACTTGCACCATCAATTGTAACATATACCCATGCTGAAGAACATAATGGATGCGGATTCACAATGGTTACATCACACACTTGATATTTGAAACTATCAGTGCCAGCATAACCTGCGTTTGGTAAATAAGATATTGTTCCATCTGCATTAATTGTAGCAACCCCATGCACAGGCGATGTAGCAATTGCATTTGTTTTCAATGGATTATTATCAGGGTCAATATCATTTCCTTGTACAGGAATTTTAACCGTGGTATTTACCGAAGTATGCGCCACATCAGCATTTGCAACTGGTGGATTATTCACTGGTGCAACATTTACGTAAACAACAGCCTGGTCGCATAATGATGGAGTTCCATTATCACAAATGGTATAGGTGAATACATCCGTTCCGAAGAAGCCAGGATTTGGGGTGTAAGTAACTGTTCCATTAGGATTCAATACTACTGTACCATTCACAGGCGTACCAACATTGGTAACATGAATTGGATTACCATCAGGGTCTGAGTCATTATTCATCACCGCAATAATTGTTGGTATGCCTTCCGGAGTTAATACTGTGTCATTCACAGCTACAGGTGGATGATTAACTGTTTGGTTTATTAAAGTGATGTGGTCCCAAGCCATGCTGCACAATACATGCGGTGCATAAATGCTGGTATCACAGATTTGATATTGGAAACTATCAATGCCATAATAAATACCATTTGGAACATAAGTAATTGTTCCGTTGGCATTCAATGTTGCAGTACCATGTTGTGGTTGAACTGTTACCCCAGTTGTATGAATTTGGTCGCTATTCGGGTCAGTATCATTGTGTAATACTTTTATCACAACAGCCTGTGTTGAAGTGGTGGTAGTATCATCAGTATTAGCTACTGGTGCATCATTGTGAACACTTGATGTTACTAATACATTCACCATAGTAGTATCACACAAACTTGGAATTCCATTATCACAAATTACATATTGGAAGCTATCTCTGCCCGTATAATTATTGTTCGGTGTGTATTTAACTGTACCATTCAAATTCACAGTAATAGTACCATGCAATGGCTGTTGAACACCTGATGGGATACTTGTTGTAATTTGATTACCATCAGGGTCTTTATCATTCAACTGCACGTCAATCACCACTGGCTGGTTTTTGCCTGTTTGAGCATTATCAGGATTCGCTATTGGTGGATGATTTACTATTGATGTGTTTATCGTTACAAATACTATCGCTGTATCAAAGCAATCAGTTCCAGTTTGGATGGAATACAAGAATTTATCATTGCCCACATAACCAGTTGCTGGTGTGTAAATGATTGATGCACCACTCACAATTGTTGTTCCGTGAGCACCATTGCTTGCACGATGAATAGTTGCTGTATTCGGATTGTCATTCGTTAAAACATTTACAGCAATTGCTACATTTTCAGAAGTTGATGTATAATCATCGTTAGCAACTGGAGCTGTTGTACAACCACTTCCATTTCCGCTAACTGTTACATAATCCCAAGCTGTAGCACACAATGGATGCGGATTTACAGTAGTTACATCACACACTTGGTATTGGAAACTATCTGTTCCGCTAAAGTTATTAGCAGGTGTATAAGTAATTGTTCCATCTGAATTAATTACAACTGAACCATGCGTAGGTGCTGTATTAATTGCAGAAGTAGTCAACGGATTATTATCAGGGTCATTATCATTACTCAATACATTTATTCTAATTGGTGTATTTAACGAAGTAGTAGAAACATCTGTATTTGCTACTGGCGGGTTGTTCACTGGCAATACATGCACATACACATTTGCTTGGCTGCACAATGGTTGTGGATTGATGATAGTTACATCGCAAACTGTATAAGTCAACACATCTGTTCCGAAGAAACCTGGGTTAGGGGTATACGAAATTGTTCCGTTCGTATTCAATACTACTGTTCCATTCACTGGTTGATTGATAGCACTCACTTTTAATGGGTCGCCATCAGGGTCAGTGTCATTTGCTAAAATAGTAACGATATTGTTTGAAGAATTTTCAAAAATAGTCGTGGTATCATTTACAGCTACTGGCGGATTATTCACAGGCACAACTGTAATGATGCCTTGCGCTGTATCGCACAATCCATCCGTGTTACAGATTTTGTAAGTAAATGTATCTGTACCTCTGTAATACGGACTTGGCGTATATGTTATCGTTCCATTCGGATTTAATACCAATGTTCCATGAATTGTAGAATCAATGATAGTAGGCTGACCCAATATTTTACCATGAGGGTCGCTATCATTATTTTTCACAGCAACGGTTACAGGTACATTTTCAGGTGTTTTTACAATATCATCTACAGCCAATGGTGGTTGAGGTTTCAATGTAGTATCATTGGTTACGAAAATCACACCAATAGCAGTATCACACAGTGTTGGAGTTCCATTATCACACACCTTATAAGTAAATGTATCCAAACCAACAAAACCATTTGCAGGCGTGTAAGTAACTGTTCCGTTGGCATTCAACACACTTGTACCATGTTTGGTTGAAACAATAATTGTTGGCGTTAATGGCAATCCACTAGGGTCATTGTCATTTGCTAAAATTGGCAATGTGCCCGAAGTGTTTTTCTTGATGCTGATATAATCATCAACTGCTACTGGCGGCAAATTGTGATGATTAAAATTAGAATCAACCACAATAGTAATAGTTGCTGTATCGCACAATGGTTCTGGGTTTACAGTTGTAATATCACATACAGAATAAGGAATTGTGATATTACCAACAAATCCGAACGGAGGTTTTACGTCAATGGTCCCTATACCTGTAATATGAACCGTTGTACCAACAACACTTGGTGTACCATAATAGAAATTCAATTTATCTCCATCAGGGTCGCCTGTTGCGCCACCAACATTCACAGCCACTGGCGTATTCGTCAATGTTGAAACCGTGATGTTATCAGCTACTGGCGGATGATTCACATGGCATACATTGATGAGGATGATTGATGTATCGCATTGTCCCAAACATTGCGCATTGCAAGCTTGATAAACAATAGTATCTAAACCATCTTTGTATAAATCAGGAATGTATGAAAGCGACTGATTTGGATTTACATAAGCAACGCCCAATTTTGGCATTCTTGTAATTGTAACACTCCAACTGTCGTGTTCAGGGTCGGTATCGTTGTTTAATTCTTTGATATTCAAATTCACTCCCTCACAAGTTGCAACATAATCAGGATTAGCGGTTGGACCAAGGTTTCTGTGAATGCGAATGGTATCTCTATTCAAGCAACCGAAAATATTTGTAGCCACCACATGATAATAATTATCACCAGCTTGTGGTGTAACTGTTACAGGTAATAATGTACTTGCAATTGGCGTATTGCTTGGTTTTCTGAACCAATTGATTCCAATAGTTTGGAAATCGTATAAAGCAACTAATTGCGTTGTTTGCCCCAAACAAACTGTATCTGCTGAAGCACTCAAACTAATAGTTGGAACTGGATTAATATTTACATTTAATACAGTTGGCGCACTTGTGCAACCATTCAAAGTTTGTGTTACCGCATAAGTTCCAGCCATTGATGAATCGGCATTTGCACGATGAATTGAACTTCCAATGGCAGTATATCCATTTGGTCCAGTCCAATTATATGTTGCACCTGTTTGTCCACTTGCAGTTAAAGAAATTGTATTTCTTTGACAAACGCCAGTTGTACCTGTAACACTTGGTATGGCTGGCGGATTAGGGTCGAACAACGACAAAGAACCCACTGATGCCGATGTACAGCCTTTTGAGTTGACAGAAATATTATTGTAAATACCTGCTTTCAATCCTTTAATAATAATTTGCCCGCCTGTTGTTGAAGTATCATTTTCGTTTACTACACCAACTACCGAACTGGTATAAGTAACCGCAAAAGGCGTTACTGGCAACAATCCTGACAAAATTATTGTGCCATTATTTGCACCACAACTTGTTGGATTAGTTGAATTAAAACTGGTAATGGTTGGTGTTTGATTTACAGTAACTTTTACACAAGAATCAGCACTCACACAGCTATTTAAAGTTTGATGCACACAATAATTACCGCTATGCGTTAAAGCTACACCCAGAATTTGTGGATTTTGTTGAACACTTGTAAACCCATTTGGTCCAGTCCAATTGTATGTTGCTCCTGAATCTCCAACTGCCGATAACGTTAAGGTTCCGCCTGTGCAAATTGGATTAGATGCACTTGCCGCCACTTTTTTAGGTGCTGTAGGGTTAAGCAATGTGTCATTACCAAATGGTAAACTTGTACAACCATTTTGCGTAGCTGTAATATTATTGTAAATACCAGCACACAACCCTGTCAACGAAATAACTCCGTTTGTATCAGAATTTAATGTAGCCGATGTTAAGGTAACTGGTGCATTATAACTTACCGTAAAACTTTGCGATTTGATACCCATATTAATCACCAATTTGCCATTGCAGACACCACATCCTGTTGGGTTTGTAGCCACAATTGATTTAATAATTGGGCGCTTATTCACCAAAATAGTAAATACCGAACTTGGGCTGGTACAACCATTTAATGTTTGTGTTACACTATAAGTACCGCTCATCGAATCAGTAGCATTGATTCTCGAAATGCTCGTCCCTGTTGAAGTGTAGCCATACGGTCCACTCCAATTATAAATTGAACCAACAACTCCGCTGGCAGTTAATGTTAATGTTGTACCACTACAAATTGGGCTCGAACCTGTGATACCTGGTGCTGCTGGTGGTGTTGGGTCAACCAAAATAACTGGCCCAACCGCAGTTGAATTACAATGTGCAGCACTCACAGAAATTGTATTGTATGTGCCAGCAGATAAATTTGGAATTAATACTTGTCCGCCTGCATTACTGGTTATAAATGCAACTTGAAAGCCTGTAATAGACGAAACATAAGTAACCACATAAGTTACATTAGATGATAAACCAGTTAAGGTTATCGAACCATTTGTACCACCGCAAGTAGTTGGGTTTGTACCCACTGTTGTTGAAATTACTGGTGTTGGATTAATGATAACTGTATCGCCTGCATCACCACTTACACAACCATTTACAATTTGGTGAACATAGTAAACACCAGCATTGGCAATAGTTGCAGCCGTAATTACAGGATTTTGCAAAGTTGAATTAAAGCCATTTGGACCACTCCAAACATAACTTGCATTATTTGCACCAACGGCAAACAAGGTCAATTTATCACCCGAACACAGTGCGCTATTGCTTGTCGCCACTGGTTTTCCTGGCGGGTCGGGTGTTGTTAATGTTACATTCGGAACTAAAGTTCCACAACCATTTAACGAAACCGAAATGTTGCTATAAGTGCCCACACACAAGTTCGGAATTGTTAATTGTCCGTTGGTATTGGTTGAAATTAAAGAAGTAAATGGACCGCTTGGACCACTATAATTTATCGTGTATCCAACACTGGCTTGCAAACCACTAATGGTAATAGAACCATTACACAAGTTACATTTGGTTGGATTAAATCCAGTAACTGTAGTTGGCTGTGGTTGCGGATTTACAGTGATTACATAAGTAGTTGTAAATGGTTGACATGGTCCCAATCCATCGGTATCATTTGTGGTAAATGCAATGGTTACAAAGTTTTGAATTTTAACCGAAGTATCGGGTGTAAATGTAGTTACACAGCCACTTGCATTGCAATGAATAGTTGCTGTATCTAATTTTCCACTTCCCGAAACGATTGACCACAAACCTTTTGTAGCATTGATATAATTACAAATCAAGCTCACTGATTGATTTGAACAAGTAGTTGTTAAACCCGAAATGCTTGCTGTTGGAATATGTAAGCATGAACAACTTACTACGAATGAGAATGGATTAGATGCACAACTCGAACCTGCCACTCGTGCTGTGGTGAAATGATTTCCCGAAGCCACATTGTTAAATACGTTGCTGTTTTGATAAGCTCCACCATCTAACGAAAACTCCATCGAGGCATTTGGTGTAACCGAAGCATTTACTGTTACACTTGCCAAATTAGCTGTACATGCGCCTTGTGAAACACTATTGATAACTGGCACACCAATGATATTGATGTTATCAGTAACCGTGGTGCTACATTGCGTTTTTTGGTTGGTTAATTTTACTTGTACTGTTGATGCACCTGTACCAGTGAAATTAAATCGTGAGTTGGTGTCGTTTGGCGTTACTGCCACACCCGAATTGCTACCCCAAGCAAAGCCACACGAATCGCAATTCGTTAATGAACTAATCGTAAATGGATTTGAAATAGCACCATTACAAACTGGTGTAGGTCCACTCACCAAAGCATTTGGCGCAGTTGGGTCAACCAAATTAAATGGTCCTAAAATGGTATTTGCTGGGCAACCAGATGAAGTTACCACAATATTTGAATAAGTACCCGAAGTTAAATTTCCAATAATTAAAATGCCGCCAACAGCTGTTGCGCTTGCATTTTGAAGTGCTGCATTTTTAGTGTATGAAATCGTGTAATTGCCATTTGGCACCACACCACTCAATTTAATGTATCCATCAGCACCTAAACAAGTGGTTGGGTTAAACGCTGCAACACTTGCAAATACTGGTGTTGTGGTTATTGTTAAATTGAACAATGCCGTATCAGGCGTACAAGGACCAACACCATCTGGGTCATTGGTTACAAATCGAATTACGGCAACGCCCGATGCTGTTGCTTTTGGCGTAAACACAGTTTGGCAACCATTCGTTCCACAATTTGTAACGCTGATGCTACCTTTTGCAGTATCCATCAATGTCCAATTGCCACTTGTTGAATTAGTAAATGAACCTGTTAAAGTTACAGGCGTATTGCTACAAGTTGTGCCATTGCCCGTAACATTGGCTGATGGCGGATTTGTGCATGAGCAACTGACTGCAAAAGTAAATGGTGGAGTTGAAGTACAAATTGTACCTGTATCTCTTGCCACTACATAGTGATTGCCCACATTCAAATTCGTAAACACGTTGGATAATTGGAACGAACCACCATCCACTGCATATTCCATAATCGCTACTGGTGTAACTGATGCGTTAACCGTTACATTGGCTGTAAAGCCTGTGCAAGAGCCTTGCACAACACTATTGATAACTGGAATGCCATATACTTTTACAATTTTATTAGCAGTTGAAGTACAATTAGTAACGCTATTTTTAATTGTTAAATTAATAGTTTGATTACCACCAGTTGTAAATGTGAAATTGGTAATTGGCGAATTCAAATTACTTGGGCTTCCACCTGCCGAACTCCAAGCGTAAATTCCTGTTGGATAATTAGCCGTTGTGGTATCATAATAAGCACCATTCAACACACCAAAACATGCACTGCTCGGACCGCTGATAACCGCTACTGGCGGAGCTGGGTCGCTAATTACAAACGGACCAACCAATGTATTTGAAATACAATTATGAATTGAAATTGCTACGTTGTTGTAAGTTCCTGCCGTTAAACCTGTAATTTCAAAATAACCGCCAGTTACAAAACCTGTGGTAGTTTGCGGCGCACCATTTTTGGTATAAGTGAAAATGAAATTCCCACTCGAAGGCGTAATCCCTATTAATATTAATTTTCCGTTTGAGCCACCGCAAGCAGTGGTGTTTACCAAGCTATCACCACCAATGGTTGGCGGCGTTGGATTGCTCAAAGTTACTGTTGAAATTGGGCTGCTCGAACAACCATTTTGCGAAGCAGTAATATTAGTATAAGTGCCAGCGCACAAGCCAGTAATAACAACATTTCCTATTACGTTAGAATTAATTGTGGCTGATGCTGCACCACCCGAACCCACATAACTTACGGTATAGGCCTGTGACGGATTTAATCCTGTTAAAGTTATTTTTCCATCACAACTTCCACACGATGTTGGATTAGAGAATGTTGTGCCAGCGATAACTGGAATTGGATTAGTGGTTACTACAAAATTGCTGGTTGTAGGCACACATGGACCAGCGCCATCATTATCATTTGTTGTAAATGTGATGATAGTATTTTGAGTGCTGGTAATGGCTGGATTAGGCGTAAACACTGATGTACAGCCATTGCTACCACAATGTGTTGGGCTAATTGTTCCACCGCCACTGCTAATTGCCCAAGTGCCGCTATCGGCATTGGTTAAGTTGGCAACTAAAGTGATTGGTTGATTAGCACAAGTAGTATTATTACCATTGATGCTTACAGCTGGTGGCAATAAACATGCACAACTTATTGTAAACGTGAATGGTGCTGATGTACAAGTTGTTCCTTTAATTTGAACTTGTGCCGAATGTGTTCCATTGCCCACATTCGTAAACACATTTGACAATTGAAATGCGCCGCCATCAATAGCATACAACATGGTGTCGTTTGGTGCCACATTCGCATTCACGGTTGCAGTGGTAGTAAAGCCCACACATGCACCCAATGAAACATTATTTACCACTGGAATTCCTTTAACAACAACAGGTTTAGTGATACTGTTGGAACAAAGTGTAGTTGTATTATTTAGCACAACACCAACCGTTTGAGCACCTAACCCTGTGAAGTTAATAGTTGTTGATGCGGCATTTGGTGCAGTTGGTGTTCCACCCGTTGCACTCCATGAATAGCCGCAAGTGCTACAATTAGCAAGGCTTGTAACCGAATATGGCGTTGGTGTTGTAGCTCCGTTACAAACTGGTGTTGGACCACTCACCGTTCCTGTTGGAATGGCTGGGTCGCTTAATGTTATCGGGCCAGCCAAAGTAGCTGATGTACAGCCATAATTAGTGATATTGAAATTAGCATAAGTACCTGCTGTTAAATTTGAAATGGTTAAAGTTCCTGCTGTTGCAGTAGCCACAAAGGTTTGCGGCGTTCCATTTTTGGTATAAGTAATCGTATAAGTACCATTTGGCGAAACATTGAATGTTATCGTTCCATCTTGTCCCAAACAAGTTGTTGGATTGGTAGATGTATTCGATGCAATAGTTGGTGCTGGCGGATTACTTAATGTAATAGCGTTGAAAGCATTGCTGGTGCAGCCATTCAAGGTTACAGCAATGTTAGAATAATTGCCTACACACAAATTCGTTACTGTTATTTGTCCATTTGTATTGGATGAAATTAAAGTAGAAACCGAACCCGATGGACTTGTGAAAGTTACCGTATAACCCGTGCTGGCATTCAATCCATAAATTGTAAACGAACCATTGCAACCACCACATGAAGTTGGATTGCTTCCTTTCACCGAATCAATTTTTGGTTGCGGATAGATGGTAATGTTTTGCACAGTTGATGAAGGCGTACAAGGACCAACACCATCAGGGTCGTTAGTAGTAATTTGAATTACTGCATTAATTGGCGAAGTGATATTAGTTGCAGGCGTATAAACTGTTGCACAACCGCCGCCAGAGCATGTTGTAGTGCTTAACGAACCGCCGCCGCTTACAATACTCCAAGTGCCGCTTGTAGCATTTACAAAACTTGCTGTTAAAATTACTTGTTGATATTGGCAAGTTGTATTATTGCTTGTAATCGTTGCTGATGGCGGATTTGAACAAGCACAAGTTAATGTGAATGTAAATGGATTTGATGCACAAGTTGTGCCTACCACTCTTGCAGTAGCATAGTGATTGCCATTTGCCAAGCCTGGGAAAATGTTGGATGATTGATATGCACCACCATCAACCGAATATTCTAAAGTTGCATTTGGTGAAACGCTTGCATTAATAGTTGCTGATGAAGTGAAACCGATGCAAGCACCTTGATTCACACCATTTACAACAGGAATTCCATTTACTGTTACTGATTGAGAAATGGTATTAACGCATGTTGTTGTGCCACTTGTAATCTGCACTTGAACAGATTGTGTTCCTGTTGAATTAAATGTAAATAATGACGAATCGTTGTTTGGAGTTACCGCCAAACCGCCGCCACTGCTCCATACAAAGCTGCAACCGCTGCAATTTGATAATCCGCTGATTTTATAATATTGCGATGTTGTTGCGCCGTTGCAAACTGGCGAAGGACCAACCACAGTACCATTTGGAGGTGTTGGGTCGCTTAATGCAAATGTGCCAGCCAATGATGAACTACATCCCGATTTTGAAATAGAAATATTACCATAAGAACCAGCAGTTAAACCAGTGATGGTTAATGTAGTGCCAACTGTTGTAATAGTTGCCGTTTGCGGAACACTATTTTTGGTGTAAGAAACTAAATAAGTGCCAGCAGGTGTAACACCATTTATTCTGATACTTCCATTGCTGCCCGAGCAAGTGGATGGATTAGTTAATGTAGCGGAAGTAAGTGTTGGCGTTGCATTTACAGTTACTGTAAAGAACGAAGTATCTGCATCACAAGGACCAGCACCATCAGGGTCATTCGATACAAATCGAATCACATTTACACCTGCAACTGCAGAACTAAATTGAGTTGTGCAACCACTTCCTGAACATGCTGAAACTGTGATTGAGCCACTACCGCTGGTTACAGCCCAAGTTCCCGATGAAGCATTGCTCAATGTTCCTGTTAAAGTAATTGGCGAATTAGTACATGTGGTGGTGCTTCCCGAAATATTGGCATTTGGTGGCAATGCACATGAGCAATTTACTGTAAAATTAAATGCCGATGAAACGCAGCTTGTGCCTACAACTCGTGCATACACGGTGTGTGCGCCGTTAGCAACTGATGCAAATGAATTATTGGATGACCATGCACCAGTAGTTGAATCTAATTGAAATTCCATCGCAGCTACTGGGCTTACTGCTGCATTCACAGTAATTGGCGCAGCAAAACCTACGCAAGCACCTTGTGTAATGCCGCTAATAGAAGGCACTCCAGACACACTCACTACTTTTGTGATGATAGAAGTACATTGTGTAACACTGCTGGTTACTTGCACTTGAATAGTTAAATTACCAGTTGAATTAAATGTAAATGATGTTGGATTATTATTTGGTGATGATGGCGTTCCATTTGTTGAACTCCAAACATATGAACAACCGCTGCAATTGCTCACCGTTGCTGAATAGAAGCCAGTTACAATGCCATTACAAGCATTTGACGAACCGCCAATTGTGCCGCTTGGCTTGGTTGGGTCACTAATTATAAACGGACCAGTTACTGGATTTGAAATACAACCATTGATTGAAATAACAAAGTTGTCGTAAGAACCTGCAACTAAATTCGGAATCGTAATACTTCCTGAAGATGCAGTGCCACTAACTGTTTGCGGATTTCCGTTAAATGTGTAAGTAATCGTGAAATTACCCGAAGCTGGTGTAATGCCCGATAATACAATGCTTCCATCCGAACCACCACAAGTAGATGTGTTATTTGGTGTAACAGTTGTAAACGCTGGCGGTGTTGGATTATTTAAAGTAATTGGTCCTTTCGATGCACTTGCACAGCCATTTAGCGTAGCCACAATATTGCTATAAGTGCCTGTGCATAAATTTGAAACTGTAATTTGACCATTAACATTGCTTGTTATAAATGCTGATGCTGCGCCGCTTGGTCCAGTGTAGCTAATGGTATAACCTTGCGAAGCTAACAAACCATTAATGGTAATTGAACCATTGCAACCGCCGCAAGTTGTAGGATTAGAGCCTGTTACAGTGGTAATTACTGGTTGCGGATTTACTACAATTGTATAAGTAGTTGATGCTGATGTACATGGTCCAAAGCCATCTGGGTCAAGCGTTGTGAAACCAATCGTTACAGTTCTTTGTGTGGTAATGCCTGTGGCAGGTGTGTAAGTGGTTGTGCAACCATTCGATGCACAAGCAGTTGTGCTCAATGAGCCACCACCGCTAATTACAGACCATGTTCCGCCGCTTACGTTGGTAAAATTACAAGTTAAAATAGCTGTCGAATTGCTACAAATAGTTGAATTATTGGCTGCAACGCTTGCTGTTGGCGGATTGGTACAAACGCAAACAATATTAAAGTTGAAAGCATTAGACGCACAAACTGTTCCCACCACTCTTGCATAAGCATTGTAAGTTCCATTTGCCAAGCTATTAAATACATTGCTCGATTGATAAGTAATTCCATCCAACGAATATTCCAATGTTGCTGTTGGATTGATAGAAGCATTGATAGTTGCCGAAGCATTAAATCCTGTGCATGCACCTTGCGCCACACCATTGATAACTGGAATTCCATCTACTAAAATAGTTTTGGTGATAGTGCTTGTACAATTTGTTACGCCATTTGTCATCACCACTTGCACCACTTGGTTGCCAGTTGTGTTAAATGTAAATTGAGTAGAATCGGCACTGGCTGCAAATGGCACACCGCCCAAGCTGCTCCAAGTATAGCTACAACTGTTGCAATTGGTAATGCTGCCTAAAATATATTTTTGTGGGGTAATTGTTCCATTACAAGCCACCGCAGGACCAGTAATTACGCCACTTGGCGGCGTTGGGTCAACCAAAGTAATTGGTCCAGCCAATGGATTTGAACCACAACCTGTTTGTGTGATTACAAAGTTAGCATACGAACCAGCTGTTAATCCTGTAATTATCAAAGTGCCCGATGATGCTACAAATGAACCCGATTGTGGAATACTGTTTTTAGTATAAGTTACTGTGTAGCCACCGCTTGCAGGGCTAACCGCCAATGTAATTTTTCCATCATTGCCCGAGCATGTTGTTGGATTAGAAGATGCACTAAATGCAACAGTTGGTGTTTGATTTACTACTAACGAATATTGAATGGTATCTTGCGAACATGGACCAGCACCATCTGGGTCGCTAGTGATGATTCTAATAACTTTTGTACCTGATGATGTTGGTGTATAAATAGTTGTACAACCGCTGCCAGTGCAGTTTGGCGCACTTAAAGTGCCACCGCCACTAACAATTGACCATGTAGCCGTTGCTGCATTGGTTAATGTAGCCGTTAATGTGGCTGTGCCATTGCTGCAAATAGGATTGTTGTTGGATGTAATAGAGGCCGATGCTGGTGTTGCACAATTACAATTTACTGTAAATGATGAACCTGCTGATGCACATGAAGTGCCCACAACTCTTGCTGTTACTGAATGGCTGCCATTTCCAACACCACTAAACACATTAGATGATTGATAAGCGCCACCATCTAAAGCATATTCTAAAGTAGCTAGCGGACTAACCGAAGCATTCACAGTAGCTGTGGTTGTAAATCCAACGCATGTACCTAAAGAAACGCTGTTCACTACTGGAACACCATTTACTGTTACATTTTGAGAAATTGTTGAAGAACAATTATTGCTCGATGTAATAGTTACTTGTGCTGTTTGTGTGCCTGTTGATGTAAATGTAAATGTTGAAGTTGCAGCATTTGGTGTTGTTGCTGTTCCGTTTGATGAACTCCATAAATAAGAACCAGCCGTAAAATTGGTTAAACCAGTAATCGAATAAGCTGTTGTAACCACACCTTGACAAGCAGTTGATGGTCCCGAAACCGTTCCTGATGGTGGAGTTGGGTCAACTACTGTAAATGGACCAGCAGCAGTATTTGAGGTACAACCATTTAGTGTAACTACAATATTAGTATAAACTCCAGCTGTTAAATTTGGAATAGTTAAGTTCGTTCCAACCGCTGTTAATGTAGCCGTTTGAGGCACTCCATTTTTATTGTAGTTTACTGTAAATGTAGCATTGGCAGGTGTTACACCAGCCACAATTACATAACCATCATTGCCTCCGCAAGTTGATGTATTGTGAGCAGTTGCGCTTGTTATCGTTGGAGTTTGATTTACTGTTATTGTTTTGGTAGTGGTAAATGGCAAACATGGACCAACACCATCGGGGTCGTTGGTTACAAATTGAATAGTTGCAGTGCCCGAAGTTGCGCCAGCAGTATAAGTTGTAGTGCAACCAGTTCCGCTACAAACAGTTGGCGAAACCGAGCCACCACCTGTTACACTCCAAGTTCCCGAAGTTGCGTTGGTGATGGTTGATGTTAATGTAATAGAAGAATTAGTACAAACCACCGCAGGACCAGTAATGGTAGCCGATGGATTATTTACGCAATGACAATTTACTGTAAATGAATAAGGACTTGAAGCGCAAGTTGTGCCTACAACCCTAACTGTTACTGTATGTGAACCATCAGCCACTGCTGTGAAAATGTTGGATGATTGGTAAGTGCCGCCATCTACTGAATATTCTAATGCAGCTGATGGGCTTACAGAAGCATTTACCGTAACATCAGCTGCTGTGCCTGTACAAGCACTTTGCGAAACTGTTGATACTACTGGAATTCCATTTACCGTTACATTGTAAGATAAATTTGTAGTACAATTTGTAGTTGAATTGGTAATTGCCAAATTCACAGTTTGAGCTCCTAAGCTGCTGAATGTAAATGTTGAAGTAGTTGCATTTGCTGTTGTAGCCGAGCCACCAGTGCTACTCCATACATAATTACATGATGAGCAATTCAATAAATTATTCACAGAATAAGCCGTTGAAACTGCGCCATTACAAACTGAAGTTGGTCCTGTAATCGAACCTGATGGCGGAGTTGGGTCAACCAAAATAAATGAACCAAAAGCATTGGAAGGACAACCATTTTGCGTAATTACAAAATTAGCATAAGTGCCTGCCGTTAATCCTGAAATAACCAACGAGCCTGCGTTGGCAGTAGCTGTTGCACTTTGTGGCGAACCATTTTTAGTGTAAGAAATATTATAAGAACCAGTTGCTGGCACAACACCAGTTAAAGTTACAGAACCATTTGCACCGCTACAAGTTGTTGGGTTCGAGCCGCTACCACCACCAATTGTAGGCGTTGGTGTAACATTAATAGTAAATATTGCTGTGTCGGGAATACAAGGACCAACACCATCTGGGTCATCAGTAATTATTCTAATTGTTTTAATGCCCGAAGTGCCTGCTGTTGGTGTATAAACTGTTGTGCAGCCACTTCCGCTACATGCAGTTGTACTCAATGAACCGCCACCACTCACAATCGCCCAAGTGCCAGTTGATGCATTATTAATGGTAGAAGTTAAAGTTACTGGTGTGTTGCTACAAGTTGCGCTATTACCCGAAATGCTTGCTGCTGGCGGTGCCGAACATGCGCAAGAAACCGAGAATGTAAATGTTGATGAAGTACAAGTAGTATTTAATACTTTAGCAGTAACGGTATGTGAACCATTTACAACTGCCAAGAAAACATTTGAATTTTGATAAGTGCCTCCATCTAAAGAATATTGTAAAGTAGCGGTTGGCGTTACACTGGCATTAATGGTTACATCAGCCGCATTGCCAACGCAAGATGCTTGTGTAGCATTTGAAATAACAGGAATTCCATTTACCAAGAATGAACCATTGATAGTGCTTGAACAAGTTGTTGTAGTATTAGTAATGGTAACTGAAACGGTTTGATTGCCTGATGAATTAAATGTGAAGCCTGTTGTTGCTGATGTTGGCGTAGCTGCTGTGCCACCTGTTGAACTCCATGAATAAGAACATGAAGAACAATTTAGCAAATTAGAAATACTAAATGCAGAAGTGGCAACACTTTGGCAAATACCTGTTGGTCCGCTAACTGTTCCTGTTGGAGCAGATGGGTCAGTAATTGTAAATGGTCCAGCCAATGTAGCCGATATACAACCATTTTGAGAAATTGTAAAGTTAGAATAAGTACCAGCCGTTAATCCTGAAATCACTAAATTAGTTCCGCTTGCTGTTGCCGTTGTACTTTGGCTTCCAACACTTGCTTTATTATATGTAACTGTAAATGTGCCACCAGCAGGTGTTACACCAGTTAAAGTAATCGAACCATTCGAGCCACCGCAAGTAGTTGTGTTAGCTACGGTTGCTCCAGTTACAGTTGGAATTGGATTTACTGTAATAGATTTTGTAGTTGTTGCAGCCACACAAGGACCAACGCCATCTGGGTCATTTGTAGTAATTGATATCACTGCTGTTCCTGCTGCGCCCGAAGTATATGTAGTTGTGCAACCATTTCCAGAACAAACTGTTGGGCTTAATGAGCCACCACCGCTTGTTACACTCCATGTACCACTTGTTGCATTAGCGATAGTTGAATTTAAAATAATTGTAGAGCCATTTGCACAAACCGAACTTGCTCCACCAATAGAAACTGTTGGAACTGCACCGCAAGTACAATTTACATTAAATGAAAATGCTGTTGAAGCACAAGTTGTACCCACAACTCTTGCTGTAACTGTATGTGCGCCAGTTGGAACAGCCGATAAAACAGTTGACGATTGATATGTTCCGCCATCTAAAGAGTATTCTAAAGTAGCAGTTGGATTAACTGCTGCGTTGACTGTAACATCAGCCGCAGTGCCTACGCAGCTTGCTACTGAAACGCCCGATACAGTCGGAATACCAGTAACTGTAACTGTTTTTGTTAATGTTGATGAACAATTAGATGAGTTGGTAATTACAACCGAAGCCGTTTGTGCGCCACCTTGTGTAAATGTAATATTTGTAGTGGCTGCTGTAGGTGTTGATGCTGAGCCACCATTAGAAGCTGACCAAGCATAAGTACAACTGCTGCAATTTGTTAAACCTGTGATAGAGTATGCTCCCAATGAAGCATTTGCGCAACCAGTTGATGGTCCTGCAATTGTTCCAGTTGGTCCACTTGGGTCAGTTAAAACTATTGATGTATTGTTTTGTGATGAATTACAACCACCTTGTGCAATCACAAATGCAGTATAAATTCCAGCTCCCAAACCACTAATGGTAATTACACCACCAGTTGCCGTTGTTGTCAATGATTGATTAGCACCATTTTTTGTATAAGTTACCGTGTAAGAACCAGTTGATGGTGAAACACCTGAAATAGTAATTGAACCATTCGCTCCACCGCAAGTAGATGGGTTATTTCCACTTACTGAAGTAAAGGTAGGTGTTGGCAATACAGTTAACGCCTGTGATTTACTACCTGTACAACCTGTTGCAACATCTCTTGCTGTTAATGAATAAGTTACATTGGCAGAAATAGTTGGTGTAATTGTGCTTGTTGTTAAACCACCCGGACTCCATGACCATGTAAAATTATTTGAACCACCCGAAGCACTTCCTGTTAAAGTTACAGCAGTTCCAGAACAAACATTCGTAGTGCTTGGTGTAATATTAACTGTAATAGCTGGGCAATTGAACAACACTAAATAATCTTCAATTTCACCATTGGCTTGGTCTTTTGTTGCAGATGGACGATTAGTAACAGAAGTATCTGTTGTTAATCGCAATCTTAAAAATGAAGTATCAGATGCTGATGTAATCGTAAAGCCCGACCATGTTAAAGTAGCCGATGTAGCGCCATTAGGCACAGTAGCTGATGCCGATTCGCCAGCATCAAAAATTCCATTTCCATTAAAATCAATAAAGCCAATCAACTTGGCAGAAACGCCAGTTGTATTTTTTACAGTGATGGATGGCGTAGTATAAGTTGTTGCCAAACGACTGATTGGAATTGATGTTCCGGCAATTCCATCTTCATCATCAATGCCTGTGTTATCATCTACATTCGCCAACTTGCCTGGGTTTATAGGATGTTGGTCTTCGCCATCTATTAATGCCCCTATCAAAATACTATTCACAATAAAACTTCTAGGTGTGCCATAAGATTTTGGCGCATCACCATATTCAAAATTCAACAACGATTTAATGTTCCATTCATACAATATATGCGAATCATTGCTGGTATTTGATTTCACTGTATCAAATAATGGTGCAGTTATCCCTTGTGAAACACCACCAGAGCCTAATCCAATAAATTTAGGGCTAAAAGTAGATTGGCTATGCGATGTAGTTCCTACTATAATTGATGAATCGCCCATTACTTTAAACTGATTCGACCCCCTCGGAACACCTGTTGCACCTAAATAATCATTTCCATTCCCACCAATATAAGTTGAGAAATAATTGGTTTTTAAATCAGCACCAATGGTAAAGAAAATCATGTCCCAACCACCAGCGTTGGCTGCGCTATAAAAAGAAGTTGGTCCAGTAGTTACATTTTTTGTTGGAAAATTAGTTGATTGCGATTCGCCATACATCATGGCTGCATAAGGCGTATAGGCTCTTAATGAATTGCCCACATCATCACCACTGCCACCAATATAAGTTGCTTGCCATGTTCCAGAACCTCCTGTTCGTGGCACTTTACCAATAATCGCATCCCTCACACCGCCGAATGTATTTTGAAAACGAGTAGTTGCACTAGCACCTGTACCCAATGGAAAATCGCTACTGCATGAATATCCTGTGATTAAAAGTGTATCAAAAAATCCGATAGAAATTCCATAAAAAGATTCAGCAGCACCCAACGTAGAACCTGTACCAGCAGTAGAACCACCAATTTTACTTAACATACTAAATGCGCCACCAGCAGCCGGAATTACACCCACTACGCCATCTAAATCAGTTCCAATACTGCCTGAAGCCGCAGCATTAGTGATGTTCGGAAAAGTTGCACTGGCTGATTCACCTGTGAATGCAACACCACCATCGCTAAATACTTGCAAATCGTGCAATTCTTCATTGCCACTTCCTCCTACATAAGTTCCATAAGCCAACGTCTTGAAATTAGTAAATTTGGCAATATACATATCCCAACCACCACCATAAGTGCTTTGTGCTGCATTACCTATAAAACCAGAAGCAGTAATTGCACCTTCAACAGTTGCTCCTACCACAAAATCTGTATTATTTAAAGCAACAAGCGTATAAACAGCTTCGTTGGAATTATAATCTGAATTGCCCGAAAGTATAGTTCCATTAACACTTCCAACCAGTGTATAATATTTTAACGAACTGATAGTTGAAGCATCAAACACTGCCACAAAACCATCATAAGTGCCTCCTTGAAAAGCTGACAAAAGCGGAGTAGTTGTTGGTGAAGCACTAATGGCTGCGCCCACCGAACCACCTACAAACAAAGTGCTTTTATCTGGCGAAAGGCTTATCGCATAACCATTGTCATTAGCTGAAGTACCAAAATACGTTTGTGCCAAAATTACTTTCCCATCATATCTTACTTTGTAAATTATTACATCTCTGTTTCCACCAATAAATGTTTGATTATAACCAGTGGCACCACTTGTGATATAACCTGATGATAAACCAATATTTGTTTTACCAACGCAATAAATATTTTTTTGATTGTCATAATCTACAGCAAATAAATATTCATCAAACACAGTACCACTGGTAATTTTATCGTCAAAATAAATTCCCCAATCCAACACAGGGTCAACAATCAAAGGAAGTGTGTTATCAATTTTATCTTTTGTAGAAAATTTCAAATGATTATTTTCCAAATTGAAAGCAAATTTTTTGCTTACTTTTTTTCCATTTTGAATTTGATACGATTCTGGTATTTTATAACTCAAATCAGTAAATTCCAAACCAATTTTCATACTTCCATCTTCCAAAATTTTTACATTATTCACACCCACATATTCCACATCTACTTTGCTGAAATCAGCTCCTGCTGCTACTATCCAATCAAATTCTAAATCACCTTTTGGTTGACTATAAATACGCAAATCAATACCAGCGTAAATTCCTTTCAACGTCAGTTCATCATAACTCAATACATTAGTTTGATGCGTTGAAGCATCGCCCACCATATAATTTCTTACCGTTTCAAAAGCCTTTCCTTTTTCAACTGTAAAATTTCGATTGTGGTTATGAAAACGCATCGCCCATTTTTGAATAGATTTTGCACCATCTTTTCGCAAATCCAAATCTTCCATTTTATCTGTAATGAAAGTTATTTCATCGCGGCGAATGGCAGTTTGCCCATAAGTTGAAATACCTGCGAACAAAATGTCGCCCTCTTTCCACTGACCTTTGTTTTCAATAAATTGAACACTTTTTGCAGTTTGTTTCAGCAAATCTTTTGTAAGCTGCAAATCAGTAGGTTTTTGAGCAGTTGCCTGAAATGCAATGCCCATAAGCATCGAACAAACGAATGCGGTAAAAATTCTTTTCATTGTTAAAGTAAAAGTTTTTAGGTTGGGTGTAGATTTCTTTGCAGAATTAGTGAGTAGTGTTTTATCCATATAGCGAAAAATATGTTCTATTCTTTTTTTATGAATGGCAAAATTAACTAAAAAAAGACGAAATACCCAAAAATTAGAAATGATAATCTACATTTCATTTTGCGTTGTTTAAATTATTATCCAACTATTCCTTGTCCCTAATATTGGCGACAAGCAAAATCAATGATATTGACGCTTATAATACTGCAAGAATTTAAAAATTGAAGCTAAATCTTCCGCTTGCAATTTTCGTGCAGGACGATGAACTAAATTTGATTTGGCTAAAATATTAGCAGTATAAGCATCAAACTGTTTTTTAGAAAAATCAGGAACACTATCTTTTCCATTGCCAATAATGCCATGACAAGCCGAACAATGAATTTTGTACAATCGTTTTCCAAAATTTAATTCTGCCAGTAAATTTTTTCGTTGAATTTTGTTGATGTCGTTTGGCATATTGTATTCCACTTTCGGCTGCTTCGATGCGTTGCAAGCCAAAAGAAAAGTTATCATCAAAAGCAAAAAGCAATTTTTCATTTTTTATTTTTTAGCCACAAATTCACGGATGTTTTTCTTTACAAACTTAATGAACTTAAAACTTCACCAACTCACTAATACGCTCCACCAACTTTTCTTGCGTTCAATTTTTCAATTTTTGAAAATGGTAAAACGGGTTGAAAATAAGGAATAGAAATATTTTCATCTATCGTTTTCAAAAACGATTTTAATTGCGAAATTTCTTTTGTTGAAAGATGCAACGAATCGATTGACAATGTTGGTTCAAAACCTCGAATCCCTTTTCCATAGCCACCGCCAGCGTTGTAAAAATCAATCACTTCATCCAAAGTTGTAAAAACACCGTTGTGCATGTAAGGTTTTGTTTTCGTTACATTTCTCAAAGTTGGCGTACGAAAAGCAAACAAATTTTCGTTCTCTCTAAAAATTTTATAACGACCGCTATCATCACTCAATTTTGAATATTTTTTGTCGGTAGGTGTGCCCACAATTTCAAATTCGCTACTCACAAACGGTGGTTTGATGCCGCTAAACATCGGCACAAAATGACAAGTGCCACATTGCGCTTTTCCCATAAATAAATTGAATCCAGCGACTTCATTTTCATCCAAAATTTCTTTTGATGAATTCATTGCATCATCCAATTTTGAAGCGGCATAACTGTATTGTGTGTAATAAATCATCAACGCCGAAATGATGTGCTGTGGCTCAATGGAGTTATATTCAGGAGTGAATTTTAAAAACTTTTTAAACGCTTTTTCGTATTCCTCACAACTCAAAATTTTCTTCATCATCAATTTTAAATCGCCATTCATTTCCACAGGATTTGTGATGACATCTTTCGCTTGATTCATCAATGAAAAATGTTTTCCATCGTGCATTAGCAACTGATAAAATTGCACGTTTATTAATGATGGAATATTTCGTGGTAAAAATTGAAAATCGTTGAAATGCAGAGCCGTAGCCAGTTCGGTGTTGGTAAAAAATTCGTTTGGTTTATGACATGATGCACAACTGCGACTGTTATTGCCACTCAAAATTGGGTCTTGAAATAATTTTTCACCGATGGTTTTTATTTTGTTCAAGTCATTTTCATTCTCCACAAAAGCAAACACACCTTTTGTGTTTTGCGCCTCAAATAAATGCTTATCAAAAATGGAGTTGGCATCATTATTCAACGAAAAATCATTCGTGCTTTTTGATTGCAAATGATAATCACGAATCATTTTTTGATTCATCGCAAACAAAGGATTGACGCAAGTTTTGATGAATTGATAATGATTAAATTGCTTCAAATCATACGATTGTTTTTCAACAAAATCAATCATCAAATTAAATTGCTTCAAATAATTTTCATCCAACTTTTGTTGCGGAAATGATTCATCAAAAGTTGCATAAATTTCTTTTGTTGATGTCAACATTTCAGCCAATTCTTGAATGACAGAACTCGAATTATCATTCTCAAAACCAGTTGTGTAAATACTTGCCAAATTGAGCAACATCAAACGATTAGCAAAATAAAATTCGGCTGGTGAATTTAATTTTTTGGTGGTGGAATCGGCTAAATAAACGTCTAAAGTTTTTCGAGCAGTTTGAATTAATTTCAACAAAGAATCTTTTTTGAAATCATTTTGCTGCACATATTGCTGTGCCAAATAAAGCCCAGAACCCAGCCTGCGATAAGGCTTTTCAAACTTTTCAAACACTTCGCTCTCCCACTCTACTGGCAATTGTCCGTTGATTTTTTTATAATCATTTGGTTGAAAATATCGCAGCCAAATATCAGCAGATTTCATTTTCACTCTTGCTTCTCTGACTTTGTAATAATACTCTACATCCAAAATATTTTTTTGTTGCAAATCATTTTCAAGATTTTGCAATTCATTTTTTAAGCTATGAATCTGTTGGAAATAAAGATTTGAATATGAAGTTTTATTGTTTTCAAACGACACAAAGCAAAATGCAATCGCCATAATAACGAAAGCCAACAAAATGGTTTTGCGAAAAAACATTTGACGAAGTTAAAAGAAAAATCGAATCCCTTTATCGATTAAAACTTCGCTCCAAAGCCCACATACCAAGTTCGGGCAATGGATGGAATGATGCCTGGTCCTGGATATTCATCGGTTCGCAAAGTGAAATATTTTTTGTCGGCTAAATTATTGATGCCAAATTTGATGTTGTAATTTTTAATTTTTATAGCCGCCGACCAATCTAAAATTTGATACGCAGGAATTACGCCAACAGTTGCATCATCGCTATAAACCGTGTTGTTCGCATCAGCAAAGGATTTGGAGGTATTGCTCATTAAAAATGTGGTAGAAATATTTTTGTAAGCATAAGAAATTCCAAAACGATTAATCGTGTTGGGTGCAAATTCTACCCAATTATTTTTGAATGGTCCACTCACATATTTTGCGTTGATGTAGGCAAAAGAATTGAAGAAACTCAACTCACCAATTTTTGAATGTCGAGTAAAAATTTTCATCAAATTTATTTCTACATAAGTCTCTAAACCTTGATGAACACTGTTTGCCACGTTGGTTCTATAAGTGTAAGGATTGCCGCTGGCATCGGTTAAAGTTTCGATGCCAATGCGATTATTGTAAGCCAAATAAAATGCGCCTACATCAAAATTCAAATAATTTTTCACCGTTCCTCTCCAACCAAAATCAGCATTGTAACCGCTGGCATCTTTCAAATTCGGGTCAATTTTAGATGACACACCAATCGGCGTTTGATTGCTGTAATCCGTTGGGCGATAGGCTTGCGAAATGTTGCCATACACATTTGTAGTGGCGGTGGTTTTGTATTGCAAACCGATGCCAGCTAAAGCAATATTTCTATTTTTCGAACGGTCGATATTTACTATCAAACCGCTGTCATCATCAGTAATATAGCCCTTTGCAGCCGAATGCAAATATTCATATCGAAAGCCTGGAGTAACCGAAAATCGTTTTGTAATTCTAAAAGTATTTTCAAAAAAGAAAGCCAAATTGGAAGTGTGAAAATCTAAATCATTTTCATAATTGCCACCATACAAATTCAAATCAAAATTGCTTGCAGTGGAGCCTGGTCCGCCTTCTTGGCGTTTCATGTAGCCATTAAAATAGCGCATGCCTACGGCTAAAGTTTGATTCAATTTTCCAATTTTATAGTTAGTGAGCAATCGCAATTCGTTGGTGATGCTTCTAAATCCTTCATGCTCCACTTCACGTGGCACATAATGGTTTGTTGTTGGGTCAATACTGTCAGGCGTTTGAATTCCGCCATCTTCATTGCGCCAAACTAAATTTCTTTGACTCACATTCAACGCCGATTTAAAAGTGAGTAAAGTGCTGTTGGAAATTTTATAAGACGAAGTAAAAGCTAAAATATTCCATGGTGAACTCAACCAATTTCTTGCTCGAACCGATTGACTGGCATCTGCTGCAAACTGTGCATCATCCAAGCCTCCAGCCATTTGAATTGTATTTCGTAAGGCAGAATATTCCAACCCAAATTTCAGTTTTTCAGTAGCGTTGTATTCCACTTTTGCAAAGCCTAAAATTTGTTTTAGTTCTGAATTTGGTCGCCAACCTGTGCTCGTTTTTGTTTGCAGGTAAGCAAAATAATTCCACTTTTTATAAGTGCCTCCAGCCGAATTAAAACTGTTGTAAAACCCATAGCTGCCGCCAGTTTGCTGCGTTGTAAATTCAAAAGGTTTGTTGGCATTTCCGTTTTTCAAAATGTAATTTATCACGCCGCCAAACTGCGGACCAAATTGCAATGATGATGCACCACGTGTTACCTCAATTCTATCCACCGCTTCCAACGGCGGTAGATAGTACGATTCAGGATAACCATACAAATCGCCTGTGAGATTATAACCATTTTGTCTTGTGTTGGTTTCGATAGATTGTGTGGGGTTCAAACCTCTGAAACCTATACCATTGCTGGGAAATCCGCCACCTTCAGTTTCAGAATAATTGCTGCCTGGCACTCTTCCTAACACTTGCCGAGGATTATTTTGAGCCGTGTTGGCAGCCAAACTATCCAAAATAATTACTTCATTTTTTTTGCCCGAATAAATAATTCCATCGTTCACTTCATTCATTCGCCCCATGCCGCTAGTGGTTGAAACGCCAGTAATGGCAATGGTTTTAAGCATTTGCGAAGATGGTTTCAAAATGAAATTCAAATTAATCGTTTGATTAACTTTCACTTCCATCGTTTGCAAAAATGGTTCGTAGCCCATCAATTGCACAGTAATTTTTTGATTGCCAACGGGCACATTTTTTAATTGAAATTTTCCATCGCCATTGGTGTTGGTTTCGACGTTGGTGTTTTCAATTTGGATGTGAGCAAATAAAACAGCATTGCCCGAAGAATCAGTTACAGAGCCATCTACATTGCCTATTTGTGCAAATAATGAAAATGAAAAAATAGAAAAACTGAAAAAAAGTATGGTTCGTAAAGTTGAATTCATGTCATTGGAAATTAGCCCACAAAAGTCTTTCCTTTCAAACTTGAAAACTAACCCAAAAAGGAAATAAAAATGCCGAAAACGAAAAAAGAGAAAACATTGCTGCTTTCTCTTTTCGCTATTTGAATTATAATTTGAACCTTAAAAACTCACTGGCTTTATGTTGCGTTCCTTGATATCATTAGGATTTTCATGTTCCATTTCTTTCTTAGAAATTTTTTGCAAATCAGCTTTTGAAAAAACGTTTTCACCTAATTTAGTTGAAGCATCTGAATCAACATTGTCAATAACTGAACTACTATATTTATTCACAGTTTTGCTGTATCCGAAAGATTGCTCAATAGCATTCGCCCCTTCAACAGTTTTATTGTTAGAATATTTTTCATCTGCATTTGATATACGATTTAAATTGATAGAAATAATATTGCTGCTTTCATCTTTTGCAACATCATTCTTATTCAATTCTTTTACTGATTTATTGTTGTCTTTAGACAATTCAACAGCAGATTGATTGTGAGAAACATTGCCTGATTCTACATTTAAATTGGAAGTTTTATTAGCATTGAAATAAAACATAGTTCCGCTGCCTACTAAAACCACAGCAGGAATTAAAATATTCAACATCCAATTACTCAAAAATGAAGAACTTGCTCCACTTGCCAAATTTGAACCTCCTGCGATAATATCTTCTTCCAATTGATTGCTTACTCCTTCCCAAACCTTTGCTGAAGGCTTGATGGAAAAATTTTCGGCTTTGTTTTTCAATTGCTCTTCCCACGAATTGTTTAATGGTTTCTGCATACTTTTTTAATTTTTGTTTCGTCTTTTTAAGGTTATTATTTTACGTAAATTTCATGTTTCTCTAACATTCTTTGCATCAGCATCTTTGCTCGTAAAAGTTGGCTTCTGCTGGTTCCTTCTGCAATATTCAAATGCTCAGCAATCTCTCTATGGCTGTACCCTTCAATAGCATACATATTCAATATCACTCGATATCCTTCGGGCAATTGCTGCATGGTGTCCCAAATCAATTTACTATCATAATTATCAATGGTTGACTCCATTTCACTTTCAACACCTCGAGCCGAATCAATTTCCATTTCATCATAAACGTGCTTATTCTTCTTAATATTGTTCAAAGCCGTATTGACTACTATCCTACGAACCCAACCTTCCAAACTGCCATCTTTTTTAAATGTTGGTAGATAACGAAAAATGCGAATAAAAGCATCTTGCAACACATCTTCAGCCTCCGCTGATGACCGACTATAACGAAAGCATATCCCTAACATTTTTGGGGAATACCGGTCGAAAAGTTCTTTTTGAGCATTTCTATTACCGGCAACACATTGCTGATATAACTCTTCTTCGGTTAGCATTGTTTGTATAGACAAAATATTTTAAAAAAGCGTTGCATCGGGTTTGTTAAATAATCGAAAAAACAATCAACATTTCAACATTACTCAAAGCAAATATAGCTTTTAGGACTTTGATTTCATAACCGTGATTAATTCTTATAAAAAAAGCGACTCAAAAAATTGAATCGCTTTTTTCCAGAAACCAGTGGCAAATTATCGGCAATTATTTCTTTCCCCATTTCATTTTTCTGCCATTAAAAATAGCGTTGCTGCCCAATTCTTGTTCGATGCGCAATAACTGATTGTATTTTGAAATCCTGTCGCTGCGGCTTGCAGAGCCAGTTTTGATTTGTCCGCAATTTAAAGCCACTGCCAAATCAGCAATAGTGTTGTCTTCAGTTTCACCACTTCTGTGACTCATTACACTGGTGTAACCTGCTCTGTGAGCCATGTTTACGGCATCAATGGTTTCAGTTAATGTGCCAATTTGATTTACTTTTACCAAAATTGAATTGGCTGTATTGTTGTCAATGCCTTGCTGCAAACGGTTTACATTGGTTACAAATAAATCATCGCCCACAATTTGAATGTTGCTTCCTAATTTTTGTGTCATCATTTTCCAACCAGCCCAATCGTCTTCAGCGCAGCCATCTTCGATAGAAACAATAGGATATTTTTTCACCCAACTTTCCCAATAAGCCACCATTTTTTGTGAATTGCATTTGTTACCATAATGATTTTCCCGTTTGATTTTATACATTTTTTCTTCGGATGAATAAAACTCGGTTGCTGCAGCATCCAACGCAATAAAAATATCTTCGCCTGGCTTATAACCTGCTGCCTCTATGGCTTTCAGTACTACTTCAATTGCTTCTTGATTACTTTTTAAATTGGGTGCAAAGCCACCTTCATCGCCCACATTGGTACTTTGTTTACTTTTTTTCAACACATTTTTTAAGTGATGAAAAACCTCCACACCCATTCGCAACGCATCGCTAAATGTATCCGCTTTCACAGGCACAATCATAAATTCTTGAATGTCAATTTTATTATCGGCATGCATGCCGCCATTCAAAATATTCATCAATGGAATAGGCAACGTGTTGGCATTTGTGCCGCCAATATAGCGATACAAGGGCATTCCAGCGCATTGTGCGCCTGCTTTTGCGCTGGCTAACGATACTGCTAAAATTGCATTCGCACCCAATTTCGATTTATTGGCTGTGCCATCCAATTCGTTCATCAATGCATCAATTTTGTTTTGACCAAAAATATTTTGACCAACCAATGCGCTCGAAATTTTTTCGTTCACATTTGCCACTGCTTTCAAAACGCCTTTGCCCAAATATTTAGTGGCATCGCCATCTCTCAATTCTGCTGCTTCGTGTGTGCCAGTGCTAGCGCCACTTGGCACAGCGGCTCTGCCCATGATTCCGTTTTCTAACACAACATCTGCTTCTACTGTAGGATTGCCTCGGCTGTCAAGAATCTGACGGGCAATGATGGATTTAATTTTACTCATTTTTTTGTTTATAAATTTGATGAATTAATTTTCTGATAAACGAATTTTACAAAAATAAATTTCGCAGCGAAAATACTTCTTCAATTTCACTTTTGATAATTGCTGATGAAAGAAGTATTTTTGCACCTCAATTTTTCAACATGAAAAAAATCATCTTTTTAATTACCGCCCCGATTGTCTTTTGTATCTCGAATGCAAAAGCACAAAGTGATTCAATCCCAAAAGAAATTTATTCTTTTGTTCAAGAAATGCCACGATTTCCTTTTGGGGAGGATTCAATGAATAGATTCATTGCAAACCATTTAATTTATCCCAAAGCTGCTAAAATCAATAAAACAGAAGGAACAGTTGTTATTCAATTTGTCGTAGATAAAGGTGGTTCATTGGTCGATTTTAAAATATTGAGAGATATTGGGGATGGCTGTGGACAGGCTGTTCTCGATGTTTTAAAGAAAATGCCATATTGGATTTCTGGCAAACAACGAGATAAAAAAGTTGCAGTATTTGTTACATTACCCGTCGTATTTACTCTTTAAAAATAAGAAAATGACTTTCTCATCCACCATACTCAACTACATCAACGGCGAATTAGTAAAACCACAAAACAATAAGTGGTTAGATAATTACAATCCAGCCATCGGCAAAGTGTATTCTCAAATTCCTGATTCGGATGAAGCTGATGTGAATGCGGCTGTAACTGCCGCCGATGCTGCATTTCCAGCATGGAGCAATTTGAGCCGAGCCGAACGAAGCAAAATTTTATTTCGCATTGCCGATTTGATTGACGAAAATAAAACAGCACTTGCCGAAGCCGAAAGTGTGGATAATGGCAAACCCGTTTGGTTGGCTACACGAGTTGATATTCCACGAGCTTCCGACAATTTTAGATTTTATGCCAACGCCATTTTAAATTTTCAAGATGAAAGTTTTCCGATGGATGGTAAACACTTCAATTACACTGTTCATCAGCCTTTGGGCGTTGTAGGTTGTATTTCTCCATGGAATTTACCGTTGTATTTATTCACTTGGAAGATAGCACCAGCTTTGGTTACAGGCAATTGTGTGGTGGCAAAACCAAGTGAAGTTACACCGATGACAGCTTTTCTTTTATCACAGATTTGCATTGAAGCAGGTTTGCCAAAAGGCGTTTTAAATATCGTTCATGGCTTGGGTCATAGTGCTGGGATGAACATCGTGAAGCACAAAAATGTAAAAGCAATTTCTTTCACTGGCGGCACCAAAACAGGCGCTGTGATAGCAGCAGAGGTTGCTCCGAAATTTAAAAAAATGAGTTTGGAATTGGGCGGAAAAAATCCAAACATCATTTTTGCTGATTGCGATTTTGAAAAAATGTTGAAGACAACTTTACGTTCTTCATTCGAAAATCAAGGACAAATTTGTTTGTGTGGCAGCAGAATTTTAGTGGAGAAATCTATCTACGAAAAATTCAAACCACGATTTGTAGAGGAAGTAAAAAAACTAAAAGTTGGCAATCCGAAAAATGATGATTCTCGTTTAGGAGCAATAGTTTCCAAACCACATTTTGAGAAAATATTGAGCTGCATCGAATTAGCAAAACAAGAAGGTGGCAAAATTTTATGTGGTGGAAATGCCATAAAAATGGAAGGTGAACTTTCTGATGGTTGGTTTATAGAACCCACTGTTATAGAGGGTTTGACGCAATATTGCAAAACTAATCAAGAAGAAATTTTCGGACCTGTTGTTACCATTCAATCTTTTGAAACCGAAGAAGAAGCCTTGCAATTTGCCAACGCCACCGAGTATGGTTTAGCTGCAACTATTTGGACAGAAAATATTTCCAAAGCACATCGCATAGCAGCAAAAGTTGAAAGCGGCATCATTTGGATAAATTGTTGGTTAGTTCGTGATTTACGTACACCATTCGGTGGTATGAAACAAAGCGGCGTTGGTCGTGAAGGCGGCATGCATGCGTTGGAATTTTTTATGGAAGTGAAAAATATTTGTGTGGCAACGCACTGATATTTTTTTGCTAATGAGTAGAATAATAATTAATGGTAAGTATTTTTTTCCATCTATTTTAGCCACATGATAATTGTAATGCTGTTGGCAATTGCGCTAACATTTTTTTATGGTGGCTTAATGCTCAATTATCTAATGGGTTGGAAACGATTGCCCAGTAAGACTTTGCAAAATATTACACCAACCACTTCAGTCAGCATTATTGTTCCTGCTCGAAATGAAGCGACCAATATCAGCCAATTATTGAACGATATTTTGCAACAAAATTATCCGAGTAATTTACTCGAAATTATTCTGGTTGATGACCATTCAAGCGATAACACTTCGGCAGTTGCTGATTCAATTTTATCAAAACAAAACAGAATTGCTTATCGAATTTTGCATTTAGCTGATGCAGGAAATATTGAAAATGCTTACAAGAAAAAAGCGATTGAATTTGCCATTCAAAATGCTAATGGTAATTTTGTAATTACTACCGACGCTGATTGCAGCATGACTGCAAACTGGCTACACAGCTTGGTTTCACACTATGAAATCACAAATCATAAAATGATTGCGGCACCCGTGAAATATTATTTTGATGATTCTTTTTTTCAAAAATTTCAAGCGTTAGATTTTATTGGCTTAATTGGAATTACAGGCGCATCTATTCAGCAACAATTCTACAACATGTGTAATGGCGCAAATTTGTGTTACGAACGAAAAGCTTTTTTTGAGGTGAATGGTTTTAAAGGCAATGACAATATCAGCAGTGGTGATGATATGTTTTTAATGCATAAAATTGCCGAAAAATTTCCACAACAGATTTCTTTTTTAAAAAGCAATGATGCTTGCGTTATCACTCACCCAAAAGAAAATGTGAAAGAGTTTCTGCATCAGCGTTTGCGGTGGACCAGCAAAAGCACATCGTATGCTGATAAACGAATCACAGCGATTTTAGTGATGGCGTATTTATTCAATTGCTCGATTGTTATAAATTTTTTATTGGGCTTTTTCAATCATCAATTTTTCGTTGTTGCGTTGGTGCAATTCGTTATAAAATCAATCACCGAATTTTTATTTTTAAAAACTATCACTTCGTTTTTCAATCAAAAAAAACTGATGAAGATTTTTTTACCAGCACAAGTGGTGCATATATTTTATGTCATTGCAGTAGGCTTGGCTGGTCAGTTTGGGAGTTTTGATTGGAAAGGAAGAAATTTGAAAAAATGATTCCAAAAAACAAACTATTTTTGTGAGCCGCCAAGTACAACAATTTTCAAAATTTCACTTATGAATTTGCTTATCAAACAAGCCCAAATTATTGACCCTGCTTCAAAATTCAACAATCAGGTAAAAGATATTTTAATTGAAAACGGGCAAGTGAAAAAGATTGACGACGAAATCGTTGCTAAAAATGCGGAAGTATTTGAAGCGGAAAATTTACACATTGCACCTGGTTTTTTTGATATTGGCACACATACATGCGACCCTGGTTTTGAATTCAGAGAAGATATTGCAACAGCTTCAAAGGCTGCATTGGCTGGTGGTTTCACTGGCTTGGCAGTTTTACCCAACAACAATCCGGTGGCAGATAATAAATCGGCGATTGAATATATTTTGCAGCAAGGAAAAAATAATTTAGTCGAAATTTTTCCCTTGGGTTCTATTTCACCAAAAGCAAAAGGTGAAACTTTAGCCGAGTTGTATGACATGCATCAAAACGGTGCTGTAGGCTTTACCGATGGATTAAATGCGATGCAACATTCGGGCGTTTTGTTAAGAGCACTGCGCTATGTTTTGCCATTTGATGGTTTGATTCTGCAACAACCTAATGATGAAAAATTAAGTGAACATGGTGTGATGAATGAAAGCGAAGCTGCTGTGAAATTGGGCATGTTCAGCATTCCGCAAATAGCCGAAGCTGCCATGGTTCAACGCGATTTGTTTTTATGCGAATACACCAATTCACGAATTCATTTCTTCAATATCACTACCGAACAATCACTGGATTTATTAAAAAATGCAAAAGCAAAAGCGATAAAAGTTACGGCTGGCATCAGCCCGATGTATTTATTGTTGGATGATTCGATGCTGGAAGATTTTAACACCAATTTGAAATTGATGCCGCCACTTCGTTCAAAATCGGAACAAGAAATTTTGAAAAAAGCGATTAAAGAAAATACGTTGGATGTAATTTGTAGCTGGCATCAACCACGAGATACCGAAGAAAAACAAGTTGAATTTGACCATGCATTATTTGGTGCAATCAATTTGCAAACCTGCTTCGCAGCCTTGAATACAGCGATGCACAACGAAATCAGTTTGCATCAAATGATTAATTTGATGAGTATTAATCCGAGAAAAATTTTGAAACTTAATGTGCCAACTGTGGCGGAAAATCAAACTGCTAATTTCACTTTGTTTAATCCTTCGGCTGAATTTATTTTTGAAGAAAAAAACATTTTATCTAAATCAAAAAATTCACCTTTTATCGGCATGAAATTGAAAGGAAAAATTTTGGGTGTTATTCATCAACAACAATTTCATAAAAATTAATTCACTGCTCGGGCTGATTTATTAGACAATAATTTTGCAGTAGTGAATTGCATTTTGTTAGAATTGATTTGGTTCAACTATTTTTGTTAGCAGCAAATATTGCCATGAAAAAATCTATCGTTTTATTTTTCTTATTGATTTCGGTGTGCGCTTCAAAAGCGCAACAGGTTTACACTTTACAGCAATGCATCACTTATGCAGTTGAACATAATTTGCAATTACAACAAACAAAACTTTCAGAAAAAACTGCGAAGATTAACAACACACAAGCCAAGCTGGCTTATCTGCCTAGTATGAACGGCGATGCAACACAATATTATAGTTATGGGCATTCGCTCGATTTCACCAACAACACTTATGACATCAGTGTTTCAAGCATTTCTAATCAATTTTCTTTCAATAGTTCGTTACCAATTTTTGCAGGCTTAACAAAGTATCAGCAATTGATGCAAACCAATTCTGATTGGAATGCTGCAAAATATGATGTGGCAAAAATGGAAAATGATATTGCATTAAATGTGGCAGGATTTTATTTGAACATCTTGAATGACATGGAACAGTTGCGAATTGCACAACGTCAAAAATTAATTACCCAGCAACAAAAAAACCAAACTGAAAAATTAATTGCTGCTGGCGCAATGGCAGAAATCAGCATCAACGATATTTTAGCCACCTTAGCAAATGATGAATCTAACATTGTTACAGCGCAAAACAATTTGGATGTTGCCATTTTAAATTTGAAAAAATGGTTGAATACCGATGTGAATCAGCCGATTCAAATTGATACAACAGCACCAGCAAATTTGAATGCGAATGATGTTGATTTGAATTTCAATTCCACTTACGCTACATCACACAACATGCAACCATCCATCATTAGCAGCCAATGGCGAGTAAAATCAGCCGAAAGAAATGTGTTGTATAATCGAGGTATTTTATTCCCAACATTAAGTTTGTTAGGAAGTGTAAGAACCAGTTATTCCAATTTGTATAAAGACATGTTCAACACCCAATTAAATAATAATTTAGGTAAAACATTTGGCTTCGATTTAAGCATTCCATTTTACAATGGTTTTCAAAATCATGCGGCATTAAACCGAAGTAAAATTTCAGCGATAAATGCAAAGTTAAATTTACAAATTGCCGAAAAACAATTGCAACAAGATATTGCCAATGCTATTTTAAATGTGAAAGGAGCAGCCGCAAAGCTCGAAGCAACAAAGGCTTCAGCTTTAGCCATGCAAACTGCATTTGATGCCAATCAAAAAAAATACGAAGCTGGTGTGATTAATTATTTCGATTTTAATACTTCAAAAAATAATTACGCAAAAGCATTAGGCGATTTGGCAAATGCGAAATATGATTACTTGTTTAAAATAAAAATCCTGAATTATTATCAAGGAAAGCCCCTGTATTAAAAATTCAATTGCATAGTTCATCACTTTGCTGCTTCGTTTCAGGATTACTCATTAATATTGCGGATGCAATTATTTCAAACGGAAAGCACTATCATCATCACGTGCAGTAAATTTCTTTCTCCTTATTTAACGCAAGAAGTAGAAGCCCTAGGATACAAGCTCACAAGGACTTTTCAGACAGGTGTTGAATTAAACGGCACATTGAATGATTGTGTTCGATTGAATTTACATTTGCGTTGCGCTAGTCAAATTTTATACAGCCTTAAAAAATTCAAAGCTTTTGATGCTGATGAATTGTACAATCATGTCAGCAGAATTAATTGGGAAAAAATTATTACCCCCAACACTTATTTTTCAATCACTGGCAAAGTAGATAATAACACGATTAATAACCCGTTGTTTGCGAATGTAAAAGTGAAAGATGCCATTGCGGATAGATTGCGAAACAAAACTGGCAATCGCCCAAATTCAGGGCCAGAGCTAACTGGCGCAGTGATTCATTTATATTGGAAAGAATACGAAGCCGAAATTTTCATTGATACTTCAGGCGAAACTTTATCCAAACATGGTTATAGAAAAATGCCTGGGAAAGCACCTATGATGGAATCGTTGGCGGCTGCCACAATTTTAGCAACCAAATGGAATCGCAATTCTAGTTTCATCAACCCGATGTGTGGCGCAGGCACATTGGCTATTGAAGCTGCTTTGCTGGCAACTAATCGCAAACCTGGATTGCTTCGCAGCAATTATGCTTTCATGCACATTGTAGGATATGATGAAGCCTTTTATTTGAAAGAAATGGAATTGCTGAAAAATCAAATTTTGACTTCGCTCGATTTTAAAATAATCGCTACCGATATTGATGCCGAAGCCGTGAAAATAGCCAAGCATAATGCTTACAGCGCAGGCGTAGAAATGTTGATTGATTTTGCTGTTTGTGATTTTGCTGAAACTGAAATTCCATCAACCAACAAAGGTGTAATTTTTATGAACCCTGAATATGGCGAACGATTGGGCGAAGTGAGCCAGTTAGAAGGTACTTACAGCCGCATTGGCGATTTTCTAAAACAAAAATGTGGTGGATACATGGGTTATATTTTTACAGGCAATATGAATTTGGCAAAAAAAATTGGGTTGAAAGCCAACAAAAAATATGAATTTTACAACAGCACAATCGAATGCAGATTGTTGGAATACGAATTGTATGAAGGCTCAAGAAGAGAACCGAAAAAAGATGCGGAATAAAAGTGTAAGTGTTATTTCAATTTCGCTATTAAATTTTTCACCCAATCTTTATTCATTGTTGGCAATTCGATGAAACGATAGAATAAAAATCCACCAATTAAAATGATGGGCAACAATAGCAAAATTTGCAAAGCATAATTCAATAAATAATATTCACTTACTTTTAATTGAACGCTGTATTTACCCACAAATGAAATGATGATATAGTGCGTTAAATAAAGGCTGTAGCACATTCCACCAATCAACGCTACCCAACGATTGGTGAAAAAATTTGCAAAAATATTTTGTGTAAATATCAAAAAGTAAAAAACAAAAATCACAATCGGCATCAAATCAGGTCGGAAATAAGTCGGATAATCGTACCAGTTTATTCCCCACATCAATGCAATGCATATCAAAGCAAGCATCATTGATAAGGCTTTCGGAATCGTTAGTTTTTCCATCCATTTTTTTTCGTTGTTCAAAACATCGGCTAACAACATACCTGCTAAGAAATATGGCAATTGATAAAACAAAGTGGTGTGAAAATTAATTGGATTTTTGAAGCCGCTAAATGGAATCAAAAAAATAATTAGCAACGAAATAATTCGAGCTAATTTTAGATTTTTTGCGTACAAAAAAAATATAAAAGGCAGCAGCAAATAAAACTGAACTTCCACTTCTAATGTCCATGCAATCTGCAATACCATTGGATGTGTATGCGGATAGATGATATTGTTGAGATAAAAAAGTGAAGCTAAAAAATGTGGAAGTAATTCATCGAAACTAAATTTTTTCAAAACGAAAACGAACACTAAAAAAGAAAAAATAAGTGTGATAAAATAAGCTGGCTCTAATCGGGTAACACGACGCCAATAATAATTTTTCAGACTAATTTTTTGATTGGTGTTTCTTGCCTGAAAAAATGCATTACTTAAAATATAACCACTCAACACAAAAAATAAACAGATGCCTTGAAACAAATTATAAATCCATCTTTCTTCAAAATCAATAACATGAATTTGATAACTATTCTTATAAGAAGTATAGGAATGAATATGACAAAGTATAACACTGATGATGGCTACAAACCTGATGGCATCAGCTTTTGGTGAGTAGCTGCCATTTGAAATGATACGTTTGTATTTTTCAGGGAACTGTTGAAACGATTTCAAAAAATCCATTCAATAAATATAGTTGAGAAAAATGAGTTGGGCAATTTTGATTGTGGGGAAATACAGATTTTGCAAGTTTAAAATCCTTTACTCATTCAACATCAGATTACACACAAGCGAAGCAAACTGACGAACGACACAAAAATATTTATTCGTGAATAACCCTGCTGGCGCAAGTCTGACGCAGAGCATTTGAGCGTTGATGACTTGTAGCAAAGTTAAATACACATTAAGCACAAGTTCGCTATTGCGAAAATCAATTCTGCAAAATTCCGCTAGCAGGTGTTTTAAGTTGTGTTATATTTTATTTGTTGCTAAACAAATCCATATACTCCATTAATAAATGTTCAATATCTCCTTCTCTGTTCAAAATAAAATATGAATCATTATTGTATTTATTTCCTATTTCACTAATAATTTCTTCATTGAGCGTTGAGTTATTATTTAAACCAAATTTATTAAGCCTTTCCTTTTTTTCTTTTACTTTATTAATATATTCAATTGCTGCAACATTAAAGGGCAAATTTTTAATATTGATTTCCTCAAAAAAATTATATAACCTAAAGTTAATCCCTTTTTGTTTAACTCTTTTTATTTCAGTTTCTAGTTCTTTCTTGTTTTTTTCACTTCCATAATGCCATAAATCATTAACAATTGAATTTAATTGTTTCAAATCTACATCAAGTATTTTTACGTCACCAGAATTAAGAATATTGATACATATATGAACCCCTCTTTGTAAATCAGTAGCCATAATTGTAATAAAATCATTATTGAAAATAATTTCGTCTTTTTCAAAACGATAAAATTCATTCTGTAAATTCAGTTCGTAATATTCTCTTTCCTTGTCAATATAATGATTTTCATTTTTAGTTACTTCTATTATTTCTTGATAGGATTCACTTAATATTGAATAAGCAATAAGAGTTTCCCCATTTCTATTAATAACCTTTTTAAATTTATTGAATGATTGAAAGAAGAAGTTATTGT
>CAIODY010000086.1 GCA_903857255.1 uncultured bacterium
GGCAAATTGCAATTCTTACAAAACCTTTTAGAACGCTACAAAAAGGGCGATTTAACAAAGAAACAATACTATGATTTTAAAGCAATGGTAGAAGATTGCAGCACTAATAAACTACTAACTATTGATGATGAATTGATGATTGAACTAAATGAAAAAGTGAAAGAAGCAATTGAATAATTTTTACAAAAACTTACAAAAAATAGAACCCAATTAATTTTTCTAAAATAGAATAAAATAGAGTATGCAAAACAAACAAATCAAAACAGGTGGGAGGCAAAAAGGAACTCCAAATAAAATTACAACATCACATAGAGAATTGATACAAACAATTTTAGGAAAAGAAATTGAAGCTGGAAAAATAGAAAAAGAATTATCTAAACTTGAGGGAAAAGATTATTTGGATATTGTTTTAAAATTGGCAGGTTTTGTAGTTCCTAAATTAAATTCGGTAACTTTTCAAGACAAAGCACAAAATGAACCGATTATTATAGACTGGAGTGGAAATTGACTTAATTATAGCCAGTAACTATTCCATTTTCATTGCCATAAAAGCAAGAGGGTGTAAAGCCCTCCCAACACCATTGCCATTTTACACCATTGCCATAATTAGAGGGATTTGCAAGTGTTGGATTTCCTCTTTCATATTTAAGCATATCAATAGACATTCCAATCCAAATTTTATTTTGCACTACATTTTCACAATCTTCTTTGCTCCATGTATCATGTGTTTTGTATAACGCTCCAGCTTTGGTAGTATTTTCCCAAATTTTTTCCTTTTTGTTTTCCTCCAATGCAATTTTTATATTCTTTAAGGAATCCTCAATAATTTTCTTTTCAGCAATAGTATCTCTTACTATTGATTTATTTTCTTTTAAACTTATTGTATTGTTTTTGTCTAAAGCACTACCAATCAAAAGAAATATTAAAACCAAAATGATTTTAATGAAATTTGGGATTTTAAAATTAATTTTTTCCTCTACGAAATTTATTACAGGAGGTAAGCATATTAAAGAGGAAATAATCATAAAAATTCCTGACAAAATATGACCGCTAAAAATACCCCCTAAACCTGCAATAAATAATAAAACACCAATTATTAAGGCGATTGAAGTTTTCTTATTTGTCATTTTAGGTTGGTTTAATTTTTTTGTGAAAGATAAATCAATTGTTTTTCATTTTCAATTGAATTTTCATTTTCAAACATTTTCAAAAAAATTCAAAAACTTGCAAAAACTTGCAGTAAATTTCAGTTTACTGAAACATTTTGTACCTTATTTGTACCTTTAAAGTTGTAAAATTTTGTAAACCCTTGTAATCAATAGCTTTCAGCGAATTGGTTACTTTTTGTATCGGAAAGTAAAACACCTTTCTACTCTTTTTTTAAGCAATAACACTATTTAAAAAAAATAATAGAATTACATTCTCAAACATTTTTTGCTTAACTTTAACTTCCGAAAAATTTAAACCTAAACTATGAATCATGAAAAAGCTAACACTACTTTATTTACTCTGCCAGCTGATTAATTCAGTTGGTTTTGCACAAATCAAAATGTTGATTTCGCATGATACTACAATATGCGCCAATCAGCCGATTCAGCTACATGCGGTAGTGCAAAATGCACCCAACACTACAAGCAATTACACCATCTCAACAATTGCCTACAACCCCGACCCATTTACTGGCGGCACAAATTTCACTTTAGCTGATGATGACCAAACTGCACCTATCAATTTGCCGTTTAAATTTTGTTTTTATGGAAATACCTATTCACAATTTATCATTGCATCCAATGGTTGGGTAGGCTTCAGCCCTAATCAATCTAATAGTTGGTATGGTGCAACATTACCCAACAATTCAGGTAATATGCCCATGAATTGCATCATGGCTCCATTTCAAGATTTGAATCCACAAGCTGGCGGCACAATTAGTTTTGCAATTTATGGCACAGCTCCGTATCGACGATTGGTAGTGAGTTACAACAATGTGCCTTTGTATTGGAATCCATCAGGTAGTTGCGGTGTAACATACACTGGGCAAATAAAATTATTTGAAACCACCAATATTATCGAAACACATATTGCCAATAAACCAATTTGCACAACATGGAACAGTGGCACAGCAATTCATGCTTTACACGACTCAATTGGCAATGCAGCCGTTGTGGTTTCGGGTAGAAATTACACCACATGGTCAGCCGCAAACGAGGGCACAGCCTTCACTCCAAGCGGTACTTCAACTGAAATAATTAATTGGTTTTACAATGGAAATTTAATTGGCAACAGTAATACACTTTTAATAAACCCTTCGCAAACAAGCCAGTACAATGCAATTGGCTATTTTGGTTGCGGTTCAACGGATAATAAATCAGCCAGCATTTCGGTAAAAGTTTCTGATTTGAAGTTTGCAAATCCAGCCTTCTTCACTACGCCAATTAGTTGCAATGGAAAAACTGATGGTGCGCTGCAAGCCAATGTGGTTGGCGGAATTGGCAGCATTTATTATTTATGGAACACCAATCAAACTACTTCTAAAATTACAAATTTATCCAGCGGAAATTATTCAGTTGCAGTACATGATTCATTCGGTTGTACCATTCAAAACAGCTCTACATTAATCAGCCCACAACCATTGATTTTGCAAACAAAAAATGTAAATTTCCCTAGTTGCAATTATTCAAAAGATGGTTCGATAACTGTGTTAGCAAATGGTGGAACGCAGCCGTATCAATACGTTTGGAGCAACGGAAATTTAACCAATCAAAATTCGCAATTAGCCAACGGCGATTTTTCAGTTATTGTAACCGATGCACATCAATGCGTTGATTCAATGAAGGTGAATATTTTTACACCAGCTTTTTCGGTAAATGCCGGACCAGATAGAACTATCGGACCAAATGAATATACGCCTATTCGGGCTGATATGAGCAGCATTGGCATGTATAATTTTCTTTGGATGCCCAATTACCAATTGAGTTCAACCACCAACGCAACTGTGAATGCTAATCCGCATCACACTATTAATTATAAAGTAATTGTTACCAATCAAAATGGTTGTGTAGCAGCAGATAGCGTAACCATCAAAGTGAAATTTGATGAAAATTTAGTTTTGATAAATGCCTTTTCACCCAATGGTGATGGACAAAATGATGATTTTAGTTTTAGAAAATTTGCCGATGTTTTTCATTTAAAATTGTTAGAAATATTTAATCGTTGGGGCGAAAAAGTTTATGCCACACATGATATAGAACAAGGCTGGGATGGCACTTTCAAAGGTAAACCTCAAGAAATTGGTGCATATCTTTATCAAGCAATTATTGTTGATTATGATGGTGAAGACCATGTTGTAAAAGGCAATGTAAATTTGATTCGATAACAGTTTTTCAAAATTTTGTTTTTAAAAAATTATTTTTGTGCCGCTTCAAAAAAATTGAAGTAGTAATATTTGATAGCTACCAAAACATATTTTCTTTCCGATTTTCATTTGGGTACACCCAACGAACAAATTAGTTTGCAACGAGAAAAATTAATCTGCAAATTTTTGGATGAAATAGCTGCTGATGCCAAAGCCGTTTATTTAGTTGGCGATATTTTCGATTTTTGGTTTGAGTACAAAACCGTTGTCCCTAAAGGGTTTCTTCGTTTTTTTTCAAGATTAGTGATGTTGAAAGAAAAAAATATTGACGTGTTTGTTTTCACTGGCAATCATGATTTATGGATGAAAGATTATTTTGAAAAAGAACTCAACATTCCCGTTTATTTCAACGCCATTCAAAAAGAAATTGATGGCAAACAATTTTTTATTGGTCATGGCGATGGTTTAGGACCTGGTGATTCAGGTTATAAAATGATGAAAAAAGTTTTCACCAATCCGTTTTGTCAATGGTTATTTCGATGGATTCATCCTGATATTGGTGTGGGTATTGCAAATTATTTTAGCCGTAAAAGCCGCATCGCCACTGCATTAGCCGATGAGAAAAATTTTGGTGATGATGAATGGTTGGTGCAATATTGCAGAAGAAAAATTGCAACAGCACACTATGATTATTTCATTTTCGGGCATCGGCATTTGCCGCTTGACGTATCCATCAGCGACAATTGTCGCTATTTGAATTTGGGCGATTGGTTACGTTATAATAGTTATGTAGTTTTTGATGGCTCAAAATGTGAGTTGAAATACTATCACTAAATTTTCTTTTTATGAACACACAAAATTATTTTGCAACATTAGATGATAATACTAATGCAGTTTTGCAATTAGCCAAAAGCTCCACCACAGCCCAATTGAGCCATATTGAAAAGGGAAAATGGAACGTACTACAAATTTTAGAACACATTTATTTAACTGATAAAATTGTTATCGCCATCATCAGCCGACCAACAGAAAAATTGCACACTAACGAAGAATTTATTGGCAACGAAAAACTAAAACTATGGTTGGTTGAAAAGCAAACTACAAAAGTGAAAGCACCCGAAATGCTTGAACCAAAAGGTGATTTAAAAGATATAGCAAGTTTTGAAAAAATATTTTTAACACAGCGAAATTTACTAAAACAGCAAATTGAAAAAGGTCAAATCACCATTGATAATCGAATTCATAAACATCCGATGTTGGGCGAAATGACCATTAGTGATTGGTTGTATTTTTTGATTCATCACACCCAACGACATTTGAAGCAAGCTCAAATGTTGATTGGATAAGCATCTGATTTTTCAATTTACAAAAAGGCATTTTTGCCTTTTTGAATTGCTATTTTTAAAATCAATAATCGGTTGAAAAGGCCCGTATTTATGCTGTGTTTCACTAAATGAATCGGCGTAAGGTGCAAAGGGATGGTCGAAAGGTTTTTTAGAAATGTTGTGCCAATCAGCACTAATATTTTTTTGTGGTCGAGCCTGCGAATTGATGTAAGCCGCTACGTCCCAAGCTTCTCCATCAGTTAAAACAGGGTTGTTGTAAGTGGCTTCCAAATAAGGCATATTGTTTTTTACAAAACCAGCCAATCGAGAAAGGCGAAAAATTCCAGCACCAATATTATAACTGTTGTTACCCCAAAGTGGCGGATAATCATAGCCATAGCCACTTGCATTCATTTGTCCTTCGCCATTTTTTCCATGACAACGCACACAAAAAGTGTTGTAAACTTTTTCACCTTTTAATTTATCTGCCGCCCTGTTTAAAAATGGAAGGTCCGCAATGCCGCTACCCATGGGCTTTTTACCCTTCGGCACATCGCTACCTACCCATTTTAGGTATGCAATAATGGCTTGCATTTCTTTACTTGAAGTATCTAATGCTTTGCCATTCAAACTGCGTTCAAAGCAATCATTCACTCGTTTGGCAATGCTTTCCACACTGCTACTTCTATCGCGATATTTTGGATAAGTAGAAGCCACTGCACCGTAGTTATTTCCCCAAGGAACTGTACCAGCTTTCAAGTGACAATTTTGACAATTCATGCCATTGCTGATTTGCTTTACTTTTCCTTTTGGTCCTAAATAATAGGCTGTGTTTGAAATTAATTCATAACCATATCGTGTTGCTGTATCTTTTCTATCAATGCAAAAATGATTCCAGCCAATCCATACCGATTCCTTTGTTGTGGCTAATTTTGGAGCATTTGTATTTTCTTTGCACGAAAAAAATAAAAAAGAAATTGAAAATAAAATGGCTAAAATTGTTTTCATCAATTATGCAAAGTTGAGAAAATAAAAAACAAAAAAGCCTCGAAATTTCAAATTGAATTTCAAGGCTTTTTATTGTTGTCTTTCAAAAATTAATACCCAAAAATATCATCCAATTTCAACTCAGTTACTTTGCCAATTTTTTCTAAATCGGTTTTGTTCACTTTTTTCGATGAAGCCAAAACGCAATAGCTGTAAGCCTTTCCCTTGATGTTGTTGTCGAAAAATTTTGCAACATCAGTGGTCGTCATCGAAGATAATTTTTCGTAAGCATCTTTTCTGATGTCGTAATTCAAACCCAATTTCATGTTGTTTTGCAAATTGAATAACAAACCAGTTCGTGTAATTCTTTCGCTTTGAATTTGGTTTCTAATCGCATCTTTTGCCAATTGCAAATTCTTATCCGATGAAGGCAAATCGGTCAACAATTCATTCATGCCTTTGGTGGCTTCATTAAATTTATCGGCTTGCGTTCCTACATAAGCCGTCATGTAAAATGGGTCTTCTTTTTTGCTTGGCGCATTGTATCGTGCATTGGTAGAATAAGCCAGTGCTTTGGATTCGCGGATAGTTTGAAACACAATTCCACTCATCGAGCCACCAAAATATTCATTGAATAATCGCACATCAGAATACTCGGCAGCGTTCCAATTTTCGCCTTTATGTGTCCACATAATTTCGGCTTGCACCATCGGATAATCCACAAAATAAACCTGATTTTCGGTCATCGTTTTTCTTGCAAAATCAGTTATAACAGGCACTTCTTGTGGTTGCGCTGCAGTTTGATGCAATTGATTAATGATGCCTGTAACGCTTGCTAAATCAGTTGGTCCGTAATAATAAATACGATGTTTAAAATTTTTCAAGTTGTGAATTTTAGCTACTAAATCATCAGCTTTCAAAGCTTTCAATTCTTCATTCGTTAAAATAAAAGTAGAAGGATTTGTTGCGCCATAATTCGCATAATCCATCAATCGCTGGCGAATCACATTTTTGTTTTTCTTCGCATCGCCACGTTCTTTGATGATGTTATCAACCAACTTAGAAAGCGCATCAGCATTGGGTTTGCAGTTGTTCAACACATTTTCAAACAACGAAATGGCTTGTTGCATTTTTTCTTGCGGACCATTAATACTCACATACATATTATCTCTACCCACATTTACATCAAACTTGCAACCGATTTTGTACATCTCTTTGCTAATATCTTCCGAACTCATTTTTTCAGTTCCCAAATAATCAAAGTAAGTACTCATCAGGCTCAAAGTCTTATCTGTCAAGCTTCCCATGTCGAATGCATAAAATAAACTGAACAAACTATTTTCATGATTGGGCACACACCAAATTGGCAAACCAGTTTTTGTTTTATCAAAAATGATGGCTTTGTTGTAATCAATAAACACAGGTTGAATGTCTTCTACCTTCATGTTGATGATGCGTTTCAAAAATTCTGATTGGTCTTCACGATTCACTGAAACAGGCGTAATGGCTGGTTTTACAACTTTTTTAGTGGTTTTGTCGTCACCGCTTTTTTTGTAAACAACCGTATAATCATCGGTGAAATTTTGTTTTACAAAGTCCATTACATTTTGTTTGGTGAATTTGCTCATCACATCAAAGCGATGCATATATGCATTGTAATCCATGTTGTGCACAAAGGTGTTCATGATGCCGTAAGCCCTGCCACCATTGCTTTCCATCGAACGCATCTCTTGTACTTTCATATTCGTAACACCAGCCGAAATCATGCTTTCATCAAAGTTGCCTGATTTTAATTTTTCAATTTCATCCAACAATAATTTTTTGCAATCCTCCAAACTCTGCCCCTGCATTGCTTTTGCTGATAATTGAAATACATCGTAATCGGAATTATTATCAACGCCAGTGTTTGCGCCCAACACTTTTTGTTGTTTCACCAAATCCAAATCAATCAAGCCTGATGCGCCATTGGTCAATAAATTATCTACCATGGTTTGCATCAAATAATCGTTGCTGTTGCTGCCTTTCATTCTAAAACCAATCACCACTTCTTCGGCATCTGGCCCGTAAACAGTTATTTCATCAGGGTTTGAGCGTTTTGTTTCAGGTTGAAAAATATAAGGCGCAACTGGTTTTGAAGCCATGTAACCAAAATGTTGTTTAATCAATTCTACTGTTTTATCAGGGTCAACATCGCCACTGATAATGATTGCCATGTTGTTGGGCACATAATGTTCGTGATAATATCTTTTGATAGCAGTGATAGAAGGTGATTTCAAATGTTCAATTGTTCCAATCGTAGTTTGTGTGCCATAACTATGATGCTTGAAAAGGCTTGCCATCAGTGCTTCTTCCACCTTTCTGCCATCATTATCCAACGTACGATTTTTTTCTTCGTACACCGCTTCCAACTCGGTGTGAAACAAACGCAATTGCGGATTGCGAAATCTTTCGGCTTCAATATTTACCCATTTTTCCATTTGGTTTACAGGAATATCATTCACATAAACTGTCATATCGGTTGACGTGAAAGCGTTGGTGCCCTTGGCTCCCAAGTTGCTCACCATTTTATCGTACTCATTCGCAATTGCCCATTTCGCAGCTAAACCGCTCACACTATCAATTACATGATAAATAGCTTTTCGCTTGTCATCATTTTTTTCAGCACCATATTGTTCATACAAATTTTCAATTTCATCCAACAATGGTTTTTCTTTTGAAAAATCTTTCGAGCCATATTGGTCAGTACCTTTAAACATCATGTGTTCCAAGTAATGCGCCAAACCCGTGTGGTCGGCTGGGTCGTTTTTACTGCCAGTTTTCACAGCAATCATGGTTTGACATCGAGGCTCATTTTTATTTACCGTAATCCAAATTTGCAAACCATTTGGCAACGTGTATTTATGTGTATGCAAAGGGTCGCCAGTGAAAGTTTGCATTTCAACATTGCCTGTTTTTACATCACCACCTTTGCTCATCATTTCGGTTTTATCGCCCAAAGCTTTTTTGATTGCTGGGTCAATTGGTCGTGTGCCATGGTTTTTTATTAATTGTGCAGGTGTTTGAGCAACGGCTGCAAACCCAAGCAGCACCAATGTTCCGAAGATGAGTTGTTTCATGTTGAATTGGTTTTTATTTTTTGATGAACTACAAAGAAAATAAAACACGGCTGAATCTTCTATCAATAATTACTTTTGAGAAAAGTATTTTTGTTAATTATTTTCGATGCAAAAACAATTTGGACTTATTGGTTTTCCCCTTTCGCATTCTTTTTCAAAAAAATATTTTGAAGAAAAATTTGCAACAGAAAAATTACAGAATTGTGTGTACGAAAATTTTGAAATCGAGCATATTTCTTCATTTCCAAAATTAATTTCAGAACAGAAAAACTTGTTAGGATTAAATGTTACCATTCCTCACAAACAAGCTGTGATAAAGCATTTGGATGAATTAGATGAAACTGCAAAAATCATTGGGGCGGTAAATTGCATCAAAATTAAAAACGGAAAAACTATTGGTTTTAATACTGATGTAATTGGTTTTGAAAAAACATTTTCACCATTGGTAAAGCCGCATCATGCTAAAGCGTTGATTTTGGGAAATGGCGGCGCAACTAAAGCCGTTGAGTATGTTCTAAGAAAAATCGGTATTCAATATTTGATTGTTAGTCGAACGCCAAGTATCAATCAATTGAGTTATGCCGACATTAATTTGTTTGTGATGAGAGATTTTAAAATTATTATCAATTGTACGCCGTTGGGCATGTTTCCGAATGCGGATGATGCTCCGCCAATTCCTTATGAATTGCTCAATTGGCAACACTTGTGTTATGATTTGATTTATAATCCTGAAGAGACGCTTTTCTTGAAAAAAGCCAAAGCAAAAGGCGCAACCACACAAAATGGATTAGGAATGCTGAAAGCTCAGGCTGAAGCGGCCTGGGAGATTTGGAATAAATTATAGTACAAAATGAAACCTTTATTTTATAAATTATCAAATGAGCAAGCAAGTGGTTTGTTTTTTATTGGGTTAATAATTTGGATTGTACATGTTGTTTATTTCACTATTGCAACTATATTATTAAACTCAAATATTGGTGATAATCAAATGGGCTTTAATACGCTGATTGGAATAATTAGTTGTAAAACATTTTCATGGATTGAACTTGATTATTCCTATGGGTTTGACTGCATTGTAATTTTAAATTTAAGCTTATCTTTTGTTTTTAGTTGTTTGTTGGTAACCTGTATTTATCGAAAATTAAATGGCAAACCTCTGTTTGGAAAATATTATTGGCGATTACTTATTCTTTTGGCATTTGTAGTGTTTTTACCAGTTCCACATGAGTATTCTTACAACAACATTTTATCACAAGTTTTTGAATAAATGTTTTTTTACAAATTCTTTTCAAGAAAATTCCTTTTCTGTTTTTGCCTCCCTTTTTCATTTCCTATCTTTGCACACCGCCGCTAATTTTACAATTAGCTTATTATCTCATTATCAAATTATTCAATCGTGCCAAAAGATACATCCATAAAGTCAGTACTGATCATAGGTTCAGGTCCAATTATTATTGGTCAGGCTTGTGAGTTTGATTACAGCGGTTCTCAGGCTGCCCGTTCGCTTCGAGAAGAAGGAATTGAAGTGGTGCTGATTAACAGCAATCCTGCAACGATTATGACCGACCCTATTGTTGCCGACAAAGTTTATTTGTTGCCATTGAATACGGAAAGCATTGAGCAGATTTTGAAAGAAAACAAAATTGATGCAGTGTTGCCAACCATGGGTGGACAAACAGCTTTGAATCTTTGCAAAGAAGCCGATGAAATTGGCTTATGGGAACAATACAATGTAAAACTAATTGGCGTAGATATTAAAGCAATTGACAAAGCTGAAGACCGTGAAAAATTTCGCTTGTGGATGATTGAAATGGGTATTCCGGTTTGTCCTGCACATATTGCCAACTCATTTTTAGAAGGAAAAGAATTTGCACAACAAATAGGATTTCCGTTGGTACTTCGCCCATCGTTCACATTAGGTGGAACAGGCGGCGGCATAGTTTTCAAAAAAGAAGACTTGGATGAAGCCTTGAACCGAGCTTTGACAGCCAGCCCGATGCATGAAGTGCTGGTGGAAAAAGCGGTATTAGGTTGGAAAGAATATGAATTGGAATTGTTGAGAGACAACAACAACAACGTGGCAATCATTTGTACGGTTGAAAATTTCGACCCGATGGGTGTACACACGGGCGATAGCATTACTGTTGCGCCAGCTATGACTTTGAGCGATACAGCATTTCAGTTGATGCGTAATACTGCCATCAGCATGATGCGAAACTTAGGAAATTTTGCAGGCGGATGTAATGTGCAGTTTGCCATGAATCCTGAAACAGAAGAAATTATTGTGGTGGAAATAAATCCCAGAGTGAGCCGTTCATCAGCATTGGCAAGTAAAGCAACGGGTTATCCGATTGCTAAAATTGCTGCAAAACTGGCGATTGGATATAATCTGGATGAATTAAAAAATCAAATCACGAAAACAACTTCAGCATTTTTTGAACCTGCATTAGATTATGTGATTGTGAAAATTCCACGTTGGAATTTCGATAAATTTAAAGGCGCAAATGATACACTTGGTTTCCAAATGAAATCAGTTGGTGAAGTAATGGCAATTGGCAGAAGCTTCCCAGAAGCGATTCAGAAAGCTTGTCAGAGTTTGGAAAATGATGCGATTGGTTTGGGTTACTATGGTAAATCGTTGATGAAAAGTGAAGAGATTTTAGAAAGCATCAAAACACCGAAATGGGACAGAATATTCCGCATCAAAGATGCCTTGATGGCTGGGGCTACGGTTTCAACCATTCATAAATCAACCATGATTGATAAATGGTTTTTGTACCAGATTCAAAGCATTGTTGATTTGGAAAAACACTTAATGAAGTTTGATAAGCTTTCAGAAATTTCAAAAGAAGAAATGACGAAAGCCAAGCAAATGGGCTTTTCTGATTTACAAATTGCAAAATTTGTTGGCAACAAATGCACCGAAGATGAAGTGTATGAATATCGTAAATCATTAGGCATTACCCGAATTTTTAAAATTGTTGATACCTGTGCAGCAGAGTTTGAGAGTAAGACGAATTATTTTTATAGCACGTTTGGGTAGATACAAGCCCACAAAGACACAAAGAGCACAAAGTTTTTTCTTCGTAAACTTCGTGTCTTAGTGGAATAAAAAATAAAACCAATGACAGAAAACGAAATTGCAAAAGAAGTGGTTGATTGTTGTTTCAAAGTTCATTCAACTTTAGGCGCAGGTTTGTTTGAAAGTGTTTATGAAGCGGCATTGGCTTTTGAATTTGATAAAAGAGGAATTGAATATACACGACAAGAACCTATTGAAGTTTATTATGAAGATGAGTTGTTGGATGTAGGTTTTAGAGCAGATTTTATTATTGAAGATAAATTCATCATCGAATTAAAATCAGTTGAGACATTGGAGAAAGTTCATCACAAACAAATCTTGACTTATTTAAAGGTTACGGGAATGAAATTAGGTCTGTTAGTGAACTTTAATGTTGATTTAATCAAAGATGGCATACACAGAAAAATAAACGGACAATTATAAAATATCCCACAAAGCCACAAAGAAAAAACTTCGTGAACTTAGTGCCTTTGTGGGCGACAAAAAAATAATTATGTACAACGAATCAATCAGAAGCGACAAGAAAAAATACATCGTATTAGGCAGTGGTCCAAACCGCATTGGGCAAGGTATTGAGTTTGATTATTGCTGCACACATGGTTTGCAGGCCATTAAAGAATGTGGTCATGAAGCCATCATGATTAACTGCAATCCTGAAACAGTAAGTACCGATTTCGACATGGCGGATAAATTGTATTTCGAGCCTGTGTTCTGGGAGCATTTATGGGAAATTATTGAGCATGAAAAACCTGAAGGTGTGATTGTTCAATTAGGCGGACAAACCGCTTTGAAACTGGCTAAACGCTTAACTGAAAAAGGAATTAAAATCATAGGTACTTCTTTCGATAGCATGGATATTGCCGAAGACCGTGGTCGATTCAGCGATTTGCTGAAAGAAATGAACATTCCTTATCCTGAATATGGCACAGCCCACACTGCTGATGAAGCAATGGCTGTGGCAAATAAAATTGGTTACCCAGTGTTGGTTCGTCCGAGTTATGTATTGGGTGGGCAGCGTATGCGAATTGTGATAAATGATGATGAACTAGAAAATGGGGTGTTGAGCTTATTGAAACACTTACCTGATAATACCATTTTGATTGACCATTTCTTAGACCGTTGTCAGGAAGCTGAAATAGATGGCATTTGCGATGGAGAGAATTTTCATGTGATGGGGATTATGGAACATATTGAGCCAGCAGGCATTCATAGTGGCGATAGTAATGCTGTGTTACCTCCATTTAATTTATCGCCTTTGGTGATTGTTGAAATGAAAGATTATGCCAAAAAAATTGCGATGAAATTGCAGATTAAAGGCTTGATAAATATTCAGTTTGCTATTAAAGATGGAAAAGTATTTGTGATTGAAGCCAATCCACGTGCCAGCCGTACAACGCCTTTCATTGCTAAAGCTTACCAGATTCCTTATTTGAATATTGCAACTAAAGTAATGTTGGGTGAAAAGAAAGTTACCGACTTTACTTACGAACCAAAATTGCAAGGTTATGCCATTAAAGAACCAGTTTTCTCATTCGATAAATTTCCTGGTGTGAATAAAGAATTAGGTCCTGAAATGAAATCAACGGGTGAAGCCATTCGCTTTATTAAAGACCTACGTGACCCTTATTTCCGTACGTTGTATAAAGAAAGAAGCATGCATTTGAGTAAGTAACTATCTGTGCATCATCATCCAATAAACCACTACAAAGGGTAACACAAAAACAAAAGAATCAAATCGGTCTAATGCCCCACCATGTCCAGGTAAAAAATTACCGCTGTCTTTCACATTCATTTGTCGCTTAAACATACTTTCTACCAAATCGCCAATGCTGCCAAACACGGCTACCAAAGAAGCAATCACCATCCAATGTGTTGCCGAAAATTCTGTTCGGAACAGAGATAATACATAGCCTGCAACAATTGTAAAAATCAAACCACCAATTGTTCCTTCCCAAGTTTTTTTAGGCGAAATTCGTTCATACAATTTATGTTTGCCCAATAATTTTCCGCTGAAATATTGCATTGAATCACTTGTCCAAATTAAAATAAACAAACCGAAAATCCGCCATGGATAATAAATTCCATGGTCGAATACCAAATACGAACTCATGGCTAATGGCACAACAATGTAAACTATTGCCAAAGTGAAATAGCCGCAATTCGCCAGCACATTGCCTTTGGTGTTCATCAGCAATTCATAAATAAAAACTATCCACAGCAACAATAAAGCAATCCATGCAAATTGCGGCAACACTTTGTTTTGTGCAATCAACTGAAAAACCAATACCATGGCTGCACCAGCGGTTACACCAAATGAATTGTAAAACGATTTTACTTCAGCAAATTTTTCATCATAAGATGCAATCATTTGAAAAAACTCTTGCAAACAAAGCATCGCAATGAGTGTAATGGCGGCTGTGAATAATAGTGGCTTATGGCTGATGAATACACCAATCAACACTATGCCAAATACTATTCCCCAAATGATTCTTTGTTTCATGCCATAAAAATAAGAAAGCTTGTTGGCTTATTTCCTTAAAATCAATTTTTCGATTTTTATTGCCGTTATCGAATAATCAACTAGTCCGTTGCTCCAAAAATAGATGTTGGTTTGATATTTTTCGGGTAAGGATGAATTGATTTTAAAATCGAAGTGCCAACAAAACGATGGTGATGAAGTACTTTGCCCATTATTGGATGGAATAATTTGAATGGGCAATTCAGCCGATTGCCATAAAAAGGTAGTTTCACCTTGGTTCAAGGCTAAAACAATGGCTGTTTCATTTCCTTTGAGCTGATTTCTTTCTTTATAATAGCCGCAACCTGATATTCTTATCCAATCATCGGTTCGAAGGCTCGGAAATGGTATAGTTGGCGACAATACATTTAAAAACTGGCGTTTGTTTTCGCTCACAACTGCACTATCTGTGGCTGTAAATTGCTTTTCGTATAACATTATTTTTTTGGCAATATTGGTTGGTTTCAGAACATGTGCATCGGTTAATAGAGTGTAGTTATCCGTCACATCTTTATATACTGATGCTGATAAAAATTGACCATCGGGAATAAATTTGTCGTTATAGCCTAAGTGAATGAGCAACCATGTTTGCAGTAAGTTGATGAAAATAAAGCTAATTATTATTGTTTTGAACAAAAAGAGGAACCATTTTTTGGTTTTCAATTCATTTAATGCGGCAGCTAAAAACAAAGCAAGCACAGGTGTTATTTCTACGGCGGCTCGGGTTGGTATTCCGCCGCCGGCATAGGTCCAATCGTGCCACGAGAATATTACAAATATCCAAAGCACTAAAAAAACGTAAAATAACAATGCCGCTTTTTTAAATTTTATAAACAAAAAACCCCCACTCAAGGCTGCTAATGCCGATAAGGGTGAATGGGTGAACCAACCTTGCTTTTTATCGAATAAGCCTAACCCAATCATGGCATGGGTAAAATTAAATTGTTCTCCATTGGCTTCATAAAGATTCATGAACCAATGATGGCAAGTGATTTTCCAATATAATAATTGTAAAAAAAACAACAAAAAGGCAATGATGCTGCCATATACGGCGACTTTATAATAAGGTTTTGAAAAAAATTGGGGTATTTTTTTCCATAACAATAATATTGCTGGCAATATTATCATCAAATTGGTGCCGCGGCATAATATTGCCAATGCTAATGCACTAATAGCCCAAAAAATATACCTTGGATAAGGGCTGTTTTGCAATTTAATTATTGCCCATAAGAATAAAGCTACGCAACAAAACCCGTAATTGTGCGAAAAATGATTAAATCCTATGCCATAAGCTAATAACATAGTGCCGAGAGCAATGGCCACCACCGCAAATTTTGATATTTGCGCTGAAAAAAACTCTTTTACAAACAACCATGAAAAATAATTGCCAATAAGAAAATAAAATATGCCCGATAAATAGCAAAGCAACTGAAAAGGCAATGAAAATCCATCAGCGTCATAGCCAAAAACGGTAGCAAATAGATAAGCTACCATAAAAAATGGTAATTGCATCAAAGCAACGCCTATGGTATATTTATTTGTAACAATGGTACCGTTGTGTAATAGCACTTCGCCGCCAAAAGCTATATTAGGATAAGGTGCTAATGCCTTATTAAGCCAATGCAAATAATTAAAATCGTGATAAATAAAAGTGGCTGGCAAAAAATGATAATAACCCGAAGCATCCCAGTTGATAAAATTGCAAGTGTTAATCCAATGCCAAGGTGCAAAAAGGAAAATAAGTAAAACAATGCCAAATGATTTTAATAAATTATATATTGTGCGTATAAAATAGCTGTTCATTTTCATAAAATTGACCAATTTAATGATAGTAAAAACCTACTTAATAATATTCTTATTTTTTCAAAATAGTCATTCAAAAGCCAATCATTCGTCATTAGTAAACTACAAGTGAAAAAAGTAAAATTGAATGACCGACCGTAAAAATATCCAAGCCGAAATATGTCGAATGCCAATGTAGGAGTCTATTTCATCCGCAACACCAAAACAGAGTAGGTGGTGAAGTTTGTGAAAGAGTAAACAATAATTAGTTAAAGTGTCTACAAGAAATTAAAAAGGCTGTATGAATTTTTCAGCAAGCCTTTTTTGTATTTTCTAAAAACCTCTTACGCCATTGCCCTATGCCCAACCCACACAAATCTTCTGTTTACAAAATCAGCATTGGTAAAAGTGGCGTTGCCAGCAGGATTGCCGCCTGTAACATGAAAATCACTAAAACCTGCATGTTGATTCACCCATATAAATCCTGTTAAATTCATGCTTACAGGAGCGAACACCTGACTCATTTCATCTTCAATTTTTGCCGCCATATTTTCATCAGTTGTGTAAGCAGCGCAAGTGATAGCACCATGATTGGCGCACATTTCTTTTGCTAATGAAATAGATTGGTCGGTATTTTTTGTTTTTATTAAAATTACAATTGGTCCGAATAATTCTTGTTCGTAAACGCTTTTGTCTGCTGCATCGCAAACAATGATGGAAGGCGAACAAGTTCTTGCTTCAGGAAATTCATCGTTGGAAACCTTGATGGAAGCCAGTTCTACCTTGCCACCAACTTTTGAAATATTCAAAACTCTGTTTAATGTTACTTCATTTTGAATGGCACCCAAAGTTCCAGCAGCCATTTTAGGATTAGTAGAAATGGCTTGCACAGCGGCTTTAAACTTTTCAACGGCTTCTTCAAACGTGATTTCTACATCACCATTTTTTATTTTTTCGGCGATGAAAAAGTTTTGTGGTGCTGTACACATTTGCCCTGAATATAACGAAACGCTGAATGCTAAATTTGAAAACACGTCTTCCAGATTTTTTGCCGAATCGATGATAACGCTGTTCACACCTGCTTTTTCGGTGAATACAGTTTTATCTTTCAATGATTCCACATAATTACCAAATGCCGAACCACCAGTGTAGTCAATCAATTTTACAGATGGATTTTCGCATAATTCTTTAGTGATTAAATGCGATGAAACATCAGCAGCTAATTGCACCGTGTTTACATCCACGCCAGCATTTTGAAAAGCTTTTTGCATTTCTGCAATCGCAATGGCAATCGGCAAAATTGCCTTTGGATGCGGCTTCACAATAGTTGCATTGCCTGTGATTAAATCAGCAAACAAACCCGGTAAAGTATTCCAAACAGGAAATGTGGAGCAACCAATCACCAAACCAATTCCTTTCGGAACAGCAACAAATTTTTTGTTCAACGTGATGTTGAATTTGCCCATCGGTTTTTCCCAAGTAACATTTTTTGGGTAAGATGAAATGGCTGCAAAGCCTTGTGCAATGGCTTCTAACGCTCTATCATTCGCATGAGGTCCACTTGCTTGAAATGACATCATGAATGATTGACCAGTGGTGTGTTGTGTTGCCAAAGCAATGTCGAAAAACCTTGCTTTTATATTTTCTAAAGCATCAATTAAAATATCAGCACGTTGTTCAACAGAAATTTTTCTCCAAGCATTTTGCGCCGCAGATGCTTTGCCAATCAATGTTTCTACACCATACAATGGATATTGAATGCCTAATTCTTTTTGTGTGTAAGGTGAAACTTCTTCGCCACCCCAAGCGTTTTCGCCACTTTGCAGCAATTCAGAAAATTTATTGCCTACAATATTTTTGTAAAAATCTTGCGCTTTTGCCATGCCTTCATCGCCATACGCTTTGGGATGTTCAGGATATTGCGCAAAGAATTTTCTTTCGTTATTCGCTTGAATTGCTCTTTCAATAATTGCTTGATGTTTCATTGATAAAATTTTGAGGTGCAAATATAAATGGAAGAGTTTGTAAAGTTTGAAAAGAAATCATCAACTCATTAATCTTCCAACACACCAAATTTCCCACGATTAAAATCATTTACTGCTTGCACCAATTCTTCTTGTGTGTTCATCACAAACGGACCATAAGATGCAACAGGTTCGTCAATCGGTTCACCGCTCAATAGCAGTATTATAGCATCTTCTAAAGGTTCAATCGTAATTTCTTCACCATCATTTTTAAACAAAATAAAATGGTCAACATCAGCTTCTTGCGATGAATTTACTTTCACTTTTCCTTCTATCACAACAAATCCTGTGTTGTAATTAGCAGGAAAATTTACAGTCAGTTTTGCTCCTTTTTTTAGCCGAGCATTATACATTTCCAATGGTGTAAATGTGCTTGCAGCACCTTTTATACCTTTCAATTCACCAGCAATCACTTCTACATATCCGCCGTCATTTGGCAACAAATATTTGCCCATTTTCGAGTTGGAAATTTCCTGATATTTCGGTGGACTCATTTTATATTTTGCAGGCAAATTCACCCACAGTTGCACCATTTGAAACATACCGCCTTTTTTTGCAAACTCTTTTTCGTGGTATTCTTTATGCAAAACACCCGATGCTGCTGTCATCCATTGCACATCGCCTTCGCTGATAATACCGCTGTTGCCAGCACTATCGTGATGCGCCACCTTGCCATGATAAGCAATGGTAACGGTTTCAAAGCCTCGATGCGGATGCACGCCAACACCACGGGGCGTATCGGTTGGTGGAAATTCAACTTTTGAATTATAATCTAACATGAAAAACGGGCTCATCCTTTTGTTGCCCATGTTATAACCACTTGGAAAAAAATTGTGCACTCTGAAACCATCGCCCACCATGTGTGCAGCAGGTGGTGGCAAAATTTGTTGAACTGATTTTGTTGTCATGTTGAAATTATTTTATCGCTATTAAAACAATGAAAGTTAAAAATAGTTGTATAGACAACTATTTTTTGTAAAACTAAAAACTTAAATACTCATTCATCAAAGTTTGCAAATAAGCTTTTGCTTTTTTTGCATTCTCATTTTGCTGATTCCCTTTGCCAATAATTTGGTTCAAAGGCTTTTCCCATCTGCCTTCTGATGAATCTGTTATAAATCCACCGCCTTCGGTAAAACTATAATAAGCAAAATCTTTTGTGTAAGGATTGAATAAATTTTTACTCCAGTGAAATGGATAGTTAATATTGCGGATGCTGGTTTGATGCAAAATTGTTTGAACAATATCGTTCTGCGAACAGGTTTTTGTTATCACTTTTCCTTTCCATTTATCACTAATTGCACCACCACAAAACAACAATGGAATATGACAATGTTTTGCCGCATGTTCATCATTTATATTCAATGGCGAATCATGGCTATGGTCTGAAACCAGCACAAACAGTGTGTTTTTATACCAATTTGTTTTTTTAGCAGCAGCAAAAAAATCAGCCAAACATTTATCTGAATAATGAATCGAATTTAAATACGGTTTTAAATAATCGCCTTCTTTTATTACTTCAGGCATGGGTGCATCAAATGGCGAATGAGTGCTCACGGTGAATAAGGAAGTAAAAAATGGTGTTGGAAAATGATTAATATTTTGTAACCAAGTTTGCAACATCAATGAATCGTGAATGCCTAATTTGCCTGATGGAAAATCTGGAAAGTCTTTCTGTTCCTTTATTTCATCAAATCCGAAATAATACAAGTAGCTTTTGATGTTGCCATAAATTAATTGTCCACCAAAATAAAATGAAGTGTAATAACCATTTTCTTTCAATGGTTGAGTAATGCAATGCAGCTTCGGATATTTTTCTGGATTGGCAATGATGGAAGTAATTGGTTGTGCAGGATATGCACTCAACACGGCTGGAATGCCTTGGTCACTCAATGTTCCAGAAGCATAACAATTTTTAAAAACAATCCCTTCCTTACACAATTCATCAAAGTGTGGCGCAATATTTTTCATGCCTCCAAATGATTCAATCACATCTGCACTCCAACTTTCTAAAATTATGATAACGATATTTGGGTGCATCAATTTATTATCTCTCAAAACAAAAATTGTAGTATCATGACAGCCAGTAAAGAATAAATCGTCAACATTTTTTTTGGCTTCCATATCGCTGAATTGCTTGTAAGGATTGCCTTCTAAAATTTTTTTATTTTCGATGTAGCTGTGAATTAAAGCCCAGCTTGGGTTTACAGCTACTTCGTTGAAGAAATTATTTTTAGAAAAATAAACTTCACTTTCGTTGATTGGCACTGGTTGCAATCCGCCACGAATGCCAACTATTAATAAAAATGCGCCAATTAGTAAAATGAAAATGGATGAAATACTTTTCTGTAAAATTGAAAATTCAATTTTAAAAACCCATTTGCCAATTATTTTTTTTATAAAGTAGAATTCGAAAAAAGTAAAAAACAAAACCATTAAAGTGCCTTGAAGCCAATATTTCAAACCTGCCGAACGAATTACTTCAGTTGGGTGTTGCAAATGGCTGAATAATTTAAAATTTATTTTTACCGCCATTTCGCGATAAACTACCACATCGATTGCCGATAAAAAATTGACTAAAAACAATTCGAAAAAAATCAACCAAAAAATAATTTTCGCAATTTTTTCGAATTGAAAAAACTGTGCTATTAATCCAATTAAAAAAGGCAAAGTAGTTAAATAGCAAGCTGTTGAAAAGTCCAACGGTAAGGGCTTGTAAAGCAATTGCAAAACATTTGCAAAAGTAAATTGCTGCAAATGCACTGAATTGAAAATCAAAAATAAAAAACGATTGATGGCAAACACCAACAAAATGCTGATGAAGAATTGAATGATTTTATTGATAAAATATTTCATTGTCAGCAAAGGTAAATCAATTAAGTTGTTGAAGATTGCAATGATAATATATTGGTTGAGTATTGGGCAAAATAATATTAAAGTATGATTAAATGCGATAGGCATTTTGTCGCTCTCCACACCACATCGTTAAAAAAAATCAAAAAAAGAAATTTCAATTTTCTTTTCAATGACTTAGTTTTGTTCACCATGAAAATTATTTTTTCAGCTAAAAATTATTTGCTCGTTTTATTGTGCAGCCTACTGTTGCTTTCAAATGCAGCGCAGGCGCAAGTTTGGATAAAATCAAAAGGCAAGCCTGTGGTAAAGAAAAAAGATGATTGGGATTATTCACCATCAAAAACCCAACCCAAAAAAGAGGAAGATGATTCGCATGTAACACCTGTGGGTACAGTGCAGCTCACCGCTTCGTTCATCATGAACAAACGTGAAATGTGCCCGACCGATTCAGTAAAACTAACTTACCGAGGCAATGCCCGAAGCTACCCTGACGCTTATTACAATTGGCAATTTCCGGATAGTTCAACTTTCAGTGAAGGCTCAGTAGGCGTGATGTATTTGAAAATAAAAAAACCAGGGGTATATCGCATCAGCATCAAATTAACGGGCGATGAATCGAAATACAGAGCATCAAAAATTTATACCGATTCTATTGAAGTATTGGCACCACCCAACTCATTTTTTGAAATTAATAAAAAACAGGTTTGCCGTGGCGAACCGATTGAAGTGGATTATGCTGGCGATAAAAAAAATTTAGAAACCTATACCAATTTTGCTTGGACATTTGATGGCGGATTTCCATTCACCGAAAAAAATAGTACACATCAAAAAGTGTTTTGGGATGTGCCATGCACTGGCAATGGCATCATTATGAAAACAGTGAAATTATCAACAACTAATCAAAGTGGTTGCACTTCTTCATCGAGACAACGTGTGAGAATTATTTCGCCTACTGCACAAATTTCAATGAGTAACGAACATCCTTGTAATGGCGAAGTGTTGAACGTAAAAGCGGTTACTTGCTTGCACGATGCCGACACAAAATATATTTGGGATTTTGGTTCTGGCATTGATGCTAATCCATCTATTCAGGGCGGCGAACAAAAAGTAGTGTATTACAATATTACTGATTATCCAACTTCGGACATGGTAAAATTGCAAGTGGTGCAAGAAGGTTGTTATTCTAACATCGACTCCGTTTTCTTAGATATTTATCCTTTGATTTTAGCTGATTTTACAGTGAATAAGGATACTTTAAATTCAGGCGGAACAGTTACTTTCAACATCGGCGACGTGTTTTCGTGTGACGGTGGTGGAGAAGTTAAATACCAATGGAAATTTCCTGATGGCAATATTCTGAATTCAAAAAACAACAAAGAAATTTCGGTACAATTCAACAACAATTATGGTTCACCAGCTATTGTTTATCCATCGCTCTATATAGTGCAAGATAAATGTAAAAGTCGTGCATTTACGCTGCCCATCTATCTTTCTGATATGAGTACATCGCAAAGCGAAAAGTAAAATTTAAATAATTATTTTTTGATTAATGGCTTTTACCAAAGTTGGACCTTCATAAATAAATCCTGTGTAAACCTGCACTAAATCTGCGCCAGCGTTTAATTTTTCAATCGCATTATTCGCTGACATTACACCACCACTGGCAATAATAGGTACTTTGTTTTGCAATTGCTGATGCAAATATTTCACTACTTCTGTTGAACGATTCTTTAATGGTGCGCCGCTCATGCCACCAGTTTCTTTCGCATTTTCATGCGTTAAATTTTCCCTTGAAATGGTTGTGTTGGTTGCAATCAACCCATCTAATTGAGCTGTGATGGCTATTTCAATAATATCGTTTAATTGTTCGTTGGTTAAATCAGGCGCAATTTTTAGTAATAAAGGTTTGCGTTTTGCTTTGGTTGAATTCAATTTTTGCAATTGATTCATGATATTCATCAAAGGTTCTTTATCCTGCAAAGCCCTTAACCCTGGCGTATTTGGCGAACTTACATTCACTACAAAATAATCCACATAATCATACAAGCAATTAAAACATTTGATGTAATCATCCACCGCATTTTCGTTGGGCGTAATTTTGTTTTTACCAATATTTCCGCCAACAATAATTTTAGATTTTCGGTTTTTCAATCGCTGTGCAATCATTTCCATTCCGTCATTATTAAAACCCATTCGATTGATGATGGCTTTGTCTTCGGGCAATCGAAATAGCCTTGGTTGCTCGTTTCCAGCTTGTGGCAATGGTGTAACTGTTCCAATTTCAACAAACCCAAAACCTAAGTTTTCCCATTCATCAATTAGCAAAGCATTTTTATCTAAACCAGCTGCCAATCCAACAGGATTGGGAAATTTTATCCCGAAAACTTCACGACTTAATTTTTCGTTTTCAATTTGATAAATGCTTCGCAAAATGGTTTTTGCAAACGGAATTTTGCCAATCATCTTCATCCATGAAAATGTAATGTGATGTGCTTTTTCAGGTTCGAATGAGAATAATAATGGGCGAATGAAAAATTTGTACATGGTATTTTGCAAAGAAGATTATTTGCCATCAATTATCACAGGCGAATTGTTTTTATTGCCCATGAAAATAATTTTGCTGTTGGGCGAACTGGCTAATTCTTTCATCGCTTTTATTTGTTCGTATTGCAATTGCTTATCCGTCAATCCTTCGCTGATGATGTGCTGATAATCGGCTATACCTTGTGCCTCTACTCGTTTTCGTTCGGCTTCTTGTTTTTCTTTTTGCAATACAAACTGCATTTTTTGCGCTTCTTGTTCTGCCTGAATTTTTTCTTCGATGGTTCCTTTTACACTGGCTGGCAATGCAATATTTCTAATCAATAATTGCTCTAAAATCAACCCTCTGTTTTTGAAATTCTCATCAATGCTTTTCGAAATTTTATCCTGAAATTCTTCACGTTTGGAAGAATACAATGATACTGCATCGTAAGAAACTGCATTGTCTCTAATTCGTGTTCGTGTAATTGGTCGAACGATTTTATCGGTATAATCTAACCCTACTTCTCTTAATAAATTTGGTGCTTCGGTTGGTACCACCCTGTATAGAATTGTTAAATCAATCACGACCTCCAAACCGTCTGCCGTCAACACTCTTATCGCATCATCACCAGTTTTATTGCCTTCATCGCGGATAGCACTCATGGTGTAGTTTTGTGTTTTAATGTCCATTAATTTCACATCCATCAATGGATTTACGAAATTCATTCCACTGGTTAAAACATCGGGTTCAACTTTGCCAAACAAAGTTTTTACGCCAACTTGCCCCGAACCTACTTGTACAAAACAAGCAGTAAGTACGCCCAAAACCATGATTAAAACTCCTGCTAACCGAACAATGTTGGTAATGCGTAAAGTCTGTGGATTAGGACTCAAGCGGCTTGCAGCCAATGCGGCGATTAAAATAATTAAGCCAATAATAAAAAGTGCCATGATTTATTTTTTTGCAAAACTATGCAACTGCAATTATGTTTTCATTTTATTATTATGAACCTAAAAACATTTTCGTTTAAAACCTATCTTTGCCAACTACTATGCAAATTGAAATTTTAAAATCAAAGATTCACCGAGCAACTGTAACAGATGCTAATTTGAATTATGTGGGCAGCATCACTATTGATGAAGCATTGATGAATGCTGCCAATTTAATTGAACATGAAAAAGTGCAAGTGGTGAACAACAACAATGGTGAGCGTTTTGAAACTTATGTTATCAAAGGCGAACGCAACAGCGGCGTAATTTGTTTGAATGGCGCAGCCGCCAGAAAAGTGCAACCCAACGATATTGTCATCATTGCAAGCTATGCTACAATGGACTTTGAGGCTGCAAAAACATTTAAGCCTTCGGTAATTTTCCCCGATTCGAAAAACAAAATTTAGTTTTCATTTTATGAATAAACGCATCAAAACTATTCTTCAGTTTTTTATTTTTTTACTTTTAGGAATAGGCATTGTGTGGTGGATTTTTCACAGAATGAGCGATGAGCAATTGGCACAATGTAAAAATGCTTTGCTCAATGCTAATCCTTATTTAATTGCCGCAGCCTTTGCCTGTGGCTTGTTGGCACATTTCATCAGAGCGTTGCGATGGAAATTATTGATGGAGCCGCTGGGCTATCATCCAAAAATTGCGAACACTTATGCCGCAGTTTTAATTGGCTATTTAGCCAATTTGGCTTTTCCGAGATTGGGCGAAGTAACTCGTTGTGGTGTGCTGACGAAATATGAAGAAATTCCTTTTGAAAAAAATTTTGGAACAGTCATCGCCGAGCGAATTTTTGATACACTTTGTTGGTTGGTATTGGTTGTAATAACTGTGCTGATTGAGTTTGACAGGATTTACGCTTATTTCAAAACAACAATTATTGATACCATTGTGATGAAATGGCAAAACAGCAGCAACTTAAAATGGTTGCTGGTAGTAGGTTTCATCATTGCTTGTGTGATTGGATTTATTTTCATCAAAAAAGTTTTGAGCCGAAATGAAAAAATAAAATCGTTCATTGAAGGCTTAACAAGCGGATTGAAAGCTATTTTGAATCTGAAAAAAAAATCAACATTTTTTCTGTACACCATTTTAATTTGGGGCTGTTATTCCTTCACTCAATATCTTGGATTATTGTGTGTACAAGAAACATCGCATCTCACATTTTGGGCAGCATTAACTTGCATGTCGTTTGGTAGCTTTGGCTTTGTATTGCCCACCCAAGGCGGATTGGGCGGTTATCATGCTATCATTCCACAAGTATTAAAATTGTACAACATCCCCGAAGGAATTGGTTTAGCATCGGCTTGGGTAAACTGGGGTGTGCAACAAATTGCGGTGGTTGTTGGCGGATTTTTATCTTTCATTTTCTTACCAATTTTTAATAAAAACAAACAAGATGTTGGGGCTTGAAAAAATTGAACACATTGGCATTGCCGTTAAAAATTTAGAAGAAAGTAATTTGCTTTTTGAAAAAATTTTAAACACCAAATGTTATAAAATCGAGGAAGTTGAATCAGAGGGTGTTAAAACATCGTTCTTCCAAAATGGGCCCAATAAAATGGAACTGTTACAAGCCACCAGAGCCGATTCGCCCATTGCTAAGTTTATCGAAAAAAAAGGCGAAGGTATACATCACATCGCTTTTTCAGTAAAAAATATTAGAGAAGAAATGCAACGCTTAAAGGCAGAAGGTTGTCTATTATTAAATGATGAGCCAAAAGTGGGTGCTGACAACAAATTGGTTTGTTTTATTCACCCAAAATCGGCAAATGGCGTATTGATTGAATTGTGTCAGGATACAAATTAACAATTAGTAGTGGGTATCTTGTTATGGGAATAAAAAGCAATATCAAAAGCAAGAATTACTTTTAGGCAAAGAAATTTTTTCTCAATTATATTTTCAAGTCTTATGAAACAAAAAAAATCTTTAGTAGTTATTTTATCATACATAGCGGCTGCTATTTTTATTCTGAATGGTGTTTTCAAGATTTTAAATCTTTTCCCTGAATTTGATTTCATGGAAAAAATGAATTTTTCAAAACCTGGTTCATACAATCAAACTGCTGCTATCATTGTAGGCATTTTAGAAATTGCAGGCGCAATTGGTTTGTTAATTCAATCGGCAAGAGCAACGGTTAGTTTCCTTTTAATACTTTTAGTGGTTGGTGCAATTGGTTCTGAAATTGGTGCCGATTTTCATATCATGAGAGTATTGATGCCAGCTGCGGTGTTTGTTTTATTGGCTGCTATTGCCTATTATGACAACATGATTGCTGCCGAAGAAGAAGAAGAAGAAATTGAACATCGCTTCGATAATGTGAAGCAATAATTATTTGCATTAAACCTTCCTTTCAATTTACCATCTATCCTTTTTTGAAATTATTTTAGTTTCAATTTAAAATTTCGTTAGCAACGAATTACATTTACTTTTTTGAAAAATTCAATGACTGGAAAGTTAGCCGCCCTTTTTTTACTCCTCGTTTTCCCAACATTTTTATTTGCTCAAACCAAACAATTGAGTGGGAAAATTATTGATGCACAAACACAAGAACCAATTGGTTTCGCCACTATATATTTAATTGGAACAACCAATGGCGCAACAGCTGATGCTGCTGGAAATTATAGTTTGCAATACGATGATAAATGCGATTCAGTTGAGTTTTCAACCATTGGTTATTCAAAAATAAGAATGAAATTAATTGGTGCACCAACTCAAACTATTAATGTTGAGATGGAACGAGCATCGTTTTCGTTTAAGGCTGTAACACTGCATCTGGGTCAGGACCCAGCTTATACGCTGTTCAAAAGAATACAATTACATAAGCGTAGAAACGACAAAAACCAGCTCATTAATTACAAGTACCTTGTTTACAATAAATTAGAATTGGATGTAGATAAAATTGCTGATAAAGTTAATAGTAGCAAAATGTTAAAGCCATTTGGCTTCATCAAAAATTACATTGATAGCACTTCGGAAGACAAACCCTTTTTACCAGTTTATCTCACCGAATCGTTAAGCGATTTTTATTATCGCAAAAGCCCAAAAAATCAGAAAGAAGTTATCAAAGCCACACAAATGGCTGGTGGCACTGATGAAAGTCTTTCACAATTTTTAGGCACGATGTATCAAGATGAAAATTTGTATGAAAACCGATTGTTGTTGATGGGTGTGTATTTCATCAGCCCAATTGCCAACGGCGGATTGTTTTATTATCATTACAAAATTACTGATACTGCTTTTATTGATGGCAGAAAATGTATCAAACTTTCATTTCAACCCAAGCGCACTGGCGAAAATACTTTCATTGGTGAAATGTGGGTGAATGATACTTCGTGGGCAATTAAGCAAATTAGCATGACCACTTCGGCTGATGCGAATATTAATTTTGTAAAAAAAATAAGTGTGTTTCAATCATTCTCACCACTCAATGATTCGGTGTGGATGATGACGAAAGATAAATTCATTGTCAGTTTTAAAACTGGTGGCAAAAGTAAAATTGGAGTGATTGGCAGAAAAACCACTTTGTATAAAAACATTGTGGTGAACAATCCATTGATTGATACTGCATTTGCTGACCATCAAGATTTAATTTTAGTGCAAGGGGCTGCCAACAAAACCAATGATTTTTGGGCAAATAATCGCCCTGATTCATTATCGAAAAATGAAAAAAATATTTACAAATTAGTAGATACTATTCAAAAAGTACCAGCCTTCAAGCATTACAAACAATTGTTTACAACCCTTGCCACTGGCTATTTTCAAAGCGGTTATTTTTCATACGGACCTTACTATAATATTTTTGCTTTGAATCACATCGAAGGACCACGAGTTGGTTTTGGAATTTCAAACAGCGAATTGGTGAGTACCAAATTGTGGCTCAATGCCCAATTTGCTTATGGTTTCACCGATAAAAAAGTGAAGTACGATTTGAATGCTTGGTATATTTTTAAAAAATTACCACGAAGTGAATTTAAGATTCGGTATGTGAATGATGTGGTTACTTACAATTTATTAGATGAGCAATTGGGCGAAAATAATTTGTTCAGTTCGTTGATTCGCAGAGTGCCGTACTATTCAAAACTAACGCATTTAGAAGAAACAAAATTCTCTTTCAACAAAGAATTTAAAAGTGGTTTTGGTGAAAAAATCACTTTTCAACACAGCTCCATTCATCCTTTTTTTGATAATTATTATTATCCAAATGGTGTGGCTGATGTGAACCCAAGTTTTGTCAACACACAAATCACTTTAACCAGTCGATTTGCATATCACGAAAAATTTATTGCTGGTGATTTCCTTCGAGCCAGCATTGGTAGCGATTATCCGATTGTTACTTTTGAAGTGAAACAAAGTGTGAAAGGATTTTTGAATAGTGAATTCAACTATCAAAAAATAAAATTGCAAATTGATGGCAACAAAAATACCGGCACCATTGGTAGCTTTTATTATTCAATAAGTGCTGAAAAAGTGTTCGGAAATTTACCGATGATTTTGTTGGATGTATTGCCAGGCAACGATACTTATTATTACGACAAATATTCTTTCAACAACATGACTCGTTATGAATTTATTGCTGACAGATTAGTAAGTGCTCGATTGTATGAATATTTTGGCGGCTTTCCTTTGACTTATATTCCAGCCATTAAAAAATTGAAATGGCGTACATTCGTTGGTGGTAAAGCAGTTTGGGGCGACATGAGTGAAGCTAACAAAAAATTAAATGGCTACAGCGATAACAATGTTATCAATCCATTTTCAATTCCTAATAAAGAACCTTACATGGAATTAGGCACTGGCATCGAAAATATTTTCAAGGTTTTTCGCTTAGATTTTGTGTGGCGATTAAATTATTTAGATAAAGCTACTCATCCTTATGCTCAACCATTTGGAATACGTGGAAGCTTGCAAGTTGAATTTTAATCAGCGTTTGTTGTTGTTGAGCGATTCCTCTACTTTATCGCGAAGCCACGAAAGTTCAGTTACATTAATGGATGTTGCCAACTCTGCTTTTAGTTGTATAATTTTTTTTCTGTCAGATGTTGATACTAATTTTTTTACGTACACCACAAAGTTGTTGTAATGAATTCTAAGATTCTCGGCAATATCTTTTTTTCGCCTAAGCAACATTTTAAAGCTATCTAAAAGGGCTACCAACGAATCTATTTCTTCCAATTCATAAAATGTTTTTATCAGCGCAACTTTTGCATCCAGCAAATAAAATACATCGTCATATTCCACTTGCTGCAATAGCTCCAGCACTTTATCATATTCTTTTTTGAAAAAATAAACTCGTGCCATTGAAAAAGTAAAAGCATTTTCTTGGTGTTCAATCGGCAATTGATTTTTGTACTCTACAATAAATTTTTCAATCCAATTAAATTCTCCTAATCGCAAACCAGTAGTAATAATATTTTTGTATTCATAAGGGCTTAATTCATTATTCACCTGAATCAATTTTTTGGCAAGCGTTTCCTTGTAAATATGAAACAACTCACGGTAATAATTTAACGACCCCGAATTTATTTTTTTGATACAATATTGAATAGCATGAGCGTACATCTCACGAGCTAAAGGCTTTTCAAAGGATTTACTGTTTTCTAAAAGTAATTTTTTTAGTTGCTGAAAATGTTGTTCGTTTTCTTTTTCTAATTGCGTTAAAAGAATGTGATAGAAAATATTGATGACAGGAATTTCCTTGTACGAAGTGTTTTTTAGGTGCAATAGTATTTCATCCATCAATACCAAATCAGCATCAATATTGGTGATGTTCTTGTAATGTAAAATTGCACAACAGCATTGCAATTTCATAATCAGGTAATACTTGTCTAAATAGTTCATCACACTTTTTAGGTTCTTATCATCTTTTCGGCTATTTAATTTTTCTTGATAATTATTTTGTTCAGCTTCAATTAAATATTGCTGATAATAAAATTCACTATCGTGTAAAGTTTGCTTCAAATGCTCTGTTTTAGACTGCTTCAGCAAATGTGGCAATTGTGCCATCGCACGTTTTTCATTCATACTTTGCAACACATATACATTTTGAAGCGTCTTATTCTGACTGAACTTATGATAAGCCAAAAATCTTTCAGCTTCTTTTAATAAATCAGAACATACTCGGTGAAACTTTGCTTTGTCATATTTCTTGCTCGGAAATATTTTTTTCCAAAGGTCTAATTCAGTTTGTTCAATCGGTTTTGTTTTTTGTAAAGAAGGCAATATTGCTGCAAAGCAGCGAATGATGTCATCATTGTAATTAAAATAAATACTTTTCAAAAAATCAGCAAATCGTTGCCGTTCTTGATGCGAAAAAGTTTTCAGCAGTTTAAATACTTTGGAATTTTTCATAGTTCAAAAATTAAAGGTTAAATTTGAAAAACAAAAGTATGAAAAAAGTGAGTGCGTAGAATAAAATGAAATTGTTATTGGATGCTGTGTTTTTATTGAGAATTTTTGTATCATGAAATAGAACCAACATGAAAAAAATTAGTGCATTTTTATTAATAGTTTTTTGCTTTTGCTACCATGCAAATTCGCAGTCGTTGCTCAACAGCATGGGCTTTGAAAGCGGTAATTTGACTGCTTGGAATTGCTACACTGGCACTTGCTGCCCCATCAACACTTTAACATTAGGGGTTGTAAATGGGCGTCATACGGTGGTTTCGGGCAATGGAACAGATGCTTATGGAAATTTTCCAATCGTGTGCCCTTGGGGTGGAAATTTTTCTTTGCGAATTGGAAACGATACTGCAGGCGCACAAGCCGAGCGTTCAACTTTCGATTTGCATGTTGATTCAAATAATTATTTCATGACGGTTGCTTATGCCGCAGTGGTTCAATTAGCTGGGCATTCTTCAACCGTTTCATCCCGATTTTATTTTCGTGTAAAAGATACTTCGGGCAATCTGATTTTCAATTCAGCACAATGTGCGGCATGCAATAATATTCCTTATCCAAGCAATTTACAAACCAGTACAATTAATGCAAGCGTTCAATTTTTGCCATGGACACAGCAAGTTGTAAACTTGAAACATTACATTAATCAGCAAGTAATTTTTGAAGTGATTGCTGGTGATGATTCAACAGGTAATCAATTTGGATATGGCTATTTCGATTTGGTGAGTGCTGGAAATTTAACTGCCAACGATTCGAGATGTGCTGGCAGCAATAATGTTACAATAATTGCACCATCAGGCTTTGCGGCTTATCAATGGTTTGATGCAAACCATACTTTTTTAAGCAGCGCACAAAATTTAATCATCAATTCATCCAATTGGCAGGCCTTGGTGGGTAAAAGTTATTATGCGGTTTGTACGCCAACATTGGGCGCAGGAATTATTGACACTATTTATTGGAACATCAAACCCAATACCAGAGCCATTCCGCAAGGAGGTTTTTCAAATTCGTTGTTGTGTAATAATGTTGGAATTAATTTTTTGGATTCATCAATAATAAATAGTGCTGACCCAATTGCTAGCATTCAATGGAATTTTGGTGATGCCTCCAGCGCGAATAATTTAAGTACATTAACTAATCCAACGCATCAATATTTGCAAAATGGAAATTATACAGTTACTCAAAATTTGATGAGCATTTATGGATGCAGCAGCTCATTTCAAAAAAATATTTTTATCAACGCTGCGCCAAAAGCCTTTGCTGGCGCAGATGACAGTGTTTGCACTAATCAATCCATCATTTTAGGAGCAACACCAGCAGCAACAGGTGGCAGCGGAAATTATAATTTTCAATGGACAAGCACCGGCAATTTATCCAATGCAACTAGTGCAAATCCTTCAGCAAAATTTATCACACCTTCTATCGCCATTTTAAATGTTACCGATAATCAAACACAATGTTTTGCAATTGATTCTGTAAATATTTTTATCACTTCCAATTGCCCCAATCATCCTCCTGTAGCTGTTGATGATGCTGCTTATTTGGCATATCAGCAAAGCAAACTAATTGCTATTTTGCAAAATGATATTGATAATGATGGCGTTGGTCAATATCAAGGAAATTTAACAACAGCTTCTGTAACTATTGTTCCTGCTGCATTTCACGGCACAGTAGTTTTAACGAACAATCAAATTCAGTATACTACTATTTTAGATTCAACCATCAACGATACTATTTATTATGTGGTTTGTGATAATGGCACACCCAACTTTTGTGATACAGGAATGTTGGTAGTGCATTGTTTCAAATCATTAAAAGTAAATTTGGGCAATGATATTTTGCTTTGTTATGGCAACTCATCTACTGCCAGCATTTATCCTGTAACTGGCGGCAGTGGCGCATTTCAATATAGTTGGAATCCATCCACAAATTTATCTTGCACCAATTGTGCTAATCCACATTTCCAAGATTTAGCCACCACCACTTATCAATTGAAGGTGATTGATTTATTGACACAACAACAAGATTCGGATGCTATAGTTGTAAAAATCGATTCGCCAAAAATTTCATTAGGCAATGATGTAGCTACCACTTTTAATTTTCCAAACACCACATTACATGCACAAAATTTAGGCTCATCATCAATTTTGAATTACACTTGGAATCCGCTTCCATCAGGCATTTGCAACAATTGTGCTAATCCTGTTTATGCACCATCTTCCACTACTAATGTTACTGTTTCAATTGTTGATTTAAATGGCTGTTCGGCAACTGATACTGTAATAGTTTACGCCTGTTCTATTGATTGTGTTTACCCAGGCGATGCGGATAAAAATGGTGTTGTAAATAATTTCGACATCTTCAATCTTGGCTTGGGATATGGCTTTACAGGCGCAGCACGAATTAATCAATCGAATGTTTGGGATGGTTATCCTGCACAGAACTGGAATGATACAGTTGCTAATAATTTGAATGCAAAATATGCTGATTGCAATGGCGATGGAATAATTAATGCCAATGATACCAATGCGATAAGCCTCAATTATGCCAGTGTTCATGCGGCTTTGACGCAAACTAATCAACTTCCAATTTATGTTACGCTGCCTCATTCTGTTTTACGCGATAGCGCAAGAGTGTATTGCGGAATTGCAATTGGCGACAATTTAAAAAAAGCTGAAAATGTTTACGGCTTTGCGTTTACATTTCATTTTGACCCATTGGTGGTGGACACAAACACTATTAATTTTCAATTGAGCACACCAAATTGGTTGTTTACAGGCAACAACGATTATTTGCAAATCAAAAAATATTATCGCTCAAATGGCTCAATAGATGTGGGTTTTGTAAGGAATGACCGAATTGGAAAAAGCGGTTTTGGTAATGTGGCAACTGTTACAATTGATATTACAACGGGTAATGTTTCTGGTAAATTATCATCGCTTGTGAAAGATTATATCATGCATTGCAGCATCAGCGATATTAGAATTATTGATGCTAATGGGAATATTGTTCAATCAGTTGCTTCGCCTGATAGTGCTACCATCGAATATACACCAACAGGAATTGCAAACATCGAATGGACTAAAAACGTAGTATTGATGCCAAATCCAGCACAAAACGAATGCAGCATTTCTACATCAGCTGATGTTTATTTGAAAGAAATAATTATGCAAAATGTGTTGGGCGAAACTATGCGAACACTGAAATTTGAACACAATAACAATCAGCAACAAGTTTCATTATTTACTCAAAATCTTCCGAATGGAATTTATTTGGTCAACATTATCACCAATAAAGGAAAAGCTGTGAAAAGCTTGCTGATTCAGCATTAGAAGCAGTTTTTATTTGTCATTTAAAACGTTATTTAACAATTCATTATTGCTTGCTCTACAATTTTTTGTGTTGTAGTTCGTCTTATTCCAAACTATCTTGCAAAAAAAATGATGAACAATATTCAAATTCTGTGGGCTGATGATGAAATAGAAATGTTGAAATCGCATTTACTATTTTTAAAAGAAAAAGGTTATGAAGTAATGCCAGTTACCAATGCACACGATGCTATTGATGCCGTGAAGGAAAAACATTTCGATGTTGTTTTCTTAGATGAAAATATGCCAGGCTTATCGGGCTTGGAAGCATTGCCACAAATTAAAGCCATTCATCCGCAAATGCCTGTGGTGATGATTACTAAAAGCGAAGAAGAAAATATTATGGAAGATGCCATTGGGCAACAGATTGCAGATTATTTAATCAAGCCTGTGAAGCCCAATCAAATTTTGTTGTGTTTGAAAAAATTGATTGATAATAAACGATTGGTGAGCGAAAAAACATCATCGAATTTCCGACAAGAATTTCAACAAATGATGATGGCTTTGAGCAATGCCAACGATGCACAAGAATGGGCTGAAGCTTACAAGAAAATTATTTTTTGGGAATTGGAATTAGATAAAAATGACAGCAAAGAAATGCAGGAAGTGTTGGCAATGCAAAAGAGCGATGCCAACAATGAATTTGCAAAATTTGTTTCAAAAAATTATCTCAATTGGATAAACAAACCGAATGATTCAACACCTACATTAAGCCACCGAAGTATGGTTCGGAATGTATTGCCTTATTTATCGCAATCGCAACCCACTTATTTAATTGTGATTGATAATTTACGATTTGACCAATGGAAAATGATTCAACCTTTGTGGAGTGAATTTACAAAATTGGTAGATGAAGATTTGTATTTTTCTATTTTACCCACAGCTACACAATATGCTCGTAATGCGATTTTCAGCGGATTGATGCCATCTGAAATTGCTCGGCGTTATCCTGATTATTGGCGTGATGAGCAAGATGAAGGCAGCAAAAATATGTTTGAAGAACAATTGCTGGGCGAATTATTAAAGCGCAATAATTTGAACATAAAATATTCTTACACCAAAGTTTTACATAATTACGAAGCAAAAAATTTAGTAGATAATATTTTGAATTTGCAACACAATCAACTGAATGTGATTGTTTATAATTTTATGGATATGCTAAGTCATGCTCGAACTGAAATGGAAGTATTGAAAGAATTAGCCAGCGATGAAAAAGCTTATCGCAGCCTGACTTACAGCTGGTTTGAACATTCACCATTATTAGAAGCATTAAAAAAATTGGAAGGGAAAAATGCTCAAATTATTTTAACAACTGACCATGGTTGCATTCGTGTAAGCAAGCCAGTAAAAGTAGTTTCAGACCGTGAAGCCACCACAAATTTGCGTTATAAAACAGGCAAAGCAATTCAGTACAATGCAAAAGAAGTGTTTGAAATTTTGAAACCAGAAGATGCAAAATTGCCACAACAAAATTTAACCAGTCGTTATATTTTCACAAAAGGAGATGACTATTTTGTGTATGCTAATAACTTCAATCAGTTTGCTAATTTTTATCGCAACACCTTTCAACATGGTGGTTTATCAATGGAAGAAATGATGGTGCCGATGATTAGAATGCAAACAAAGTAATATTTTCATTTCCTTTATCAACAAAGCAAAGTGTAAATTTCATGCGGCTTTGCTACTCATTCATAGTGAAGCAATTTTAATTTTGTGCTATGATGAATTTCGATTTTCAATTGATTTTAAACATTTTACTCTACGCATTTTATGGCGTTGGCGGCATTCAAATTTTATACTACTCATTTTTTTTTAGCCGCATCATTTTTTTGAAAACAAAGAAAAAAGAAGATGGCAACACACCACCAGTTACTGTAATTATTTGTGCAAAAAATGAATTAGAAAATCTACAAAAAAATCTGCCTTCGATTTTAGAACAAAATTATCCGCAGTATGAAGTGATTGTGGTGAATGACAATTCGCAAGATGGCAGCAACGATTTTTTAAGTCATCTCAAATCGCAATATGCACACTTAAAAGTGATTGACATTTTGCAAGAATCAAGAACCTTTAAAGGTAAAAGATTGGCTCTGGGATTGGGTTTGAAAGGCGCAAAAAATGAATGGTGTTTATTAACTGATGCTGATTGTGCACCAGCAGGCAGCAATTGGTTGAATAAAATGCAGCGCAATTTTCGTGCGCCAAAAGAAATAGTTTTGGGTTATGCACCACATTTAAAACAGGCTGGTTTTTTAAATAAGTGCATCAGATTTGAAACTTTTTTTACTGCTTTTCAGTATATCAATTTGGCATTGAGCGGTTTGCCATATATGGGTGTGGGCAGAAATATGGCTTACAAAAAACAATTTTATTTTGATAACAAAGGCTATATGCCGCAGTCAGACATGATTTCAGGCGATGATGATTTGTTTATCAATAAAGTGGCAAGCGGAAAAAACACAAGAATTGAAATTGATTCAGCCACATTTATGTATTCGATGCCAAAGCTGACTTGGCAAAATTGGTTTTTGCAAAAACGCCGCCACATAAGCACTGGCAGCAAGTATAAGAAGATTCATAAGTGGTTGTTGGGATTGCAAAGTATTTCGCAATTTTTGTTTTATGTTTTATTGATGGTGTTGTTGGTTTTTAAATTTCAATGGCAAATTGTGATGTTGATTTTTGGCGTCAGATTTTTGTTACAAGCCGTTGATTATGCAGTAGCCATGCGCCGTTTCAAAGAAGCAGATTTGTTTTGGTTGTTCCCAATATGGGATGTTTTGCAGGTAGTTTACAATATTATTTTGTTGCCTTCCTTATTTAAAAAACCGTCATTGCAATGGAAGTAAATCCTAATTTTTCAGAAAGTTCAAAAGAAGATTTTGAATTGATTCAAGCTGCATTGAAGCAACATACTTCAGCGGCTTTTGAAAGATTATTGGTGAAATATAAAGAGCCTGTTTTTCACATGGTTTTGAAGATGGTGAACAATCGCGATGATGCTGAAGATATTACCATTGAAGCATTGGGAAAAGTTTTTAATAAACTTGGGCAATACAATGCCAATTGGGCTTTCAGCACTTGGTTGTATCGTGTTGCAACTAATTTGGCAATTGATTTTATTCGTGCAAAACGTATTGATACTTTATCTATTCATCAGCCTTTGCAAAATGAAAAAGATAAAGACCATTCGCACAATATTCCATCTGAATCACCTGACCCTGAAGAAGTTTTTATAAAAAAACAACGGGCTGAAAATCTGAAAATAACTTTAGAAAAACTGAATGATAAATATCGCAAATTGATTGAATTGCGTTATTACAAAGAGTTGAGCTACGAAGAAATTGCCGCCGAAATGAACATGCCCGTAGGTACTGTGAAAACGCAACTTTTCAGAGCGAAAGAATTTTTGTATTCTATTTTGAAGAACAGTAGTTTGTAATTCACTACATTTTATTTTCCAAACATCTCATCTAATGTTTGCTGTGATACGCTGTGATAGCCACCTCTGGCTTTAGCATAAATTTGCTTCGCCAATTTTTTTCCACTTTCTGTTTTATTCATTTCACCATAAAGGGGCAATAAAAATTTTCTTCTACCTACTGTGCAAAGAAATTTTTCCATTGCTGAATTAATTTTTGTGTAGTTATTTTTCAAACACAAATAATACCAAGCATCAGCAATTTCGCAATTATTATTTCCTGTAAAATGATAGGCAGCATCCAAATCATCCAATTGTTTTTGGGATAATTTTTCGGGCAAATTATTGATGAAGTGCAACCATTCATGTGTACTCCATTTTGCCGTTGCATTTTTATCCAACTCATTTTTTGTTGTAAAATTTTTGATTTGCAAATCAATTGCAACAAACCTTGAAGCATTGATGATTGGTGCATTTGCAGGCAATCCTGTTTCGTAAATCCATTCGTTGATATTTACTTTGGTGAATTTTTCTTTGTTCGATTGAATCAAATTATTGTTTAAAAAATCAACAAATTCTTCGGTAGTAACCGATTGAAAAGCATGTTCGGTAAACCAACTTTTTAAAAACAAATCCCATTTTTCTCTGCCAACAGTTTCTTCCATCAATCGTAAAAATAAATAGCCTTTGTTGTAAGCAATATCATTCATGCCATCATCAGGATTTCTACCTTTTAAATCTAATTTCAATTTTGTGTCAGGATTTTTTTCGCCAAAATCTTTCAAAGTATTTTGCAAATCTTGCACACACAGATTTGCTTCCATATCGCTGTAATCCTTGCCATATAAGGCTTCCATGATTCTGAATTGAAAATACATCGTGAAACCTTCATTCAACCAAAAATCATTCCATGTCGCATTCGTACATAAATTCCCACTCCAACTATGCGCCAATTCATGCGCTACCAACGAAACTAAACTTCTATCACCAGCAATAACAGTTGGCGTTGCAAAAGTTAAACATGGATTTTCCATGCCACCAAAAGGAAAACTTGGTGGCAACACAATCACATCATATCTGCCCCAAGCATAGCTACCATAAAGGTTTTCAGCCACATCCACCATTTTGCCCATGTCAGCAAATTCCCAAGCTACTTTGTCAACCATTGGCAGTTCAGCATAAACTCCACAACGCTCATTAATTTTTTTAAAAGCAATTTCACCAATCGCCAATGCCATTAAATAACTGGGAATCGGCTTCGGTTGAGCATAATGATATTCACCTGAAGCATTGATGGATTGCGGATTATCAGCCACACTCATCACCGCCATTAAATTTTTTGGGCAATGAATGGTGGCATCATAAGTGAAGCGAACACCTGGTCCATCCTCACATGGAATCCATGTACGAGCCAATATCGCTTCGGATTGTGTGAACAAAAATGGTTGCTTTTTGCCAGCTGTTTGCTCAGGCTTCAACCATTGAACAGCAGCGGCATTGGGCGATGTGTGATAGAATATTTTTACCGATTTTGTGGTAGATGAAATTGGAATATGCAATGCGCTTCCTAAAATTTTATCAACAGATTTTAATTCAAAATTGGTAGTTGTTGAATCATCATTCAATGTGATTTTTTCAATTGTTAAATCATGCGTATCGAAAATAATTTCATTGGCATTGTTTACTCTTTCAATTTGCCAATTGGCATAACCACTTAAAATATTTTTTTCAAAATCCGCATTTAAGTTCAATGAAAGATGCTTCACTACAGCATTTTCGGGCTGTGCATACGAATTATAATCGTGACTCATATCAGTTGAATTATTTTTTTGTGGATGAGTTTTTTTTGTTCCAACATAACCGATTAAGCAAATGATGATAACAAAAAATGTAGTAGTAATTATTTTATTCATGCAATGAAATTAAGGGGCTAAACTAAATCGTACTTTGATACCTGCTTTTACAGCAGTGATAGGGAATGCAGACGATGTGGCTGGTATTGTTCGGCGATAATCATAGAACAATTGCACATTCACTCTGTTGCTCACTACATAATCAATATGCGGCGCAATGCCGATGCTCTTCATCCCTTTTGTTGGCACATTAATATTTTGGTCGAGCTTGTAATTAATTGTTTTATCGTTGCGATAAGAAACATCAACTCTGAAAGTTAAATCGTTATCAAGCTTCACTTTTTTCTTTCCATTTCTGAATGGCAATACAATTCCTTTTTTCTTGAAACCTACGCCAGTAACTATTTCCTGTGCTCTGGTTTCGCTCAATTGATAATCGATGAAACTCATGTTGAGCATCCGACTTTGTTTATATTCTACTTTGGTGGTGAGGTTATTTACCCAAGTAATGTCAATGCCAAGCAGCGGCACAAATTGCTCGGTGATGCTCATCATCGGCACATTAAAATAGTTGATAAAATTTCGATTGAGTGAATCAATTGCCAGCGGCATCATCAAGCCATTGAAGTACGAGCCCAAAATAAAATCTGGATTAGTCATGTAGCTTCCTACATTAAATGTGCTGTTGTAAGCATGCGATAAAGTGGCTTGCTTAATATATTTTTTGAGCAACGGAATCTTACTCAATCCAGTGTATGACACTCTCCAATTGGGCTTTGGCAGCATTTTAAATAAATCATCTAACGATGCATTTTGCAAATTCGGATTAGCATAGGTAGCTAAAAATGCTGGAATCAAAACAGCTTGTGAATAGGGTCCGTAGCCTCTGTAATAAGATTTGAATGAATCATCTTTTACTTGGCTGTAAGGATTTGCCATCCCTAATTGACTGGAAATTTCTAAGCGTTTGTTTTCGAATTTTGTAAACAAACTTGATACACCATTTTTATCTACCTTATCAAAAAAAGTATTCAATGCAATGAATGAAACGGAGAAACTTCCGTTTACCACTTTGCTCAAAGCTGCAAAATTGCTGAATGTATCTTGGCGTTTAAAATTTTCAGAAAGATTTCGAGTGTAATTTCTGGTAACGGTTAAATCAATTCGCATATCGGTAATGGGTTCCAATTGTGCAGTAATATTCCACGTTTCAGTGTGTCGCTGTGTGAACGGTGTAAACTGCCCTGGGTCATTTGTTAAATCGTTGATGCCTGCCATGGTGTACAAATAATTTGGTGAAATTTGTTTGCCTAATAAAAAATCCCAACCTGGCTCTTGCCATGATGAATCCATGCCTAAAAATTTTGTACCTCGGGTATAGCCTGGCAATACAGTTCCATTATCTTCTGAAATGTTGGCAGTGATACGTTTCAATGACATCAAGGGTTTCAGGAAAGTGTACAGCACAGGATTTAATCGCGGTTCTTCATCTTTTTTCTTTTTCTTTTTATCATTTTTTCCGTTTTTCGAATCACTTTTTGAAGGGTCGTCTTTTGCATTTTTGTCTTTTATTTCTACACCATTTTTATCTTTCTCATCTTTTTTTGCTGTGCTATTTTGTTGAAGTAATGTTTTGGTATTGTAGCGTTTTAAGAATTTTATTTTGTTGTACAAATTATTAAAATTGAATTCGGTATTCAGCTGTTTGTTTTGTGTGTTTTGCAAAGTATTACCCAGCGTTACATACGAGAGTGGTGCTGCTGTCCAAGCATACGTTGCTGTGTATGAAGCTCGAGAAGTAACCCAATCAGTTAAAGGAAATTTGCTTAATGGAATATTGTAGCTGCCATTGATTGATTGATTAAAATTGGTAGTGCGCTTAAAATCTTTTATCAAATTAATAATCGTATCACGTTTTGCTTTCGTATCAATGCGCCCGTAAGGCTCATCAATCCTCGATAAATTAGTAGCTGTATAATCAATGGTGATACTTTTTGCTGGCTCAAATTTCACACTATAATTTCTGCTCATTTTAAAATATTTGTTGAAAGTGGCTGGCAGAGCCAATTCATCAGGCGAAAATTTTCGCAAATGGGATTCACCAAATTGCCTATCCACATCGGCTTTGAAAGAGATGTTGCTCGGCAATAAATTAAAATTCAAATCACGAACTAAAGCAGTCCATTTTCCGCCGACATTAAACCAACCAAAAGGCTTGATAGACTTAGGTTTGATGGCATAATTATAACATGCCACCTTTATATTTTTTCAACACATCGCTTTCGTATGTTGGGTTGTGTTTAACCGTTTGTGTGAACGAATAACTGACGTTGAAATTTTCAATATTGGTAGGCAAATTCAATTTTCCTAAGGCAGTTTTTTTCGGTCGGTTGATTCTGACATTGGTAAAATTCAAACTTTTAATTCCTACATAATCCACCGCAACATTTTTTATTGAGTCGGCATAACCCTTGCCACGTAAGGCTTTTGCTTGTGCTAATTCATCTTTCAATTTTACATCTAATTGAAAAGGGTCGTATTGTGGTGTGCTAAATTGTTCGCTGGTGCTGGCGTACAAAGGCAATTTCATACCCAACTTTGCTGGCAATAATTTCCCTAATTCCATTGTTCCAGCTACATTGTATTGGTAGAAATTATCTTTAAAACGCTGTGCAATTTTTTGCTCCAATGAGCCATAGCCAATCGTATGCAAACTGCCTGAAGCCGTGATAGTACCTAAATCTGCAATTTTAATGTCAGTTCTTAACAAAGCTGCATAACCACCTTGTTCATCAAAACCGCTGACACGTAATTCATCAAACCAAACTTCGGCGCATTTACTTTGTCCGTCATCATTATCGCCCGGAACTGTTCCCCGTTGCGGATTTCGAACCCCCAACATACAAGTTTTAACTAAGCCTAAATCAGGCGTTCCTTTCACTGTTAAAATAATTCCATTGGCATAAGTAACGCTGAAAGCCGTATAGTTGGGCTTGTTTTTGGCTATTCGCTTTTGTTTCAAACCAGTCATTGAATCTAAAGTGATATCAACAGTGTTGGCATCGGGCCACACAACTGATGCGTCAGTTGCACCAGCAGCAGTTACTGATAATGGAACTGCATACTCGTAATAGTTGTCTGTAAAGTCAGTTCCGAAGCGGATAAAGGCATACAAATCTTTATTGTTCAATGCTGGGTTTCCTGGTACTGATTCACAATGCGTAAAGAATTTTACGTGCTTGAAAGTACGCATATCCAAAGTTAGATTTTTGTAAACTGCTTTTGCATCACCATCACTCAAACCACAAACGTGCAATGAAATAGATTGCTCATTTTGCAACACATTGGCTGTGGTTGTTAATTGTTGTTGGCGAATAATGCCTGGCGGCATAACGTAGCCCACTGGCTGTTTTGAAGCATTTTCTTCTACACTCACAGTAGTTACATTAAAGTATGCACCAGTGTTGTGGTCGCTTGGTAACTGCTCGGTGGCTTGCGCTAATGAGAAAGGATATTTACGCCATTGATTTCTTGTGAATTGAAATTGTGGTAAACGTACAATCAATGAATCAGAAAAGCCTGTTAAAAATAATCTTACAAAACGAATTGATTTGAAATCTTGAATATCGCCCACTTTTTTTTCATAACTATTAATTGGCACTTTGAATTGATAATACTGCACATTTGCTGTTGTTCCGTCTTTCAATTTTACTGGTGCAACTCGTATGTCGTTAATAAAATTTGTACCAATAGCCATGTTTGCCGAAAGATGAACCCGATACTGAAAATAATTTTCAGCTTCGCTCAAACTATTGTCTTTATTGATGTCTTCCGACTCTGGAATATTTGTAGCAGCGGTTGAATAACTTTCAGGCGATTGTTGGTCAGTTGGTGAATTGCCTTGTGGATTATTGTATTTTTTGTAGCGTTGCAAAATTGGTGTAACAGCATTATCATAATCAGTCCCACGATAAAAATGGTAATCATCATTTGATGGGTCGGCTGCCGCTGCTGATTTTACAGCCGCTGTAAATGGCTGTCCGTCAGCACCAATGCCTGTGTTGATAAGAGCTAAATACTTTGCATATTGTGTTTGTTCTTGTGCATCATTGCAACCATCATAACCCACATCTTGCAAGGCTCTTACATTTGGGTCAAGGTCGAATGATGTAGTAATCGGTTGTTGGTTGGTTGGCACAAAACCCCAAATAGTGCCTTGTTTGGCACTTGAATCTGCAACATCGCCAGGCAAACCATTTTCATAAAATTTTCTCCCATCACGTAAAATATCTTCGCTTACAGTTCCTAAATTAAAATACAAATCGCCTGTATTGCTTGATGCAGCGCCATTTGTGCTATATGGGTCCATCATCCAAAATTCAATAAATTCGATGTTGGCAGCTTCAAAATCGTTGTAATCAATCGGGCGCATGATGCCGCCCCAGCGGCGTTGAGGATTAGCTAAAGTACCATCGCTATTCATTCCTTTGATATCAAAATTGTATGCTCCTTTTCTGTTCGGATTATAAAACAAATCGAATGAAGTGAAAGTGAGTGGTGTACCTGGCGCTAATTGTTTGTCAGGAAATAATTCAGTTTGTGCAATCTCTCTTACAAATAAATTTGATTGTTCTTTATCACTTGTAAGTGAAGTTGGGAAACCATTTCCGGGTCTTGTAAAAAATGGGTCAATATTGTACCAAGCAAATTTTGCACGATTATAACCATAGCTGATGGTGTCATTTGTGTGATTGTATGTTAGTGCATGAGATTCAGGAAATAATTCATTACCTGTTGCACCCTTGGTGGCGTAAGCTGGTGTGCTGGCTAATGCCCAGCTGGTGAGCGGAAATTTCAAATCGTAGCTACTGGCTGCGCCTTCAAAATCATCGATGTAAACTTCGCCATCTTGCCCAATTACTTTGCTATGACCTGGGTTGAATTTTGCACCTTCGGCATTGATAGTAATTTTCGATTTTTCTTTGGTGGAATAAAATTTATTCACCAAACTGGTGATGAATTTACTTTGCTGATTGTAGTGCAAATCAACACCCATAATGGTATTGCTGATGGGGTCATCACCTATCAAAACTTTTTGTGTAAATGGTCGTTCGCTCAAGTGTAACCAAGTTGCACCCAAATTCATGTGCTCGTTTACATAGTAGTCAAACCTATTACCAATAAAGGTTTTCACCTGTCCCAACCCTGCCATCGCATTGTTCTCGAATTTTATTTTGATGGGCTGACCGCTATTCATAATTCCATCATTCAAAATTTTTACTCTACCCAAATTGTAATCAACCGAGTAATCAACATTCTCTTTTAAATCTTGTCCGCCACTCGAAACTTTTACTGAACCTGGCGGCAAATTGAATGCCCCCAAATAAATATCGCTGGTTGAATTTGATTTGTAACTGCCTTTGATGTTGAAGCGATTTTTTTCAGGATGTTGTTGCGCTTCGGTTTTCGTATTGTCATACAATTCTTGGAAAACATAGTTCTGTGCAATGTATTGGTCGGCTTGATTGTTTTGAAACTTGGCTTTCAAATCGCTGCCAAATGGCTCTATCACTGGGAAAATCAAACGACCATTTTGCGGAATGATAGTGATGTTGGGAACAAAATCAAAAATTCCATCGGGGAAAGGGTCGTTTTGCGAATTCAATCTATCCAAATTTAACAATCGAATTAACGGAATACCAGCCACCGAACCATCAGATAAATAGCGCTTTTCACCACCGCCCGATGTTAAATAAGTTACATCCAGTTTAAAATCATTGGGCGAAATTTGATACGCACCAAGTGAGTAAATATTTTTCATCATCCAGCGCCACATTGGCAAAGTGGTGTTAGCGGTTTGCCCTTTTAATAATTTCAAAAACAAAACATTTTGCGATGATGGCACACTGCCTGCTGTGCCTTGTGTGGTAACGGTTGGCATGTCATCTGAAAATTCCCCCACCTTATAATTTTTTCCGTTGTAGGTGTATTCGTAAGCAACAGCCAACACATCGCCCGAATTCAAAGTTTGTTGCAACGAAATAAAACCCAAATTTGGATACAAAGTATATTCAGTTGCTGCCAATTTTCGAGCATAAGTTTTTTCGTACACCAATGGATTTGGGTCGTTGGTAAATGTTCCACTCGTGATAGTATTTACAACTGTATTGGTGTTGCGGCAATTGGGGTTGTTTTTTAAAGTTTGATACAAATTATTGTCGTAGTTATCAGGTGTTTTTACAACGCCAGATTTTGTCCAAATGCTTTGGTATGGGGCATTTTCAGCTAAATCCATAAAACCAACTACATCTCTCACATTATCAGTTACACCAGTTTTGTTGGTTATCCAAACCTCTGCCCGAATAATGTTTACGCCCGATTCAACCAATGGCAATTTGCTCAACCATTTGTCATAATTATCATGAAAATATTGCGATAAAAAAAAGTGTTTGTTCTCTTCATATTGGTCGGCTTGTATTGCAAATGTTTGTGTTTGTGCGCCGCCCTGAATATTGATTTCCTGTGAGGTTGATTTTTGTTGCGACATTACTGATGTAACATCTAACCTGCCAAATTTTAATTTTGTTTTTATCCCAAACAAGGTTTGATTACCCGAAATCAATGAATTGTTCAATGGCAAACTCACATTACCAGCATTGATACTTTGCAAAATTTCATCCTCATGCCCAGTGTATTCTAATTTGATTTGATTTTCAAAATCGAAAGTTGCTTGCGTATTATAGTTGGTGGTGAGTTTTAATTTATCACCAATTTTGCCCACCAAATTCATGTTGATGTTCATATCGAAATTAAAACCACCTTGCTTTTTTGCTGCTTGAATTAATGTTGGATTATCTACTTTTTGCCTATTCATTCCAAACGTTAATTCCACATTTCCAGTTGGTCTGATATCTACACCACCAGGTCCAAAAAGTCTATCAATCAACTGATTGCTGCCAACGAGCTTTGGCATTGCTCCTTTATTTTCAATCAAACTATTCGCATTGTTGCGTTGTTGCCAATAATCACTTTGTTGCTTATCGTATTCGTATTTCAAATACTCATCAAAAGTCATGTAGGTCGGGTTGCGATAATATTGGCTGCCGATGGTTTCAATTAAAACATAACGATTAGTAGTTGGGTCGTACTCCACTTTTTGTTGCACATTGGCTGGCGTTTTTAAATCAATATTATCAGCAGGTTTGTTATTGATGAAATCGCCACTTTGGTCTTGCAATGGATAATGCAAAGTGCCTGTATCAGCAGGGTTTTGAAGCTTTTCAACAAATATTTGAATAGGCAAAAACATCGCCTTACTGCTGTAAATCACCAACAGTAAAACCATTAAAAAACTTGCCTTTACAATTATTTTAAATCGCACAATTAATCTTAATTCTAAAAAATATTTTCGTAAAAAAAATTACATCGACCGCAACGCTTCTTTTATCAAAGCCTCAATGGTATTGATGTTGGGCTGGGCTTTCATCACTTTTTTAATGCCAGCATCAGCTTGCACACGTGAAAAACCTAACGCCATTAAAGCATTTAACGCTTCATTTTGAATATTATTATGTGCAAATGATGATGCTTGAACGCCTTTGCCATCGCCCATTTTCAGCATTTTATCTTTCAACTCTAAAATCATGCGCTTGGCAGTTTTGGGTCCAATGCCTTTTACTTTTTCTAACAAGGCCACATTTTCACTCACAATTGCTTGCTGAATATCGCTGGCTTGCATAGATGATAAAATCATTCGAGCTGTTGAACAGCCAACGCCCGAAACGCTGATTAATTGCTGAAATAATTGCTTTTCGCTTTCTTCGGCAAAGCCATAAAAGGTGTGTGCATCTTCGGTAATTTGCTGATGCACATGCAGTTTCACTTCAGTTTCACTTTGAATTTTTGTGTAAGTATTCAGCGAAATATTGATGAGATAACCAATGCCATTATTTTCCAACACTACAAATGCTGGATTTTTTTCAGCCAATTTACCTTTGATGTAAGCGTACATTTTTTGTTATTAAAATTAGGAAGCAAGATAGAAAACAACTCGAAAATGTTCGCTGCACAAAGGCTTGAAAGATTCAAAAACTATTCACATCAAAATATTGATTAACTATAAAATAAAGCGGAGAGATTTTTTTTGATGCTACTTCGAAAAAAATAAACTCATCAGCCAAGCGATGTAAAACAAAAACGCTACAAAGGCAATGGCAATCAGCATTCGCACTTGTTCAGCTTTTTTGAATTGCTCGTTTGATTTTTCTATTTCTTCAAATTCTTCAGGCGTAAGCATGATGGTTTTTAAATTTTCATTTCAGGCACATCGCCTTCGATGATTAATTTACCAGCCGTTTTCGATTTTATTTCTTCTACACTTACACCAGGTGCACGTTCTACAAGCTTGAATCCGTGCGGTGTTATGTCCATCACACACAAATCGCTCACAATTCTTTTTACACATTTTACGCCAGTTAAAGGCAAAGTGCATTTTGGTAAAACTTTACTTTCACCTTTTGGATTGGTGTGCATCATGGCCACAATAATATTTTTTGCCGAGGCTACTAAATCCATTGCACCTCCCATTCCTTTTACCATTTTGCCAGGAATTTTCCAATTAGCAATATCACCTTCTTCACTCACTTCCATTGCGCCAAGTACAGTTAAATCAACCTTTCCAGCACGAATCATTCCGAAACTTTCAGCAGAATCGAAAAATGCGCCACCAGGAATTACTGTTACAGTTTCTTTACCTGCATTTATCAAATCTGCATCCACAGCGTCTTCTGTTGGGTAAGGCCCCATTCCCAAAATTCCATTTTCACTTTGAAACATTACCGAAATTCCCTGCGGAATGTAGTTGCTCACCAATGTTGGAATGCCGATGCCAAGATTAACATAGTAACCATCTTTTAATTCTTGTGCAATGCGTTTTGCGATTTGATATTTATCGAGTGCCATTTTTATTTACGATTTTTTGATTGACGATTCACGATTGAAATGAATTTTCATTTCCTCATTTTCTAATCTTCTAATTTGCTAATTGTACAGTACGTCTTTCAATTCTTTTTTCATAACCTACGCCTTGAAAGATTCGATGCACATATATTCCAGCCACATCTACTTCATCAGGGTCAATTTCGCCAGGTTGTAATAAATGCTCTACTTCTGCAATAGTTATATCACCAGCTTTCGCCATTGAAGTAGAAAAATTTCGTGTTGCTTTTCTGAAAACTAAATTTCCCATTGTATCACCTTTCCATGCTTTTACAATAGCAAAGTCAGCATGCAAAGCCATTTCCATCAAATGCATCTTGCCGTTAAACTCACGAACTTCTTTGCCAACTGCTACTTCAGTTCCATAACCTGCCGGAGTAAAAAACGCAGGAATACCCATCGCAGCCATTTGAATTCTTGTAGCCAATGTGCCTTGTGGAATTAAATCAACTTCTAATTCGCCTGCTAATAATTGTCTTTCAAATTCAGCATTTTCGCCCACATAGCTGCTCATCATTTTTTTGATTTGACGAGTTTTTAAAAGTAATCCTAATCCAAAATCATCTACACCTGCATTGTTTGAAATGCAAGTCAAGTTTTTTACACCACTTTTTACTAAAGCTGTGATACAATTTTCTGGAATTCCATTCAGCCCAAATCCACCCAGCATCAGCGTTTTGCCGTCTTTAATGTCTTTTATTGCTTCTTCAGCATTCGCAACTACTTTATTCATTTTGTGAAATTAATTATTCAGTTTTGATAAATTGGTTACCACCTGCACATACATTTCATCCATTTCTTTTGGATGTGAGGTGTAATATTTTAACGATTGTTTGAAACGATTTGTATTGATATTGTAATGACCGAAAATTGTTTCAAAATCTTTTTTCAACACCACATTGCTCGAATCAAAAGTAACTCGGCGAAGTTGTGCATCAGCATCAGCCAAGTGCATATCAGTTAAAATCAAAATCATCGAATCTTTTGAAATAATTGATACTGCTGGCTTTTCAGCATTTTTTTTCGATGCACAAGAAATCATAATTAAAATTATTCCGAGCAATAAAATTGAATTGGATGAAAATAATCTCATGCTCAAAAATAAGGACTGAATAAGTAAGCAGTTATTATTTTCTTGAAAATTGGTTTCATTTTTTTATTTTGATTGTTCGTACAACCAAACGGATTTATTTTGTCGATTCAAATTTTTGAAAATTATTCCATTGTAATTCAGCACAGAATCATTTGTGTTTGTTGAAACAATGCAATCCAAATGATTGATTTGATTGGGAATTGATTTTGAAATGTTGTTGCTAACATTGATATGAATAGCATGCCTATTTGTTGCATAAATATTGTAAAACAGCGGATATTCCCAATCGTCCCAAGCCATTATCAAGCCAATATTCTTAAATTTTTGGTGTTCCATTTTTTCAATAACGGCGGCATATTCAACAGATGCTTCGGGTTTGTAGGCAAAATAGTTTTTAAATCTATCAGCTCGAAAATTTACATTTTTCGTTAGCGCAATATTGGTAACTAATGGTCGCATAGAATTAAACACGATGATAAAATATGCTCCCAAAAGCAATAGCAACAGCAATATTTTGGTGGGGTTCAAAAAATAATTTCGCAAGCTGATGACATAACAAATGAGTGGCACGGCAAACAAAAACAAGGTGGAATGAATACGTGTTTGCCAGGGAGACCACTTAATATTGTAACAGAAAAAAAATAATTGTGCTAAAAAAATCAACCAATAAATAGTCGTTATTTTTAGGAATGATTTATTTTTTATCACACTAAAACCAATTGTGACAACGGCAAAAAAAATCAAAATAATTTGAATTGAATTAGGTGCATCATCTTCATTGTTTGGAATATTTGGCGGTGCGCTGAAATGAGTATTATTGAAATTATACGCCGAACTGTTCATGTCTATATGAAGCAGATTGTGTAATTTGTTTAGCATTTTCGATTCAATAATGTTCAACGGATACGGACCGAAATGCAACGCAACATGTTTTGAAAAATTTGATAGAAAAATCATTGGTGAATGTTTTTCGAAAGTGTACATTTTCGATTCTTCTTTATCGGCTCCTAAAATAGAGCTACTAAGTGCATAATTTCTTGAAAAATGAGCAGCATTAATACTTAACGCAATTACCCCAGCCATAATAAGAAAACTTATCAGCTTGATTTTTTTTGCTTTTATAATTTGAAAAACAACAGCAGAAATGAGTAGCAATAAAACCGGAAAAAGAAAAATGTAAGCAGTTGCTTTTGTGAAAATTCCCAAACCAAAAGCGCAACCGAAAAGAACGAAATATATCAACCTATTTTCTTTGAAACTTTTTGCGGCAAAATAAACAGCATTCAGCACAAAAAATGCCACCACCACATCGTTTTGTGTACACGATGCTTGCAAAATTATTTCAGGAATTGTTACGCTTAAAACGATTGCATATAGCTTGTAAACACTGCTCAATTCAAACAATTCAACAATTAAAACAATTGCAAAAAGTGAGAATAAAAAGAAAAAAAATTGAACCGAATTAGCAAAAAAATCTGCGTTACTCAACACATTGAAATGCATCATCACAAACTCTGCAAATGGTGGCTGATATACTTGTCGGAAAATATGACTCGGAAAATGTTCAACTGAATTTTGGCTCAACCACTGAACAATTCTACCCAAATGATAAGTCATCGAATCCCAATTATTTGGAGGATAAATTACCCCTTGAATAAAAATTAAAATCAAAATTCCAACCACTAAACCACTCAATAAAAAATCAAATTTTCTGATTTTTTTTACCGAATTAAGTATCGTTGATTGCAACTTTTTAAAAGTTTTCTCAATTTTTTTTCTGTTATAAAAAAGAAAGAAAAAATTGATACTCGTAATTAAAACCCAACTGAAAAAAATGCCTTTATAATTTACTTGATGGAATAAGCTAAGTAGCTCTGTAATAGCCGTCAATACTATCGAAAAACTCAATACAGTGGTCAGAAGTAGTTCCTTCCAATTTAATTTTTCATGCAGAGTAATTGCTAAATTTATAAACAATACAACAAAACACACCAACAAAATAATAATGCTCATTTGAAAAATTATTTAGAATAAATGTTGTTGAATTTTATTGAATCAAATCTTTCACTTTTTTAAATGCAATCTGATTGGCATCGTTGTATAATGCATGATGCAGGCTCTGTTTTTCTTTTGTAGTCAAATGAAAACTCAATGATGCTCGGCGTTCATCTTTTGATGGTGTATATTCAAAGCGCAATACGTACATGTTTTTCGGAAACGTATTATTCATCAAATACAGTAAATTATTTTGATGATAATATTGAAATTCAGGCGAATTGGAAAGCACGTTGGTAATGGGATTTATCATTTGTGATAAAGCTGTTTCTTCATTGTTTTCCAAGCTAATGTTGCTTCGATTGTAATCAGTGATTTGAATAAATAAAACACCAGCCGTGTTATCGCTTATCCATTTTCTAAACGCATTCAAAAATCGAATACTGGTTTCAAAACCATAATTATCCCGAACGCCAGCATCCATCACATCCAATCGAGGATTGGTAGGCAAACTGATAGTTGGCAATACAAACGGAAAAGTACAATTCACCCGAAGTGCGCTGGTGAATAAAACACTGTCCGCATCACGTGTTTTGAAAAAATCTCTAAAATCAACGGCATCAATTTTCGGGTCAGCAATGCGCTGTTCATTGTAATTCGGGCGTACCATATAATTTAAAGGTTGCGGCGAAACCATCAAGAAACGCCCATCATTCACAATAGTTCCATTTAAAATCATCATTGGAATTTCGCTGCTAAATTCAGGTGAATAATAATCCATCAGCTTTTTATTTTTGAACAATTCAAAAGTGTTTTCAGTGAATTGCTTTTCAAACATATAGCCTCTATCTTTTTTATACGTTTCTTTATTTAAAGAAAAATGTTGCCAAGGCAAAAACAAATCATTCACCGCAATGGTTGATGCTATTGGGTTTAGCAAATCTAACCCGATGGCATTGAGCCATTTTTTGTCGTGCAAGTTTATTTCGGGATGCAATTGTCGCTGATAATACAACTCACGAAAATAAGATGCTCCAATCATCCCACCCGAGCCACCAGTAATGAGTTGGGCATGTTGCATCAAATCACCGTTAGTCATGCTATCTAAATATTGCAACACACTAAATGTCCAAAATGCGCTTCGAGAGCCGCCTCCACTAACATTCAAAAAAACCATGTAGGGTTTTACATCATTAGCAATTGCAGCTTTCTTTTTCCAATTTTCTAAAATTTGAATAGTATGATTATTTGCCGATTTCAACTTGTTTGAATCAGTCATGTTACCCAATGTGGTTGCATTGTAGGGCAAATCAGTGCCTTCATAATGCAAGCCATAAAATTTATTTTTTGAGTTGAATAAATCATCTTTCGAAAAGATATTCATCAATACAAACAAGAAAATAAAAATGGTGGTGCGCCATCCTCGAAGCCAATAACTAAATGCGCCAACCAAAATTGTAATTACCGAGAAACATAGATAAACACTGGCTCCAGCAGGAATTCGGAACAATGGCAATTCCATCAACGAACCAAAAGCCAACAACAAAACAATGGTTGAAATTTCGATAAAAAGCATGTTGAAATAATGTTGCTTATACACTTGCCTGATTAACTCTTTGCTGTAATGATTCACCAATCGGGTGTGCCGAATACTGAAAGGCGAATTCAAATAATAATCAACGCGAATTATTTTTGGTTCATTGTTTACATCATCGTTTTCAATCGCTTTTTGCAAATGCGATTTTGCTTTATTGCCTTTTTTTGTAGCAGTTTTTTTTAGCCACGAAAAGGCATTTTTATTAGTGCCAAAAAAATAAGTAAGTGTAACTAAAATAATGCTGCAAATGCCAGCCAGAAAGCCTTCCACGTCCATCACTTTGTTGAAATGCGAAGCAAATTCTAAGTTGTGTTGAAACTGAATAATGTTGTAAGTATAAGTAAAAATAAATGCCAGAGGAATAATAGAGTTGTTGATGCAAAATTTTATAAACGGCTCACGAACTGCAGCTAAAAATGGAAATCGCCAAGCATGTAAAATGTAAGTAGTGATTTGCCAAATCATGATGAAACCACCAGTAGCTAAACCAACAATAAAAAAACTTAAAAAATTTACTTTGCCCAAATATTCAGGGTCGAGAAATAAATACGGTCCGCCAAATTTACTGCCGAAACCTGCACCCACAAACCCAAACAACATCAACCAAAACAAAGCCAACACCTGATGTTTCTTGAAGTGCATCAAGGTGATTTGAAATGGAAACGAATAATAAAAGTGGCGAATGAATTTCAAAATGAAATTTAATTTCAGCTAAAATAAAGCAATTAGCAATCGCTTTTTTTTATTCAACTATCCACACATTTTTTTTTGTCTAAATTTTTTTACGTTATTAAATTGTTTATCAGTTATCCACCTTGCAGGTAGGGCAGGCTTGTTGAACCATTATTAAATTTCTAATTTGGGCATGTTCTTTCATCTACAAAAGCTCTCTTCTTTTAAAAAAAATCCAAAAGCATGGTATGAATTCATTCGCAATTCTACCAACAACTTTTTTCTGCCTTATTTTTGCCAAATTTTAAAATGATGCAACAACAAATTCCACAGTGGATGAGCCGAACCGAACTGGTATTGGGCGAAGAAAAAATTTTGAAACTCATGCAATCGCATGTGCTGGTGGCAGGCTTGGGCGGTGTAGGTGGCATCTGCGCCGAAGCCATTGCAAGGGCTGGTGTGGGCGAAATGACGATTGTAGATGCTGATGTGGTAGAAGCCAGCAACCGCAATAGGCAATTAGTGGCTTTGAGCAGCACCGAAAGCAAACTGAAAACACAAATTTTAGCCGAACGATTATTGGATATTAATCCTGAATTGAAATTGCATGTGTTTGATGCTTATATAAAAGAAGAAAAAACACAAGAAATATTAGATGCCGCCAAGTACGATTACGCCTGCGATTGCATCGATACTTTGAGTAGCAAAGTTTACTTCATCAAAAATTGTTTGGATAGAAAAATACCCTTGGTCAGCTCAATGGGAGCAGGCAGAAAAATAGACCCGACAAGAATTAAGATTGTTCCGATTGAAGAAACGTTTAAATGCCCATTGGCTTTTGATGTTCGCAAGCGATTGAATCGCTTAGGCATCAACGGCGGCTTTGATGCCGTGTTCAGCGATGAATTAATTACCGATGATAAAATTACTATCAACCCAAAAGGCAGTAAAAAGCGTTCGTTTATTGGTACGGTGAGTTATATGCCACCCATCTTTGGCTTGTGTTGCGCCAGTATGGTTATCAGAAATTTGAACAACAGTTAGCAATTATTCGTTAGTGAACAATTGTTTTTCTTCGGCAAAGTTTCCTTCGTTATCATGCATCAGCATCAGTTGCCACTTGAATTTCCCATCTTGGCTGTTGCCAAATTTGGTAAATAATTCAAAATCGCTTTGCGCTGCAATCACTGAATCGTAGTTCATTACACTTCTTAAAGGTGCATCATCTTTATAAAATGTAATCACAATTTGTGCAGCTGTTAATGGCATCAAGCAACAGTTTTTTGCTTTCTCAATCTGCTTAGATGTTGAGGCGTTACACCCAAAAACGAAGCAAGATGTTGCAATGAAACATTTTGCAACAACACACTTTGATGATTCAATAAATAATCATAGCGTTCTTCAGCCGAGTTGATTTGCAATAGTGCAATTCGCTTTTGTAAATTGATAGAAAGACTTTCATATACTTTTCGAGTGATGTATTGTGTGGCTGGAATTTCTTGATATAGCTTTTCAATATCACTTCTTTTTATCACAAACAATTCAGCATTGGTTGCAGCTTGCAGGCACTCTCTCGATTCAGATTTGGAGTTAAAACTTTTTATAGAAGTAATAAATTCGTTGGGAAAAGCAAAGTAGCATGTAGTTTCTTCATCGTGCTTGCTTAAATAATAAAATCGCACGATACCCGATTTTAGAAAGGCAACTTCATCGCATCGTTCGCCAATGCCAACAAAATATTTGTCTTTGGCTAAATGTCTTTTTTCAAAATGAGATAACACATAATCGGTTTGTTGCTTGTTAGTTTTAATGAGGTTAGTAATCGTTTTTCGAAGTTCTTCCATTTTGTTTGTAGTGAATATTTTTTTTTAGTTTTTAACAACATAAAAATTAATAGTGGTTGCCGCAAAAGTCGAATGAAGCATTGAAGCAACATAGAACAAATGTTAAAAAACAGTTGGCTTAACAAAACATAAGTTGTGCCAAATTTTTTTAAATTGATTTTGATGGTGATAATTTTGTAAAAACCTCATTCAATACAATTCATTATTCCCGTTAGCGAAATAAGATTATTTTTGCTCTACAAATTAGCATTATGTCACTCAAAGTTTCTACCAAAGCCGCCAATTTAATTGGTTCTGAAATCATCAAATTAGCAGGTGAAATCAATCAGAAAATAAAAGAAGGACATAAAATTTACAACCTCACCATTGGCGATTTTAATCCGAATTTATTTCCTATTCCAACTTTGTTGAAAGAAGAAATTATCAAAGCTTACGAAGCCAACGAAACCAATTATCCACCTGCTGATGGCATGGCTGATTTGCGAAAATCGGTGGCTAATTTTTTGAAAAAATATGAAGGATTAGATTATCCAATTGACCAATTATTGATTGCTGGCGGCGGCAGACCCTTGATTTATGCAGTGTATCAAACCTTGTTGGATGAAGGCGATAAAGTAATTTATCCTGTGCCATCGTGGAATAATAATCACTATTGCCATTTGAGCGATGCACAAAAAATTGAAGTAGAAGCAAAACCCGAAAATGGTTTTATGCCTACGGCTGCTGAAATTGCACCTTTCGTGAAAGATGCTACCATACTGGCTTTGTGTTCACCATTAAACCCAACAGGCACAGTTTTTTCAAAACAGCAACTCACTGAAATTTGCGAATTAGTTTTAGCAGAAAACAAACGCCGTGGCGAAAATCAAAAACCATTGTACATTTTATACGACCAAATTTATTGGATGCTAACCATGAATGGCATTGAACATTTCAACCCCGTAAGTTTATTTTCGGAAATGAAAAACTACACCATTTTTGTAGATGGCATCTCTAAATCGTTGGCTGCTACTGGTGTTCGGGTGGGTTGGAGTTTTGGACCTGCGGAAGTAATCAGTAGAATGAAATCAATTTTGGGGCATATTGGTGCATGGAGTCCGAAGGCTGAACAAGTTGCTACCACTCATTTTTTAAACAATGAAAAAGCGGTGGAAGAATATTTGGTGGATTTAAAAAACAAAATCAATGCTCGATTCGATTTGATTTATAAAGGCTTCAAAGCTTTGAAAGCGGAGGGTTTTGCGGTGGATATTATTTCGCCACAAGGTGCCATTTATTTATCAGCACAATTTGCGATTAAAGGTTTTACCACAACCGATGGAAAAATAATTTCAACTACTGAAGACATCACTTCGTATTTATTAAATCAAGCGCAATTAGCCATTGTACCTTTCACAGCATTTGGCTGTCATAGTGGAACTGACTGGTATCGTATTTCGGTTGGAACAATTTCGGTAGAAGAAATCCCGATGCTACTCAACCAATTAAAAAGTGCTTTAAAAAATTTGCAACTACCAACAACACGGGCTTAGTTTTTGGGCAATTTTAAATCATTATTATTTTATTGCTTTAAAGGCGATTTCTGCTTTTACAATCGGCAATCTTTTTTTATCTTCGCCGCTCAATTTTAATAAAATCAGCACATGCCCGGTCAATTAAAAGAAGTTAGAGCAAGGATTTCATCTGTAACCAGTACACAACAAATCACCAAAGCCATGAAAATGGTTTCGGCGGCTAAATTGCGTAGAGCGCAAGATAGAATTATCCAAATGCGCCCGTATAGCAAAAAGCTAAGCGAAATGTTGCAAAACATTGTGAGCGGCGAATCGGATGTAGAAATAAAATTAGCACAAGCACGTGCCGAAGAAAAAATATTGATTGTGTTGGTAACCAGCGACCGTGGCTTATGCGGCGGTTTTAATTCTAACTTAATAAAAACAGTTAGAGTGTTGGTGAAAGAAAAATATCAAGCACAAGCTGATAAAGGCAATGTAGAAATTATGTGCATTGGCAAAAAAGGAATGGATGCTTTGAAAAAAAGTTTCAAAACCAATGATGCTCATGTTGGCTTGTTCGGCAAATTGAGTTTTGATAATACTGCTGAAATTGCACAAGAAATGATGAACGGTTTTGTATCGGGTAAATATGATAAAATAGAAATCGTGTACAGTCAATTTAAAAATGCTGCTACACAAATTTTTGAAGCTGAACAATTTTTACCAGTTCCGAAATCAGCTCCCAAAGCCAGCGCAAAGGGTTCAACAAAAAATTCGGAATTCATTTTCCAACCATCAAAGGTGGAATTGATAAATGAATTAGTTCCTAAAATTTTAAAAACACAATTGTACAAATGTGTGTTAGATACCAACGCCAGCGAACATGGCGCACGGATGACTGCGATGGACAAAGCAACTGAAAATGCACAAGAATTATTGAAGGATTTGAAATTGAAATACAACAGAGCTCGTCAGGCTGCAATCACAACTGAATTGACTGAAATTGTGAGTGGTGCTGCGGCTTTAGAAGGATAATTTATTTTAGAAAATCTATTTTATAAAAACTAAATCAACGCAATAAAATGAAGAAAAATATTTTGTTCTTTTCATTTTGTTGCGTTGCTGTTTTTAGTACAATTCTGTTTTTTTCTTCCTGCAAAAAAGGTTTGATTGGCGATTTGAATTCGAATCAACCACCAAACACACATACCATCATTGATACCATCATTCGAAGCGGTACAAATCGTTTTCAATCTATTGTAAAAATTCAATGGTGGGGCGATGACCCTGATGGTTACGTGGCATAGTACGAATATACTTTTGATAAAGTAATCAGCGTTAACACCGCTTGGCATAAGGTTTTTGGGCTTGATTCAACTTTCACTTTGATAACACCTGCTGGTGTTGACACAGCCGATTTTAGTTTTAATATTCGTGCAGTTGATAACAAAGGTGCGGTTGACCCAACGCCTGCTCATGTGGGATATCCTGTTCGAAACACAGCGCCAACCATAGTTTTCAGCCCTGGCATTTATAACCCAACTTATACTTTTCCTGTTGTTCGTTTGTATTGGCAAGCCACTGATTTGGATGGTGCTGATAATTTAGACCATTTAGAATTGATTTGGAACGATACGACTTTACGCCCTGTAAAGCTTGACCCATCAGTAGTTAGCGCAATTTTTGAAGCGACAAGTTTAACCAATAATATTACTACCACAAGAATTTATCCGAACAATAATATTGCAGCATTGGATAGTGTGGTGAGTAATTTCAAATTGCAAAATAACAACAAACTTTACATCAGAGCAGTTGATAAATCAAACACCAAAAGCCCATGGGTGGCTTCTTACAGCATTTATGTTCGCAAACCTTCCTCACCAATTTTGTTGATTGATGCTTATACTTCCCCATCAACTTCGGCTGAAATTTTTTACGGGCAACGCATGGTGAACAAAGGTTACAGCACTTTTGATACAATAAAATTGTTTGAAAAAAATGGCGGACAATTCACTCAATTAGCTGCTGATAATGCAACACAAGACAAGATTTTCAAATTGTTCAGCAGCATCATTTGGTTTGGAGACAATACTAACAACTCCTTATTCTTAGCACAAAAAACAACCAACGATTTTTTTGCCAACGGGGGCAAAATGTTTATGGCAAATAAATTAGAAAGTTTGTTTGATGAAAATTCGCCACTGCTAAGCCTTACGCCAGCTCAATCACTTTTTTTAAATAAAGATACTACTTTGCTTTTGCAGGTTGATTCATTAGCCAGTTCAACAAAATCGGGTTTTCCAACTTTGAAAAATACGGCTTACATTCCTGTTATCAAGCCCATGCAATTGTTACCGGGCTCTGTAAATTTATATTCATCACATTTGTCGGTGAAAGATAATGTGAATAATCCACCACCTCCATATCCCCTTTGGACGGGCACTTCGAGCATCATTGCCGAAAAATTAAATTCAAACAATGTGCCTGTAATGATTTACAGCGAAGTGGAATTACAATCATTAAATGGCAACAACAATATTGATTTGATGTGGGCAAAAATTTTAGGAGAGTTGGGTTTGTAAACTTTCTTTTGCTTGTTGTGTTACCTTCGTAAATAAATTTTCAGAAAAAATGGAAGCAAAAAAATGTATTGATTCACTCACCATCATGACAGAATTAGTGTTACCCAATGATGCTAATTTATTGGGCAATTTGATGGGTGGAAGATTGCTGTATTGGATGGATATTGCTTCGGCTTTAAGTGCTTCAAAACATGCCAACGCACAAGTAGTTACCGCTTCGGTTGATAATGTTTCTTTTCAACATCCTATCAAATTAGGCAGCGTAATTACGATTGAAGCAAAAGTATCACGAGCTTTCAAAACCTCGATGGAAGTGCATTTGGTGGTGTATGCACAAACACTTCGCCAAGGAAAAAAAATAAAAAGCAACGAAGCTTTTTACACTTTTGTGGCATTGGATGAAAACGGAACACCAGTAGAAGTGAATCCAGCAATTGCTGAAACTGACGATGAAAAAAAATTGTTTGATAGTGCTATGCGCCGCCGTGAAATACGATTGGTTTTAGCTGGCAAAATAAAAGCGCATGAAGCCGAAGGCTTAAAAGCTTTGTTTGGAAATTTGGATTAATAAAATAAAATCTACTTGATTTTGAAGAAAATTTTTTTCGACAAAAAATTTCTTTTGTGGTTGTACATCATAGTTGCAATAGGCATTGCAGCGCAATTAATCATTGAGCAACACACCATCAATTCCACTTCGTTTAATAATTTCAAGATTTTTAAAAATGCTTTTGGTCTTTTAATTAGCCATCAAAATTTATACATTGAGCATCCACAATTTTATTTTGATTTATACAAATACAGTCCTTCATTCGCAGCTTTGATGTTGCCATTTTATTATCTGCCTGATTGGCTTGGGATAAGCGTTTGGAACTTGTTGAACACTTTGGTTTTGTTTTTTGCAGTCTATTCCTTACAGCAAATTGATGCAAAAAAACGAGCGTTGATTTTACTTTTTGTGTTGTTAGAAATGATTACTTCTATTCAAAATTCACAAAGCAATACGTTGATTGCAGGCTTGTTGATTTTTGCATTTTCGTTGTTTGAAAAAGAAAAAATATTTTGGGCTGCTTTGTGCATTGTGCTTTCGTTTTACATCAAAATATTTGGTGCTGCTGTGTTTGTGCTATTTCTGTTTTATCCGAATAAATTGAAGTTCATTTTTTACTCGGCGTTTTGGACAATCCTCATTTTTTTAATGCCGCTATTTTTTGTTTCGATGAAAGATTTGGCTTGGCAATATCAAAACTGGCTAATGCTGCTAATCAACGACCAGCAAGCTTCTTACGGCAATTCCATGATGGGTTTGATACATGCTTGGCTGCATATTGATGTGAATAAAACGCTCACCATGCTGGTTGGTTTATTGCTTTTAATTGTTCCATTTATAAAAACGATGAAAGAAAATATTTTTCAAAATCGTATCGCCGCATTTTGTTTGATTTTATTATGGATGATAATTTTCAATCATCGTTCTGAATCGCCAACATTCATTATTGCTTCGGCTGCTGTGGCATTATGGTATTTCTCAAAAACAGAAAAAAGTGTTCTGAATTTGGTTTTACTTTTTGTTGTTTTAGTTTTTACAAGCGTTATCACCACCGACATTATTCCATTGCCTAACAAGCGATATTGGTTGATGGATATGGCTTTGAAGGTATTGCCGTGTGTTTTAGTTTGGCTGAAAATTTTGTTTGATTTTTATCTAAATAAAAAAGAGCGTTTCCGATAAATCAGAAACGCTCTTTTAAATTGGGCAAATTAAATTACCAACGGTTGTTACCGCCGCCATTGCTATTGCTGCCGCCACGAGAGAAAGATGGTTTTGAATTATAACCTTTGTCTTCTTTCGGACGAGCTTCGCTCACTCTGATAGGGCGATTGTCAACCATGCCACCGTTTAATGAAGCGATTGCTTTTTTAGCAGCTTCATCATCAGGCATTTCAACAAAACCGAAACCTTTGCTGCGGTTAGTGAATTTGTCCATAATTACTTTGGCTGAAGATACACTTCCGAAATCTTCAAAAAATCCTTTTAAGTCGCTGTCGTTAACATCGAAACTTAAATTTGAAACATAAATGTTCATTTGTAAATGAATTAAAAAATTAAAAAAAATGAGATAAAAAGGCAGGAGCAGAAAAATTAAATAGACTGATTAGCAGAAACGCAAACGAGCAAAAAACTTAAATACTAAATGCAATAATACTCACGATACGCTGCAAAGATAAGTGATAAACTTGAAAGCAACTAATTAAACAGGAATTTAGTAATAAATATACTTTTCTAATTATGAAGAGTTAAAGATGCTTTTTGCTGCATTTTGTTTTCATAAGCTATTGCCGCTTCACGAACCCAAGCACCTTCGTTGTGATATTTGATATGATGCTCCATGCGCTGATGATTGCAAGGTCCATTGCCATTCACTACATTCAAAAACTCATCCCAATTGATTTTTCCGAATTCCCAATTCAAAGTTTCTTTGTTGTACTTCAAATCTTTATCAGGCACTATCAAACCAATATGGTGAGCTTGTTCAACCGTTCTGTTTACAAAACGCTGACGTAATTTATCATTGCTTTCTACTTTAATTTTCCAACGCATTGATTCAGAAGTATGCACCGATTCAGCATCATGAGGACCAAACATCATCAGTGCAGGCCACCACCAACGATTCATCGCATCTTGTGCCATTTCTTTTTGTGCAGCAATACCTGTCATCATCTTCGCCATAATTTCATAACCCTGACGTTGATGAAAACCTTCTTCTTTACAAATGCGAATCATCGCTCTTGAATAAGGACCATAAGAACATTTTGCCAGCATCGTTTGATTCACAATAGCAGCGCCATCTACCAACCAACCAATTGCCCCGATGTCAGCCCAATTTAATGTTGGGTAATTGAAAACGCTTGAATATTTTGCCTTGCCAGTTTGCAATTGTTCAATCATTTCAGCTCGGTCAATTCCAAAAGTTTCAGCCGCTGAATACAGATATAAACCATGTCCGCCTTCATCCTGAATTTTTGCCAACAAGATTTTTTTAGCTCTTAATGATGGTGCTCTTAAAACCCAATTTCCTTCGGGCTGCATACCAATCACTTCAGAGTGTGCATGCTGCGACATCTGACGTAATAAGGTTTTGCTGTATGCTTCCGGCATCCAATCCTTTGGTTCTATTTTTTCGCCAGCTAAAATTCTGGCTTCAAATTTTACTAATCTTTGTTCGTCAGTCATGTTGATTTTGTTTTAAAACACATAGACACATAGTTGCTTATTTTTACTTCAACTTGAATTCTATGTTTGAAAATTTATTTTCTCTTTTTAGTTAGAATTTACTTTTTAACAAGATTGAATAGAACATCATAGAAAGCTTCGCTTTTTATTTTTTGGAAAATGAGTTTTGAAATTTCTATGTGTCTATGTGTTTAATGTATTATAAAGTTCCTCTTCTTGCTTGCTCGGCTTCAATGCTTTCAAACAATGCTTGGAAGTTGCCTTTACCAAAGGATTTTGCGCCTTTGCGTTGAATGATTTCGTAAAATAAAGTTGGACGGTCTTCCACAGGTTTGGTGAAGATTTGCAACAAATAGCCTTCTTCATCACGGTCAACCATAATGCCCCATTTTTTCAATTCGTTTAAATCTTCTTCAATGATGCCCACTCTATCTCGAACAGTATCGTAGTAAGTGCCGGGAACATACAAGAATTCAACGCCACGTTTTCTCATTTCAGAAATTGTGAAAACAATATCATCAGTTGCTACCGCAATGTGCTGACAGCCAGGGCCATTGTAGAAATCCAAATATTCTTGCACTTGTGAATTTTTCAATCCTTTTGCAGGCTCATTGATTGGGAATTTGATATAACCATTTCCGTTGGTCATCACCTTACTCATCAAAGCAGTATATTCAGTTGAAATGTCTTTATCATCAAAGGTTACCAGATTATAAAAGCCCATTACTTCGCCATAAAATTTACTCCACATATTCATTTCACCCAAGCTTACATTACCTACCATGTGATCAACGTATTTCAATCCTGTAGGTGTTGGTTGATATTCTGTTTGCCATTTTTCATAACCTGGCAAAAACACACCATTATAGTTTTTTCTTTCGATGAACAAATGAACAGTATCACCATAAGTATGAATACCTGAAATGCGAACCACACCATTTTCATCTTTCACTTCATGTGGCTCAATGTATGATTTGGCGCCACGGCTGACTGTTTGTTCGTAAGCGTCATAAGCATCATTCACCCACAAGGCAATTATTTTTACACCATCACCATGTTTTTTCAAATGTTCTGAAATGGCATCATTATTTAATGGTGTAGTTAATACCAATCTGATTTTTCCTTGTTGCAAAACATAACTTGTTCTATCTCTTACGCCTGTTTCCAAGCCAGCATAAGCCAACTCCTGAAAACCAAAAGCTGTTTTGTAATAATGTGCTGATTGCTTCGCATTGCCCACATAAAATTCAACATAATCAGTTCCTAAAATTGGCAGGAAATCTTGCGCTTCAGGAAATATTTTTTTTGTTTCAACGTAATCGAAATTTTTTACGGCTGTTAAATCAGGTATCATTTTGTAAAAGTTATTTTGTTATTAAATTGATTATTGCAGTTTGAAAATTACATCAGCAAACCTTCTTTCACACTAGGATGCTTTGCGCCATTGAGCCAGCTTTGGTAATATTCTTCAATCTCTAAATTCATGGCATCTGAAGTGATTTTTACAGGATTGAATGGGTCAATCATCACTGCTAATTCATTTGTTTCTTTTTTACCAATACTTCTTTCAATAGCACCAGGATGCGGACCATGAGGCAAGCCACCAGGATGCAAAGTGATTTGTCCTTTTTGGATATTATTTCTGCTCATGAAATCGCCATCTACATAATACAATAATTCATCGCTGTCAATATTGCTGTGATGATAAGGCGCAGGAATTGCTTGCGGATGATAATCATACAAACGAGGCACAAACGAGCAAATCACAAAGTTTTTGCCTTGGAATGTTTGGTGAATCGGTGGAGGCATGTGAATGCGACCTGTGATGGGTTCGAAGTTGAAAATTGAAAATGCATAAGGGTAGCAGCAGCCATCATAGCCTACTACATCGAATGGATGATTTTCATACACGTAAGGATAAATCAATCCACGTTTTTTTATTTTGATTAAAAAATCACCTTGCTCATCATGCGTAACTAAATTTTGTGGCATTTTAAAATCACGTTCGCAGAACGGAGAATTTTCTAAATATTGTCCATAATTATTTCTGTAACGAGCTGGTGTTTCAATAGGTCCATGCGATTCAACAATCAACAAACGATTATCATGGTCGTTGAATTTTAATTGATAAATCGTGCCTCTCGGAATGACGATGTAATCACCATATTCAAAATTGATAGTGCCATACATGGTGTGCAACATACCGCTGCCTTTGTGTACAAACAACATTTCATCCGCATCCGCATTTTTATAGAAGTAATTTTTCATGCTGTTTTTCGGTGCAGCAATTCCGATGGTCATGTCATCATTTACAAACATGGTTTTGCGACTATCCAGATAATCTTCCTCGGGTGCAGCATCAAATGTCAGATAGCTTCTTGCCTGCAAATTATCTTCTACCATCACTTTCGGACGAACTGAATAAGGCTTGCCAATTTCTTTCACTCGGGTTGGCGGATACAAATGATACACCAATGACGAAAGCCCTGCAAAACCTTCTGTTCCAAACAATTCTTCGTGATATAAATTTCCATTTTCCTGACGGAAAACTACGTGACGCTTTTGTGGAATTAAACCTACCTGACGATATACTGGCATGATGAAATAATTTTGGGCAAATATTTCACAAAGCCTTCTTTGAATTACATGACGATTGTCAAGTGGTGAGATGATTTAGGTCAAGGTTTTGCTTTTTATCGAATCAAAAAAACTTAAAAAACTTGCGCAACCAAAAAGTTGCACATATATTTGCAACCGATTAGTTGCATATCGAAATATGAAAAGAGATATTTTTCAGGCAATCGCCGACCCGACACGAAGAGCCATCATCAGTTTAATCATGGTGCAAGCCATGACACCCAATGCTTTGGCAGAAAAATTTGATAGCAGCCGACAAGCTGTTTCGAAGCACATAAAAATTTTGCAGGAAAGTGGTTTGGTGAAAAGCGAACAAATTGGAAGAGAAATTTATTACCAAGTGGAAGCAAAAAAATTAAAAGAAATAGATAAATGGCTCGAGCCTTTCCGCCAATTGTGGGAAGACCGATTCAATAATCTGGATAAGTATTTAGCTAAAATTCAAAAAGAACAAAACGATGCAAAACGAAAAAAATAATACAGCCGACCGTGAACTAAAAATCTCACGATTACTTGATGCACCAGTTGAAATAGTATGGGAAGTTTGGACAAATCCTGAACATCTCAAAGAATGGTGGGGACCAAATGGTTTCACAAATACTATTCATCAAATGGAAATGGTGGAAGGCTCGGAGTGGCTGCTGACCATGCATTCAGCCGATGGCACAGATTATCCAAACAAAAGTATTTTCACTGAAATTGTGTTGCACAAAAAAATTGCTTTCAAACATCTCAATCCGAATTTCATTACAACAATTGAATTTGAATCGAAAGACAATCAAACATTGATGCAATGGCACATGCTGTTTGACACTGTTTTAGAATTTGAAGCCGTTGTAAAAACTTTCAAAGCAGACGAAGGCTTGAAACAAAACATCGAAAAACTTTCTGTTTATTTATCAAAACAAAAATCAAAATGAGTAAAATAATTTTCGATTGCGGAATTTCATTAGATGGATATTTCGCTGGTGATAACAGAAGTCCGCAAAACCCAATGGGTGGCGTTTCGCCAAAAATTCATGGTTGGATGTTTAAGCAAAAAGTATTTTGGAAAAACATTAATGTTGAAAATGATAGCGCTGAAGATGGCGAAGATGGAAAAATAATTGATGCCGTTTTTGCTCGAACAGGCGCATACATCATGGGCAAACGCATGTTTGAAGAAGGCGAAGTACATTGGCAGGAAGATTTGTACAAAACAGATGTTTTTGTTTTGACGCATGAAAAAAGAGAACCGTGGATTCAGAAAGGAACAACGACTTTTTATTTCGTGAATGATGGAATTGAAAGCGCATTGACGCAAGCAAAAAAATCAGCGAAAGGAAAAGACATCAGAATTCAAGGTGGTGCGAACATTATTCAACAATATCTGCAAGCAGGGCTGGTTGACGAGTTCACCATTCATATTGCGCCTGTGTTTTTAAGAAGTGGCATCAGATTGTTTGAAAGCATTTCAAACGAAATTTATGATGTGGAAATTGTCAACATCACACCTTCTGAACTCACTACACACCTGACTTACAAGCTTAGTAGAAAGCAATCGTAATTATTTTTTCAACGCATAAAATTTTAAAAAAATCATGACAACAATTTTTCAAACCCACTACGATATAAATTTTGAACAACAAAAAGTTTTTGTTCAACGCACATTCAATGCACCATTGGATTTGGTGTGGAGAGCATGGACTGAACAAGAAATTTTAGATGAATGGTGGGCACCAAAGCCTTGGAAAGCAAAAACAAAAACGATGGATTTTAAAGCTGGCGGAAAAAGATTTTATGCCATGGTAAGCCCCGAAGGACAAGAGTTTTGGTCAATCGAAAAATATATTTCTGTCAATCCGAAAAGCAATTTCAAAATGTCAAATGCATTTGCTGACAAAGATGAAAATCCTGAATTGCCTGGTTCTGATTGGGATTTGAATTTCAGTGAAGAAAACAATTCAACAAAAGTGAGCATTGAAATTTACAATCAATCATTAGAGCGAATGAAGCGAATGATTGAAATGGGCTTTGAAGGCGGCTTTGCGATGGGGCATAATCAGTTAGATGAAGTTTTAAAAACGTTGAAATAAAATTATGGCAGTAAATAAAACGCAAGTAATTGCCGAACCTGAAAAGTAGGAAATACTTATCACTCGTGGCTTTGATGCGCCTGCCGAATTTGTGTATCGTGCATTTTCAGAAGCCGAAATTTTTGAACAATGGATGACAACGAAAGTGTTGCAATTTGATTTTAAAAAATTGGGGGCTTATCAATTTCAAACTAATGATGCTGCTGGAAATGTAGCATTCAAGGCATCTGGCGCATTTCACGATGTTGTTTTGAACGAAAAAATTGTTCGCACTTTTGAAATGGAAAATTCACCTTTTTCAACTCAATTAGAATTTTTAGAGTTTGAAAATGTAGAAAATGGAAAGTGTAAATTAACGATGCACTCCATTTTTAAATCGGTAGAACTTCGTGATAAATTATTGCAACAGCCATTTGCATTTGGGTTAAATATGGCGCACGACCGACTACAAATCATCATCAACAAACTAACATAAATCATGGAAAAAAGGAACAAAATTATTTATTGGATTGCTACAGCTTTATGTGCTGTAGGCATTCTCAGCAGTGGATTACAGCAAATTTTGAAAACAAAAGAAATGGTAGAAATGATAACGCATTTGGGCTATCCAATTTATTTTATGCAGCTAATTGGGGTATGGAAAATTTTAGGAGTGATTGTTATTCTGATTCCAAACTTTAAACTGATGAAAGAATGGGCTTATGCCGGATTATTTTTTGTGATGACGGGTGCTTTACTATCGCATTTGCTTTGCGGAAATTTTGGTGTGAAAGAAATTTTAGGACCATTGTTCCAAACCATTTTTATCATTACATCTTGGTATTTTAGACCTGCCGATAGAAAAATAAATTTAGCCAATTAATCAATTTGTAAAATGAAAAAAGAATTGTCGGCAAAACTTTGTGAAAAATTATTCAACACTTTAAAACAACGCTTTGAGAAAAATAAAAATCGGCATCAAGGAATAGAATGGACTTCCGTGCAAACAAAGCTGCAAGCCCATCCCGAAAAAATTTGGTCGCTAAATGAAATGGAAAAAACAGGTGGCGAACCCGATGTGGTCGGGCATGATAAAAAAACAGGCGAATTCATTTTTATGGATTGTTCGGATGAAAGCCCTGCTGGCAGAAGAAGTGTGTGCTACGACCATGAAGCATTAAATTCAAGAAAAGAACACAAACCCAAAGATAGTGCTATGAACATGGCTACTGAAATGGGAATTGAATTGTTGACTGAACAAGAATATCGTGAATTGCAACAACTCGGAAAGTTCGATTTTAAAACATCAAGTTGGGTGAAAACACCTACCGCTATTAGAAAATTGGGCGGTGCAATATTTTGCGATTGCCGCTTCGATACTGTTTTTGTGTATCATAATGGTGCCGAATCTTATTATGCAGCAAGAGGATTTAGGGGCAAAATAAAAATTTAATTTTGCAAAAAATAATTCGCAGAAACATGAATCCGAAAGTTAATTTCTTTTTTAAAAAAGCCAGCAAATGGCAATCAGAATATGAACAGTTGAGAACTATTGTGCTCGATTGTAAACTCACCGAAGAATTGAAATGGGGTTGCCCGTGCTATATATTTGATGGTAGCAACATCGTGTTGATTCATGGTTTCAAAGATTATTGTGCATTGCTTTTTATGAAAGGTGTTTTGCTAAAAGATGCGAAAGGAATTTTGATTCAGCAAACTGAAAATGTGCAAGCTGCTCGGCAAATTCGATTTACCAATTTGAATGAAATTGTAAAATTGGAAACCACTTTGAAAAAGTATATTCAGGAAGCGATTGCCATAGAAAAAGCTGGTTTGAAAGTGGCATTGAAAAAGCCAACTGAATTTAAAATGGCAGAAGAATTTCGACACGTTTTAAATGAAATGTTGGATGTAAAAAAAGCTTTTGAAGCACTCACACCAGGTCGGCAACGTGCTTATTTGCTGCATTTTTCAGCACCCAAGCAATCGAAAACTCGTGAAGCACGAGTGGAAAAAAGTATCCCGAAAATTTTACAAGGAAAAGGATTGGATGATTGAATTTTTGGCGTTGTTTCTTTATTCGCCTTCCTTGGTAGTCCTAATTACTCTCAATAACAAACATGACTTTCGTCATGCCGATAGCTTGCGTTCAAAAATAATTTTGCATAAAAATTATCATTACGCCCAAAGCTACTTCCATATCAACTAATTGTTTTCACTGCGGTGAAACCTGCGATACTACGATTCATCTTGAAGAAAAAAACTTTTGCTGCGAAGGTTGCAAACAAGTTTTTTTATTGTTGAATGATAACAATCTATGCGCCTATTATGATTTCGATAAAAACCCAGGACTCACTGCCAAAGGGAAGTTTGCTGGCAATCGCTTTGCCTATTTAGATGATGAAACCACTGTAAAAAAAATCGTTTCGTTTTCAAGTGAAACATTGATGACGGTAACCTTTTATCTGCCACAAATGCATTGTGCTTCGTGTGTTTATTTGTTAGAAAATTTGCATCGTATTAATGCTGGGGTAATAAAATCGCAAACCAATTTTCAACGAAAAGAAATTTTTATTTCGTTCAATCCGCAAATCATCAGTTTGCGAAAAGTGGTAGAACTCTTATCCTTTATAGGTTACGAGCCGTTGATTAATTTACAAAGCACTACTACTGAAAAGAAAAAAGCAGCTGTCAACAAACCTGCGATTTACAAAATTGGTGTTGCAGGTTTTGCATTTGCCAATATTATGATGCTAAGTTTTCCTGAATATTTTTCGGGTGGACACATTGAACAGCAAGGTTTGAAACAAACATTTTCTTACTTGATTTTTGCTTTGTCGCTGCCAGTTTTATTTTGGTCAGCAAGCGAATTTTTTATTTCTGCTTTCAAAGGTTTTCGACAAGGCATCATCAATATTGATGCGCCAATTGCTTTAGCCTCACTGATTGCATTTTCAAGAAGTTATTATGAAATCCTTACTGGTAGCGGTGTTGGCTTTTTAGATTCCGCCACAGGCATTGTATTTTTTATGTTGGTAGGTCGCTGGTTTCAAAACAAAACTTACGATTCATTTTCGTTTGACAGAGATTATAAATCTTATTTCCCTTTGGGTGTAACCAAAATTCTGAATGGTATCGAAAAACAAATTACTGTTACTCAATTGCAAAAAGGCGATACCATTTTAATTCGCAATGGCGAATTAATTCCTGCTGATTCGGTTTTGAAAAAAGGAGCTGCTAACATTGATTATAGTTTTATCAGCGGCGAAAATTTGCCTGTTTCAAAATTGAATGGCGAATTGATTTATGCTGGTGGAAAGCAAGCTGGAACTGCGATTGAGTTGGAAGTGGTAAATGATGTTTCGCAAAGTTACATCACACAATTGTGGAACAATTCTGTATTCAGAAGTGCAAAAAACACCAAAGAATCTTTCATCCATCCGTGGAGTAGATATTTTACCATCGTGCTTTTTAGCATCGCAATTGGAGGCGCAATTTTTTGGTGGTTCGTAAATCCTGCCATGATTTTGCATGTGGTTACTTCCGTTTTGATTGTCGCTTGCCCTTGCTCATTGCTGCTTTCAGCCACATTTACATTTGGAAATATGTTGCGCCATTTTGGTAAAAACAAAATGTATTTGAAAAACAATTCGGTGATTGAGTCTTTAGCAAAGGTGAATACGATTGTGTTTGATAAAACCGGAACGCTGACTGCACAACACTTTAACGATGTAAAATTTATTGGCAAAGAAAAGTTATCCAAAGAAAATGCTGCAATTATAAAATCAGTTTGTTCGCATTCATCACATCCATTGAGTAAAATGATTTGTGCTTTTTTAAAAGCAGATGAAAAATTGTTTGTTGAAAAATTTGAAGAAATAAAAGGGAAAGGAATCATTGCAACAGTTAATAATCAAGTGGTGAAAATTGGTTCGGCTAATTTCATTTTCAATGCCGATGCGCCGCAAACTGCTACCACTGTGCATGTGGAAGTGAATCATATTTATGTTGGGCATTTTGAATTTGACAATCAGTACAGAAAAAATATTGACAAAGCAATTAGTGATTTGCAAAAAATGAATTACGAATTGCATGTTTTATCAGGCGATAATGATTCGGAAAAAAACAATCTGCAAAAATTATTTGGCGAAAAAGCTGTTTTAAAATTCAACCAAAATCCGCAAGATAAATTGCGTTATATCGAGCATTTGCAACAAGATAAAAACAGAAAAGTGTTGATGCTTGGTGATGGATTAAATGATGCCGGTGCATTGATGCAAAGCGATGCAGGTATTGCTGTTACTGACAATACAGCTTTATTCACACCAGCCTGCGACGCCATTTTAGATGGCAATAAAATGGAAAAATTAGCAGCATTTATGCGCTATGCAAAAAGCGAAAAGAAAATTGTGGCAGCAAGTTTTGTGTTATCCATTCTCTACAATATTGTTGGTGAATCATTTGCTGTGAGTTCGCATTTGTCGCCCATGGTAGCTGCTATTTTGATGCCGTTGAGCAGCATTAGCATTGTACTTTTTGTAACAGCTGCTTCCTCTTTTTCAGCAAGGAAATTAAATTTGCAATAAAAATTTTATCGAGTTTTATCCAATCGCAAACCCACATTCATTACGGCTGGCAAAGGATTGATACGCATATCATGTTCGATACCAAAAGTGTATAAGCCTTTGTGTGGAAATTTAATTTTTCTTTTCAATGGAATGCTAGCCATCCAAACACCATTCAAACCTTCGCCCAACCATTTGCCTTCTTTAGTTGCTAAATAAATTGGGATTCGTTCTTTCTGTTGTTTGCCTTCGGGGTTGCTGCCATGCAATTGCAGCCACATATTCATGTAAGGGTAATTATCTAAATGCCGAATGTTGACATTCAAATTATACAACGCCGAAGTGTCATCAATATTCACTTTGAACTCGGGCACAAATTGACAATCCCAATTGAAATCAGGAATTTCAATATTTTTTTCATACACATTGTTCAAGTTGCAACTCACGAAGCAACTCAAACAAAAAAATAAAAAGAGGTTGATTTTTTTCACTGCAAAAACTTATCTGTTCGGGTTGTTTCTATTTCTGTTTTGATTAGGGTTTGGGCGGCGATTATTTTGCTGATTCGGATTGTTGCTCTTCGGCTTCACTTCCGTACTGGCAGCAGGATTCGGGTTGTTCGGTTTAGTATTTTGCGGTTTCGATTTGCTTTTGCTTTTTTTGCGTTGAGCAGTTCGGCGCAAACTACTTAATGAAGTTTGCCCAATCACATCAATGTATTCTTCCTTCGCCACTTTTGGTGTAATCTCTACTTGCAATTGTTCTAAATCAGCAGGCATTTTTCCTGCGCTGTTCATCGCTTTCAATTCACTTACTTTTTCAACAGTCAGTGGATAAATCTTTGTGCTGCCTTTATAACTGTACCACATCAAATATTTGAAGATGTCCGACTTTTGCAAATACGCATCACCACGTTGTGTCTTAATCACATCCACATCTTTCGGAAAATCTTTTAAGGCTTCTAAATAGGTATCCAACTCATAATTCAAACAACATTTCAATCGCCCACATTGACCACTTAATTTTGTTTGATTGATGGATAAATTTTGATAACGAGCAACGCCAATGTTTACATTTTTAAAATCAGTGAGCCAAGTGCTGCAACATAATTCTCTGCCGCATGAGCCCAAACCGCCCACCAATCCTGCTTCTTGCCTCGAGCCGATTTGTTTCATCTCCACCTTCACATTAAATTCACGAGCATACACTTTTATCAATTCTCTAAAATCAACTCTGCCATCAGCAATGTAATAAAAGATAGCACGTTTGCCATCGCCCTGATATTCCACATCGCTAATCTTCATATCCAATCGCATTTGCCGAGCAATTGCACGAGCTTTAATCATGCTTTGTTTTTCTTTGGCTCTGAAATCGTGCATCGTTTTTATTTCTTGTTCGGATGTTTTGCGAATCACTTTTTTCTCAATGCTGCGTTCTGTTTTTTCTAATTTTTTCAATTGCAATCTCACCAATTCGCCACTTAACGAAATTTCGCCAATCTCAACACCAATGCTTGATTCAACACATACGCAATCGCCTGTAATAAATTCTTGAGAAAGATTATAATAATAGCCTTTTCGTTGCCCGTTTTTAAATGATACTTCCACGATTGGGTATCGAGAGTCAATACCAGCAATGGGCATATTCATCAGCCAATCGTGTGTATTCATTTTATTGCATGAGCCAGTGCCGCAACTGCCGTGGCTTTTGCAGCCTCCTGGTTTTCCATCTGTTGTTGAACAATTTCCGCAAGCCATATATTTTGCATCCCGATTTATCAGGATAATTTTTAGTGATTAATTTTTCAAAAATACAAAGGCTTTGCAAATGGAGGTAGTAATCTATTAAGCATTTGTTAAAAGCAAAACGCTGAAAAGTTCACTTCGTAAATTTTCTTTACTTTCGTTTGCTAAAATTATTTGCATGCAAAAAATATTGTTGAGTTTTTTATTGATTTCGGTATATCATTTTTCAAATGCACAATTGTTGCAGGAAAAGGGAATGCACATTGAGCATACCTCTTACAACGATGCGTTTGCAAAAGCTCGTGCTGAAAATAAAAATTTGTTTATTGATTGCTATACCACTTGGTGTGGTCCGTGTAAAATGATGGCGAAAAATACTTTTACCGACGATACAGTTGGTTTGTTTTTCAATCATTATTTTGTTTGCTACAAACAAGATATGGAGCACAATGAAGGTCCGCAATTGGCTAATATTTTTCACATTGAAGCTTATCCAACCTTTGTTTTCATCCGACCAAATGGTGATATTTTTTACAGAGCAATGGGCTTTATGCCGCCGAAAAATTTTATTGAATCGACACTTTCGGCGTTGGGTGCTGATGCCAATTTAGATTCATTAAAAGCTCGTGGTAAAAAACAAAAATTATCTAATTTTGATTTGATTTCTGTTCTATTGCTTTCGCAATATTATCATGTTGATTATGAAAAATATTTGAGCGATTATTTTGAATCAAACCCACAAAACACTTGGAATAGTTTTGCAAATTTTGAAATCATCAAACAATATTCTCAAAATATTCTTTCACCCGAAGTGCAATATGTTTTGAAAAATAAAACTGATTTTGAAAAAATCCACGGTAAGGATGAAGTAGATAATGTGCTGAAACGTATTGCTGAAGCCAATTTCAAATCATCTGATAAGAAAAAAGCAAAAGCAGCGCAAAAGGCTTTAGAAGAAATAAATAAAAAGTAAACTGATTTTAAAATCATTATTGCTATAACTTTGCTTACTTCTTTTTCTCATTTATTATGAAAGCAATTATTCCCGTAGCAGGCGCAGGTACTCGATTGCGACCGCATACTTACACACAACCCAAAGCATTAATTCCGGTGGGTGGCAAAACAATTTTGTCGTTTATCATTGATGATTTAATTCAAGTTGGTGTAAACGATTTTGTGTTTGTGATTGGCTACTTGGGCGATAAAATTAAAGAGTATGTACAAAAACATTATCCCAATTTAAAAGCTGAATTTGTTGAACAAAAAGACAGAGAAGGATTGGGGCAAGCAATTTGGTTAACGAAAGATTTGATTGACCAAACCAAGCCACTCATTATTGTTTTGGGCGATACTATTTTAGATTTGGATTGGAAAGATGTGGTGAATTGCAATGAAAATTGTTTGGGTGTAAAAAAAGTGGATGACCCTCGAGGCTTTGGTTTAGCCGAATTGAACGACAAAAATGAAATTATAAAAGTTTTAGAAAAACCCAACATCCCAAAAACAAATTTGGCATTAGTTGGCTTGTATAAAATTGGCAATACCAAAGCGTTGATGGAAGCTTTGGATTATAACATCGCTAACAATATCAGAACAATGGACGAGTTTCATTTAACTGATGCGTTGCAACGCATGATTGATAACGGTGTAATTTTCAAACCTACCAAAGTGAACAATTGGTTTGATTGCGGCAAAAAAGATGTGCTGTTAGAAACCAATTCATTACTGCTGAAACGCATGGAGGACAAGGGTTCTGTGGTTTATCACTTTCAAAACACCATTATTATTCCGCCAGTAGCTATTGGAAAAGATTGCAATATTTTTGGTTCCATCATTGGTCCGAATGTAGCCATTGGCGAAGGTAGTATTGTGCACCATTCCATCGTTAAAAATTCCATCATTGGTGATTTTGCAAAATTAGAACAAGTGGTTTTGCATGAAAGTGTGGTGGGTAGCGATGCTATGATTAAAGGTATGAGCCAAAGCTTAAACATTGGCGATAATACCGAAATTGATTTGAGTTAAAGTGTTCTGCTTTATAAAAAAGCCTTAATTCAATTCTTAATTCGGACTTTTTATTGTGTATTTATCGATTGAACATAAACCGATGATAAAAAATTGGTGGATTAAATACAGTCTGTATTATTTTTTTCTTCTTAAAATTTATTGTGTTTAATTTGCTCTGCATTTTTTGCAAATACTAGCTATTGAATTGGTTTAAAAAAATAATTTTATGTTTCAACGCCATAGCAGCCTTGCTGTTATTGGCAACTGTGTTTAATCAGTTCGTCAGCCCACATCAATTATGGTGGTTGTCATTTTTAGGATTGGGATTTCCGTATTTAGTCGTCGCCAATTTTTTGTTTTTTTTATTTTGGATAATTCAAAAAAAATGGTGGTTGCTCATTTCATTATTCGCCATTGCAAGTAATTATAAAAATATTCAACACAGTGTAGCTTATGGTGATGAAAAGCCTTTTCAGGCAAGTGATTTAAGCATTATTAAGGTAATGAGTTTTAATGCTCGAATATTTGATTTGTATGAATACGATGACAAAAAAAATCATCGAGAAGATGAAATTGATTTCATTAAAAATGAACACCCGAATATTATTTGCATTCAGGAATTTTATACTTCTGAAAATAAAATTGAAAAACCTTACAACACTATAAAACGCTTAACGGAAGAGGTTGGCTATAAATATTTTCATTTCTACAATTCCTCTACTTTAAGAAAAAACGACCATTGGGGAATGGCAATTTTTAGTGATTTTGAAATTGATGAATCAACTGATATTGATTTTGGTTTGCACACCGAAAACGAAGCTTGTTATTGCGATGTAAAAATTCATGACAAAAAATATCGCATCATCAGTACACATTTGCAATCAGTTTATTTTGGTAAACAAGATTACAAATATTTAGACAATTTAAAATTAGCAGATGATGAAGATGTAAATGCTGGCAAAAGAATTTTACGAAAACTAAAACGTGGCTTTGTTCGCCGAGCTGAGCAAGCTGAAAGAGTAGCGAGTATTATTGGTGAAAGCCCTTATCCAGTAATACTTTGCGGCGATTTCAATGATACGCCAGCATCGTATGCTTATCACACCATCAGCGAAAAACTACAAGATAATTTTTTGGTGGCAAGCAAAGGCATTGGCACTTCGTACATTTCAAAATTCCCATTTTTACGAATTGATTATATGCTGACTGATAAAAAATTGGAAGTGATGAAATTTAAAACGATGAACGAAAAAATCATGTCAGACCATTATCCAATAATGAGCTGGATAAAATTGAATTAATTACTTTTGACAAAAAATATTAGCCATCATGCAAGAAGCACTGCAATCATTACAAGCCATTCAAGAAAAAATTGCGTTAGTTCAACAACGCATTGACCAACAAAAAAAAGAGATAGATGAATTGTTGGTAGAGAAAGAAATTTTAGCCGAGCAACTAAAAAAATCGGAAGATGAAAAAGCTACCCAACATGCTACAATGGCTGATTTGGAAGCACAAGTGCAAGTATTGAAATTAGCAAAATCATTGAGTGATGAGGATGAAACAAAAAAAGCTGAATTGAAAAAAATGATTTCTTCGATGATTAAAGAAGTGGATAAATGTTTGGCTGTGGTGAATGTGAATTGATTTTTTTGAAATCAATTCCATTTTAATCGAACGTAATAAATTTTTTCCAACGTTCTAATTGTTCGCCTTTTATTACTCGTGGAAATTTTATTTGTGCGCCAACTTTACCTTCTTGTTTTAAAAAGTCAAGAAATTTTTGATTGGGTAAAATTTCAACAAACACCTCTTTCAATGCTGAAGTTCGTTCGGTATCGTAATCATCATTGATGGTTCGTAAATGTGCATCAATTTTTTGTTTAACCATATTGGCATCAACATTTGTTTCATCACAGCCAATATACCAGCGATGAGCAAAAAGATTTCCAAATTTTTCGGCGCATACGGTGTATTCATTGAATTCTACATTCATCTCATCAGCCGCTACGCTAATGGCTTTGCTCATATTTTCAACGCTCAAATGTTCGCCAGTGATGCTTAAGAAATGTTTTGTTCTGCCAGTGATAACTATTTCGGCTTTTGCCACATCAGTAAATCGAATCACATCGCCAATTAAATATCGCCATGTGCCAGCGCAAGTGCTGATGAGCATGGCATAATCAACATCGGGTTTGACTTCGTGAATCAAATACGTTTTTGATTCGTCAATTACATCACCATCGTCATTAAAATGTTGCTCATCAAAAGGGATAAATTCAAAGAAAATTCCACCATTCAAAATCATGGTCATGCTACCTTGGTCAGGTCGAGTTTGAAAAGCAAAATAACCTTCGCTCGATAAATAGCTTTCCATAAGCTGCACTTTTTTACCAAACAATTTTTCAAATGATTTCCGATAAGGGTCAAAGGCAACGCCGCTATGAATGTATAAATTCAAGTTGGGCCAAATATCATGAATGGTTTTGAGGTTGTATTTTTCGATAATCTTTTCTAATAACAATTGCACCCACGATGGAATGCCAACAATAAAACCGATATCCCAATTGGGTGCTGAATTAATAATTTGCTCTAATTTTTTCTCCCAATTTTTCTGCGCTGCAATTTTGCTGCCTGGTTTGTAATAGCGTTGAAACCATAATGGGCGGTTCTTTGCGCTGATGCCACTTAAATCGCCTTCGTAATATTTGTGTTTGAAAGTTAGTTTGGTGCTGCCGCCAATTAAAAGTGCTCCTTTCCAAAAAGTTTCATCAGGTAAATCAAATTTGCTCAATTGAATCACTTGCCTTACACTTGTTCGTTTGATGCTTTTTAGCATATCAGCAGTTACCGGAATTCGCTTGCTGGCTGATTCGCTGGTGCCGCTGCTTAATGCAAAATATTTTACTTTGCCAGGCCAGCAAACATTTTGAGTGCCTTCTAATGTTTTATACCACCATTCGTTGAATAATTTGTTGTAAGTGAAAATGGGAACATTTTTTTTGAAAACAGCTGTGGTTTCTTTTTTGCTTTCAAGCACTTGATTAAATTGGTAATGAACGCCAAACTCAGTGTATTGCGCTTGTTTGAGCAATTTAATTAGTTGCGTATGTTGATTTTTTTCAGGCGAAAGATGAGTGCCTCTTTCAAATCTTTTTCTAAGGCTTAAAGTGTTTTTTACAATACTGCCAAGAATATTCATTGATTGGATTTCGGGTTAAAAAAAACAGTCCCGACAATCATTTGATTATCGGGACTGTAAAGTTAATAGATTAACTGATTATTTTTCGATTACAAATTTTTGAGTTAAATTTCCTTTTTCAGTTTGGAATTTAATGAAATAAACACCTGCTGTTTGATTTTTTAAATCGAAGCTCATTACTGTTCCATTGTGTACAGCTTGGTTTTGCAAATTAGAAATTTGCTGACCTAACATGTTTTCAACCGATACGTTTACATTTGAAGCAGTAAAATCGTTAAATGCTATATTTAAAATACTGTTAGTTGGATTAGGGAAAACATTTAAGTTGTAATTGCTTAGTAAGCTATTGATGCCTAATGCACAAGTAGCTTTCGCATTTTTATTGGCATAGCTTGTCATTCCGTCAGGGCTTGTAGCACATAAGAAAACTGTATAATTTCCAGATGAAGTATAACCAACTCCTGTTGGGTTTTGAGCAGTAGAACTATTTGGCTGACCGCCACCAAAATTCCACAACCAAGCACTTGCATTGATTGAACTATCAACAAAATTAAAAGTACAATTTGCTGAATTAAATGCTAATCCGAAGTTTGCCGTTGATAATGTCGTAGCATCAAAAGAAGTAGTGGTTGTGAAATCAGCATTTGCAATGTTTATACCGTTGGCATAATAGAAGTAAGCCATGCTGTCAATGTCATTGCTGTGTCTGATTTTTGCAATAGTCATTGGCAATAAAATAGAGTCGTTGGTCGCATTTTCTAAAGCCATGTAAGAAACTGAATGTAAATAGCCAGCATTATCAAACATAGTACCTGCAGTAACAGATATTTCTGGTGATAAAGTATGATTAATTGGGTCAAAACCTCTTACATACACATTCCTTCGTGCATTTGGAAAAACTGTTGCACCGCGATAATCAGCCCATGAGTAAATTATTTTTGACCTATCAGATGATAAAGTAAGTTGTATTCTTTGGTCTTCACTGAAAACACCTTGTGATGAATTATTAGAAATTGTATCTGCTCTTAGTTTAACTAATGAATCAATAAAACTGCAATACCATTTATGGTCAGCGGTATTGTACATAAAATCAAAAATATTTAATCCACCAGCTGAAACACTGTAAGTGGTTCCAGCTGCGACTTCTCCGGGTGAAACGCCATAACCAATTGCTGTTCCTAAATGTGGATTACCATTTTTATCTACCACTAGATCCGACTCAAAAGTTGTAGTAACTGAATAAATAGAATCACCTGTAGTAGCTGTTGTTATTGGCAAACCATAACCTGTTTTTATTGAAGGGAAATCAGTTGGGAAAAAAGTGATAGGACCAGCCCAAGTAGCACCCCCATCAGTAGTTCTATAAAAAATAGGAGTGTTTACATAGTCATTTTTAGGGTCGTTAGTGTATGTGATATCACCAATTGAAGCTATCCAACCATTTTGACCTATACTATCAAAAGCGATACTCCAAGAACCATCACCATTTTCGTCAGCAGATTGTGTAGTGTTTCTATCAAATGGTGGGGTGATGATGTTGTTCAATGACCAATAAACGCCATGCGTACTTTGGTTGTAAATACCTTTCATGATTAATACTGAACCACCAGCAGTAGTTGTATTTTTTCCTACTTTCCAATATACTCCAGGAGCACCTTCTACCAAACTTGATGAAGGATTGTAGTCAGCACCGTTAATAATTGTCAGTGAATCATGCCAGCCACTTGTTGGGTTAGATAATTTAACGGTGCCACTATTCAAACCTTGCCATACTGCATTGGTTGCACCATCATGATAACTGCCAGCAAAAACCAAATAAGCTAATGAAGTATCGGTGTTGCCTGCTGGATTATAAATTGAGCATTCAGGAAAACGTGGACTTGGATTAGCATTTGAAGCCGAAGGATTGATAGGACCGTGGTCTAATGTCCAAGTTGAACCATAATTCTTTGAAAAATCATAACGATAATTTCCAGAAAAGGTTGAATTGCCATATTGTTGAATGCTATTTCGATGAACAAAAATAACTGTTTTCAACGCTTGATTTGTTGCCAATGTGTGGTTGTTGGAATTGAAGGCAGTCAAAGGATTAGATGCCGAGCCAACCTGCTGAAAAGTAACTTGAGCGAATAAACCAACGCTTAAAAGTGTTCCTGTGATAAGTAGTAAAATTTTTCTCATTGTATTTTGTTGTTTAAAATTTTAGAAATAAAATTGAATGCCAAATGTATGCTGCATTTTGGAAAATTCCAAAAAAATATTTTTTCATCAGCATGCAACCATTTGGGCAAAAATATCATCGTTTGCCTTTTTTAGATTGTTGCTCTCTCATTTTATAAGCTTCATCTAATCGTTGTTGCCAGCCCGATTTTTTTTCAGGGCGTTTTTTATTTTCTTGAATTTGCAAATGCAATTTCTTTTCATCAATCACAAATTTTTGAATAATAAATTGTTGGGCAATTGCTGTTAAATTTTGCAACAAATAATAGTATGACAATGCCGCTGGCGCATTATTAAATATTCCCAACATCATTACTGGGAAAACGTATTGCAGCCATTGCATCGATTTCATATTCGGGTCGCTACTCATGTTCATTTGATTACGGTTCAAATACATGGTTACATAAGTGGTTGCCGTCATCAGCAAAGTGAACAAACTGATATGACTACCATAACCCGGAATGCTGAATCCTAAATTTTTTAATACCGAATCGAAATTAGATAAATCAGGTGCCCAAAGCCACGATTGTTGGCGCAATTCGATACTCGATGGATAGAAATAATACATCGAAACGAAAATTGGGATTTGCAATAATTGTGGCAAACAACCACCCAGCGGACTTACGCCTGCTCGGCGATAGAGCTTCATTTGCTCTTGCCCAAATTTGGCTTGGTCATCTTTATATTTAGCTCTTAATTCATCAATTTCAGGTTTGATGATTCGCATTTTTGCTGCACTGCTAAATGTTTTAAAATTCAATGGAAACAATATCAATCGGAAAATTAAAACCAAAATCAAAATGATATAACCATAGCTGATGTGATAGCCATCGAAGAAATTGAAAATAGGAATGATGACATATTGATTAATATATTTCACCCATTTAAAAATTCCGCCGCCGAGTGTAACAATTTTTTCCAACCCAATGTTCAACGATTTTAATTGGTTGTATTTATTCGGTCCTAAATACCATTGCAAATGATAAGTTTGATTGTTGCTGTGATTGAAAGGCATCATCACATAAGCACTCATCGTTTTTAATTTATCCAGCGAATCAGATTTTTTTTCGTTGAATTTTACATCCGAAAATTCTTCTTTATTGATTAAAGTAATGTTGAAGAATCGTTGTTTGAAGCTGAACCATTTTATAGTAGTAGCAGGTTTTACTTCTTCACTTTTGTTTTCATCCAATTTGTCATAATCATCATTGGTGTAGTGATAATAAATAGTGGTTGATTGATTTTCATTATCTCGATTTTGTTCTTGTTTTAATAATTCAGCTTTGCAACTCAAACCCAGCACACTATTATTGGCTGGAATGATTTTATCCATGCCATTAAAAGTTACATCATAATCAACCATGTAGCTTCCTTGTTTCAAAGTGTACACCTGTTTGATATACCCATTTGAATCGTTTTTAGCAGTGAACGATACTGTGTTGTTGCCGCTTTCCACATCTGCAAATTGAAAATCGTTGGTGTTCAGCAACATATTTTGCTTGGTATAAAATTCGATGCCTTGAGCAAATGTTTTTTCATTCGCCAACACCAAAGGCTTGCCATCAAAGGTTTTGTAGTTTTTTAGTTCGATGCGTTTGATGCAACCACCATGACTGCTCAAGGTTACTTTCACTACATCATTTTCTAAAATTTTTACAACCTCATTGTTGCTTTGTATGTGTGCAAAAGCACCTACCATAGCCTTTTTCAAAGAATCATTCGATATTTTTTTATCGGTTGAATCAGCAATATTGCTGGGCTCTTTAAAATGTTGTTGTTCAAATTTCTTGGCATCTTGCTGGCGTTTTTGCGCCGCCAATTGTTCTTTGGTGGGTTGGTTGTACCACATGTAACCGCCCAACAAAGCAAATATCAAAACGAAACCAATGACCGTATTTCTATCCATAAAAAATTACTGTAAAATTTTGGGCTGCAAAGAAACGCAAACTTTTCGAGATTGCGGTTTGAAGTATTTTGCCTAAATATTTCAGAGAAAGTTGAAAGATAAAATTTCACAATTCTAAAAATCAAGTTGATAAGAAATAATGAAGCAAACGATTTTAATTTTATTTTCTTTGCATCAACAAACAACATGATAAATATTTACACAGATGGTAGCAGCCGCGGCAATCCTGGACAAGGCGGCTATGGTGCAATTTTAATTAGCGGCAAACATCGAAAAGAAATTTCGGCTGGTTATAAAAACACTACTAATAATCGAATGGAATTATTGGCTGTGATTGTGGCTTTGGAATCTATCAAAATTGAAAATGCCGAAGTGTTAGTAACCAGCGATTCAAAATATGTGGTGAATGCGATTGAACAAAAATGGATTTATGGTTGGCAGAAAAAGAATTTTAAAGATGTGAAAAATGTTGATTTGTGGCAACGATTTTTAAAAGTATTCACTAAGCATCGTGTTCGATTTAAATGGGTGAAAGGTCATAATAATCATCCCGAAAATGAACGTTGTGATTTTTTAGCCACACAAGCCGCTGCTGGCAGAGTGTTGCTGATTGACGAAGGTTATACGCCATTATAAATTTAGCAAAAATATGGCTGGTTGATAAACTTTTTAAGTTGGTTAAAGTCATAACTACCCATTACACCTAATTTTACAATGAATAAAAAGAAAATAGTAGTCGCAATTTCTATTGCATTTATTTCCATCGCATCCATCATTACCGAAGCTTGCAAAAAAACACAATTGACCGATGCTGATGTACAAACTGTTACTGATAATGTAACAGCACAAGGCATTTCGCAAGAAATTCAAAACTTAGCCGAGCAGGCTCATTCATTAGGTAAATCAGGTACAATAGGCATGAGAGCAACAAGCGACTTTGATATTTTATCTGCTTGTGCAATTGTAAAAGATGATTCATCAAACACTAATATTATTCCTGACACGATGCGAATAAATTTTGGAACATCACCTTGTATTTGTCATGATGGAAAATATCGTGAAGGCGAAATTATTATTTATTACACAGGTAAATTTCGAAATGCTGGCGCAGCCATCAATATTTATTTCAACAATTATGCGGTGGGTTCTACGGCTACTGATTTGTATCAAATCAGCAACTCAAGTCATAAAAATATTACTAATAATGGGATGAATACAAATGGATTGATGAACTGGACAATCAATTCAACCATCAACATTACTAAGCCAAATGGCGGTGGAACAATTGCCTACACTGATGCCATTACACGAACTCAAACTGCTGGCAACACAGCTTATATTACTTCAGCCAATAAATATGATTTGAATGGAACATCCAATGGTACTGCTGCCAATGGCACTTCTTTTTCGGCACAAACCGCATCAGGCAACGATTTGATAAAAGATATGAGTTGCACCGATTTTTTTACACAAGGCGAATTAGATGTAACACCAAGCAGTTCAGGAGCAATTGCCATAAATTTTGGTACAGGCTCTTGCGATAATTCAGCAACACTAACAAGAGGCAGTCATACAACTACCATCACTTTGCATTGATTGAAAATTGATTAGCGTTTTTTTATTTCATTCCACATCGCATCCATTTCTTGCAAAGTCATTTCGGCTAAATTTTTATGCATCGTTTTTGCGACATTTTCCATCTGCATAAAACGATGAATAAATTTGCGATTGGTACTTTCCAACGCTGTTTCAGCATCTACGCCAATAAATCGAGCATAGTTGATAAAACTAAAAATTACATCGCCCATTTCATTTTCCATTTCGGCTAAATTGTTGTTGGCAACAGCTTCTTTTAGTTCCGAAATTTCTTCTTCAATTTTATCCCACACTTGTTCTCTGGTATCCCATTCAAAACCAACTTGCTTGGCTTTTTCCTGAATTCGATGTGCTTTAACCACTGCGGGCAAACCTTTAGGAACGCCTGCCAATACTGATTTTGAGCCTTCTTTTAATTTTATTTGCTCCCAGTTTTTTTTCACATCTTCTTCATCGGTCACTTTTACATCACCATAAATATGTGGATGGCGCACAATTAATTTTTCACACAATTCATTGATGACATTTGTAATATTGAACTCGTTTTTTTCGCTACCAATTTTTGCATAAAACACAATGTGCAATAACACATCGCCCAATTCTTTTTTGATGTTTTGCCAATCTTCATCCATAATGGCATCGCCCAATTCATACAGTTCTTCAATGGTTAAAGTGCGCAACGAATGAATGGTTTGCTTTTTATCCCATGGACATTTTTCACGTAATTCATCCATGATTTTCAACAAGCGGTCGAAAGCAATTTGAGCTTCAGTCATACAATTAATTTTGCCACATAGTTCGCAAATATTTTTTTAACACTGGTAAGAAATAAAATCGGAAAATCAATTGACATACTGTGCAATTTTCTTGTACAAATCATTTGGATTAAATGGTTTGCTTACGTAATCATTCATGCCATCTTGCAACAGTTTTTCTTTGTCGTTTTCCATGGCAGCCGCTGTGAGAGCGATGATGGGGATTTTTTGCAGCAAAGTATTTTCATGCGAACGAATAAATTTAGTGGTTTCGATGCCATTCATTTCGGGCATTTGAATGTCCATCAATATCAAATCGTAAGTGTTAATGTCTAATTTTTTTAGTGCAATTTTTCCATTTTCAGCAGTATCAACTATCACTTTCCATTTTTGTAAAAACTTAGTTGCAATCAACTGATTGAAAGGATTGTCTTCTACCAATAAAATTCTTTTCCCTTCAATATTTTTTTCCACAAAATGAATATCTTGTTTTGATTCACTGAAAAGAATTGGTGCTTTTTCAAACAATAAATCGAAATAAAAAGTGGTGCCTTTGCCATATTCGCTGCTTAATAAAATTTCACTTTTATGCAGCTCGATTAATTTTTTTGTAATAGTTAAACCTAAGCCAGTGCCGCCATACTTACGGGTTGTATCCGAATTGGCTTGTGAAAAACTTTCAAATACCAAAGCCTGTTTTTCTTTCGGAATGCCAATGCCTGTATCTACAATTTCAAATCTAATTTTCACTTCATTTTCTTTGTCGTGTTGCAATTTTCGCATCGAAATTTCTACATAACCCTTCTCGGTAAATTTGATAGAGTTAGAAACTAAATTGTTTAAAATTTGACCAATGCGAACTGGGTCGCCTAACAAATCAGCAGGAATTTCTTCATCAATAATGGTCTGAATACCGATGCCTTTTTCTGTGGCTTTATATTGATAACTGTTTTTTAAATTGTGTGTGAGATGCCTTAAATCAAAAGGAATTTTTTCGAGTGCAACCTTACCGGCTTCAATTTTACTGAAATCTAAAATGTCATTGACCAACATTGTTAAATTTTCGGCGGCAAATTTCAAAGTATTCAGTTCTTCCACTTGGTCAGGTCGCGGATTTTCCATCAACAACAAATTTGTCATGCCAATTACTGCATTCAATGGCGTACGAATTTCGTGGCTCATAATGCTGGCAAATTGCTGTTTTTCGGTAGCTGCCGATTCGGCTTTTTCTTTAGCATGAATCAACTCTTCATGTTTTTTTCTTACCAAAGCTCGGTTGATTACTTCGCTGGTGATATCTTCGCAAACGATTAAGAAAATATCTTCCCCTTCATTATTTTTTGCTAATCGAGCAGTTTCTTTTACCCAAATTATTTCACCACTTTTCTTCATTTTTCGGGCTTCCCATTGCAAGAAATTGTCAGGCGATAATTTGAGTAATTCTAAATTTTTAGTAACCTTAAATGTATCGTCTTTATGAAATAAAATTGAATTGTGCTGATTGATGATTTCATTGGGCAAATAACCCAAATAATCAATGCCATATTGATTTACAGAGCTGATGAAACCTTTTTCATCAATAATAAAATACATCGAGGGTGTATTTTCAAACAACATTCTAAATCTTTCTTCACTTTGTTTTAAAGCCAAATCTTTTTCGTATTCATCCGAAATATCGCGAATGGTGCCTTGATAAAAATGATTGCCAGCTAACGACTGACCGATGACTTCGTAATACTTCATCAAATTTTCTTCTAAAACAATTCGGCACAAAAATTTGAATGATTTTCCGCTATCAATATTGGCAACAAATTGTTGGAATAATTTTTCTTTGTCATCAGGATGAATGAATTTGAAATACTCAACAATATTGGCTGATTTAGGCAATTTGTTTAAGAAAATATTTTCAGCTTCTTCTGAAATAGTCAATATTTGACTTTGTGTATCAACTTCCCAAGTGCCTGTTTTCAGCAGTGCTTGTGCCTCTTTCAATCGTTTTTCATTTTCGAGCATCACCAATTCTTGCAATTTTTTATCAGTGATATCACGGAATGTGCCGAACACTTTTTTCAAAATTCCATTCTCAGTGAATGATTTACTTACAAATTCGATGTAGCGAACATTGCCTTTGTAGGTGAGCATTTTTCGCTCAACATTTACCTTCATATCATCGTTCACAATTTTCCTGAAATTATCTTTCGAACTTGTTTTTTCATCGTGATGAACATGAGCAAAATACTCTTCAAAGCTATTAAATTCATAGGGTTCATCGTATTCTAAAATTTCGCTTAGCTCTTTTGAATAATGAAATTTATTGTGTGTAAAATCAAATTCCCACGAACCCATTTTTAATAATTTTTGGGCTTCGTTGAGTTTGAATTCGGTTTCTAATAAATAGACTTCTAATTTTTTTCGCTTCGTAATATCTCTGAAAGTGCCAATGAGTTTTACACATTTTTCAAAATCATAAACAGGTTTGCCTGTGATTTCGAAAAATTTTTCTTCGCCATTTTCAGTCATCATTCTTCGTTCAATTGAAAATGATGAACCACTTTTAACAATTTCGCCAAAATTTTCTTGTGCTTTTTTTGCGTCGCTATCAGTCATCAAACTATAGTATTCATCAACGTTTAGCTCTTTGCTGTTTTTTTGCAAACCAAACAATTTTGCCAAATCAACCGATGATGTAATTTTTTTTGAAGTTAAATCCAACGTCCAAGTTCCCATTTCCAACAACCGATGTGCGCCTTCCAACATTTCTTCTTTTTCCTTCATTTCCAACTCTGTTTTTTTTACCGCCGTAATGTTTTTGGAAGTATTGATAATGAAGTTATTGAACTTTGAAATTTGCACATCCAAAAACATATCGCCAAAACCTTCAAACAGCATTTTCTTTTGCACTTGGCTGGTTTTGTTTGTTCGCTCTACTTCGCAGATAACATCAAATAAGCCATTCATCAGCATTTCAGGAAAAATGTCGGTAACAGATTTTTCTAAAAAATCTGCTTCTTCCATTTGCAGAAGCGATTTTAATTTGCTGTTGAAAAAAGAAATAGTAAAATTTGGTTTGCTGAAAGCGCCTGTTGGATGCACTTCATACACACTAATTAAATAGTTGGATGAGTTGAAAATGGATTTTATTTCTTCAGATAAACTCATTCGGCTTGGGGATTTTTTGGGAGGTTTTATTAGTTCCGAATTCTCTACATTTGCAATCACTAATTCTCTACGTTTAAACACGTAAAAAAATACGCTGTGAAAAAGAAGACAACTTTTATAGCATTATGTTGCATCACGTTAATAACTTTTATTGCGATTAGCTGGCTATTATCTATTTACGGATTTAACCCAACTGATGAAGGTACAGTATTGTCGCTATCTCGGAGATTGCTGATGGGTGAAATTCCGCATAAAGATTTTATTTCTATTCGCCCAGTTGGTAGCGGAATTTTACACATCCCTGAATTATTTTTAGGCAACAATTATGTTTTTTTTATTTCTCGATTGGTCGTATGTTTTCAATTTGGTGTTATTGTGTTGATGGCAATTTTATTAATAGAAAAAGCATCTGATTTTAAAACTTCTGTTTTAAACAAATGCTTGATTTTTTTAACTGGATTTTTACTCACTATCAATTCATTTCCAATGATGGCTTGGACTACAATTGATGCTTTGTTTTGTGTAATGCTAGGCACTTGGTTGAGCATTCACGAGAATCAATATCTCAAACAATTTGGTTATGGAATTACAGCTTATGCAGTTTTGTGTAAGCAGAATTTTTTGTTAGTTCCATTTGTATTGGTGATTCTGAATCGTGATTATAAAAATGTTGGCGTATGGCTTTTTACATTATTACCCATGTTGGTTTATGGTGAGTTGGTTTATTTTTCAAAATCGTGGAAAGATGCACTGATGCAGCTTTCAGCCCGAACTGAAATTTTTGAAACTGGTGTAAAATCTTATTACAAACAACCATTATTATGGATTGGATTAGGCATTGGTCAATTAGTTTTTTTGATTTTTAACAAAGAAAAAATTGCATGGCTTAAAACAATTTTTGTATTGATGATGCCAGCTACGCTGCTGATAGCACTGTCTTTTAGAGATTCATACAAAGCAGTTTTTTATTTTGAATTCGGCATTGCTTTGTCGTTGTTTTTATTGAAAGCATTTCAGCGAAGAAGCTTAGCTGAATATTTATTTTACACTTTAGTAATTGCTTGGTGTACTTCCATTTCATTGGGTTATAACTCACCAGCATTAGCCGCAGGATTGTTGTGGATAGCCATGTTGGGCGATATGGTGATAGATAAAAAATGGATAAATATTTTTATTTCACTCAATTTTATATTGGTTTTTGCTGCATCATTTCGCTTGCGAACGCATTTTATTTATAGAGATAATGATGCCATGAAATTGAAATCAGCAATTAAAGTGGATGGTTTTGCAGGCATAAAAACCAATGCCAACACAGCTGCTGCCATGAATGAATTGAACACCATCTGCAAAAAAATAAATCGTGAAAACTATTGTGTAATCACTGATTATGCTGCTTTTTGGGCAACACATTCTTTCGATAACCCATTGCCATTAGATTGGACAATTGATGAAGAGATATCATCAAAGCTTTTATACAAGCGTTGTTGGCAATCAATTACTAATAATCCAAAAATAAAATTTGTGATTGCTCAAAAATATGAGACCGAATTTTTAAAAGATTCGTTAGTTGCCATTAACTCAAAAGTTTTACACAAAACTCTTATAGATAGTGTGCAACAACACTACATCAAAAAATGGGAAGGAAAATATTTTAGTGTTTTTACAAAACCAATGTTGTAATTAAATCGAAAAATTATTTTTCGTAGATGCCAGTTGTGATTTTATTAATCAATGCCGCTGGCATAAATCCTACAGCCTTTGCACTCCACCAATTCATAGCACCAGGAATGATTTCAGCTTTTTTTGCAAACATAGCTTTCAAGCCAATTTTAGCAACTGCTTCGGGCGTCATGTTTACTTTGGCAGCTATTTTTTTGATTTTATCATTGAAGCCGCCACGGTCGATAAAGCCAGTATCAGTGCCGCCTGGTAGTAATGAAGTAATCGAAATATTCGGTGCGTATTTTTTCAATTCCAAACTTAATCCTTTTGAAAAACTATCTACAAAAGCTTTTGAAGCTGCATATACATTCAAATATGGAACGGGCTGAAACGCAGTGGCACTCGATGTATTGAGTATATATGCTTGTGATTGTTGTTGCAACAATGGCAACAATTGATGCGTAAGTTGCAAAACGCTATTCACATTCACATACAACATTTCCATCTGGTCATTCAATTTCATTTCATGAAATGTACCCCACAAACCATAGCCTGCATTGTTGATTAAAATTTGCAAAGGCAATTTTTTTTCCAAACAAAAATTCACCACATCTTGCGTTTGTTGAGCATTTGATAAATCTTTTTTCAAAACAATTACTTCAATGCCATACTCTGCTTGCAATTTTTGTTGCAGCTCATTTAAGTTTTTTTCGTTTCTTCCAACAACAAGTAAGTTGTATTTTTTCTTTGCCAATTCAAAGCACATCGCTTTGCCAATTCCGCTACTGCCGCCAGTTACAAGCGCATAAGTGTTTTGCATGTATAGTTTTTGAAAAGTTGTATTAAGCCGTAAATCTACAACGCAGAGTTGAATATTTTACAGTAGTTCAAAACGAAGAAATCTTGTTTTACATTCGTTGGTCTAAATTTTTTCCTTTTTCAATGTGTTCAAAATTGGGAATAAATTCTGCCATCAATTGCACAATATCAGCTTTGTGAATATTGTTTTTTTGAAACAAATAATTGAATCGTTCAAACATCGTGTTCACTTCTTCCAACGATTTTGCTGGATAATCTTTTACATAACCCAATGCTTCAAACTCATTATTCACAAGGGTTTCAGCATCGGTAAAAAATTCTTCGTAAGGTTTTTCGCCGCTCGTATCACTCTCAAAAAAGTAAACTGGATATTGTTTTGAATCGGGTTTTAAGTTGTAAGCAAATTGCCTTGCATCTTCTTCATTTTTGCAAAACACAGGTTCTAAACCATGTGCTTGCAACAGCTTTACACCAATGGTTTCAAAGGTTTGCATATCTTTTTCAGGATTTAATTTTGGAAAAAAAATACTTCCTGAATTGCCCAACATACAAGCCAACATGCACAACTGTCCGCTTTCTTCGGGCGATACAAAATAGCGTTTGATATTGGATGGACCGCTGAATGGTTGCTGCTTCATCATACGTTCTAAAAATCCATACAACAAACTTCCATTGCTGAAAGCCACATTGGCAAATCGAGCAGTGGTGATGGGAATATATTTGCTGTAAGCCATGATGACTTCTTCCATCAGTTTTTTGCTTGCACCCATTACATTTACTGGGTTTGCGGCTTTATCGGTGCTCACACAAAAAAATCTTTCAGGCTTGTGTTCCATCAATAAATCCAACAAACCTTTTGCTCTGATGACGTTGTTGTTAATCATGGCTTCGATGCTGAATTCATCTTTTTCGCTACGCACATGTTTGTGTGCTGCAAAGTTGGCAACAATTTCAAACGGACCTTTTTGCAAAAATATTTTTGTAAAAACTGGGTCGGAAAAATTGATGGGATAAGTGATAAATTCATCGGGCACATTCAAGCCAACTGTGCTGCGAACATCACGAACTAATTCGGTTAAACCATTTTCATCAGTATCAATCACGTAAACTCGTTTTGGCTTAAAACGCAGTAGGGCTCTGATATACGAGCTGCCGATAGTGCCAGCACCACCAATCACCAACACACTTTTGCCATCAATTCTATTACTTAATTCGGCAAAATTGTATTCAATATCTTTTTTAAAATAACTCTCGGCTCTGCCTGTTGCAGCGCAAATAAATTGATGAAGATTAAATCTGTTCATTGATTTTTTTAAGTTAAATTTTCTCAACACACACCGCTGTGCCATACGCCAAAACCTCTGTAATGCCCTGCATCACTTCGTTTGCGTCGTATCGCATATTTAAAATAGCATTCGCTCCTGCTGCATCAGCATGTTGCATCATCAATTGAAAAGCCTCTTCACGAGTTTGTTCACATAAATCGGTGTAGATGGAATTTTGTCCGCCAAGTAACGACAAAAATCCGCCTGCCATATTTCCAAACAGACTTCTGCTACGAACCGTAATGCCACGAACAACGCCCAATTGCTTGGTTACTTTATAACCTTCCAAAGCTGTGCTGGTTGTGATTAAATGTTTGTCTATCATTTTGTTTAGAATTTATTTTTTAGAAATTTTCTTCGATTTTTTTGCAACTAAATTGTATGACCAATCAATAAAAGTTTGCAACATTTTGTTGGAAATTGAACCATCAACAACAACTGTATTCCAATGTTTTTTATTCATGTGGTAGCCCGGTAATACTGATGAATACTCGGCTCTCAAGTCTTCGATTTTTTCTGCATCACATTTTACATTAAAGGTTAGCGGCGTTTCATCCAATGCCAACAAGCAAAACATTTTATCATTCACTTTAAAAACCAACACTGTTTCTCCAAAAGGAAAACCTTCGGTTACATTTTCTTTTTGCAAACAATAATCACGGATTGTTTCGGCGTTGAGCATAGCTGGTTTTTAAAAACACTCTTTAATTTTTTTCACCACCAACGCTAAATCATCATCGCTGATTCCCGTGCTGCAAGGGATGCTCAAGCAATTATGATACACTGCATTCGATTTATCATTTTCGTTGTAATACCAAAATGATTGAAACATTTGCAACTGATTCATCGGCATCCAAAATGGGCGACTGATAATGTCAGCCTTTTTTAAATTTTCAAAAATTTCTTTTGATTTGGAAGTCTTAATCGTGAACAACCAATCGTTTACATGAATGTCATTTTCAACTTTTTGAAATTGAATATCGCCTACACCATTCAAATATTTTTTGTAAAAATCGCTGATGTATTTTTTCTTTTTCAAAAACGCTGGAAGCTGCTCCATTTGTGCCACTCCAACGGCTGCTAAAATATTTACGAGCCGATAATTGTAAGCAATTTCATCATGAATATATTCTTCGGGATGAATTTTTGCTTGCGTAGTTAAATGCTTTGCTTTCTTCGCCAAAGCCTCATCATCAGTTACTATCATGCCGCCGCCACCTGTTGAAATAATTTTATTTCCATTAAAACTAAAACAACCCATTTGCCCAAAAGTACCTGTCTGCTTGCCTTTGAAGCTGCTGCCGAGCGATTCTGTTGAATCTTCAATCACAGGAATATTTCGTTCGTTGGCTAATTTCATCAAGCGTTCCATGTTGCACATATTGCCCAACACATGCACTGGCATGATGCAACCAATGCGGCGATTATTTTTTTTAACGACACATTTTCCATCCATCATTTTTGTTTCTTCGATGAAGAATTTTTCGAGCAAATCTAAATCCATTTGCCAGGTATCGCTATCCACATCCATCATCAGCGGTTCAGCACCAGTATAGCTTACAGCGTTTGCCGTAGCAATAAAAGTGATGTTGGGGATGATGACATAATCGCCTTGCTGCACACCCATAATGCGCTGACACACATGCAACGCAGCCGTGCCATTCATGCAAGCCACTGCATATTTTGCGCCAGTAAATTCAGCCATTCGCTTTTCAAAATCGTTTACATAACTGCCTACACTGCTTATCCAGCCTGTATCTAAACAGTCTTTTACATATTTCCATTCATTGCCTGCTAAATGTGGAACGGTTAAAGGAATCATTTTCGGTGCTATTTTTTTTGTTGAAAAAATTGTGACAGAAAAATATTTTTTGGAAAAATAAAATTCAACTGCTCAACGATTTTTTCAAAAATTTATTTTCTAAAATAAAAATTTTGGTCGAGAAGTATTCATGCGAAAGCCAATGCCGAAAAACTTTTCATCTTTGTTGTAAGCCACATAACTGCTGCTTTCTTTGCGATAAATAAAATTGAAATCGATAAAGATATTGTGTGACACTTGCCAACTCATAGATAAATCAGCAATCACAAAATGCGTATTCACTCCTTCGCCCAAAGTGTAAGTATCGTTATAAATCGGATTTCGCAAAATATTGCCCACCATTGGGTTGGAGCCAAAATCGCTTGGTTTTCCGTTATAAGTTTTTGTTGAATCCAAACCTTGTTTTACTAACGATGCGGTGAAATTAAAACTCAATTTTTGAAGTGGTTGAAAGTAAATTTTGAAAATTGTTTCCACCAAATTTGCACCCATAGGATGCGCCAATGGCTGATTGTAGCTTACAAAATTCGCTAAGCTATCGCCATGAGAATATACAAATGGGCGAATTAGATTAGCTTCAACTTGTGCATCTAAATTTTTTATTCCAAGCACATCAACATATTTCAAACCTGCTTGCATGGCGTATTTTTCGCCCCAAAAATTATGGTTGGTTTTGAAAATAGAATAATTGAAATCATCTAAATAAAACTGCCCATATAATTGAAAGTGGTGTAGCAAATTCCATTTGCCCATCATTCCCATCGCCGCATTATCGGGGCTTCCACGAGATTGTTCAACTTCGCGATAAAAAATGATGGGGTTCAAATAAGCTGGATCGTAACCATTATTTCTTGAAAAAATTACACTTTCAAATAAACCCAATTGAAAATTCTCTGCCACATTATAGCTCAAGTTGTGCATCACCGCATATTTTGGTTCATATAAATGGTCACCACTTCCTGATAAATATTGTTTGGTAAACTGCATGTACAAATTTTCGTAATCAAATTTTTTGTAGTGAAAATTCATTCGCAAAAAAGGATAGGAAGCTGTACCATCAGCTAAAAACAATGAGCGAATGCCATCGCCCCAAAACATTTTATCTTGTCCAAAAGCAAAGTGTAAATATTTTGCAGCCGAAAAAGTAAAGTAACCACGAGCATCAAAATAATCAACTTTGGTTGATGGCAGAGTTTGCTTGTAATAGCCATTGCCGGGCACTGCATGAAACTGTGTGATATAATTTTCAACATAATCAGGCGCTTTCATTTGGTTATCGGTGAAATAAGAATAGAAGCCAATTTTGTTCAAAATATTTCCTTTTAATTCAACGCCTTTGGTGTTGATGTATTTATATTCTGAACTACTAGTTGAATGCCCACCTTGATAAAAAATTACTGGATTTAATTTCAAAACAAAGTTGCCATCTTGATAAGCATAGAAATCCGTTTTGTATTTATAAATAGAATTAAAAATCGGATAAGTGCCGTCAATCATAGCTTTTTCGCCTGCGTATTCAAAATTGTCGTTGTACAAATACTGCACATTTTGCTCATCCACCTTGCTCCATTTTGCGCCGCTGCTATCAATATTATTGCTATCCAATGCACTGATGTATTGAAGCATCAATTTTCTGTCGTACGTTTTATTAAAGGTGTTAAAATCTTCAGGAATTTTTCCATCGCGAATACTCAATCTATCCAGCCATTGATAATCATCTCTGCCCATTGGCAAATAACTGCTTTGAGCAAAAATTGATAAATTATTTGACAACAATAAAATGAAAAAAAGTAAAACTGCAGATTGGAATTTGTTGCTCATAACACGACTTTATTTTAGAAATCAAATTACGCTAAATTATTTGAAACTAAATAAAGCTCTATCGAAAATTTATTTTCGCAGCAACTTAAATGCATGACTCCATTGATTGTGCAACATGCCCGGAATGCACCACAACATGCACAATGGTTCAATAGCACGTGCAGCTTCGGCTTTGCCCATGTCGGCAATATCCCAACCGAATTTTTGTAAAATAATTTTCACCTCATCTTTTGCCAATTCGTTATTTCCGCAAATAAACATGGTTGGTTTTTCTCCTCCAAAATCAGGATTTACCATAAATGCACTTCCTACCGAATTAAATGCTTTCACAAAATTTGTGTGTGGCATCGCAGCTTGCAATTGTTCCATCATGGATTCATTTAATGAAGTGGTAAATTGTAAAACACCATTTACTGGCGGCAATGCAGCAATTGGATTGGTCGTATCAATCACAGTTTTGTTTTGCAAATTTTCGATGCCGATTTTTTGCAGCGATTCTAATGCTGCTGCTCCTTTCACAGCTAACACAATTATTTCACCAAATTGTGCCACTTCTGCAAAAGAGCCGACAGCAGCTTTGTTGTTGGTTTTTGTTTTTAACTCTTCATGCTTGGAAGAATTGTTAGTTCCAATCATTACTTCATAACCATGTTGAATAAAGCCATTGGCAAGCGTTACGCCAACTATGCCCGAACCTATAATGCCGATTTTGTTTTTCATTTGATGTTTTAGAAAATTAAAACAGAAGAAAATGGAAATGGTTTTCTAAATTCACCTTCAAATTTTTTGAACATGAAATTTTTTTTGTTTCTTTTTTTATTTCTTGCTGGATTTCTTCAAATTTCTTATTCACAATCAAAAAACAAGATTGATTGTAACACTTTAAAAACGATAATTGAATCGGAAATTTATAAACACCGTTTTCCGTGGGTATGCGCTAAGGAATCAGCGATGTATCCATTTACCATTATTGATTCAAGTAGCTATTTAAAGGATTGCGATAATTATTTTAAAATTTGTAATAGACAGATTATTGTCAGCCACAAATGGCGTAGCTATTTAAAAATTGATGGTTATAGAGACGAATCAAAACTTGATAATATTGTTGTTGTTTCTGTAGAATTTGAATCAGCAAATAATTTTATGATTGACTTTTGGGAACCTTTAAGTAATGGTCATATAAAATTATCAGTCAAAAAATTGAATGATAAAATTGAAATTAAAACAATCGAAGAAGGGAGTTATTAGTAAAATTAAATCTCAAAATCAAAAAATCATCCAATCATCAATTTTTAATACCCTCCCCAATACTTTCTTAAAAACCATTCTGCTGTTAACAATGCAAGAATGATGAAGAACAACCATTTCCAATTGAGTAAAGTGGTAGTTCGGTAATTGGTGTAAATAACTGGTTTAATAGTTTCAGCTTTTTTAATAAAGTCAGCTATGGAAGCCGCTTGCGATGGATACACTAGTTGTCCGCCAGTTTTTTTACTCAATGTTGCCAGCATCTGATGATTCGCAATGGTGTTTAATCCTTCCAGTTGTAATGGCACAACGCTAAACATGCCACTCGATTTCTGTACTTTACCGTTGAAATTTGTTTTGGCTGTGAAACTATAATTACCAATTGGCAATCCGCCACAGTTCAAGCTGTAAGCCTTTTCTGTTTTATTAAATGTGAATGAAAAATTCTTTCCTTTTTCATCCGTAATAGTCATCATCACATCTGTTGAATTCACCAATTCATAATTATCGTTGTATAAATACGCTTCAAAACTAACTGCTTCATTTTCGTTGAACAAAGTCTTGGCTGGTGTGGCTTTGAAGTTTCTTTTATCATTTTTCACTACCATGAACTGAACCAATTTTTGCAAAATTTCTTTCGTTGCATCATTATTTTGATGTTGCATAAAATCGTACAAACGCCAGCGCCATAAGCCTTCGCCAGCAATCACCGCAGTTTTATTTCCATTCATTTCACCCATCGCAATCAACGGATAATGTGTTGTTGCCGAACCAATTTTCTGATAAGCTAACACATTGGCAAAGCCGGCAGTTTTATAATCACCAAACGGTGAATACAATGGTGGAAAGCCTTTCAAGGCTTCAGTAGTTTTTTCATCGAGTGTAAATGAATTGAAATCTTTGTTTAAAGCAGCTACTGCTTCATTGGTATTTTCAGCACTACCTGTGATGCTCAATAAATTTTGTTGCTGATTAAATGCATTCAAATTACTTGAAGTACCCAAAACAAACACAATCGGTAAATGCTTATCGGTAGCAGCTTTTGCAATATTTTGCCCAACAGATTTATTCGATGGCAATTGATGCAATATCAACAAATTCAATCCATTCAAATCATTGTTTGAAAACTCCTCTACCATTTTTATCTGGCAATCATAATTGTTGTTGTTTTCAATGATGCTTTTCAATGCAGCTAAATCGGGGTGTGGCGAATTTGCCACAATCAAAACTTTCTGGCGACTATCCAACACTTCCACATAAATATCTTGTGTGTTGTTGCTGAAAGTTATTTCGCCTTTAATTTCTGAAGCCTTGATTTGATAATGTAGAATGCCCGTCTTTTCAGCATTTACTATAAATTCAAAAGAAGTTGAAAAGCGGTTGCCATTGCAGTTGTAAGTGTGTGCATACACTTGCTTCTTTTCATTTCCATTTAATAAATTCACCTGCACATCAACATTCTGACCACTTAAAAAATTTGCTCCTAAATCAACTTTTACTTGCGTTTCATCATGCAAGTAGCAAGTTTTGTTGTAGTACGTTTTGCCAATGAAAACATCTTTTTGAAAACTAGTATCGCCTAAAGCAACCGTATAAAAAGGAACCATCCAATCACCATGAGAATAGATAGGATTGCTTCCTTGATTAAAAATACCATCGGTTGAAAGTATTACTGCGCCTACGTTTTGATTGCTGTATTGATTGTATAAATCAGTCAGTGCATCCGAAATATTTGTTGCATTTTCTTTGTAGTCAATTTTATTTCCTTCGTGTAAGGCAGCGCCAAAAGTGTATTCTTTCAAATCGTAATCATTACCTAATTCACTTTTTAATTTTGAAAATTGTTGTGCTAAAGTGCTGCTGTCATCAGCTTTTTGCTTGATTTTGATGGAAGAAGAATTATCGTTCAAAAATAAAATCACTGGCTTTTCGGTTTCAGTCCATTTTGATTTTATCAATGGTGAAAGCAATAAAACGCTGATGAAAAAAACAGATAAAAATCTTAACGCCCACAACAAATATTTTCGTTTCGGAATAAATTTTAGCGGCTCACTATAATTATTGTTTTTGTAATACAAAAGCGTTGAAACTATTGCCGCCAGCGCAATGCAGAATATGATAAACCACCAAGGATATTGAAATGTAAACAAAGTGTAATCAGTTTGTAAAGTTTATTAAGTTCGTAAAGTTATAAAGATGAAGTTGGAAAAGCGAATGAGGAAACAAATGGTTTCTCAATTAATTCTTAACAATTTTTCTAATTAGCCAATCGTTTCCAACTTGAGTTTTTAAAATATAAGTTGATGAATTTAATGAAGATAAATCAAGAAAAATTTTAGAAGAATTTTCTTCCACATCAATTACTTTTCTGCCCAACAAATCAAGAACCAAAGCATGTTTAATAATTTGATTGGATGAACTTTCAACAGTAACGATATTTGAAGTTGGATTTGGAAAAATATTCAAAATTGGGTGTTCAATTATTTTTAAAATACCTGATGAAACTGAATGTCGTTGTGGTTTTGGAAATGAATTATAACAACTGAAAGTGTTGTCAAAAGCAATACTGTCTCTACCGTTTTTAAAACAAATCAGAACATAATTTCCCTCAACGCCTGTAGCACACAATAGCATTGTTTTTCCCATTCCTTCAATACCAAAACGTCCAATACTAGCACTTGTAAATCTTCTCAAATATTTAGAATCAAAGTGAATGCTATCAACACTTGTAATAATACAAGATTCATCGGGGACTGTGTCGCCAACTAAAACATTCCTATATTTTCCATAGTCAGCATACACTTCTTCAACTCCTAAATTGAAATTGAAATCCCACAGTTTTTTTGTTGAATCTTCCCTTAATAATAATGGTCCTTTCGGTCCAGAAACATTTACAGTAATTGGGGTTGTATAATTTGAATCAACCTCCACGTAATAACTTTTGTAATATCGCTTACCATTACTTAAAAGAGTATCTCCATCAAAGTAATGTGTATAAAAATTAGTGAAAGAATAGAATCCACTCCAACCGCCATAAATATTCCTCCATTCGGTTTGATAATCTAAATAATGAAAGTAGGTGATTTGTGCTTGGGAATTGAGGAAGAAAACAGTGAACGCAATAAGTAAAATAATTTTTTTCATGGCAATAGTTTTAAAGGTTTAATAATTTCAAAATTAAGAAGATTTTCAAACAAAAAAAATTGAACCACTTTAATATTTCTTTCTGCGCTGCAACATTTTAACTTCGCATCTTTATTAAAAATTGAATTTCGCCCAAGTCATATTGCCCCTTGCTTTAAAAGAGCTGACCTATTCTATTCCAAAAGAATTTGCTGATAAAATAAAAATTGGCAGTCGGGTGGAAGTGCAATTAGGCAGACGAAAAATGTATTCTGCTATCGTTGCCGAAATTCATCAACGAGAACCTTTAGCATTCAAAGCCAAGCCAATTACAAATGTTTTGGATGAAGAACCGATTGTAACCGAAACTCAAATTCATTTTTGGCGATGGATTGCCGATTATTATTTGTGCAGCACTGGCGATGTATTGATGGCGGCTTTGCCATCAGGATTGAAATTGCAAAGTGAAACAAAAATAAAATTGCATCCCGATTTCAATCATGATTTTTCGGATTTGGAAAATGAAGAATTTACGATTGCCGAAGCTTTGAGTAACAAGCAGGAATTGAGTTTGGAAGACATCACACTCATTTTAAAAAATGCCAACAACGATAAAAAAATTACACAAGCAGCGGTTTTTGTGCTATTGGAAAAAATGTTGTACAAAAAAATTGTATGGCTCGAAGAAGAATTGATAGAGAAATACAAACCAAAATTGGAAACATTTGTGGCGTTGCACCCAACATTAAACAACAATGAAACGCAGCAACGACTAGTGTTTGAAGCGTTAGAGAAAAAAGCAGAAAAGCAATTGAACTTGTTGATGTTCTATTTTAAACTCTCAAAAAAAGACGAAGAAGTTTTTGAAAATGAAGGATTAATTTGGGTAAAAAAATCGGAATTAATAAAAGCAGCAAACAGCAATGATGCCATTTTGAATGCACTTTGCGAAAAGGAAATTTTACAAACACAAAAATTTGAAGTGAGCCGATTGCACTTCAAAAGCGGCAGCGACAATACTTTCACGTTTTCGGCAGCACAACAAAAAGCGTTGGAATTAATCGAAACAAAATTTAAAGAAAAAGATGTAGTGCTGTTGCATGGTGAAACGGGCAGCGGCAAAACCTTGCTGTATGCGGATTTGATAAAGAAAGCGATTTCACAAGGCAAGCAAGTTTTATTTATGTTGCCCGAAATTGCACTCACCGAACATTTGATAAAACGCCTGCAAAATTGGTTGGGTGAAGAGATTGCGGTTTATCACAGCAGATACAATAATCATCAACGAGTAGAGATTTGGAATGCGATGTTGCAACAAAAATATAAAGTTGTAGTGGGTGCTCGTTCAGCTCTGTTCCTGCCTTTCAGCAATTTGGGTTTAGTAATTTGTGATGAAGAACATGATGTTTCCTACAAACAATTAGATGGCGAACCGCATTATCATGCACGAGATGGAGCGATTTATTTAGCAGCCATGTATAAGGCTAAAACCTTGTTGGGTAGCGCAACGCCAGCTTTAGAAACTTGGCAAAATGCACATCAAAATAAATATGGTTTGGTGCAATTGGCAGAAAGATTTGGCAACATGCCTTTGCCAAAAATTGAGTTAATTGATTTACGAGAAAACAACAGAATGAAAACCATGAAAGGAAATTTTTCATGGAAATTGTTGAGTGAAATTGAAGAAACTATCAACCGAAAAGAACAAGTGTTGTTGTTCCAAAACCGCCGTGGTTACTCACCTTCGCTCTATTGCGGTGTATGTGGTTGGATACCAGAATGTACGAATTGTTCAGTGAAATTAACTTATCACAAATACTCCGATTCGTTAAGTTGCCACTACTGTGGCTTCACCCGAAGAGTGGTGCAAAGTTGCCCCAGTTGCGGCGAAACAGCGATGAAGGTGCAAGGATTTGGCACTGAAAAAATTGAAGATGAACTGAAAATTTTATTGCCAAAAATTCGTGTGGCACGAATGGATGCCGACACTATGCGCTCGAAAGACAGCCACAGCAAAGTGTTTCAGAAGTTTGAAAAAGGTGAAATTGATGTGTTGATTGGCACACAAATGATTACCAAAGGATTGGATTTTGACAACATCAGTTTGGTAGGTGTGTTGAGTGCTGATAATTTGCTAGGCTTCCCCGATTTTAGAGTGAATGAAAGAGCGTATCAAATTTTGCATCAAGTGGCTGGAAGAAGCGGCAGAAAAAATAATGCAGGCAAAGTGATGATTCAGGCTTTGAATGTGAATCATCCTGTGTTGCAATGGTTTTTGAAAAATAATTTGGCAGGCTTTTATGATTATGAATTGCAATTCCGCCAAAACCTTTTGTATCCACCATTTACACGATTAATTCACATCGAAATAAAACACAAGCAAGTGCAAAAGGCAGAGGCTGCTGCTAATTGGTTGCACGAAAAATTGTTACCATCATTAGGCAAACAATTACTCGGACCAGGCACACCTGGGATTGAAAAAATGAAAAATCTTTATCGCAGGGAATTGTTGATTAAGCTTTCAAAACACACCGATATCTTGAAAGAAACAAAAGCACTGATTCGACAGTATTTGGTAGAGTTGCCTACTGTAAAGGCTTTTGGGCAAGTGCTGACGGATGTAGATGTGGATGTGTATTGAGAAAATTAATTTCTTTCAAACAATTCAAACACAAACAATCAGAAAAATTATTTGCTAAAAATAATTGCACTGCATCACTCAATTTAACCTGTGAGCATTGGCAATTGGCTATATCACCAACTTTGCATTCAAAAGCAACACCACATTTCTCACAAATTTTTTCTTCGTGCTTTACCATTTTTAATTAAAATAAAAATCACTTGGAATAATTCCTGCCAGAAAAGATGTTATCAAATTTCCATTCACATCATACCGATAAACCATTCCACGTTGAACATAGTCAATTGCATCTGCGGCGTACAAATCACCATTGACAGGGTTTACACCGATACCATAAAAATTGTGTGTGTCTTTTGCTACGAATGAATTGCTGGGTAAATTGTTATCAGCAATATTCATTTTATAAATACTTCCGTTGATAAAATATAAAATATCATTGTTGCCATTTAATTTTAATCGCAGCGGAAAATCATGTTTATCAGCAAAAGAAAAATTTTGTTCTACTTGGTGAGATATAGGATTGATGCGGCTTAGCGAAGCATGAATATTTTTAGTTGAATCGCCATTGCACAAAATCCAAAGCTTTCCATTTTTATCTTCTTGTATTGAATTGGCTCCGTAACCAATGTTGATACTATCCGAAATTTTATCGCTGGCTGCATTAATCACAAATAGTTTATCAGCGTTTTTATTGCAAACAAAAACTTCGCCATACACTTGCAAAAGCTGTTCAGTCCAGCCTTTCAAAGGAATTGTACCGCTGATTGAATTAGTATTCAAATCAACAATTGAAATTACATCGGCATACAAATCAGTTACATAAGCTTTGTTATTGCTCACTGGTAAAAAATATCTGGGCGACCCAAAACCATTGATGACAGCAGATTGCATGAATGTAACAGGATTCACCACTACAATTTTTTGAGAGTTGTTCATCACCAAATAAATTTTATTATTGAATGAACTAATCGACTGACAAACATCACCCAACGCTGCATGATTAGCAGGTTGAAATAAATCTTCCGCAACATTTCCTGTTGCAAAATCATAGTAACTCACTTTAGCATTTCCAAATTGAAAATTGCCTTCGTTGATAATATAAACACCGCCACGATTGCTGATAGAAACCGCTTGGGTGGCTTGTTGAGGCTTATCTTTTCTGCAAGAGAAAAAAAACAAGAGAAAAAAAATTGCTGTTAAAAACTGAAATTTTATTTTATTTTTCTTCATGGATTTGTGTGATGTTATTCAGTAGGAATCTATTTAGATTTAGTGCTACATTCAAAACAGATTCTTCCAGAATGACTGAATTGAAAGTTAATTTATCAATGTTGCACAATAAATTTTTGTGTTGAAATATTTTTCCCATCACTAATTTTTAAAAAATAAATTCCGTTGGCAAATTGATGTAAGTCAATTTCAATTTGAGAATTTGAAGATGCAATAATTTGAAAATTGTGATGTGCAATTCCAATCAAATCTAAAATTTGAATTTGGCTGTTTTCTATTTTAAAATTTTCAAATTGCTGAATTTTCAAATTGTTATTGCATGGATTAGGAAAGAGCCCAATCGCTTTGTCCATCAATGTTTCAACGCCGCTTGCAACTTGATGAATCACACCCACTGCATCTAAATCGAAACCACCTGATGAGAAAGGAGTTTTCCAAGGGTCGTTAATTTTATTTCCCTTTTTATCGTGCGTTGCAAATTGTTCTTGAATGCAACCAATTACATCAACAATTCTAACGTGTGTAATGTGTTGCAAATTCAATCCACTGATTCCACTCAATTCTTGTAAATCGAACGGAGTGCCGTAAAACACTCGATATTTTCCTGCCAAATTATTAATAGCAGTGCATTGTACGCTTCCTGCGTTTGTAATTTGTAGAGTGTCTTGTGTGTTAGATGTTGCTGGGAAACGGAAAAAATTTTGTCCGTCACTGCTCACTTCTACAAATCCTAATTCTAAAAATGAATCGGTAAAAGCATTCTCAAACACAGCAAAATCAAAGCCTGCGCCATCCACAATTGGATTTTGAAAAGTTAAAGTTGCCACACCACTATCACCTAAACTAACCACCATGCCATCTGATTTTCCGATGGCAAACGAACTATCACCGACAGTCGTAACTCCTAACGAATGATTTGAAATATCCTGAAAACCTCGATGAACAGTGCATCCTGAAGCCCAACCGATAAAACAACTGCTATCTTTTGAAATAGCAGTTGTTCCAAAATGTCCTGCTGCTGGCGCAAATTGAGCTGTGCAAATAATTTTTTGCAGAAGAAAAAATGCTATGAAGAAATTTTTTTTTGCCACGAATGCACGAATGTTTTTGATGAAAAGCTTGGCGAACTTTAAAAGTTCGCCAAACTTCAAAATTACTGTTTAATAAATTTAGTAGTTCTTTCAAATCCACTGTTATCAACAGTTTTCAAGAAATAAATTCCATTTTCTAAATTACTGACATCAACTTTCAAAGTTTTAGTTTCTTCATTTTCATTCAAAATAATGTTCTTCACATTTTCGCCAAGCACATTAAAAATTGAAATTGATTTTACTAATGACTCATGACTAATAACTAATGACTGATTAGTTGGATTTGGTGAAACACTGATTGTTCCTATATTCACAACTTCAATTCCACTTGCTGCATCTTTAGTTGTAAAATTATCCATGCAAAAAAATGCAGGTGTATTCATAAACCCAAAACTATTATCGCTTGAAGACAAATGAAAGCTCAGGCTGTCAACATTTCCTAAAGAAGTCAAGTCAACCCAACGCCAATCATTCACAATGTAATCTTGTGCATTATTTGAAAAACGAAAATCTGCTAAATAAAAATCAACGCTGTCGGTGGTTTTCACACCACCCAACCATTTATAAATAGTTACTTTAAACCAGTCAGGGTCGTTACCCGTTGAACCCCCAAATTTTTTTGCTGGTGGCGAAATTCCATCTCTCATGCTATTAAAAGCATAGGTTGAATTAGAAATGTAAAATCCTGAAACTTGTTTTCCTGCTGCATTTCCAGATAATTTTACAATCGGAACTCTATTGTTGTAAGCATCTTCTGCAATTGAAACATAATTAGCTGAACCATTAAAACCCTTCAATGCTTTTGAAGAATATAAGTGGTGATAATCTCCATGAATACTGTCTTGCATATTAGTATAAGCAAAACCTGCCGACCAAAATCCTCCGTAAGAAGTGTCATAATAATTGTTGAAGATTGCGTTTCCGTTTGAAAAAGTCGTTCCTAATTTATTTGTAATGCCATTCCAAAAAGTATCTGCCTTTGATAAAGTAAGACTTTCAAAATCAGAAATCGTTTGTGCTTTTGCTGAAAAGCTCATCGTTGCTACAATCGCAGCCATTGATAAAAGTTTGTGTAGTTTGTTTTTCATTTTTATTTGTTTGTTTTTGTTTATTATTTTAATTGTTTGTTTTGATGAAATTGAATTGAAAATCCTGCTTGATAATTTACCAATGGCATTGCTCTGTTTAATAAAACTTGGTATTGTTGATTGAAAATATTATTGGCTTCTGCGAAAAAATTAATGCTGTAATTTTTGATAACGAATTGATACATGGCATAAATATTAGCTAAGCTGTAAGGTGTCAAAAACTCCGTATTATCAGTACTTGTGTAGCGATAGCCTGTATAGTTTTGCAAATAACTGACAGCGATTTTTTTGTATTGCAAACTCAATTTTAAATGACCGCTATACATCGGTGTATAAATTAATTGCTTGTGCAATGATGCATCATTTGCTGTTGTTGCTTTGTCGTTCGTACTCAAAACATAATTGGTCATTACATTTATTTTAAAAGAAAAATTTTGTGTGGTAAATTTCAATTCACTTCGTGTTTCCATGCCTCTGCTCCACACTTGTAAAATGTTTTGAGGACTCCAAAAACTTTCACCAGGCAACCACAAAATCCAGTTGTTAATCGTTCTGTTAAAAACAGTTGGCTCAAATGAAAAATTGATTTTTTTTTTAGGAAAAATAAAATGAAATAACAATCCTACATCTTCACTAAATCCGCTCTCTGATTGCAATCCGGGGTTTCCGCCTGGGTTCCAATACAAATCATTTAAGGTCGGAGTTCTATACACTTTCGCAGCACTACATTTTGCTGAAAGCCATTTTGAGAATTTATATTCTGCACCAAATGAATAAACAAATGGTGTTAATTTTTGCAACAACATTTCTTGTCGAGCTGAAATAGTGGTTTGAAATTTTTTGTTAGAAGAATTAAAGCGATACGATGCAAATAATGCTGTTCTGTTTTGTTGATGAGCTTCAGAATAGCCATCTGACGTGGCTTTCACAAAAGTGTTGTTAAATCCGAAATTTAATAGATTATTTTTGTCTACATTAATTTTCGATTCAGCTTCGGCAATAAAAGTTTTTGCACTGTTGGGTGAAACATAATTATAACTGTAATCGCTGTAAATTAAATTTTCATCAAAATAAGCAGCACGAATAAAATAATTTGCCGTTTTTCCATTGCGTTGCCATTGCGAAGTAAATCTTTTTGTTTCATCCTTTTGATTAGTGTTATTCGATGTTTGCAGCATCAACGGCGGAATATTTCTATCAGTATTTTGATACCAAATGCAAAAATTAATTTGCTGATTTTCATTTATTTTAAAACTATTTTCACTCAACAATCCAACCTGTTTTAATTGTGCATGATTTTGAATTTGCCTCGGTGTATCACTTTTCAAAGTATTGTAAAATGGAAAATTATTTTGTGCCGTGTGATTAAAAAATTTGAAAGATGAAACCCATTTTTTTTGTGAAAACAAAATTTTTAATTGTTGCTGATAAGTATCAAAACTGCTGAAAGTGCTGCCAATATTCACTTTCAAGCCTTCGTTAAATTTTAATTCATTGTTCAAATGAATGGTGCCACCTACTGCACCGCTGCCCCACAATGCACTTCCACCACCATATTGAATATCAACTTTCTCTAAAAAATTATTCGGAATCAACGCAAAATCTAACTGACCATTCATCGGGCTGTTGATGTTAAACCCATTCCACAACACAGCTGTTTGCGTTGCATTACCGCCGCGAAATGAAGTGGTAGCCAAACTTCCCAAGCCATAAGATTTTACAAATATTGGACTTTCATTTTCTAATAAATCAGCTAAGTTGTTGCTTGAATATTGTGAAATTGATGCGCTATCAATAGTTTGAATTTTTGTTCCGCTCGAAAAATTTTGAATTCGCTGTGCAGTAATTTGCACTTGTTTTAATTGCAAAACAGAATCGGATAAATTGGTTTGCGCCAAACCTACTACCGAAGCCATTTGCAAGGCAATGAACAAAAATATGTGATTCTTTTTTTTCAACGATTCAAATAATAGAACAAAAAAACTTCACAACATTTTTAAATGCTGCAATCGAAAAAATAAAAAAGTAAAAGGGTGGAGAAGATGCAACCGATGAATGAAAATGAAATGGTTGAATCAAATCTGACTTCTGCTTTTATTTGCGAAAGCATCGTCAACGCTAACTTTGAATAGTTAGCAACAAAATGGGCAGGTCTCCTGACTTGTAACATTTTTATCTTCCTTCCCGATGGTTATCAGTGGACTTTTATTGATAAAAATTTTGTGTGTTACTTACAGTTGCGCAACAGTTCGTGATTCTAACACGATTCCCTATTAATTTACTTTTAAAGTAAAACCAATTTTGGTTGATGAAAAATATTGTAAAGAACTAATTATGGAGCAAATGTAATCAGATTGAAATAGTGAAAGTTTATTTTTTTGCACAAGGTTGTTTATAACCTTTGAAACCTTTGATGGTATTGATTTGTAGAGAATGAATAAAATTTATTCAAGAAAGATAAAGAGCTAATTTTTTTTGCAATTCATCTGGATTAAATGGTTTGCTCACATAATCATTCATGCCATCTTTCAACAATTTTTCTTTGTCATTTTCCATAGCAGCCGCTGTGATGGCTATGATTGGGATAGTTTGCAGCAGTTTGTTTTCATGATTACGAATTAATTTTGTGGCTTCAATGCCATTCATTTCGGGCATGTGAATGTCCATCAAAATTAAGTCGTACACCTTGTCATCTAATATTTGCAGAGCCTCTTTGCCATTTTCGGCAGTATCAACTTCGATATTCCATTTTTCTAAAAATCGAGAAGCAATAATTTGATTAAATGGATTGTCTTCGACTAACAAAACTTTTTTACCAGCAAAAGTTTTAGAAAAATTTATTTGTTCTTCTTCCACATCCATCAAGTTTTCATTACCAATGTCGAATTCAATATCGAAATAAAAAGTTGTGCCTTTATGCTCCTCACTTTCAACAGAAATATTGCTGTGGTGTAATTCGATTAATTTTTTTGTGATAGTCAAACCCAATCCCGAACCGCCATATTTACGGGTTGTGTCACTATTGGCTTGCGAAAAACTTTCAAAAATCGAATTCAATTTTTCTTTCGGAATACCAATGCCAGTATCGGAAATTTCAAATCTGATTTTGGATTCGTTGCTGTTGAGATGTGGTAATTGATGAAGCGAAATTTCAATAATTCCTTTTTCAGTAAATTTTACAGCATTAGAAAGTAGGTTATTTAAAATCTGTGAAATCCTTGTTGGGTCGCCTTTTAGGTGAGTAGGAATTTCATCATCAATAAATGTATTGATGAAAACTCCTTTTGCGTCAGCACTGAATTTATAGCTGTTACACAAATTGAAAATTAATTTACGTGGCTCGAAATCAATTTTTTCTAACACCACTTTACCTGCCTCAATCTTACTGAAATCCAAAATGTCATTCACTAAAAGCAATAAATTTTCTGCCGAAAACTTCAAAGTGCTTAGTTCATTCACTTGGTCAGCACGAGGATTTTCCATTAACAATAGGTTTGTCATGCCAATCACCGCATTCAATGGCGTTCTTATTTCGTGGCTCATTATGCTAGCAAATTGTTGTTTTGCTTTTGCTGCATCTTCGGCTTTTTCTTTTGCGTAAATTAATTCCTCTTGTTTTTTTCTTACCAATGTTCTATTAATTACTTCATTGGTGATGTCTTCACACACTACCAAGTAAATATTTTCTCCTTCTTTGTTAATAGATAATCTGGCCGTTTCTTTCACCCATATTATTTCACCTGTTTTTTTTCTTTTTCGAGCTTCCCATTGCAAAAAATTTTCGGGTGAATTTTTCAACAATTCTAAATTTTTCAACACAGCTTTTTTGTCGTCGCTGTGAAATAAAATGGAGTGATGTTGCCCAACTAATTCTTCTTTCGTGAAACCCAAATAATTGCTGCCAAACTTATTTACATCAGCTATTTTTCCATCGGCAGTCATGATAAAATACATCGAGGGTGTGCCATCAAAAAGCTCTCTTAATTGTTCTTCGCTTTTTGTTAAGGCTAAATCTTTTTCATGTTCTTCTGTTATGTTTCTAAATGTGCCACTCAAAGTTTTTTTATTGCCAGAAAATTGTCCAATCACATCTACATAAATGTAAGTGTCATCATCAAATTGCAACTTCATTATTTCTGTTACTGGCACAAAAGTGTTAAGTGAAAGCATCAATGTTTCCATGTATCCAGCTTGAAATTCTTGCGGCACAAAATTGAAAAAATCGAGCAATGGTAACTCTTTCGGAATGCGATGTCGAGTAATTTCCAATACTTCATCTGATAAAGAAAGATGATTGTTTTCTAAATTCAAACTCCAAGTACCTGTTCGTAAAAGATGATGTGCTGTCATCAATCGCTCCACATTTTCTTTCACTTTTAAATCAGCTTCTTGCAATTGTAATTCAGCTTTTTTTCTTTCGGTAATATCTCTGAAAGTGCCGAAAAGCTTAATGCAAATGCCATTTTCATAAACTGGCTGACCAGTGATTTCTAAATATTTTACATTGCCTGGTGCAGTAATAATTTTCCTTTCTTTGATGTAGGAATATTTTTTTTGAATGGCATGTCGCACATTTAATTTTGAAGCATGTCGTTCATCTTCATCAATGAAACTAAAAAATTCATCGAGTGTAAAAAAATCTTTTCGCTTTTCTAATTCATAAAATTTAGTAAGATTAAAATTGGTTTCAATGATGTTAGTTTTTACATCAACTTCGTAAGTTCCCATTTTTAATCGCTCATGCGTTTGCTGCAATAGCAAAGCATTTTCATTCAATTTGCGTTGCGTTTCTTTCAACAAATTTTCTTCCTCTTTTCTTTTGGTAATATCTCGTAAAGTGCCAACCAATTTGATTGTCCCACTATTTTCAACAATTGCCTGACCACTATTTTCAACATATTTTATGTTGCCTTTTTTGGTTTTAATTTTTCGCTCGATGTGATAAGGAACATTTTTTGTGAGTACATTTTTTATTACACTTTCAAATGATTCTTGATTGTTGTCTAACACAATTGTATCGGCATATTCGGCTACTGAAATTTCTTTTGTTGAAATAGGCAAGTCTAAAATTTCAGTAATTTTTTCAGAAATTGTAATTCGCTTTTCGTTTAAATAAAGTGCATAAGTGCCCATTGATAAAAGGTCGTGCGCCACTTTAATCATGGCTGCATTTTCTTTCAACAGCAATTCCGATTCGATTATTTTTTGCTCATGTTCTTTTCGTTTGGTGATATCACGAACCGTTCCTACAACCTTTATACACTTGGTTGAATCGAAAATGGGTTTACATGATACTTCAATAAATTTTTCATTTCCTTTAGCCGTTTTCATTTTGCGTTCGTGGCTAAATGCTATTCCTTTTTTTATCGCTTCTTGAAATGCTGCCTTTGATTTTTCAATATCATCACACACTAAAAATTTGTAGTAATCATTTAAGTCAATTTCTTTTCTATCATCTGGTAATTCAAAAAAACTTTGCAAATCAATGGTGGAAGTGATTTTGCCAGTTTGCATATCTAATGACCAAACCGACATATTCAGCATTCGGTTCGATTCATCCAACATTTGCTCTTTTTCGTGCCATGGCAAATCAATGTTTTTTTCTTCCATTTTATTTCGCAATTCGATAATCAAAAACGCATTGAATTTTTTTATTTCGATTGCTGCAAATACATTTCCAAAATTGGCAACTGCTATTTTTTGAGCATCAATTATTTTCGTTTTTCCATTTTCAAAAACTGTATTTAATTCATTAAATAATGACGGAAAAAGATTTTTTAATGGTTGATTTAAAAAATCTTTTTCATCAATTTTAAAATTTTCTTTTAGTTGGTTGTTTAAAAAAATGATTTCAAAATTTTCTTTAGCAGGCGCACATACGCATACCCAATGAGGTGAAAGATTAAGTAGTGATTGAATTTCGGAAGCTAACATGATGATTTGATTTGATTATTCCAAAATGCTTTTTTAATGTTGCTATAAATGTAAAAGAATTTATTCCCAAACAATATTTTTAAAAAACATTGTTTTGATGAATGAATTTTATGCAAAGATGCAATTGAAAAATTGCATCAATCATTTTTATACATTTACAACATGAAAATATTATCACTCACAGGTTTTGGCAGAAGCACATTTCAAATGAATGGGTTGAATGTGCAAGTTGAAATTAAATCAGTTAATGGCAAAAATTTAGATTTGTTTTTAAAATCACCACAAATTTATAATGAGCTTGAAATGCTTATCCGAAGCCGTGTGCAAGAATTATTAATTCGTGGTTCGGTGAATATTTTAATCACTCGGCAAGATACTCGTGTATCGCAATTGCAAATCAACAAACCATTTTTAGAACGGATTTTGAATGAACTAAATGATATTGCACCACAATCGGCTAACGATAAAAATTATTTGCTTTCAGCCTTAATTCGCTTGCCTGATGCGATGCAAAATAATAGCAACATTTTAGAAGAAACAGAAAAGCAAGGTGTACTAAAAGCCTTAGAGGAAGCGGCTTTGCAACTCACTAATTTCCGTGAACAAGAAGGTGAATCGTTGAAAAAAGATTTATTGAATAGTGTAAAAAATATTCAAACCAATTTGCAGGAAGTGAAAAAAATTGCACCCATTCGCAATCAAAAACAAAAAGAAGAATTGCTGAAAAAATTAAACGATTTGGGCATCAATGAACAATTAGACAAAAACCGATTAGAGCAGGAATTGCTCTATTATATTGAGAAATTAGACATCAACGAAGAGTGTGTTCGCTTGCAAAATCATTGCAATTATTTTGAAGAAATATTGCACAATGGGGATGTTTCGAAAGGGAAAAAATTAGGTTTCATTTCACAAGAAATGGTTCGTGAAATCAACACTACAGGTAGCAAAGCCAATGATGCTGTGATGCAAAAATTAGTAGTGCAAATGAAAGAAGATGCTGAAAAAATTAAAGAGCAATTGCTCAATGTGCTTTAGTAGTGAAAATTTTCAACCACTTTCAAGCTTGGGTTCAATGAGGCTCTCACAGGACATGTACGAGCTACTCGTTCAATAATTACTTGGTCTTTTTCGTTCCATTCATTTTTCGGAAAATGAATATCTAAATGAATTTCACCAATTCTTCGTGGGTCATTGTACATCACTTTGGCGCATTTAATTTCGGTGCCAGTAAAATCCCATTTACGATTTTCTTTTTTACCAAAAATTCCTAAAGTAGTGATGATGCAAGCGCCTAAAGCTGTGGCTACCAAATCAGTGGGCGAAAAAAATTCGCCTTTGCCCATGTTGTCTTTTGGCGCATCAGTAGTGATGATTGTTTTCGACTCTAAGTGCATGCACTCGGTGCGTAAATTGCCTTTGTAAGTTAATTTTGAAGTCATTGAAAAATGGTTGAGGTTATTTGCAAAGTTTAATAACTTTGGGCAATAAATCAATCATTATTTCGTAATTTTATACAGTGAGGAAAATTGCAATTATACTGTTGTTGTTAGCTGGTGTTTGTGCAAATGCACAAACTGTTGTGCCTGCAAAGCCACAAAAAATCTACAAAAAACAAGATAACAAAGGTATTTTGTATTTTGAAGAATCGAGTTTTGGTGCTTTGTATAAAACCAATGGCTGGGGATTTTTTTACAACAAAACAAAAATTATTCATGCCACTAAAAAGAAATTTTGGGAAATAGAATTCAATAAAACCAAGCATGAAAAAGAAACAAAAACTGAATCGGTTTTTACGCAAGGCGGACCAATTACACCCAAAAATTATTACTACGGGAAAATAAATTCGCTTTATACAATATCCTATCGAAAAGGCTACACCAAAGTTTTGACCGAAAAATCATTGCGAAGCGGCGTTGAAATTTCATTAAACACTTCTTATGGTGTTTCGCTCGGCTTGGTAAAACCTTATGAATTGATGCTGATTTACGGCGACCAAACCACTGATAATATTACTTTTAAAACTGAAAAATATTCTTCATTGAATGCTTCTACATTTTTAGACCAAAACAGTATTTATAGTTATGCTGGCACTTGGCAAGGATTTTTTGATATGAAGCCAATGCCTGGCGCAACTGCTCGGATTGGATTAGCATTTGATTGGGCTACTTTTGATGATAATATTACCACGATGGAAATTGGGTTGAATGTAGATGGTTATTTACTAAATGTGCCATTGATGGCTGTAGCCAAGAACCATCAAGTGTTTCCAGCTATGTATGTGAGTATGCGCTTTGGCAACAGAAAATAGTAATTGAACTTTTTTATTCCTATTTCGTTTATCTTTTTGATTTTTTAAAATTTTAGTTTTCAAAATCTTTTTTAGCATTTTGAATTAGATTATGTTTGTGAAAAATCGAACAACAAATTACTTAACGAAATAAAAATTATTTAAAATGGCAAACGTATTTACAGATGCAAACTTTGAAACCGAAGTGATGAAAAACGACAA
>CAIODY010000087.1 GCA_903857255.1 uncultured bacterium
GTCGAACCAAAATATAAATTTGGCAATTGATAAATAAGCAATAGGATAACGCAATTGAAGATAGTAAAAAAGAAAAAAGGAGGTCAAATTGACCTCCAATCTTATCCTGTGATCCCGCTGGGACTCGAACCCAGGACCCCAACATTAAAAGTGTTATGCTCTACCAGCTGAGCTACGGAATCTTACCTTTTCCTTTTTTTAAGGGCTGCAAAGATAAAACTCGATTTTAATTCTGCAAACGTTTTGAAATTTTTATTTTCTTTTTTCTGAAAAATATTTTTCAATATGCTGAACATCCATATTATTCAAGCATTTTGAAGAACTTAACATACCTTTTCGAGCAGCAGCAATTCCATATTTTATGTCATGAACGCCTTGTAAATTATGTGCATCTGGGTTTATTGCAATCATCACCTCCTTTTCCAAGGCATAATAAATCCACCACCAATCCATATCTAAACGATGCGGATTAGCATTTAATTCAATCACAACTTTGTTCGCAGCGCAAGCATCAATTATTTTTTTATGGTCAATTGGATAGCCTTCACGGCTCAATAATAATCTTCCTGTTGGATGTCCGAGAATTGTAGTAAAAGGATTTTCAATTGCTTTCAAAAGCCTTTTCATGGCTGTTTCTTCATTCATTCGCAAAACAGAATGTACAGATGCTATCACAAAATCAAAAGAAGATAAAACTTCATTTTCATAATCCAAATCGCCGTTGTATAAAATATCCGATTCAATGCCTTTGAAAATTTTGAAAGGAAAAAATTTTTTGTTCAATCCATCAATTTCATCGTGTTGCTGATAAATTTTATCTGGTTTTAATCCATCTGCATAAGTAGCAGATTGTGAATGGTCGCTCATGCACAAATATTCAAAGCCTTGTTGGATACAATATTCAGCCATTTCTTTAATGTTTGTTTTGCCATCGCTGTATTTTGAATGGCAATGAATAACGCCTTTAATATCTTTCTCTTCAATTAATTTAGGCAACAAATTTTTCTTTGCTAATTCAACTTCCTGCAAACCATTTCTTAATTCTGGTTCGATGAATTGCATTTGCAAATCAGCATAAATTTCCTTTTCCGATGCATAGATTTTACTTTCATTTATTTTCGGCAATTGCTCCAAATGTTTAACAGATGAGGTTTTAAAGAATTGCTGACGAACATATTCATCTTTGGCTACTAAAAATATTTCAATAGGGAAACGTTGTGCAAATTTTCCGCTAATAAATTCTTCTGCTTGTTCAAAACTGAAATACAAATTCGATTTTAACAATTCAATCACTTCATTTTTGTCAGCAAAATCAAGTATTCCAATCAACTCAACTTTTTCTAAAACAATTTCTTTTCTTCTGATTTCTCCAGTGCAATCAAATTGTGCTTTGCTAAATTTTGTTTGCAATAAATTCAATAATTCTTCAGCAACCATCAATCCTTCTGAATAAAAAAACTTATGCTGACTTTGATTAATGAATTGAATTTGCTTAATAACATCATTTTGAGTTTTTTCACCAAAACCTTTCAACTCTACCAATCTGTTTTCATTGCAGGCATAAAGCAATTCTCCCACACTTTCAATTTCTAATTCTTTCCAAATGGTTCTGATTTTTTTTGGTCCTAAACCTTTTATTTGCATCATTTCCAACAAACCTTTAGGTGTTTTTCCCAACAATATTTCCAACTCTTCAATAGTTTCTGTTTCAATCAATTCATGAATAATATTCAGCATTGATTTACCAACACTTGGAATGCGAACAATTGCATCATCCGACATTTCTTCTAATTCAGTTTTGCATTTGTCAATCTGAAACGAAGCCGCAGCAAGCACTTTAGCTTTGAACGGATTTTCATCGTGCAAATCCAACAACTTCCCTAAGTATTTTATTTGTTCCGCAATTTCTTCGTTAGTCATACTATTTTTTTATTTCAGTGGAAGCCAAAAATAAAAAAGGCTCTTGCAATAAGAGCCTTTTTTATTCATTAGTTCTGCGATTTTTTTTTACATATAATTCAAATCATTGTTCTTTTTCAATGTAATTAAATGTGTTGAATTGAAAATCAGAATAAGTGGGTACATGGGGTCAATTTCCCACCATTTAACGCCGAAGTTCGCTCTGCCGCCTAATTTGTGATGATTGTTGTGATAAGATTCGCCCCACATTAAAAAATCAAAAGGTAATAAGTTCGAAGAAGTATCATTCAATTCATAATTCGTATAACCCAATTTGTGAGCATACCAATTAATTATAGCACCGTGAACTGGCGACATAGTAATGTTGATAGGCAACAAGAACCATAAGTACCAATGATGACAGAATACAGCATAAAAAACAACATAAGCAACTACCCAAAAAATACGATTGCCCCAACTATCAGCGAAGCGTTCCATCCAAGGCCAGTTAGGAACATTTTTTGTAAAACGCTCCTCCACATTGGCTTTGCCAGTATTAATGTCGGAATAAATAATCTTGGTTTTCCACATCATGTCAAACAAATTTTTTGAGTATAAAGGTGAATGTGGGTCTTTTTCAGTATCTGCAAATGCATGGTGCATGCGGTGCAAAATGCCGTAGGCACGAGGACTTAAGTAAGATGAGCCTTGAAACAACCAAGTTAAAACATAAAAGAATTTTTCGGCGGCTGGGCTCATGGTAAACATACGATGAGCAGAATAGCGATGATTAAAAAAAGATTGTGTAAATAAAGATAAATACCAATGAGCGATAAAGAATATTATAATGACCATTTAATTAAGTTAGTTTAAAACGGGTGCAAAGGTAGTGTTTTCCATTTAAGTAGAGGTGATTTTAATCATGTAGTTGATTAATATTGTTTTTATTTGCAGAAATTTATTTTTAGATTTGCCTAAATTTTATTTTTTATTCACAAAAATATATGACTGCAACCGTTGCCGAAGAAAACTACATCAAAGCGATTTTTCATTTAAGCAAAAATGAAAACAAAGTGGTGAACACCAACGCCATTGCCAACGAAGTGCAGACTGCTGCTGCAACCGTAACCGATATGCTGAAAAAATTGGCTGACAAAAAACTCATCAAATATGAGCCTTATAAAGGTGTTTCATTAAGTAAAAACGGGCTGTTGATGGCAGGGAAAATTGTTCGTAAGCATCGCTTATGGGAAACGTTTTTAGTTGAGAAATTAAATTTCAAATGGGATGAAGTGCATGAAATTGCTGAACAATTAGAACATATTCAAAGTGATGATTTAATCGGTAGATTAGATAAATTTCTCGGCTCTCCCAAAATCGACCCACATGGCGACCCAATTCCTGATGCAGAAGGTAATTTAATTCCAATAACCTCAAAACCTTTAACCATAGCCAGTTCGCATGATGTGCATACGGTGGCAAGTGTGGGTGACCAATCCTCCTCATTTTTGCAAATGCTGGATAAGTTAAAAATCAGCATTGGCACGAAAATAAAAATTGTTGAAAAACATGAGTTCGATGGGTCGTTACAAGTGAAAATAAATAATCAAAACATCATCAATATTTCAGAGCAATTGGCTAAAAATTTAATTGTGAAATGAGTGCTAAAGAAGTTTTCAGAAAATCATTAGATGAAGTGAACAGTAGTGTAAAAACAGCTGCTACTGGGCGTTTCATGAAATCATTTTTGGCTTTTAGCGGACCAGCTTATTTAGTAAGTGTTGGCTATATGGACCCAGGCAATTGGGCAACAGATATTGCAGGCGGAAGCAAATTTGGTTATCAATTATTGTGGGTGCTATTAATGAGCAATGGTATGGCTTTGCTGTTGCAAACTTTAGCATCTCGATTAGGATTGGTTACAGGCTTAGATTTGGCACAGGCTTCAAGAAAACACTATCCGCAATGGTTGAATATTCCACTATTTATTTTAGCACAAATTGCTATCATTGCTTGCGATTTAGCTGAAGTGTTAGGTTTTGCAATTGGCTTAAAACTATTGACCGGTTTGAGTTTGCTGGCTGGTGTTAGTTTCAGCATACTCGATACTTTTTTGATTTTATTGTTGCAACGGTATGGCATCAGAAAATTAGAAGCCTTCATTTTGGCTCTGGTAGCGGTTATCGGGCTTTCGTTTTTAATTGAATTGATTTTTTCTCAACCCAATATGCATGAAGTTGCCATTGGTTTTTTGCCTACTTCGCTTTCGCCTGATGCGTTGCTAATTGCCACTGGAATCATTGGTGCTACTGTGATGCCGCATAATTTGTATTTGCATTCGGCATTGGTACAAACACGAAAAATAAATATGGGAAACAAACAACATGTGAAAACTGCTTTGCGATTTAATTTTCTTGATTCATTCATTGCCTTGAATTTAGCGTTTTTGGTCAACGCTGCCATCTTGATTTTAGCAGCTTCTGTTTTCTTTGTGAATGGCATGCATGAAGTGGCAGAAATTACAGACGCACATCGTTTGTTGTCATCCATTTTGGGCAATAAAATTGCCCCTATAATTTTTGCAGTAGCATTGATTGCAAGTGGTCAAAGCAGCACCATTACTGGTACTTTGGCTGGACAAATTGTGATGGAAGGCTATTTGGATTTAAAAATAAAACCTTGGAAACGCAGATTGCTAACCCGAAGTTTAGCCATCATTCCTGCAGTATTTACTTTGCTTTTTTTTGGTGAAAATAAATTGACTGCGTTGCTAATTTTGAGTCAAGTAATTTTGAGTATGCAATTAGGTTTTGCAGTAATTCCACTGATTCATTTTGTGAGCAGTAAAAACATCATGAAAGAGTTTGCCATAAAACTTTGGGTGAAAATATTAGCATGGATTACTGCTGGAATTATTTTGTTTCTCAACATTCAACTTGTTTGGAACACTTGTATGTCATGGCTTTCAGAATCTTGTCAAACACCCATGTTGTTGCTGAAATATTTTGTAATAACACTTTTCATGGCAGCATTTTTTCTTTTAATTTACATCACCATTCATCCGTTTTACAAAAAATATTTTCAAAAAAATGTTGAATAAATTTCAAATCGGAGACAAGAAAAAAATTTCGCATTTGGTTATAACTGCTGATGCAGCTACATTTGAAAGCGGTGATGTGCATCCTGTTTACAGCACTTTCGCCTTGGCTCGTGATGCGGAATGGTGTTGTCGTTTGTTCGTTTTAGAAATGAAAGAAAGCGATGAAGAAGGCATTGGAACTTTTATTCAAGTCAATCATCAATCACCTGCATTGATTGGTCAACAAGTAGATTTTGAGGCTACCATAAAATTGCTCGAAAGAAATTCTATCATTTGCAGTTTTGTTGCTAAAGTTGGCGAAAGGGTTGTGGCTACTGGCGAACAAGGACAAAAAATTTTGAAGAAAGAAAAAATCGATACTTTGTTTTTACAACTAAAATAAATATTGCTTTTTTTCTCGGCGAATTTTGCGATAACCATTGTGTTCTTTGCAGTTGCCTTTTAATACATTTTAACGCAAAGTTCGCAAAGAGAATACAACGCAAAAAGACGCGATGAAAATTGCTTTATAATTTCAAAACAAGCAAAAAAAAAATCCTTTTTCCGCTACATTTACAATCCAAAAATCATTTTCATGCACAAAAAAATATTGGCATTCATATTCGTCATTTTTGCTTTCACTAAAATTCTATTTGCTCAAAACGTAACACTGGAAAGCGTTTGGAAGACTTATGAATATATTCCAAAATCGGCAGGTGGATGGAAATGGATGAAAGACGGCAAAAGTTATGCAGCCATGACCGCCAACAATGCTATTGTAAAATATGATGCAGCAAGCGGCAAAGCAATGGATACATTAATGCGTTCAACTGATTTAACACCTAAAGATTCTTCACAAAAAATTCGTGTAATGAGTTTTGAAATCAGTGATGATGAAAAGAAAATTTCACTCTCAACTGAAACGGAAGCCATTTATCGTCATTCAACAATGGAAAAGAATTTCATTTTTTTCCGTGATGCAAAAAAGCTGGAAGCATTGAGTAGCAAAGGCAAACAGCGTTATGCTCAATTCAGCCCTGATGGAATGAAAGTGGCTTACATCATCAACAACAATATGTATTATGCTGATTTATTAGCAGATGAAATCACCGAAGTACAAATCACTAAAGACGGCGAAAAAAACAAAATTATTTATGGTGCAACTGATTGGGTGTATGAAGAAGAATTCGGCATCAATCGTGGATTTTACTGGAGTCCTGATAGCAAAAAAATTCTTTACTATCGTTTTGATGAAAGCAATGTGAAAGAATTTTCATTAGATTATTTTGAAAAAAATAATTACCCAAGAAATGAAAAATACAAATACCCAAAAGCTGGGGAAGATAATTCTATAGTGAATTTGACTGTGTATGATTTGAATCAACAAAGTCAAATTGTTAGCGGTATGGGTAATGTTCCAAAACCGCAAGAACACTACATTCCTAGAGTAGGATGGATAAATGAAAATACAATTTGGTTAGAAGATTTAAATCGTGTTCAAAATCATTTGGAATTAATTAAAGAAGAAATTTCACAAACTCGTTCAATAACTTCTGTTGACGGTAAAGTTGAAAAACCAGTTTACAAACTTGAAGTTACTACTAATACACTCCTCACCGAAACCAACAAAGCCTACGTTGATGTAGAAGCAAAAAAAGATTGCCCGATTTTTATCAATGGTGGCAAACAATTTATTTGGATGAGTGAGCAAGATGGTTTTGAACAGTTGTATTTATACAATGCTGATGGTTCGTTGGTGAAGAAATTGTCCACTTCGCCTTATGATGTTACCGATGTGTATGGCTACGATGAAAAAACACAAACTGTTTATTATCAGCAAGTGGGCGACAAACCTTATTATAAAGTGTTGAGCCGTTGCAGCATCAATGGAAATGAAGAACGTGATTGCTTCAAAACATTGACTGGCTGGGCTTCCTACGGATTTTCTCCAACATTTGATTTTGCCATTCAAACTACTTCACACATCAATGTGCCACCAACTTATACTTTGTTAGATAATCAAAATAAAACTATCAGAGTGTTGGAAGACAATGCTGATTTGAAGAAAAAATTAGCTGACAAAAAATTACAACCTGTTGATTTTTTCAGTTTCAAAACAGAAGATGGCACTGAACTTTTTGGTTACAAAATTTCACCATTATTAAAAAAGAAAAAAGATAAAGCACCTGTGTTTATGTATTGTTATGGCGGACCAAATGCTTCGCAAGTAGAAGACCATTGGGGCGGTTTGAACTTTATGTATTTTCAGTTTTTAGCGCAAAATGGTTATGCAATGGCTTGTGTTGATAATCGCGGCACAGGCAATCGTGGTGAGGCTTTCAGAAAATGTACTTACCAAAATTTGGGTACGATTGAAACGCAAGACCAAATCAGTGCAGCACGATATTTCAAAAAACAAAATTGGGCAGATAGCAGTAAAATTTCGATGTTCGGTTGGAGTTATGGCGGCTTCATGGCTACGAATTGTGCACTTCGTGGGGCAGGTGTTTTCAATGCTTGTGTGGCTGTTGCACCAGTTACCGATTGGCGTATTTATGACAACATTTACACCGAGCGATATATGCGTACGCCAAAAGAAAATAAGTTGGGTTATGATAATTCTGCTTGCACAAAATATGCTGACAACATGAAAGGACATTTCCTTTTAATGCACGGCGGCTCTGATGATAATGTGCATACGCAAAATACTTTTGAACTCACCAACGCCTTGATTAAAGCCGATAAAC
>CAIODY010000088.1 GCA_903857255.1 uncultured bacterium
GTTGGGGTGTATTGCCCATTGTAATAAATCTGTGCACCTACCATCAAATAATCGGGTGCTGCTGAAATTACATTATATTGCATCCCAGCAAAAACAATTTGATTAAGGTAAGATTGGAACGCTGTTAATTGCGGTGAACTCAAAACCCCTGCCGATGCTGTATTTACTTTTATCTGAACCACATTATTGGCATTGCTTTGAATAGCGCATTGCTTAATGATTTGCAATGATGTATTTACGACAGGATAAGCGATTGTGTTCGTTGTGGTATTGTATTGGACCACTTGTGGTGATGTTGCAGAATATTGAAAATTTAAACATTGGGCTTGCAACCATTGCGCTGTACCTGCTGCTGATGTAGCTACTAATGCTTCAATTTCATTTTGAAATAAAAACATTACTTGCTCAAATAAACTTATTGCCGTTGCTACGATGAAAGTAATTAGAATAAATAAATTCGCTTGGCTTGGCGTAATACTATTCCCATTGCTATCGTGGAATATGTAGTAAAATGGTTGCCCTACGCTTGTGCCATAATTGGTTTGAGCGTAAGTAATCATTTGTTGTTGTATGGTGGATATTGAACGTGGCTGCATAATTTATAATGATGTTACTTTTGTAAATGTTGGAACTAATGTAATTGGTGCGCCGCTTGGGATTGATAATGTTGCATCGCTGTGGCTGTTATCTATCAAATTAGTTTTGTAATCTTGTATAAATTCAATCACATTGTTGTGATTATAAGAATTGCTTTCACTCCCTCTAACAAACATTACTGCATTATTTGGCTCAAAGTTTTGCATGGTAAAATAAACGCTTTGCTTCAAATCGAGTATTGATAAATCTTGTTCAAGCGTTCCGTTTGTGTCATCAATATTATTCAAAAGTTCATGTACAATGTGTAATCTAACTGTTAATGGGTCGAACATTTGAACTCCTGCGCCTAACTGCAAAATTTCTGATGGTGCAACAAATTCAATAAAGCAAGCTGGCAGTGGGAACGAATAACTATTGTTTTCTTTCCCTGCCAAATCCTGCATTTGATTATTCCACAACTGCACAAATTTTAATTGTGTGTTGCTTAATAATCGGTTGCGAATGTCTATGAAAAATTGTTTTGTCATTTAAAAATCTGTGAAATTGATTTTCTGATTTTATCTTTTATCTTTTTTTCTAAAATTGGCGAATTACCCATGAACTCACGTTGTGGCATCTTTTCCGTTCCCTCGTTTATGTACCCTGCATAAGGTAAATCAACCCCCAATCTTATTTCTTCAAATGTAGCTTGTCTAATACTACTATTTACTTCACGCTTCAACTTCCCAGTGCCTACTAATATCGGTTTAACTCGTCTGCTTAACTTCTTTGTTTTCGGGTATTTATACGCTTTCGTTCCCTCAATCCTACGTTGTACTTGCTGCCACTTTTTCCCAAAAAAACTTTCATCATTAAAGTTCTTCACAAACGAACTTTGAGCGATGGCGGCGATTTCCTGCGGCAATTTCGGTTTCATTTGCTGCAACTTTTCAAACACTTTATCGAACTCAAATTTATTTTTCGTTGCCATTTTGCAAAGTTAATTCTTTTTAGGGAGCGGCAAATTAAAATTGTGAGCAGCGAAGTTTTCATACTGTTTCGGCACGTTGAAATACGGCGTTTCTTTGTTGAAAATAATGCCTGACTTGCCTGCATTACTCATAAACATACCATGTTTCAAAGGGTTTACATCTTCGCTTATTCTATCAGCTTCACGTTGCGGCGTTACTTTCGCTTCATCGTTTGGCACTTGAATAATTAAACATTCACAATTGAAATGCTGAAGCGGTGTGTTTTCATCCCAAAACTCATCATCCACTGGCAGCGTTACATTATCGCATGGCTGACAAATATCACACGTTGCTTCGCCCGAACTGGTTATGTATTGCAA
>CAIODY010000089.1 GCA_903857255.1 uncultured bacterium
AAAAAATAGTGAAAGAATAATGAGAAATTATTTTGATTGTAGGGTATTGTATTGCTCCCTCTCCATTGAAGAGGGCTGGGGTGAGGTTGGGCGAGGTGAATTTGTTAAAGAATAAAATAAAGTGCATAAATAAAACAAAATGGTTAATTATATGAAAAAAATTACCTTACTAATTCTCCTTGTATTTTGTCTGTTTGAAACAAACAAAGCACGGTCTGTTCAGGCAAATTCCCGTAGTCGCTAAGTTGTGGTAGTTGTTGCGAAGATGCAGCCGAGCTTTTGCGTAGGGTCTTCGTAACTGCTTGGTTCAAAAAAATTCTTTGAAAAGTAGCTCAAACTGACTACTGATGTAAATTGAAAAGTAAGTAATGCAAAGTTTGTAAAGGAATAACTATTGTTTCACCAGTTTCAAATTATATACATTGCCATTTAGGCGCAAACGAATAAAATAAACACCACGGCTTAAGTTTTGGGTAGCATCCCAGCTATAGGTATCAAAAATATTTTCGTAGCTATTAAAATAGGTGGCACCCATCAGCCTGCCATCAATGCCGTATAATTCAGCATAGGCTTGTTGCTCGGCATTGCTATAAAAATAAATAGCACAGGCATGCAGGGTAGGGTTGGGGAAAATAACAGGGTTATTATTTTTGTTAAACAAGGCATTGTTTACCCCCGATAAAATCATATCAGCCAAGCGGAAATCAGGAATGCCATACCCCATGCTATCATCGGGCGTAGCATATAAATGGGCACTTTGCTGAATAGCTTTCCTCACTTCGGCAGCCGTTTTATTAGGGTATTTTTGCCACAAACAAGCCGCTAAACCACACAAAGTAGGGGAGGCGAACGAAGTGCCGCTGCCTTGGGCAATGTAATTATCTTTGGTAATCACAGCCGTGTTTAAGCCTTTGGCGCATACATCGGGTTTCACTCTGCCATCGGCACTTGGTCCGAAACTGCTGAAAAAAGCATGATGTCGGTTATCATCTACTGCCCCAACTGTGAGAATGTTATCCGCATCAGCAGGCGAACTGATATAATGCCAATTGTTTGCGCCTTCGTTGCCTGCTGCTACACAAACCAAAATTCCTTTTTGACCTGCCATCGAAGCCGCAATAGATGAAGGATTCGTGTGCCCGTTCATGTCATGGGCATATACATGATTGTTAGGCACAAAATCGAAAGTGGTGTAGCCCAGCGAACTATTGATAAGGTCAACGCCAATGCTATCAGCATGTTCAGCGCCTACGCTCCAGAAATATTCTTCCACTAAATTTTCAGAATAATTATTTTCAGTTTCAAATAAATAAAACGAAGCCTGCGGCGCAGTGCCTACAAACTGACCTGGCAAATTAACCCCCATACACGATAGCACATTGCCGCCATGTTCGGCATCGGTAAAAACTGAATCGGTCTGAAAGGTAAAATTATGAAAGCCCAGAATCCGGTTCTCTTGCCATAAATTTTGATAAGCACTATTATGTTCAACTCCAATGAATCCAGCATCTAATATGGCTATTTGCATGTTTTGACCTTGAAAATTTTGTTGATGCAAAGCTTCGCCATGCATTTGTATCACTTGGTTGGATGTCCAACCATAATAGGTATAGTCGCAGCAATTTGCCGTTGATAAAGGCTGACTGATTTGTTCTTTAAATTTTGTTGCGCTAATGCTTTTTTCAGCAGCTTTCACTTTTTCATATCGCATAACAAAAGGCAAAGTGAGCAGGTAATTCAATTGGGATGAATCGGTAACTTCTACAATTGCGCCATTCAGCCATTTTGAAATACCAGCAATTTTGATACTGTGATTTTTTACGCTATCCACATAAAATTTCACCACAGGTAAATCTGACGAATCAATACCAATGCCTTGTCGGGTGCGCCTATCAATAGCTTTCTGACTTAAATATTGCAAAGGATGTTGCAAATCGAAATTTGATTTCTTGTATCTAAATGCTACAAAATACTGTGCATTTTGAGCAAAACTGCTTTGATAAAAAAACAACAAAAACGCTAAGATTTTCAAAAATTTCATGGCTTAAAAGTAGTAAACCATTGAATGTTTTTTCACACAAAAGTTTAAACCGAACCAACGGAACTCCTTACATTTGCGTTCCCAAAAAAATTGGAGAGCCATTTTATGATGAAGGATTTAAACATCGAACAACACCAAGTTATCAAAGATTTATTGTTAGCGCATTACAACACTGCCAACCCTCGAATCATTGCTGCGGTTGAGAATAAAGCTGGTGTGCCTACTTTTGCTGTATCGTTGAGAGACGGACAATTTATTACTATTGCTGAAATTATTCAACCTACAGTGCCCGTAACGGTTGATAAATTTGCCATGGAATGGATTAATGAAAAAATCAACGGCACATTAGGCGAAGCGGTGAAAAATGCTTTGAAAAAACGTGGCAAGGTTAATTATCAGGCTTTTGAAGTAGATAGTCGTGATGATAACAACAAAAGTGTTCGCCGTATTCAACCCTTCGGAACTATTGAATTTACTGAAATTTTACCACATACACAATTCAACTTTGATTATTATAAAGATGAAATAAACCACTTGGCTGAAACCATTCCGAGTTTGACGGCTGATTTCAAAAAGCATTTTCAAAAGATTCAATCATTGCAAAATTCATTGAAAGAAACTTTGATTGAACCGAACAAGAAAAAGGAATTGTTTGAAAAATTGCAAGAAAGTTATGTGCAATTAGAAAACAAACAATCGGCTGAAAAAGCTGAATTAGAAAAAAACTCTGCTGCTAATTATGCCGACATCAAAACCAAGTGTGAAGCGGCTTTGAACGGCATCAAGGAAAATAAAACATTTAAAGAAACTCGTGAGGCTTTATCCGAAATTCAAAATTTATTAAACGATAAAGATTTGAAACGTGAGCAGCGTAATGAGTTATACGAATTGGTGCATGCTTGTTATGCTGAAATTGATAAACGCCGCGAAGAAGAACAAGAGGAATATGAAAAAACAACTTCAGCCAATTACGAAGCGGTAAAACCTAAGCTGGAAGCCTTTCAGCAAACGATTGCAAATTCAGAAAATGTACAAGAAACTCGTGAAGCATTAAAAAAACTGCAAGCCGAAACTTGGGAAACACGATTAAAAAAAGAACATCGCAGCGAAGTGCATGATACTTTCAATAAATTGTTTGAAGCATTAAGCCAACGCTATGAAGCTTTGAAATTTCAATTTGAAAATGAAAGCAATGCCAACAAAGATGAATTGGCTTTGAGAGTGGAAGAAGTGGAAAAATTTGTTGCATCATCTACTGATTTAAAGGCTACCAAAGAGCAGTTGAAGGCGATGCAAAAGCAATTGAATGAAATGAAACTGACACCTTATCATCGTCAGGAATTGTGGAATTTAATTGATAAAGCTTTCAAAGAAGTCAACAAAAAAATGGATGAAGCTTTTGGTGATGAAAGAAAAGTGGCAGAAGAAAATTATGCTAAAATAAAACCACAAGTGGAAGCAGCAGTGGAAGCGGTGAAGAGCGAAAAAATGTTTAAAGAAGCTCGTGAAAAAATGAAAGCTGGCTTCGATTTAATAAAAGATAAAGAACTGAAACTGATGCCACGTCAGCGTCAGGAGTTATGGAAAATGTTAGAGCAAACCAATATCGAATTAAATGAAAAAGCCGATAAGTTTTTTGCCAACAGAAAAGTGGAACGTGAGCAAAAAGAAAAAGAATGGTTGAATCGTCAGGCGGATAGAATGTTTAAAATGGAAAAATTAGTTAAGCATTTGCAACAAGAAAATTTAGACGAAAAAACCAACTTGGGCAACATGGAAGATTGGTTAAACAAAGTGAGAGATAATGCAGCAACAAAAGAATTTCGCCAAAGCATTTTAGATAAAATTGAAGCTTCAAAAAAATTGACTGCTGATAGATTGAAGCGCATTGATGATATAAAAAATGAGTTGAAAGATATGCGCCAAAAAATGAGAGAAGCTGACGAAAAGAAAAAACAAGAAGCTGCTGAAGATGCCGCCAAAGCGCAAGAGAAAGCAAATGCAGCAAAAGAAAAAACACCCACTGCCGAAAATTCAACCACTGAAAACGCAGGATAATTTTATGCTACAAAATAATTTCAGTTTTTTAAAGTTATCCAATGCAATGAAAAAAATAAGTCTGTTGTTTTTTGCAATCATGGTTGCCGTTGGTTTTTCATCATGCGACCCTTATTCAAAATTGTTGAAGAGCAGCGATTTGAATTTGAAGTTGACAAAAGCAAAAGAATTTTATAACAAAGAAGAATACGAAAAAGCGTTGCCTTTGTTTGAAGAAGTGTTAGCCACTTTTCGAGGCACAAAAAACTTCGAAGCCGTTTATTATTATTATGCTTGGTGTCAGTATGGTTCAGAAAATTACATGATGGCGGCTTATCATTTTAAATACATTGCTGAAAATTTCCCATCTAATGAACATGCTGCTGAATGTGAATACATGAGTGCTTTCTGCTACAATTTGTTATCACCTGATGTGAATTTAGACCAAGAAGATACCAAAAAAGCACTGGAGGCAATGCAACTTTTTATTAATAATCACCCCGAAGATGAACGGATTTCAAAAGCAAATGAAATCATTATGGCACTTCGTGAAAAGATGGAATTGAAAGCTACTCGGGCAGCTGAATTGTATTATAATATCAGTAGTTACAAAGCTGCTGTTATCGCTTTTAAAAGTGTTTTAAAAGAATATCCTGATACCAAAAAAGCGGATTATCTAAATTTCTCCATCTTGAAAAGTAGCTATGATTATGCTACACAAAGCACGCCAGCGAAAAAAGAACAAAGATTCAATGAAACTTTGACCTATTATTTCAATTTTATTGATAAATTTGCAACTTCAAAATATGCAAAGCAGGCTCAAAGGATTTATGATGATTCAAAAAGCCAGTTAGAAAAATTAAAAAATAACAATAACAATTAAATATGAGCAACAACAATAACGTTCCTGCTAAAAAAATGGTACCAAGCAATCCTGGTGTTGAAACTAGAAATGTGGATGGTTTGAAAAAACGCATTGGTAACACTTACGAAACAATTGTAGTGATAGCAAAACGTGCCAATCAAATTAGCAATCATACTAAAGAAGAATTGCACAATAAATTGGCTGAATTTGCCAGCAGTACTGATAATTTAGAAGAAGTTCATGAAAATCGTGAACAAATTGAAATCAGTAAATACTACGAAAAATTGCCTCATCCAACTATTTTAGCTACCCAAGAATATTTAGATGCAAAAGTTTACAGCCGCAATCCGGCTCGTGAGCAATAATTTTTCAAATAAATCATTTGTAATGAAGAGCTGACAATTAAAAATTGTCGGCTCTTTTTTTGGTGCACCTTTCTGTTTTTTCACTTTACTGATTACATTTGTTTGTTGAAAAAAATCATTCCGATATCGTTGTTGATTATTTTAATGATGGCTACAATTGGCTACCATCCTATGTTTGCATTGTGGCAAAATAAAATCAAACACGAAATGAGCGAATTGATTTTGAAATCTGATTCAAAAAATTTGCAACAATTTTCTTTTCAAATTCACGAAGGAAAAATTGTAGGCGATATCAAATTTGAAAATGACAACGAAGTTGTGATTGATGGAAAATGGTTTGATATTTCTTCAAAAAAAATCGAAAACGGAAAAATTATTTTGAGTGTTTTGAGCGATGAAAATGAAACTGAAATTGTAAATGCTGATAAAGTGCAAACACTTGCCAACACTAATATTTCAACGAATCACAATCATTCTAAGAAAAATATTTCTACACAAAATTCGATTAGTGAATTTGTAGTAGAATCTGGTTTATTTCTCTTCCCCAACAATTTATCTAACTCAATTTTTTCTGATTGCAAATTGCAAATTTCAGATTACAAAATGGGTTTAAATTCACCACCACCCAAAGTGTAAATAATTTTTTTTTCGAAAAGACGAAAAGTCGCAAGATGCAAAACTTAGTGTTTTTGCTGCTTTGTGCATTTTTTTTTAGTTCAGCAATTCAATTTATTAATTCAATCAAAATTTATTTTTCAATGAAAAAAATATTCCTCTTTTTTATTTCAATTTTATTCATCAATGCAAATTTATTTGCACAAAATTCTTTAAAAGGAAAAGTAGTAGATGTCGCCACCAACAATGCTTTGGCGGCTACTCAAATTTATATTGCCGATTTAAAAACTGGTGCTATTGCAGATGCAGATGGTAATTATGCTATCAATAATTTGCCACAAGGCACTTATTTGGTAGAAGCAAAATTATTGGGTTATGCTACCGTAACGCAAGTGGTTACAGTGCTTGGCGATGTGGTTGCCAATTTCAATTTAACAGTTTCAAAAAATGAATTGCATGAAGTGGTAATAACAGGAACCGCTGTGGGTACGGATTTACAGCATTCGCCAGCAGCCATCACCGAAGTATCGCACGATTATTTGAACGAACATTCGGGCACAAATGTGATTGATGCGTTGTCAAATATTCCTGGTGTTAGTGCGATGACAGATGGTCAAAGCGTTGCCAAGCCTGTGATTCGGGGCTTGGGTTATAATCGAGTGTTGACATTAAATGATGGTGTGATGCAAATGGACCAACCTTGGTTTGATGAATTTGGAATTGAAGTGGACCCCAATTCGGTTGACCGTGCCGAAATTTTAAAAGGACCTGCATCGCTTGCCTATGGCTCGGATGCGGTGGCTGGTGTGATTAATTTAATTCCCGAAAAACCTTTAACACCTGGCGAAATGAAAGGCGATGTGTTGTTTAATTATCAAACCAATAATGGTTTAATTGACAACATGGTGCATGTGGCTGGCAACACCAATGGCATTGCATGGTCTGGCAGAATTGACAACATCATGGCGCATGCTTATCAAAATGCTAATGATGGCTATGTGCTCAATTCGCAGTTCAGCAATTTCAATGCTGATGGCACCATTGGCATTCATCGCAAATGGGGTTACTCACAAATTCACGGTAGTTATTTTGATATGGCAACTGGAATCGTAGATGGCACAAGGGATTCATCGGGTACGATGCTGCAAGCAAATAATTCTGCGACAAATGGTTATGAAGTGCCTACCAATCAAATGTTCAAGTCGTACACACCTTTGGTGATTAATCAACGCATTCGCCACACCAAATTGGTTTGGGATAATAGTGTGGCTGTGGGCAAAGGTCGCTTCACTGCTTTGTTTTCGTTTCAAAAAAATCAACGACAAGAAACTAACGACCCAACTATTCCAAACACACCTGATATTTATTATCTCTCGAATGCTGCAACGTATGATGTGCGCTACATTTTTCCGCAAAGCATTGGCTTTAATTTAGCGGTTGGTAGTAACGGTGCTTATCAAGAATCGAAAAGTTTGGGCACTGTAATGTTGATTCCTGATTACAATTTTTTGCAAATGGGGGGCTTTGCTATTGCCAGCAAACAAATCGGCAAACTCAATATCAGCGGTGGTTTGCGCTATGATAATAGAACATTTAATGGCATTGACCATTGGGTTGATTCTACCACACAAGCAGCAACTTCGGCAAATGCAGCGAATGCATTTCATGAATTTAATGGGTTCACTCACAATTATAATGGCATAAGTGGAAGTGTAGGAGCAACGTATGATTTTACCAAAAACTTTTTTGGCAAAATCAATGTGGCTCGAGGTTTCAGAGCACCTAATGTGGCTGAATGTGGCGCAAATGGTGTGCATGATGGAACGCCAGTGTATGAAATGGGCGATAACAATTTGAAACCTGAAACGAGCTTGGAAGAAGATGTAACATTGGGTTACAATGCAAAAGATTTTAGCATCGAAGCCAATGGATTTTTAAACGACATCAACAATTTTATTTACGCTAAAAGTTTGCAAAGCTATGCAGGTGGAGATTCTATCAACAACTCGTTATCGGCTGTGGGCTTGGGTTCTGCGCCTGTTTATCAATATTCTAATGGCAAAGCAGAAATGTTTGGTGGCGAAATTGGATTGAATATTCATCCATCTGCATTGCCTTGGGTAGAATTAAATTCTACTTTTAGCATAGTGGATGGTGGATTAAAAGGAGTGGCTGATTCGGTAAAATATTTGCCGTTTGTACCACCTACAAAAATCACAACTGAATTAAAATTCAACATCAAATCTGTTGGCAAAAGTTTGAAAAATGTGTACATAAAAGTAGGAATGATTGATGTGATGCAACAATCGCACGTGTACTTGCAATCGGCTGTGTACAACGGTTTGATGCCAACTACGGCTGAATATATTGCCAGCCAATCAGCTACAAAAGGCTATGTACTTTTTAGTGCAGGCATTGGTGGAAACGTAATAAATAAAGAAGGAAAAACGGTTTGTAAAATTTATGTAGTGGGCAATAATTTGTTCAACACAGCTTACATGGATTACATGAATCGGTTTAAGTATTTGCCTGTAAACCTTTCCACTGGCAGAGTTGGCGTATTTAACATGGGCAGAAATATCAGTGTGAAAGTAATTGTGCCGTTAGATTTTAAGAAATAAAAAGTTAAGATTGAATTTTTGAAAAAGGTTGGTGAAGCAATTCATCAACCTTTTTTTATTGTAAGATTTATTTTCTTTTCATCTTTCTCTGCATTCGTTTTTTATCTTTGCGCCTCTAAAAAAAATAGCAATGGCAGATAATAACAATGCAGCATCCACACAAGTCATCTTTTCGATGGTGGGTGTGAGCAAAATAATTCCACCTAATAAAACCATTTTGAACAACATTTATTTGTCGTTTTATTACGGAGCAAAAATTGGTATCATTGGTTTGAATGGTAGCGGAAAGTCAACGCTGTTGAAGCTTATAGCTGGTATCGACCAAAATTTTCAAGGCAAAATTGAGTTCAAGAAAAATGATTATTCGGTTGGATATTTGGAACAAGAACCACATTTGGATGAAAACAAAACGGTTATCGAAATTATTCGAGAAGGCAAAAAAGAAATCTTCGATATGCTGAAAGAATATGAAGAAATCAGCAACAAATTTGCCGAGCCGATGAGTGATGAAGAAATGGATAAATTGTTGAATCGTCAGGGCAATTTACAGGATAAAATTGAAGCAGCCAATGGTTGGGAAATTGATACAATTTTAGAACGTGCTATGGATGCGTTGCAAGTTCCAGATGGTGATTCCTCTATCAAAACATTGAGTGGTGGTGAATTACGCCGTGTAGCTTTGTGTAGATTACTTTTACAAGAGCCAGATATTTTATTGTTAGATGAGCCTACGAATCACTTAGATGCTGAATCAATTTTGTGGTTAGAAAAACATTTGGAACAATACAAAGGCACAGTAATTTGTATTACGCATGACCGTTATTTCTTGGATAATGTTGCAAAATGGATTTTGGAATTAGACCGAGGCGAAGGCATTCCTTACAAAGGAAATTACACGAGTTGGTTAGAACAAAAATCTGCAAGATTAGCAGCCGAAGAAAAAGTAGAAAGCAAGCGTAAGAAAATTTTAGAACGAGAATTGGAATGGGTTCGTATGGCGCCAAAAGCCCGTCAGGCAAAGAGTAAAGCACGATTGGCTAACTACGAAAAAATGGCAAGTGAAGAAGGAAATGAACGTGAAGAAAGATTAGAAATCTATATTCCACCAGGACCACGTTTGGGTACAAAAGTTATTGAAGCACATGGTGTAAAAAAATCTTTCGGCGACAAAGTATTGTTTGACGATTTGAATTTTGCTTTGCCGCAAGGTGGCATTGTGGGCATCATTGGACCAAATGGCGCAGGTAAAACAACTTTGTTCCGTTTAATCTTGGGTATGGAAAAGCCCGATGCTGGCTCGTTTGAAGTAGGTGAAACAGTGAAAGTGAGTTATGTTGACCAACATCATACTGACATGGACAAAGAAAAAACCGTGTGGCAAACTATCAGTGATGATTTGGAATTTATTGAAGTGGGTAAGCACAGAATTAATTCAAGAGCTTATGTTTCTAAATTTAATTTTAGTGGCAACGACCAACAGAAAAAAATTGCTGTGCTTTCGGGTGGTGAAAGAAACCGTTTGCATTTAGCCATCACTTTAAAACGTGAAGCCAATGTTTTGTTGCTCGATGAACCTACGAATGATATTGATGTAAATACGCTTCGTGCATTAGAAGAAGCGTTGGAAAATTATGGTGGTTGCGCTGTTGTAATCAGCCATGACCGTTGGTTTTTGGATAGAATTTGCACACACATTTTAGCATTTGAAGGTGAGGGCAATGTATATTTCTTTGAAGGCTCATTCAGCGATTACGAAGAGAATAAAAAACAGCGCTTGGGTGAAAATGCGTTTAAGAAATTTAGGTATAAAAAATTGGTGGTGTAGATTACAATCAAAGAGAGTAGTTAATTAACTCAATTTTTCTTCGTATTTATTTTTTGAATGCGTTACTAAAAAATAGAAAAGCACATTGTAGCTTTCAGGTTATTGTTATTTCGGAAAGTGGTAGTAGAGGTTTCAAACATTATCACCACCACTATTGTAATCTTGAAAGTGCTGTTATTGGTTTTTAGAATAGCGTAGTTGCTACTACTTCATATTCCTTTTCCACTTTCACAAACCGATGCAATAAATAATGCTCCACAATTTTTTCAATCGGCTTGATAGCGAATACCACAGCGAAGTTGGCGGCTAATGAAATGAAAAAGTTTTCGTGTGTATGTGGTGCAATCACAAAATGCAACAACGAATCTTCGGCGATGAAAAGCACAATGGCAATGATAGTGGTAATCGCTTTTGCACGGCGATTTATTTTTGAAAGAGAAAGCTCATCAATTGTTTTTTGCAACTCGATATTGGTTTCTTCAATTTTTTTCTTTTGCGCTTTGATGATAACATTTTCCTTTTTTGTTTGCTCCGCTTCAAAAATCATTTCGGCTCGTTTCAATTTTAATTCGCCATCTTCTTTTTCCACTTCGCGGTTGATTTGATGATACAATTTGTAATGCTCATAACTTTTTTGCACATCATTTTGCTGCTCATAAATTTCACTCAACAACAAATGAATCTGAAAAATTTTTGGCTTCACTTTTATTTGTTCGGCAATTTGCAATGCTTTTTGTAAATCGCCGATTGCCGCATCCACATTGCTTTTCAGCATATTTATTTTAGAGAGTTGTAAAATGTTGGTGATAGCGCCACCAAAAATTTTCAACTCTTGTCTGATGGCTAATGCTTCATTATTGTATTGAATGGATTTGTCAAAATCTTTTTTATCGAAATAATAATTCGCCAAATCACTCAACATCCTTGAATAAAAATTTTGGTTGTTGAATGTTTTGCCAATCGTTAATCCTTTCTGAAAAAATTCCATCGCTTTTTCATCTTGCCCTACTTGATGATAAATGTCGCCCAAGCAAGCGTAGGAAAGCATTTCGAAGTTGGCGTTGTTATATTTCAATGAAATTTCTAAACACAAATGAAACGCTGGAATGGCTTTTTCAAAACTTTTCATTTCCATGTAAATAGATGGAACGCCATAAGCCGCAATCACTTCAAACACTTTATAAGCATGTGTTTTATGCAATTGATGAAATGATTCGGTAAAATATTTCAAAGCCAATTCGGGGTTGCCCAACGACCTGTAAACACCGCCGTAGCTACATTTGCAGATAGCAATACCATCTTCATCATTCAAATCGGAAAATAATTTTTCGGCTTCGTTATAAATTTTCAACGCTTCATCATATCGCTCTTGATGAAAATTTACAAACGCCATGGTGAAAGTTGCCAATGCAAAAATGGTGGGTTGAGCTTTTCTATTTTCATCAGCCCAGTCATAAATTTTTTGAAAATAAATTCGCAATTCATCTTTGGGCAAACTCAAAGTTGGTATCCAATTTTCAGTAAAAAACTCAATTGGTTTTTCTGGATTTTTTTTGAACGATTCAAACAGTTGTTGCAGTTGTTCAATCTTTGGATGCATAAAATGTAGTGGTGATTAACGAAAAAATAATTTTCAAAAATAGAAAACGAATTTTATTTTCGTGATTCAAAAAACAAAACATTATGACACACCAAGAATTTTTCGCCAACAATTTTCACAAAGAAATGAAGCGCACTTTAGTTGCCATCAAAGGTTTGCCAACCGATATGAGCAAGCTGGAATACAAGCCCAATGAGAAGTCGCGAACTGCACATGAAATCATCGGGCACATTTTACCACATGCCGAAGATTTGTTTTTAGCCATCACTTCAGGCGATATTAATGAGCAACAACTTACTTTTAAAAGCACCGAAGAAGCTGCCAACTATTTTGAAAAACATGCACAACTTTTAATTGAAAAAGTGAAAACGGTAAATGATGAAGATTGGTTGAATAAAACAATCAGTTTGAGTGTTCATGGCAGAAAAATTTACGAAGGTAAAATGGTGGATATGTTTTGGACAATTTTATTGGATTTGGTGCATCATCGTGGGCAACTATCTACTTATTACCGAGCAATGGGCATGCGCAATCCATCTATCTACGGACCTTCGGCGGAAGACATGGAAGACATGATGAAAGCAGCAGCGAAGAATTAATTTCAGCAAACGGTCGTCAGCATTTTACTGACGACCTCTTTAATAAACCAAACCTACTACAAAATCATGAAAAAAGTTTTCAAAATTCTGTTGTACATCGTTGCAGCCGTTGCTGCTATTGTTGTTTGCTTCGTTGGCTTTATTCAATTCAGAGGCATCCCAAATTACACACCCACCAAAGTTGATTTAAAAATTGAGTACACACCACAACGAGCCGAAGAAGGCAAACGCTTAGCCAGTATGCTTTGTAAGAAATGCCACATGAATCAAGATGGTTCATCGGTAAGTGGCAGACACATGCTCGATTGCCCGGCTGCTTTTGGCGAAGCCTTTAGTGCCAACATTACACAAGATAAAGAACATGGCATTGGCAAATGGACGGATGGCGAATTGGCGGCTTACATTCGTACTGGTGTGAAGCCGAGCGGACAATATGTGCCGCCTTACATGCCCAAGTTTCCACACTTAAGCGATGAAGATTTGGCTTGCATCATTTCATGGTTGCATAGCGATGACCCAGCAGTGAAGCCCAGTTCGGCAGTTTCTATTCCTTGTGAACCAAGTTGGTTTTGCAAATTTTTGTGCAATGTGGCTATCAAAGCATTGCCTTATCCAACAGCACCTATCGCCCAAGCTGATACCAATGATTTGGTGGCGTTGGGAAAATATTGTGTGCAATCGCGCTATCAATGTTATGCTTGCCATTCGGCAGATTTCGCTACCAATAAAGAATTGCAGCCCGAATTAAGCAAAGGCTATTGCGGCGGTGGAAATAAAATGCCCGATTATTCACAAAAAATAATTCCTACACAAAACATTACCATGGATGAAGAAACTGGAATCGGAAATTGGAGTTTTGAAGATTTTAGCAAAGCACTAAAAAGTGGCATCATGCCCAATAATCAGCCAGCGTTGCGCTATCCGATGGACCCTTACATTAATTTGACGGATAAAGAAGTAGCGGCTATTTATGCTTATTTAAAAACTATTCCGAAAATAAAAAACAAAGTGGATAGAGGTGTGTAAAAAAATATCAGTTTGCAGTAATTAGTATTCAGTAAAATTCACCAAGCTATGATAAAAACAATTGCGACAACATTTATTAGTGTGTTGCTTTTTTCAATCGTGCAAGCGCACTCCATCAATAAAAAAGATGCTCGACAATTATTAGAAAAAGCATGGGGCGATTTAAAAAAATCTGACAGCACGGCATTCGTCAATTTTTGGTCGCTTAATGATGAAGTTTCTATTCATCAAAAAAGACCACACAAAAAAGCGGAAATTATTTCCAACTTCAATGCTATGAAAGAATATTTGGCAACAGCATTAAACAAGAATTTAAAGATTGATTTCATCGATGTTGACGAACAAAAATTAGACGGCACTGATACCGAATATTGGATTAAAGCATGGTTCAAGTATGATGAACATGAATACAAAAGTTTTGGATTTTACATCGCCTACAAAAACGAAAAATGGATTGTTCGTGATTATCCGAGTACATCAACCATCGTACATAATTCAACAACAAAAAAGAAATAACGCACGATAATTTTAGTAGAATTAAAATGCTGTTGCTTCAAAAAAGTAGTAGCATTTTTTTACATAAAATGGTTGCTTGTTGTAGTTTTGTTTTCAAAATATTTTATCAATGATTTCAGCTAACTCATTCAAATTTTTAAAAGCACTTAAAACCAATAACAACAAACCTTGGTTTGATGAACATAGGTCAGAATATGAAACTTTGAAAAAAGAAATGAGTAATTTATGTCAGCAAGTGATAGATGAAATTTCAAAGTTTGATAAAAGTATTATTGGTTTAGAACCCAAAGATTGCACTTTCAGGATTAATCGTGATGTTCGATTTAGTAAAGATAAATCGCCTTACAAAACTAATGTTGGTGCTTATATGGCGAAGGGTGGAAAAAAATCGGATTATTGTGGTTATTATTTGCACATCGAATCTGGTAAATCGATGATGGCTGGCGGTTTGTGGATGCCTGATGCACCAAAATTAAAAACTGCTCGACAAGAAATTGATTACAATTTTGCTGATTTTAAAAAGATAATTGACGATAAAAAATTTACCAATTATTTCGGAAAAATTGGAGGTGAAAAATTGGTGAATGCGCCAAAAGGTTATGATGAAAATAATGTGGCAATTGATTTTTTGAAACATAAAAGTTGGGTAGTTACACATTCATTTTCCGATAAAGAAGTGATGGATAAAAACTTCCCTAAAATTATTGCACAAGGTGGAAAATTAATGTTTCCGTTTTTACAATTTTTCAATCAAGCATTCACTGCCGAATAAAAAAATATTGAAGTATGAATTATTTTGAGTGGTTCAATTTACCTGTTTCATTTGCTATTGATATTGCTGTTTTGAAAAAAAAATATTTCGAGTTGAGTAAAAAGTATCACCCCGATTTTTTTACACAAGTTGATGATACAGAGAAAGAAAAAGTTTTGGAGTTTTCAACGCTCAACACCAATGCCTTCAATACTTTGAACGATTTTAACAAACGATTAAAATATGTTTTGCAAATAAAAAACGTGATTAGCGTTGATGAAAAATTCGATTTACCCAATTCATTTTTAATGGAAATGATGGATTTGAATGAGCAAATTAGTGATGGAATTGCTTTGGAAAATTGTAAAAATGAAATTGAAAATTTAGAAACAAATTGGTTTAAAGCAATTGAAAAAATATTAACCGCAAGTGATTTGAACAATGTTTCAGCAGCCGATTTGGAGCAAGTGAAATTATTTTATTTCAAAAAAAAGTACGTAAGCCGATTGAAAAATCAATTAGCAGAAAAGAGTAAATAAAAATTTGTAAAACACTTTTCTTTATAAACTTCGTCAAAATCTTTTCGTTGCATATCTTTGGCAGCATCAAACCACTTGGCTTTAAAAATCATGACAGCATCAATGGATAAAACCCTTCAACAATACAACGAAGCAGTTGGCGAATGTGCAAAAATTTTTTTGCTAAAAACTAAAGATTATGGAACCGCTTGGCGCATCCTTCGTACATCGAGTATCACTGACCAAATTTATATTAAAGCGCAGCGTATTCGCACCATTCAGGATACTGGCGAACAACAAATCAGCGAAGGCATTGAATCAGAATTTATTGGTATTGTAAATTATGCAGTGATTGGTTTAATGCAATTAGAATTAAAGAATGATGAGCGAATGGAATTGAATTTTGCTGAAGTAGAAACCAAATTCAAACAAGTGATTGATGATACTCGAAATTTGATGCAGCGCAAAAATCATGATTATGGCGAAGCTTGGCGAAGTATGAGAGTGAGCAGCATTACTGATTTAATTTTGATGAAGATTTATCGCATTCGTCAGATAGAAGACAACAAAGGTAAAACGCTGATTAGTGAAGGCATTGACGCATCTTACTATGATATAATTAACTATGCTTTATTCGCTCTTATTTTGATGAGCGAAGAAAAGAAAAAATAATTTTTTTCATCCGCATACAACCATTTGCCACTTTTTTTCATCTATGTTAATGAAACCTACTGATTTTAATGCTTTAGTGTTGGATGATATTCATCCGATGTTTTTGGAAGAATTAGAAGCGTTAGGAATAAATGTTCTTCAAAAGTTGGGTATAGAAAGAAACGAATTGGAAACCATCATTTCACAATTTGATATTATTGTAGTGAACAGCAAAACCACTATTGATAAATATTTGATTGATGCGGCAACGAACTTGAAATTCATTTGTCGACCAGGAAGCGGAATGGAAAATGTTGATGTGGCTTATGCCGAATCAAAAAACATTGGTTGTTTAAATTCGCCCGAAGGCAATTGTGTGGCAGTAGCCGAACATGCATTGGCAATGATAATGATGTGGTATCGGAATATTCGCAAAGCAGCAGATGAAGTGCGAAAAGGAATTTGGTTAAGAAAAGAAAATGCTGGTGAAGAATTGCATACGAAAACAATTGGGATAGTTGGATATGGGCACACAGGTAGCGCATTAGCCATTAGAGCGGCTGCATTAGGTATGAAAGTTTTAGCTTACGATAAATATAAAATGGGGTTTGGAAATGAGCAGATAGAAGAATGTTCTTTTGACAAAATAAAAAGCGATGCTGATATTATCAGTTTTCATTTACCGCTGACAATTGAAACAAAGTATTTAGCCAATGCAATCTTTTTTGAACAATTAAAAAAGGAAATTTTGTTGGTGAATACATCACGAGGAGGAGTAGTAGAAACAAGTGCGTTGATAAAGGCTTTACAAGAAAATAAAATTAAAGGTGCTTGTTTGGATGTGTTGGAAAATGAAAATTTGAAGTCTTGGAATTCAGAAGAAAAAAAGCAGTATCAATTTTTGTTTAAACAGGAACATGTGCTGATAACACCTCATATAGCAGGTTGGACAAATGAATCGAAATACGCCATGGCAGCGGTTTTGATACAAAAGCTAAAAAAAAATTTAAAAATTAATTAACAACGTATATCTTTGGCAACTTCAAATCAAAAAGTATAACCTATGCACTCTAAAAGTACACTTTCATTTAGGTTTTTAATTATTGCGATTTTATCGTGCTGCTCATTTTCTGTGTTTGCTCAAAAAGGCGAAATTCATGGAACAGTTTTATACGAAGCAGCCGATGGCACAAAAAAACCAATTGATTATTTAACGGTATTGGCTGTTCAAAATGGTTTGAACAAAGGCTTGGCTTATACGACTGATGATGGTTCGTTTGTCATTAAACCGTTAGAAGCTGGTGAATATGAACTTTTGATTAAAGATTTGAAATACGATACAGTACGTATTTCGGGTTTGCAGGTTTCATCTGATGGTGCAAGAATTATTTCTGAACCAATCATCTTACATAAAAAGAGCAATAAAATTCGTGAAGTAAGAATTGTTGCTAAAAAAGTTTTGATTGATGTTGGTAGTTCAGCTAATTCAAAAAAGATGACTGCTGAAGAAATTAAAAATGCACCAGTTCGTGGAATCAATGATTTGGTTGCTGCTGGTACACCTGGTGTTTATCAAGATAGAGATGGTGGTTTGAAAGTGAAAGGTGATAGAGGGCAAGGAACAAGAATGTATATTGATGGAATTGAAGTAAGAGGTGATGCGGCTATTCCTGTTGGTTCTATTTCTGAAACTGAAATTACTACTGGTGGAATTCCTGCGAAATATGGTGATGCCATTGGAGGTGTTATTAATGTGGTAACAAAAGGTGCTTCAAAAAAATTCTCTGGCGGAGGTGAAGTTGCTACATCAAAATTATTAGACCCTTACGGCTATTATTTAGGAGCAATTAATTTAACTGGTCCATTATTATTTAGAAAAGATCCAGGTGCAAAAGAAAGAAAACCATTATTAGGCTATAACCTATCATTGGAATTTCAACACGATAAAGACCCAACTCCTTCTGCGATTGGGGCTTATAAAGTGAATGATGCTACATTATCTGATATTGAACAAAATCCATTATTACTAAATCCGAAATCGGGTTATGGTTATATTAGAAGTGCTGAATTTGTGAATGCTAACGATTGGGATAAAATTAAGTACCAACAAAATGTGGCACAAAACCAAGTAAGAATTGCTACTAAATTAGATTTCAACTTGAATCCTCAAATTGCATTATCAGTTGGCGGAAATGGATTTTACACCGATAATCGTGAATATGTGAGAGAATACGCATTGTTTAATTCTCAAAATAACCCTGAAAACAGGAATTATTCATGGAGAGTTTTTGCTCGTTTCAAACAATCAATTGGTAAAACGGATACTGCATCATTACGAAGAATGCAACAATCTGCAGTTCAAAATGCTTATTATACTGTTCAAGTAGATTATAGTCAGGACAATTATTTAACCATGTCAGACAGAGATAAGAAAAATGCTTTCGATTATGGTTATGTAGGCAAATTCCAAACATTAAGAGCAAAGCAATTTGTTAATGGTACAGATTCTTTAACTCACATAACGGGTGTTTTACAGACTTTTGATAAAGATACTATGGTGCTTTACTCACCAGGTTCAGCAAATCCGAAAATGACAAATTACCCAACCCAATATTTTAATGCAGTTGGTGATGCCAGCAGTAATATTTACAATAGTAGTATTTCAAGCATTTTGCAAGGAGGAGGCTTAATAAATGGTCAACGTCCTGGGGATGTAAATGGATTATGGTACAATACCGGAAGAACTTATGGTGGATATAATTACAGTCAAAATAATCAATTACGTGTTGCCGTGGATGGTTCATTTGATTTAAAATTGAGTAATAGGAAAGGGTCTAAGCCTCATAATATTGAGTTTGGTTTATTATACGAACAACGTAGTGATAGGTCATATAACATGAGTGCATTTGGATTATGGAGTTTGATGCGTTTGTTAGAGAATAATCAACTTTCGCAATTAGATAAATTGCATCCAATAATTAAAGGCAATGGTACTGGTGGATTCCAAGATACTGTTTTCTATAATTATCAATATAATAAAGCTGACCAATACAATTTCGATAGAAATGTTCGTCAAGCATTAGGTATGGCTGCTAATAGCACTCAAAAAATTGATATTGATGCTTTAGACCCGAATTTTTTTAAATTAAGTATGTTTTCGCCTGATGAATTATTAAATAATGGTAATAGTTATGTGAGCTATAATGGCTATGATTATATGGGTAATGTTTATCGCGGAACTGCTTCGTTTAATGATTATTTTACAAAAAAAGATGCCAATGGAAATTATTTGCGCCAAATAGGAGCTAACCGCCCTATTTATAATGCGGCATACATTCAAGATAAATTTTACTTCAATGATTTAGTGTTTAATGTGGGGTTGCGTATTGACCGATTTGATGCTAATACCAAAGTGCTGAAAGACCCATATTCGCTCTATGCGATTAAGTCAGTTGGCGAAGTGAGCGGTAGCCAAAATATTGCAAATGGAGGAAAGCACCCTTCGAATATTGGAAGTGATTATGCAGTATATGTTGACCAGCTATCTAATCCAGCAACTGCAAAAATTTTAGGTTATAGAAATGGTGACAATTGGTATGACGCAAACGGTACTTTACTAACTGACCCAACTGTTTTGGCAAAAGCAACTGCGACTAATAATATTTTGCCTTATTTGGCAGATACAAAAACCAAGATTACTGATACTACGTTTGACCCTAATACATCATTTAAAGATTTCAGTCCACAATTAAACTTCTCCCCACGTGTTGCATTTAATTTTCCAATTAATAATGATGAGGCTATGTTCTTTGCAAATTATGATGTTTTGGTTCAACGTCCACAAGCCAATAATTACATCACACCCGACTATTATATGTTTATGGATAAAATTGCAACTGATGCAACTTTCCCAAATCCAAATTTATTACCTGAAAGAAAAATTGACTATGCTATTGGTTATAAGCAGTCATTAACTCCTCGTTCGGCATTGACATTAACAGCTCATTTTATTGAGTATAAAGATTTAATTCAGATTACAAGATTAGCCTATTCCTATCCAGTGTCTTATCGTACTTTTGGTAATCGCGATTTTGCAACTAATAAAGGATTTGATGTAAATTATGAACAAATTGCGACTAAAAATTTACGATTGAACGTAAGTTATACTTTAGCATTTGCTGATGGTAGTGGTAGTGATGACCGTTCGCAAGCTGCCTTGATTGATGCTGGTGTTCCAAATTTGCGAACAGTGATGCCGTTAAGTTACGACGTTAGACACACTATTGGTGGTAATATGGATTTCCACTTTGGTAGTGGTGATTCGTATAATGGACCGCAAGGTAAAATGAGAAAAATATTAGAAAGTGCTGGCTTTAATGTGATTTTCAGAGCTCGTTCTGGTGAGCCATATAGTAAGCTTGGTTTAGCAAGAGGGATGGCTTATATTAATCCTACTGGTTTTCAAGTTTTACAAGGTTCAATCAATGGTTCAAGATTACCATGGAATTATAATTTTGATATTAAATTCGACAAGAACTTTTATTTCAAAGCCAAAACAACCAAAAAAGGTAGGGTTTCGAGAGGTACTGGCATTACTACTTATATAACAATTACCAATCTTTTGAATACCAAAAATGTAGCGTCTGTTTATAACTATACAGGCAATCCAAACGATGATGGCTACTTAGGAAGTCCTGGCGCACAAAGTGCAATTGCTAACCAAAATAATCCACAAGGATTTATTGACCAATATCGGGTAAAGATGGATAATCCTTCTAATTATTATTTACCTCGTCGTATCCGATTTGGAATCATTTTTAATTTCTAATTCAAAAAATCAATTGATATATATGAAACGCATTAAGAGTATATTAATAGCAGCATCCTTATTTATTGCATACCAAGGTCAAGCTTTTGAGATTCTGAACCTACCTCATAAAACAGTAGTTGGCAATACCGGTTCAGGGAAAAGTGCTTTAGCTTCATGTGTGCAAACTACAGCAAACATTGATTTGGATATCAATAATGTAAGAGCTCGTATAATGAACGGTGGTGATATGTGGTGGGATAGAGGTTTAGGAGTTGCCCGTTATGAAGTGCCAAAAAGAAATTTAGCAACTGACAATGGAATGAGAGTTAGTTCACTATTTGCTGGTGCAATTTGGGTAGGAGGATTTGATGCCGCAGGAAATTTACGTGTTGCTGCACAAACTTATCGCCAGATTGGGAATGATTATTTTGCTGGTCCGTTAGATGCTAATGCTTCGGTTGATGCTGCAACTTGTACGCAGTATGATAGATTTTGGAAAATCAATTTAACTGAAATTCAGAGTTTTTGGAATGCGTCTGCAAATAATGGTTCAACAACTGCTGCAGCTTTTCCCGGAGTATATGATTGGCCTGCTAAAGGGAGTAAAACGGCAAATGATGCAAACGGAACTCCAATTGCGTCAGGAGGATTAGGCATTCCTTATGATTTGGCACCATTTTATGATGCTGGTGGTCCAAATGGGCAACCAGATGGACGTTATGACCCTACTTACGGTGATTATCCAGCATTTGACCCAACCTTACCAACTACATTTCCTGACCAAATGATTTTTTGGGTTTATAACGATAAAGGCAATATTCATACTGAAAGCCAAGAGCAAGCAATTGGCTTGCAAGTAAATGCGATGGCTTTTGCTTTCTCTACAAATGATGATGTCAATAATATGACTTTTTATCGTTATGATTTATACAATAAAGGAAATTATGAATTGGATAGTACTTATATGGTTCAATGGATTGACCCCGATTTAGGTTGTTATACTGATGATTATATTGGTTGTGATAGTTCTTCAGGGTTAGGAATTTGTTATAATGGTGAAGCTACAGATGTCCCTTGTCCTAATGGTTATGGTTCACCGGGCAATTATACTTTTGGTGATGGTACAGGAATTCCAATGGAAGGAGTAGATTTTTTTGAAGGACCAACTGATTCCAAAGGTAAGCAATTAGGAATGACAGGATTTTATTATTATTACAATACAACACCATCTTCACAAGCTGACCCAACCAATGGTGTACAGTATTACCAATATATGACTGGTACTTGGCGTGATGGAACTCCCTTTACTTCAGGAGGAGATGCACATTCTGGTTCAACAAGAACACATTTCGTATTTCCAGATGCCCCTGACCAACATGGAATTAATGCAGCAAGTGGTGCCCCCTATTGGTCAATGTGTAACCCAACTGTTCCGTTTGGTGATTTGCGTATGGTGCTTTCTTCAGGACCTTTTAAATTGATTCCAGGTGCAAGGCAAAGGATTACTGTTGGCGTGGTTTGGGTACCAGCAATCACTTATCCATGCCCTTCATTCGATAAGTTGTTGGCTGCTGATAGAAAAGCACAAGCTTTGTTTGATGCACATTTTAAATTGTTGAATGGACCAGATGCACCAGATGTTGCTATTGCAGAATATGATAAAGAATTAATTTTACAACTCTCAAACAATACGATTACATCTAATAATTATCACGAACAATATTCGGAGTTCGATAATGAAATAATGCCTTATGTTGCTGTAAATCCCAAAGCACCAACTCGTGCTGATTCGGTTAAAGCATCATATCAATTGGAAGGCTATCAAGTATTTCAATTAGTTAGCAATGCAGTTTCTGTATCTGATTTGCAAGATGTTTCAAAAGCTCGCCAGATAGCGCAAGTTGATATTAAAAATGGGGTTACCAAAATAGTGAACTTTACACATGATAATAATACAAATGCTGACGTACCAACATTGGAAGTTGATGGCGGTGATTTGGGGCTTAAGCATACGTTTGATATTAAAACCGATGCCTTTGCGTCGGGTACTAATGCTTTGGTAAATCATCAAACCTATTATTTCATGGTTATTGCTTATGCTTACAATAATTATAAGCAATTTGCGTCAAATGACCCAACATCTCAAAGTACACCTTATAGGTCGAGCCGTAGAAACATAAAAGTTTATTCTGGTATTCCTCATATTGTAACGCCAGAAAGAGGTGGAACTGTTTTACATTCAAAATATGGAGATGGTCCTTTTATTACAAGGTTGGAAGGTTTTGGTTGTGGAACAAATTTCTTGAATTTATCACAAACTTCAATTAGCAGTATTTTAGCCAATAATCATTTAGACCAATTACAATATGATACTTTGGGTGGACCGTTTGTTGTATCTGTAACAGACCCTAAAAATGTTCAACCTAATGATTATGATGTTTATTTGATTGATTCTATTTACTCGATTTCTGGAAATGCGGATGATAGCGTAAACACAAAAGGATATTGGAAAATTGTAAATAATACTACCGGTGAAACACGTTACGCTCTAAAAGATATCTCCAGTTCCGTTGACCAAGTTTTTGCCGATTGGGGCTTCTCTGTAAATATTGCTCAATCTGCATTTCCTGGTACCAAGATGGATGTTAGACAAAGTGGTTCGATTACTAACGTAGTTGAGTATGCACCAAATAATGGTTTAATCAGTTGGGCTTTTGAAGCAGCAAATCAAAATAATTTTTGGTATAATTATACGAATCCTGCAACCGCTGATGGCGAAGGAGATGCACCAAATAATTGGATACGTTCTGGCTCTTATGTCCCACAAAAACCTAATATAGTAACGGGTGATTATAATTTTATTCCTGGGTCAAATGGTTCAGCACCTTCTTGTGACCCAATTGATAGAAATGAAGATTTTGAAAAAATTGCGGGTAGAACATGGGCACCATATAGACTTTGTCAAGCAAGTGTTTATTCTGTTCCATCTGATTCGGAAGCAATTATTGACCAAGCTGTTTTACCAGGATTAAGCGAATCGAATGTGGCAAATAATCATAAACTTAGTGATATTTTTAGCTTTGATATTGTTTTTACAAGCGATAAATCTAAATGGACAAGATGCGCAGTTGTAGAAACTAATCCTCATCAACCTTTGACGAAAAGATTAATTGGTAAAAAACATCTATCTTGGGTAGATTATAATGCTGTTAATGCAGATGGTAGTCCGCAGTATGATAATTCAAGCAATCCAAGTACTGGATTAAGTTGGTTTCCTGGCTATGCAATAAATGTTGAAACTGGTCAACGATTAAATATGTTTTTTGGTGAGGATAGCCATTTGCCACTAAATAATGGTGATGATATGTTGTGGAATCCAACTGATAGTTTATTTAATACTGTATTTTCAAGATTAGTTTATGGCGGTAGACATTATATTTACATCATGAATTCAGAATACAATGATGATATAAACTACCAACAATCATATATCGCAAATGCTTTGCAAAATCTCCCGACTTCTACATTGAAACCATCTGATATCTTTAATAAAGTAGTATGGGTGGGAGCACCAGTTCCTTTATTCCCATTAAAATCAGCTAAAGAAGGAATTATTCCAGCCGATTTAAAATTAAAAGTAAGAGTTTCAAAACCTTATTGTAAAGCGAATTATGGTAATAACAATCAATACCCTACTTATCCAAAATATAATTTTAGTATGAAGGGATTGGCTGTTGAGACTAATATTATGGATTCTGCTAAATCGGCATTAGACCTTATAAATGTTGTTCCAAATCCTTATTATGCTTATTCAACTTACGAATCGGGTTCATTGGATACCAAAGTTAGAATTACTAACCTACCCCAAAAATGCACAATTACGATTTACGCAGTTGATGGAACTTTAATTCGGCAATATAATAGAGATACTGAATTACCAACTTATCAAGAGTGGGATTTGAAAAATAGTGCAAATGTTCCTGTTTCCAGTGGGCTTTATTTAATTCATATATCCGCAACTGGATTGGGAAAAAATCAAAATGAATCGGCTCAAAAAGTTATTAAATGGTTTGGAGTTATGCGTCAAGTAGATTTAAATACCTTCTAAATTTTATTTCAATATCAAAATTGTAATTAATCTGAAATTATATGATTAAAATTAAACGATTATTATTAACGGTTTTATCTGGTACATTGTTTTTGGGGCAGCCATTATATGCTGGAAATCCAGATAGAGCAGGGCAGGCAGGTGCTTATGAATTATTGATTAATCCTTTTGCCCGAAGTTCGGGGTGGGGTGGGGTTAATTTTGCGAATGCAAATGGTATTGAAGCTATGCGCTTAAATGTAGCTGGCTTGTCAAGCGCAGAGAACACTGAAGTGAGTTTCACAAAAGATGTTTGGTTGCAATTACAAGGGGCAAACATTGGAGTTAGTGACTTAGCGTTTGCTCAAAAACTTGGAAAAAACGGCGGTGTTTTAGGCATTAATTTGTTAGGGATGTCATTTGGAGATATTCCTATTACTACAACTGGAGTTCCAGATGTTGTGAATGGTCAAGCTACTTTGGGTACTTTTAAACCACAATATTATAATTTCTCATTGTGTTATTCTAAAAAAGTTTCGCAATCTATTCAAGGTGGGTTTGGTATCACCGGTATTTCAGAGCAAATTCCCAATGCAAAAGCGCAAGGGTTAGCATTGGATGCTGGTATTCAATATACGCCTGTTGCCCAACCTCAAATTCATTTTGGTATTTCATTGCGCAATGTAGGTGTAGGTATGGGATTTGGCGGTGATGGTATTTCATTTACAGGCGCATCACAAGGAGGTGGATATACACAAGTGGAACAAATGAGAACAGCACAATTTGAATTACCGTCTCAATTAAATATTGGGGGTGCTTATGATTTTAAATTTAATAAAATTGATGAAAATTATTTTATGCATCGTTTGACGATTGATGCTGCATTCATTTCAAATTCATATTCTGCAGACCAATATGGAATTGGTGTCGAATATTGCTATCGAGAAATGTTTATGCTTCATACAGGTTATAGATACCAAGCAGGAATGTTAAGTAACACACAGGTTCATACAAATGTTTATACTGGTGTAAGTGCTGGATTTACTTTTATTGTCCCGTTGAAAAAAGATGGTCCAAAATTAGGGATTGATTATTCATACAGAACTACAAATCCATTCTTTGGCACCCATTCAATTGGTGTTTCGATAGCTTTATAATTTAATTACTATAATATTCTTTTGCATGAAAAAAATATACTTATTCTTCTTATTGATTTTTATTGGTTACAATGCTCTGTTAGCTCAATGCAACCTAAATATCCATATTGCAACAACAAACAATGATTCTATTTGCAAAGGCAAAAATACATGGTTGTATATTGGAAGCAAGTATGGAAATACCTCAAAATATTCTATCACTTGGACACCAACATTACCAACAAAAGATTCAGTAGCAATTGCACCAACTGTTACTACAAAATACAAAGTGGTTGTAGATAGTGCTAGTGTTTGTTCAGGAAGTGACTCTATTACTATTACAGTGCTGGCATTGCCTATTACTACAATTCAGTCTTCATCGCCTTCTTATTGTAACGGTACTGCTAATCCAGTAATTCTTTCATCATCTAATACTACTTTACCTGCTTACTTATGGTCATTCAATCATAGTTCAAATTTTATTGATTCGATTTTTCCAACTGCAAACACAAATGTATCTTTGAGAATAACCGACTCCTTTGGGTGTGTGAATAATTATACTAAACTTGTTTACTTAAACAAACCAAATTTTTCGTGGGCAATGTCAGTTGATACAGTTGCTTTCTCAAATACTTCAAGTGGAAATGATTTATTGTATAATTGGAGTTTTGGTGATGGTTCAGGAAGTTCCGTTCAAAATCCCCGACATTTTTACTCAATATTTTGTAAAACTTATTTAGTGAAATTAACAATTACTGATACAGTTACTTCTTGTGTACTTTCTTATCAAGATTCTATATACGTTACGCCAGGCTCTTTATCAGCCAATTTCACGTATACTGTTAGTGGTAGTAATGTTGTTGCCACTAATACATCTTCAGGTACATTTATTAAAAGTTATTGGAATTGGGGGGATGGAAAAATTGATTCATCGTCATTTAATGCGTCGCACACCTACACATCAAATTACACACGTGATTCTATTACATTAACTGTTAAAAACAGTTTCGGTTGTTTATCGTCTAAGCTAAAAACGCAATATACAGGCTGTAGGGATAGTTTTAAATATACCATTAATGGAACTACTTCCATTGATTCAGTTAAATTCACATCATGGAGTAACCAAACCGTTGCCCACTTTACTTGGACATTAAATGGAGGAAGTTTATTAACGAATTCTTCCTCAAATCCATTAGTAATTGCAATTACATCACCAATTGCTTATAACATGTGTTTGAAAACTACCGATGCTAATAGTTGTATTTCAACTTTTTGTAAAACGATTGATTTATCTACGGGAATAAATACAGTTAATTTCGCTGATAATTTCAATGTTTTTCCAAATCCAACAAATAGTGTAGTAAATATAAATTTCAATTTGAATCAATCTGATAAAATTTATTTTACTATTTATGATGTAACAGGAAAAAAATTATTCAATACAGAAAAAGAATATTCTTCTGTTGGCTTGAAACAAGAAACATTTGATGTAGCCAAATTCAACAACGGACTTTATTTATTAGAAATAAAAAACCAGAGCAAGTCTTCTCTTTTTAAAAAGATTGTAGTTTCAAAAAACTAATTTTAAATTTCTTATTTTTGCATCAAGCAGGGCGTATCTAAAAAGATATGCCCTGTTTATTTTTTACAGAACAAAACAAAACAACATGGTATATACTTATTTAACAGCTGAAGGATTTGAAAATTTAAAAAACGAAGTAAATGAATTAAGAAAAAAGGGAAGGGCAGATATGGCTCGACAAATTGCCGAAGCTCGTGATAAAGGCGATTTGAGTGAGAATGCTGAATATGATGCAGCTAAGGAAGCACAAGGACATTTAGAAGCGAAAATCGCAAAATTAGAAGCAATGTTAGCCGTTGCTCGTGTGATGGACTCGAGCACGATTGATACCTCAAAAGTATCGGTGATGTGCAATGTGAAATTAAAAAATTTAAAGGATAAAAAAATAATTACTTACCAATTGGTGAGTGAAAAAGAAGCTGATTTGAAAACTGGAAAAATTTCCGTGAATTCGCCTATTGGTAAAGGTTTGTTAGGTAAACATGTTGGCGAAGTAGCTGAAATTATTGTTCCAGCAGGAACATTGAAATTTGAAGTGCTTGCCATTGGCATTTAATATTTTGTTTTATAAAAGAATGAGTATTTTGAAATCATCGTAACTTGGTTGCAGAAATATCAAAATACTCATTCTCTTTTTTTTGAATAAAATTCTCATTTACATATCGCAACCATCATCACGAGCTAAATATACTTTTTCGATTTTGCTGAAAACCTTATTGGGATTAGATTTCGAGATAACACACGATGAAAATTATTTCAACAATTTTGTAGGTACAAAAATTTCTTACACAAAAGATAAATTGAACAACGAGTTGTTTTTTGCTGCCACTGATTTGTTGTTTGAAAAAAATATCAATCCCGAAAACTATTTAAAACTTACTATTGATGAAGCATTCACCATTCACCATTCACCATTCACCTTTGATATTTTTGCCGCTTCATTTTTTTTATTGACTCGATATGAAGAATATAGCAATGAAAATTTCCAGCATCAGCATAGCATTTTATTTCGTTCCAATCTTTTGCAAACGCCAATTATTAATCAATGGGTGATGCAATTAAAAACTATTTTGCAACAATATTTTCCTGAATTAAAATTTCAAAAACGAAATTATCAATTCACTCCAACCATTGATGTAGACAGGGCTTTCGCATTTAAAGGAAGAAATAATTTTAAAACAATTGGCGGTTTTGCAAAAGATTTTTTGAAAGGAAATTTCTTTGAAATAAAAATGCGTTTTGCAGTTTTATTTCAAAACGAAAAAGACCCGTTTGATGTGTTTGACGAATTGGAAAATGTGCATCAGCAAAATAATTTACGAGCAAAATATTTTTTTCATTGTGGCAATTATGATGGCGTTGATAAAAATATTGATTTGCAAAATACCAATTTTAAAACATTAATCAATCGCTTGCAGACTACAGCAGATATAGGTTTACATCCATCAGTAAAATCAAACTACAATTTTGAATTATTGCAAAATGAAAAAAAAGTGTTAGAAAATTTGTTGCAAAAAAAAGTAAATGATAGCCGCCAACATTTTATTCAATTACATTTTCCAAACACTTATCATCGTTTAATTGAACTCGACATCAAAAATGATTACACGATGGGTTACGCCACCACAGCAGGTTTCAGAGCTGGTATTTGTAATTCATTTCATTGGTACGATTTAAAAAATGAAACAGAAACTGATTTAACTATTCATCCATTTTGTTGGATGGAAACAGTTTTTCAAGAATTTCAAAAAGTAAGCGATGAAGAAATGTGGCGGCAAACAAAACAAATCATCAATGCTGTAAAGCAAGTGGATGGCGAGTTTTGTGCTGTGTGGCACAATCATTCATTAAGTGAATTGTATGAATTTAAAGGTTGGAAAAATAAGTATGAACAATTTGTAAAACTGGCGAAATAAAATTTTTCTTCTTCTCAATCCAACTATTTTTACGCCTCAATTTTTATGAACAAAAAAATATTTTCTCTTTTCGCACTTAGCGGAATTTTATTGTGTTTGAGCTGGTGTCCTTTGCCCACAGCGGCTTTGCTATTTGTTGCTTTTATTCCGATGTTGTATGCTTTAGAATTATGCAAAGGCAAAAAAAACAGTTTTGCTTGGGCTGGAATTTATTGGACATTGCTGATTTGGAACATTGGCACTACTTGGTGGGTGTGGAATGCATCGGCTGGCGGTGCAGCAGCAGCAATAGTTTTAAACGCTTTGCTGCAAAGTTTTCCCATTCTTTTGTTTTATGTTTTACAAAATAAATTGCCACAAAAAACAAAATGGTTTGCGCTTCCCATTTTTTTTATTGCGTTTGAAAAAATACATCTCACTTGGGAATTTACATGGCCTTGGCTTACGCTGGGCAATGGTTTTGCATCGTTTCCACAATGGGTGCAATGGTATGAATTTACTGGGCATTTAGGTGGCTCAGCTTGGATTTGGTTATGCAATATCAGTTTGTATTTGGCCATTTTTCAAAATCAAAACAAACCATTTTTTAGTCGCTGGATTCAACCATTTGCCGCTATGGCTGTGCCTTTACTGTTTTCATTCATCATTCAATATACGCATCAAAAAAACGAAGCAGCGATAAAAAGAGAAACGAAAAATTTTGTGTTGGTGCAACCCAATATTGACCCTTACAACGAAAAATTTAACGAAGGCACAGAAATAAATCAAGTGAATAAATTTTTGAGTTTGGCTGAAAAAAATATTGATTCTACACAATCTACAATTTTAGTTGCACCCGAAACTGCGCTACCATCGGGCATTTGGTGGCATCATTTTGAAAATGACGAACAAATTATTCCGATTCGCAAATTTTTACAACAACATAAAAATGTAAGCATGGTTATTGGTTCAACTATATTAGAAGAATACGATTCGCCCAAAACACCCTCTGCATCTGCATTTGGTAAAACGGGCAAGTTTGTTGACATGTTCAATACTGCTTTGTTGCTCGATTCTACAAAAACTGTTCAAAAATATTACAAGTCGAAATTGGTGCCGGGTGTTGAACGAATGCCTTATCCTGGCTTCTTTAAATTTTTAAAACCGTTGTTGATTAACATGGGCGGAGTGAGCGACAACACTGGTACACAGGAAGAACGAACAGTTTTTCATGTCAACAATTTTGGCATAGCACCATTGATTTGTTATGAATCAATTTATGGAAGTTTTGTTTCAAAATTTGTAAAAAATGGTGCCAACATTTTATTGATTATTACCAACGATGGTTGGTGGGGCAATACGCCTGGGCATGTGCAACACTTTGAATATGCTCGATTACGAGCAATTGAAACACGGCGATATGTATTGCAATGCGCCAACACGGGCATCAGTGGTGTGATTGATAACAAAGGAAATATTTTGCAAAAAACTGATTATTGGAAAGAGGCTGTAGTGAAAATAAAAGCACCACTTTTTTACGACAAAACTTTTTTCGTAAAATTCGGTGATGAGCTGGAATGGGCTGTGGTGGCGTTGGCTGTAATGTTGGTTATTGCTGCTTTGCTATTGAATAGCTTGAAATTGAAAATTTGATGGTGCTTGAATTATAATTATTTATTGAAACTACTATCGTATTGCACAAAAAAACTCAGATAAAAAACCCTTGAAAATCTTACTAACCAAGGCATTGAAATAGCTAATACGGCTGCATTGGCAAATAAAAATCCCCATACGCTATAAATGGTTGCCCAATGAAAAATTGGTGTAAACCAAACTACATTTAAGGCAGAAATAATCACCGCCAAACCATAACTAATATAGCCAGTGCCCCACCAGAAGCCAGTTTCCAGCTCTGTAATTTGATGACAAGTAGAGCATTCATCTTTCATGTCTAATATTTTTTTACTGAAATTATAAGGATTAGAATGATGAAATAAATTTTCCTGACGACAACGTGGACAACGACAAAGAAATGTAGCGGTAAAATAATTCATTGGGCAAAGATAAAAATCTTTAGCAGGTGGTTTTGGTAACTGATGTTACAAATTGGTAAACTCAAATTTTTCTCCATCAAATAACCCTTTATTGCTCAATTTTAATTTTGGAATCACAAGCAAAGCCATAAAAGATAAAGTCATAAAAGGCGCATCCAATGTGCTTCCCAACGATTTTGCAAACGCATCAATCTCGGAATATTGTTTTGCAACAGCATAACCATCTTGCTCACTCATTAAGCCTGCAACAGGCAAAGGCAATATTTTTTCTTCGGAATGATTTACGGCGCAAATGCCGCCATTATTTTTCATCAATAAATTTATCGCTTGAATAACCGAATCATCATCTGCACCAACAGCAATAATATTGTGGCTATCATGTGCAACACTACTTGCAATTGCGCCAGTTTTTAATCCAAAATTTTTAATAAAAGCAACAGCAGGTTTTGCTTTTTGATAACGATTAACGCAAACAATTTTCAACACATCATTCTCCACATCACTCACGATTTCATCGCCTTGTAACTTCGGTGTACAAAGTATTTCATGTGTTATTAATTGTCCGTTGAATGCTTCGATGACTTTTATTTTTCGTCCTTCGACAGGCTTAGGATGACCGTCATGGTGAGCTTGTCGAACCATTATTTCGTCTTTAGAAATTTCGTAACTGAAAAAATTATTGATGATTTTTTCTTGCACACTTTCAATTTTTGAAACGCCATTTTCAGCCGCCAAATTTCCTTTGATGAAAGTTTTTTTGATGTTGAAATTTTGAAAATTATCAATCAAAATAAAATCAGCCGAATCATTTTCACGAAGCAAACCAACTGGAATTTTGTAGTGCAATGCCGGCAAAATGCAAGCGGCATATAAAATCTCAAACAAGTCGAAACCTTTAGCCAAAGCACGTTTCACCAACAAATTAATATGCCCAGCCACCAAACTATCAGGATGTTTATCATCGCTGCAAAACATAATTTGCCGTGGATGCGTAATCATCAAATCAATCAAATTCTCAAAATTTTTTGCTGCACTTCCTTCTCTAATTAAAATCTTCACACCCAAATTTGCTTTCTCTAACCCTTCTTCAAAAGTGAAACATTCATGGTCGGTTGAAATGCCTGCAGCAAAATATTTTCGTGCATCATCGCCTCGTAATGCAGGCGCATGACCATCTACAGGCTTGTTGTGTTTTTTTGCAGAATTTATTTTTTTCAAAACTTCTTCATCATTGAATAAAACGCCAGGAAAATTCATCATTTCACTCAAATAAAAAATATCGGGCGATTGCAATAATTCATCTACCAAAGTCGCATCCAAAGCTGCTCCTGCAGTTTCAAAAATTGTGGCTGGCACACAACTTGGCGCACCAAAACAAAAATGAAACGGTACTTTTTTCCCATTTTCAATCATGTATTTTACGCCCTCAATGCCACATACATTGGCGATTTCGTGTGGGTCGCTTACAGTTGCAACTGTGCCATGAACAACCGCCAATCGTGCAAATTCGCTGGGCAATAACATTGAACTTTCAATATGCACATGGGCATCAATAAAGCCAGGCATGGCGATGGGCAACGATTTATCATCAGCTATTGGAATTATTTTTTGAATGATTCCATTTTCGATTTTTATTTCAGCTGAAAAAATATTTTCGTTGAAAATATCTACCACATTGGCTTTGAAAGAAAATGAATTAGTCATTGGTAATTTGCGATTAGTCATTTGTAAAACAAAAAAGTAAAGATAGGCTTCACAATTTTTATTCACAATCGGTGTTTAGATTTATATTTGAATTTCAACAAAAATCAATTTGCTATGAAACCATTGCCCAACGAATCTTCCACTTATTATCATTCCTACATTGATACAGTTTCTTCAACTGATTTAATCGTGGAATTAAAAAAAACCAAAACAAATTTTCAAACTGAATTTTTTAAATTGGATGATGCCATTGCAAATTATCAATATGCGCCTGATAAATGGACGGTGAAAGAATTGCTGCTGCATTTAATTGATTGCGAAAGAATATTTGCCTATCGTGCATTGTGCATTGCACGAGGCGAACAGCAAGGCTTGCCGGGTTTTGAAGAAAATGATTATGCCAAAAACTGTAAAGCCGAAAAACGGACTTTGCAAGGTATTTTAGAAGAATTTTTAGCTGTGAGAGCCTCTACCATTGTATTATTTGAGAATTTAGATAAACAAGATTTATTGCGAATTGGCAAAGCAAATGGAAATGAAATTTCAGTAAGAGCTATCGGCTTTATTATAGTTGGTCATCAAAACCATCACTTCAAAATTTTAGAAGAAAGATATTTGCGCCGCTTGTAATGTTGCCTAAATCTTTATATTTGCAGCCTTGTGGCAAATCAATACGAAATAAAATTACCGCAGTTTGAAGGTCCGTTCGATTTATTACTCTTCTTTATTGAAAGAGATGAATTGGATATTCAGGATATTCCAATCACCAAATTAGCAAAAGATTTTTTGGATTATATTCATCAAATGGGTGAAATGAATATTGAAATGGCAAGCGAATTCATTTTGTTTGCAGCCACTTTGATGAAGATAAAAGCCAAAATGTTGTTGCCTCGAAAAGAGAAAGATGAATTTGGAAATGACATTGACCCACGGACTGAATTAGTTCAAAAGCTGCTTGAATACAAGCGTTTCAAGGCTACGCTGCCTGAATTGCAAACGATGGAAGAGGTTCGTTTACGTCAAACAAAACGTGGCAACTTAACTACCGAATTGGCGCAAATTGCAGAGCTACACAACACTGAACATGAAATTCATTCGCTTACTTTATTCAAATTATTAAAATCGTTTGATAAAGTTATTCAACGATTCAATACCCAATCAACGCCAGTTCAGCACACGGTTGTGCGCTATAATTATAGCTTAGAAGATTCAAAAATTTATTTGCAAACCTTAACTCGGCATCATAAAGAAACACCTTTTGAAAAAATGTTTGAAGTTTGTCAGGATAGAATTCATGCGGTTTTTGTGTTTCTTGCTATGTTGGAATTAGTTCAGTT
>CAIODY010000090.1 GCA_903857255.1 uncultured bacterium
GAAATGATTGCTGAAATTGTAGTAGCACGAAATTCTAAAATCAATGGGCATGAAATCCTACATACGATTCATCCTCATCCAACGATGTCGGAAGCAATTATGGAAGCCGTAGCTGCAGCCTATGGCGAAGCAATTCATCTTTAGAGAGTTAAAAGTTAATAAGTTATTAGGTTAATAGGTTGCAAAAACATAATTAATTTTATTTAATAACCGAATAACTTAATAACCGAATAACTCAATAACTTGAATTCAGAAGTTTTCATACACGAATCATCATACGTTCACGAAACCGCTAAACTTGGCTCTGGCACTAAGGTTTGGCATTTTTGCCACATTATGCAAAATGCTGTAATTGGCGATGGTTGCATCTTTGGGCAAAATGTAATGGTAGCAAATGATGTGAAATTAGGCAACAATGTGAAGGTGCAAAATAATGTAGCAATTTACACTGGAGTAGAATGCGAAGATGATGTTTTCCTAGGACCATCAATGGTTTTCACCAATGTTACCAATCCACGAAGTGCAGTAGTTCGTCGAGGGCAATATGCAAAAACAGTAGTAAAAAAAGGTGCTTCGATTGGTGCAAATGCAACCATCGTTTGCGGACATGATATTGGTGAATTTGCTTTCATTGGTGCAGGTTCGGTGGTTACCAAAACAGTTCCAGCTTATGCTTTGATGGTTGGAAATCCTGCGAAGCAATTAGGCTGGATGAGTGAGTATGGTCATCGCTTAAAATTTGATGCAAATGGAATTGCTGTTTGCCCAGAAAGTAAACAAGAATATAAATTGGAAAATAATACAGTGAAAAGAATAAAATAATTTTTGAAATAAAACCTCTTTAATTAATCAGAAAAATGAGTAAGAATATTTACGAAAAATTAGTGGATAAAGAAACCAAATTAGCTGTGATAGGCTTGGGTTATGTCGGTTTGCCATTGGCTTTGGAATTTGCAAAAAAGATTTCAGTAATTGGGTTTGATATCAACCAAAAACGGGTGGATATGATGAGAAATAAAATTGACCCGAGTAATGAATTAGAAAGTTCGGCTTTTGATAATTGCGATATTCAATTTACAGCTACAATTGACGAGTTGAAAGCAGCAACATTTTTTATTGTTGCCGTTCCTACACCTGTTGATGAACACCGAGTACCAGATTTGAAGCCTGTTTTGGGTGCATCGAACACCGTTGGTAAAGTGTTGAAATTGGGCGATTATGTGGTGTATGAATCTACAGTTTATCCGGGTTGCACCGAAGAAGATTGTTTGCCTGTTTTAGAAAAAATTTCAACTTTAAGTTTATCTAAAGGAGATTTCAAAATAGGTTATTCTCCTGAAAGAATTAATCCAGGTGATAAAAAACAAACGCTGCCAAACATTGTGAAAGTGAGCAGTGGTTGCGATGCCGAATCTGCTGAGTTAATTGCTAAAACTTATGAGTTGGTAGTGAGAGCTGGTGTTCACAGAGCATCATCCATAAAAGTGGCAGAAGCTGCAAAAATTATTGAGAACACACAACGCGATGTAAACATTGCTTTGATGAATGAGTTGAGTAAAATTTTTGAAAAATTAGGCATCAATACTTACGAAGTTTTAGAAGCTGCTGGTACCAAATGGAATTTCTTGAAATTCATGCCAGGCTTAGTGGGTGGGCATTGCATTGGCGTTGACCCTTATTATTTAACTTACAAAGCGCAATCGTTAGGATACAATCCTGAAGTGATTTTGAGCGGCAGAAGAATCAATGATGACATGGGACCTTATGTGGCAAAGCGTTGTGTGCAGTTGATTGCACATGAAGGAAAAGATGTGGTGCATAGCCGTGTATTAGTGATGGGTGCTACGTTTAAAGAAAATGTAAGTGATGTAAGAAACAGTAAAGTAGCTGACATTATTAAAGAGCTAAAAGATTTTTCGGTAGCTGTTGATGTAGTTGACCCACATGCTGATAGCCACGAATTACAAGAGGAGTACGGCTTTTCGTTGATTAAAGAACCAGGTAAAAATTATGATGCAATCATTGTTGCAGTAAACCATAACGATTATATGAATTTGGATGAAAATTATTTTACTGGAATTACCAATGATAAAGCGGTGTTCATGGATATTAAAGGTGTTTTCAGAAACAAAATAAAAGGCATGAAATATTGGTCGTTGTAAAAGATTGACACCTAGAATTTTGAAAATGCAGATTGCGAAAGTGGTCTGCATTTTTTATTTTCCAAACAATTCATTCGTTTGTAAATAAAGCACATTTCATTTTCTATTTTTGTTCAATCAATTGTTGTTATTCATGCAAATTATTGAAGTAAAATCAGTCGCTGAAGCCAAAGCATTTTTAGAATTTCCTTACCAAATTTATGCTCATGATAAAACATGGGTTCGCCCTTGGAATCATGATATAGAGCAGGTTTTCGACTCAAAGAAAAATAAATTTTTCCGTCATGGTAGTTGTACTCGTTTTCTTTTAAGGAACAAGAATAACAAAATTGTTGGACGGATTGCAGCTTTCATCAATCAACGGACTGCGAAAGAAAATAAAGTTGGTGGTGTAGGTTTTTTTGAATGTGAAGACAATCAGCTATCAGCTAATTTATTGTTTGATGCAGCAAAAAAATGGTTGCAACAAAATGGGATTGAAGCGATGGAAGGACCCATCAATTTTGGCGACCGTGATAAATGGTGGGGCTTATTGGTAGATGGATTTACTCACCCAACTTATGGCATGAACTACAATCCAATTTACTACAAAGCATTGTTTGAAAACTATGGATTTAAGCCTTATTATGAGCAGTATGTTTTTAATTATGTAGTAAACAAGCCTGTTCCAGAAAAATTTGGTGAAAAAGCAGAACGAATTGCCCGTGATAAAAATTATCGGTTTGAATATTTAAAGAAGAGTGAGTTAGATAAATACGCCACCTATTTTCACGAAGTGTATAATGCTGCATGGGGCAGCCATCATCGATTTAAGCCGATGGCTTTGGAAAATGCGAAAAAGATTTTACAAACCATTAAACCTATTATGGACCCGAAATTGATTTGGTTTGGTTTTTATGAAGACAAACCCATTGCATTTTTTATCATGTTGCCTGAAATTAATCAAGCCATAAAAAAATTAAATGGGAAATTTGATTGGTACCACAAATTAAAATTCATGTATTTGCTGAAAATCAGCAAAGTGGTCAACAAATGTTATGGCGTTGTATTTGGCGTCATTCCTGCGTTTCAAGGAAAAGGAATTGAAGCTGGAATTATAAAAGCTGCCGAAGAAGTGGTGCAGCCTTTAAATAAATATTTAGACATGGAAATGAATTGGATTGGTTCATTTAACCCAAAAATGATTGCCATTTGCGAAAGCTTAAATACTACTAAAATCAAAACATTGATTACCTACAAAATTATGTTTGACCCTACTGTTGAAATGAAACCACACCCTATCATTAAATAAAATTTCATGTTCCTCATCGGTGTTTTTTTATTTCTTTTAGTTGGTATTTCGCTTGGATTATTGGGTGCTGGCGGCACTATTGTAGCTGTGCCAATCTTGGTTTATTTATTTAAAATTGATAAAGTTGAAGCCGCAGTTTATTCCTTCTTTATCGTTGCCATTGCGGCTTTGAGCGGTGCCATTCAATATATCAAGCACAAATTATTTAAGTGGAATGTGCTGTTTTGGTTTTGCATTCCATCAGTGGTGGGGATTTTTTTATCAAGAAGAATTTTTCTGCCACACCTGCCAAACTTGATAACGATTACGCACGATATTGTAGTTAGTAAAGGCACTATCGTGATGTTGTTGTTTTCTGTATTGATGATGCTTTCAGCTTTTAATATGCTAAAAGCAAAAAAAGAAATCAGTATTGAAAATGAAAACGGTAAAAAAATAAAACCTGCTCAAACTATTGCTATTGGCTTGTTTACTGGTATCGTAGTTGGTTTTGTTGGTGCTGGTGGAGGATTTATAATTGTGCCAGCATTAATTTATTTCATGCGACTTTCAATGAAAGAAGCTGTTGGAAATTCATTGATGGTGATTTTCATTAACTCTACAATAGGCTTCCTGATTGACACACACGACAAAGCGACTTTACAATGGCAATTAATTATTTCATTTTCAATAGCTGCAATTGTCGGAATGGTGATTGGCATTTTTCTTTCACAAAAAATATCCAATCAGATTTTGAAAAAAATATTTGGTTGGTTTGTTTTGCTGATGGGTGTTTACATTATTTACACCGAATTGATGCTGACAACGAAGTGAAAAATAGTTTGCTTATCAAAAAATAGTTTTAGTTATTCGCATAAAAATTTTAGGCATTGGCTTTAAAAGAAATTCAGATAGAGAAGTTGTATTTCACCATCAGCGAAGTGGCTGCGCAGTTCAGCATTGCGGCTTCGGTGCTGCGTTATTGGGAAAGTGAGTTCATTATTATTCAACCCAAAAAAAGCAGAAAAGGCGATAGACTTTACACGAAAGAGGACATCGACAACATCCGTTTGATTTATCATTTACTTCGTGAAAAAGGCTTTACGATTGAAGGTGCGAAAAAATATTTGAAGGAAAATAAAAATGCACATCAGCAATTTGAATTGGTTGATTCGTTGCAAAAATTGCGTCAGTTTTTGGTGGAGTTGAAAGAAAATATTTAAGGCAATGAAAAAATATTTCTTCCTTTTTTTTCTCTTGATTTTTGTTGCCTGCAAAATAAAAACGGACGACAAAACTAAAATTGAAAGTCCGTACAAAAACATAAATAGCAATGCCACTTATGTAGGTATGCAAACCTGCAAAGGCTGCCACAGCGACATTTACAACACTTTTATAGAAACAGGCATGGGTAAAAGTTGGGACTTGGCAACACCTAAAAAGTCCTCTGCTCGGTTTGGAAATCACGAAGTGGTTTATGATACGCTGAATGATTTTTATTACCATCCATTTTGGAAAAACGATTCGTTGTTTGTAAAAGAATATCGTTTGCAAAATCATGACACGATTTACAAGCGCATCGAACACATCAAATACATTGTGGGTAGTGGGCAACACACCAATTCGCATTTGATTGAAGTGAATCATTTGTTGTATCAAGCACCCGTCACTTTTTATACGCAACAAAAAATATGGAGCATGGCACCAGGCTTTGAACATGGTCATAGCAGCCGTTTTCAGCGCACTGTGGGTAATGAATGTATCACTTGCCACAACTTTTATCCGCAAACAGATGGCAGTGCCGATAATTTTTTTGAGAAAGTTCCAAACGGCATTCAATGCGAAAGATGCCATGGTGCTGGCAGTGTGCATGTGCAAGAAAAACAAGCAGGCAAATTGGTGGATATTTCAAAGGATATTGATTACTCAATTGTGAACCCAAAAAAATTGAGCAGAGCCTTGCAAGTCAGTCTGTGTCAGCGTTGCCACCTGCAAGGTGTTACAGTTTTAAACGAACAAAAAACTTTTTTCGATTTTAAACCGGGCATGAATTTGAGTGACGTGATGCACACTTTTATTCCTCGATTTACGGATAGTGTGGAGCATTTTATCATGGCATCACATGCCGATAGAATGAAGCTGAGTCAATGTTTCATGAAAAGTGAAATGACCTGTATCACTTGCCACAACCCACATGTGAGTGTAAAATTTACACCCGAAAAAACATTTAATGATGCTTGCGAAAAATGTCATCAAAGCAAAAACGACTGCAAATTAAATTTAGCAGAAAGAAAAAAATCGAACAATAATTGTTTTGCTTGCCACATGCCTTTAAGCAATTCAATTGATATTCCGCATGTGC
>CAIODY010000091.1 GCA_903857255.1 uncultured bacterium
ATCGGCGATGATGAAGTAGGCTTGAAAAGTGATTTGGCTGTGGTGAGTGTGTAGAAAAAAGTTAGTGAAGAGGCAAAGCCATCAACTTTCCAAGTTTTAAAAACCAGGAAAGTTTGAACCAAAAAAAATCCCGAAACGCTGAATGGTGTTTCGGGATTTTTTTTAAGAACAGAATAATCTAAAAATTACTCCACCGTTACACTCTTCGCTAAATTACGTGGCTGGTCAACATTGCAGCCTCTCATCACGGCAATGTGATAAGCTAACAATTGTAATGGAATGCTGGAAAGCAACGCCGAAAAAGGTTCTTCGGTGCTTGGTATTTCGATAGAATATTCGCTTAGTTTTTTTACCTCTTTATCGCCAGCTTCCACAATGCTGATAACTCTGCCTTTTCGGGCTTTTACTTCTTGCACGTTGCTCACAATTTTTTCATAAGCACTTTGGTTGTTGCATAAAAATACCACAGGCATTTGTTCATCAATCAAAGCAATTGGTCCGTGTTTCATTTCAGCAGCTGGATAACCTTCAGCATGAATGTAACTGATTTCTTTCAGCTTTAATGCGCCTTCTAAAGCCACTGGGAAATTGTAACCTCTGCCTAAATATAAAAAGTTGCTGCTGTCTTTAAATTCGTAAGCAATCTCACGAATCAAATTATCCGACTTCAAAACCTCTTTTACTTTTTCAGGAATGTTTTCTAATTCATTCAGCAATTGATGATAACGCGATTCAGTAATTGTTCCTTTTTCATGTGCAATTTGCAAAGCCATCAAAGCTAAAACGGTTACTTGACTGGTGAATGCTTTTGTAGATGCTACGCCAATTTCAGGGCCAGCATGTGTGTAAGCACCTGCATGCGATGCCCGTGGAATACTGCTTCCAATCACATTACACACCCCAAAAATAGTTGCGCCTTTTTGTTTAGCTAATTCAATAGCCGCTAAAGTATCAGCAGTTTCACCACTTTGCGAAATGGCAATCACCACATCTTTTTCGGTGATGATTGGGTTGCGATAGCGGAATTCGCTGGCGTATTCTACTTCAACAGGAATCCGAGCCAAATCTTCAAATAAATATTCAGCCACCAAAGCCGCATGCCAACTAGTGCCGCAAGCTACAATGATGATTCTGTCGGCATTTACAATTTTCGATTCGTACTCAATTAATCCACCTAATTTTATCAGCCCTTTTTCAGCGTTGATTCTTCCTCTCATCGTATCGTGAATAGAACGAGGCTGTTCGTAAATTTCTTTCAACATGAAATGTTCGTAGCCGCCTTTTTCAAGCTGCTCCAATTTCATCTCTAATTTTTGTATGTAAGGCGTTTTGGTCTGGTTCTTAATCGTTTTGATAGAAAGCTGTCCATCTAAAGTAACCACAGCAATTTCTTCATCATCCATGTAAATCACATTCTTCGTATATTCTACAATGGGTGTGGCATCGCTGGCGATGAAAAATTCTTTTTCGCCAATACCAATCACCATCGGGCTGCCTTTTCTGGCACAGATTAATCTATCGGGATTTGCTTTAGAAACAATCACAATCGCATAAGCACCATGCACTTCATTCAAGGCAATCCTTACTGCTTCTTCTAATTCTACATTTTCATTTTGCTGAATGTCTTCAATCAAATGCACCAACACTTCAGTATCAGTATCACTAATGAATTTATGATTGCGACTTTGCATTTCTTCTTTTAATGGCGCATAATTTTCAATGATGCCATTATGAATAATTGCTAAATTTTTTGATTCGCTGTAATGCGGATGAGCATTGATGTCATTCGGTTCGCCATGCGTTGCCCAACGTGTATGCCCAATGCCTATACTACCTTGTACGTCTTTGCCTTCGGTATATTTTTCTAAATCTGAAACTTTTCCAACACATTTATACGTTTTCAAATCGCCATTTAATAATGCTACACCAGCACTATCATAACCACGATATTCCAAGCGTTTCAAGCCTTTTATTAAAATTGGATAAGCCTGTCTTTTACCGATGTAACCCACTATTCCACACATACCTAATGAATTTTAGTGTAAACAATTTTTAATTTTATTTTCTTGGAAAAATTATTTCCTCCACCTAAGACAACCTGATAGGGGCGTTGCGCTGCATTGTACATCTCCACAAAAAAACCTTTGTTGCTATAAGTACCGTTAATTAACTTTTGCAAATATCTGGCAATGTTAAAAGTATAACTGCCATCAGTGCCTCTGATACCACCATAGTAGCTAGAAGAAGCCAAGCCATAGATTGGCGAACCTTCAATTAAATCATCTATCGCATAACCCAAATTAGAAGACGAATCATAACGGGTCAATAACAAATTAGTTGGCGGACCAAATAATCCAGTGGTGTCTTTTGGATAGTTTATATCTTTAAATGTTAGCGTTGCACTGTTGATGATAATGTTTTTTAGTTTGCTTAATCCTGGAATAGTGAGCTTGCCTTTTACACCAGCACAACCTGTTACATACACCAAACTATCATTGCCTGTTGAGGTGTTGATAGCTTGCAAAATCTTGCTGCCAATGTAGTTGTGGGTATAATGACTGACCGTTCCATTAGCATTAATGCCATACAACAAGGTTAAAGAATCAGCAGATGAAGTGTGATAATACACTTTCAAACCCGAGTTGGCTGCATCATTCGCAGCAATTTGCATCAACGCATTGGTAGTTGAGGGTGTAGTTACATTGATATAAACGCCATTGAAAAAACTATGAAAGCTTGGATTATCGGCGTAAGCACCACTACTGCTTTGGTTTTTCAGCATTTGAATAAATGAATTATTCTTAATCGGGATACGCAATTGTGGTGTTTCTTTTACACCATAAGCCACCACACTATCTTTTAATTTCATCGAAACATTGTTCAAATAGGCTATGGGCGTTGATTTCAAAGGAAATACATCATTGGCATAATAAACAACGGTGTTTGATTCGTTGTTAATTCTGTTTGCAGAACCAGCATCTAACATCGTTACACTCAAATTCATTTTTGTTAAGGTATCGCCGTAAGTGCCTAAATAAGGAAAGCAGATAAAAACCGAATCAATCACGGATGTAGAATCAAAACTAAATTGATTTTCGGGTAAATTAAATTGTGCATAAAGCGTTGCTACGCTTGTGCCATACACAGGATTGTTGCTCAATGCGCCAAGTACAGGCGTTGCCAAATTGATAGTTGGCAACGAATCGTGATAAACCGTTTTGGCATAAATATGAAAAGAATCAGTTTGTGAGCCAATCAAATTATCGGTTGACGGAGCTAAATGAGTTGCCAAATAAGGGTTTTGATTGCATGCTGTGAAAAGAAACAAGGCACTTGCCAAACCCAAAAAACTATTTTTCCAATTCGATAATTTCATGTAAAAATTTTAATCCTTCTACAACTTCAAAAGTTGTTGTTTATTTTATTTTCCAGCCATTAATTTTTTATAAAAATCAACATACTCGGTTAAGTAACCATCATCCATGTTGAAATCTAATTTTGGTTTTTTCTTTTGCGCTTTTAAAAATTCTAAAACCTTTTTATCAATTTCTTCATCGCCCATTATCACCGCATCTGAATAATGAATTGCGCCTTCTAACAAAGCTTGATTGGTTGCTTTTTTAAATAGCTCAAACTCTTTAGCCACAATGGTTTCACCCATGCCCAACTCGGCAAAACTTTTATTTAAAGTTTCAGTAAAATCATTTTTATACAACGAAGTAATCACTTTTGATTTTAAGAAAACTGGTTCTTTTTTATAAGCAGTTTTCATATACAACGGAATCAAACTCGTCATCCAACCGTGGCAATGAACTACATCAGGTGGCCAAGCAAATTTTTTCACAATCTCCATTGCACCTTTGCAGAAAAACACCATTCGCTCCGCATTATCTGGATAAAATTTTTCTTTTTCATCGCGTAAATCAGTTTTGCGTTTGAAAAATTCTTCGTTATCTAAAAAATAAACTTGAATGCGAACACCTGGCATACTTGCCACTTTTATAATCAAAGGCATGTCATCATCACCCATCACAATGTTGATACCACTCAATCGTACCACTTCGTGCAATTTGTGTCGGCGTTCGTTGATATTGCCAAATCGTGGCATTAGGATACGCATTTCAACGCCTTCGTTCAACAAATGCTTGGGCAATGCGTTGCAAATTTTGCCCATGTTGGTGTAATCTAAATACGGATTAATTTCTTGCGATACAATCAAGACTCTTTTCTTTCTCATGTAAAATTTTGGTGGCTGTTTTAGCCTTTTTTAATTTTTCAGAAATGAAATATTAAGTAGTAGTTTTCAACGTTTTTTAAAAAGGATTGCAAAGATAATAAAAGAAAATCTCAATTTTCACAACAAAAAGTTTTAAAATTGTTTCATGCAGATTGTCAGAAATAACGTTGAATTATTCAATGCCTTAGCTGTAGCTCGTTTGCAAGGCAATATCATTGGTTTTGTGCCAACCATGGGTGCATTGCATCAAGGGCATTTGAGTTTGATTACAGAATCGCAAACGACTTGCGACATCACCATTTGCAGCATTTTTGTAAATCCAACACAATTCAACGATAAAAAAGATTTAGAAAAATATCCACGAACTGAAGAAGCTGATTTGAAAATGTTATCAGCCGCCAACTGTGATGTAGTCTATCTTCCAACGGTTGAAGATATTTATCCTGCTGATTGGATTTGCCCCGAATTTGATTTTGGAAACTTGGATAAAGTGATGGAAGGTGCACATCGCCCTGGTCATTTTAAAGGCATGAGTCAGGTGGTTCATCGTTTGTTATGGTTGGTGCAACCGAATAAAATTTTCATGGGGCAAAAAGATTTTCAACAACAAACTATTGTGAAAAAAATGTTGGCGTTGTTGAATTGGAAAGTGGAATTAGTCCGTTGCGATATTGTTCGTGAAGCCGATGGATTAGCCATGAGCAGTCGAAATGTACGATTGAATAAAGATGAACGACAACAAGCTTTAGCTATTTCAAGAACACTTTTGCAATTAGATAAAATCAAATTTTCTTCTCCAATAGATTTTTGTAATTGGGCAATTTCAGAATTGGAAAAACAATCATTGATAAAAGTAGAGTATGTTGAAATAGTTGATACCATTACATTACAAGCCGTTGATAATTGGAATACAAAGCAAGAATTGGTTTGTTGTATAGCTGCAAAAGTTGGTGAAGTACGATTGATTGATAATGTTTTGATAAAATAAATGCCACTCCTTTTCAAAATATATTTTGCTGCTATGTTGCACTATTTTGGTGCAGTGCCAGCCACTTTAAAATATGGCAATCACTATCCGCATTGCATTCAATCGCCATTAAATATTCCGATTGAATTAGCTGGCAACTTTGGCGAAATTCGTGAAAATCATTTTCACACCGGTTGGGATATTAAAACTCAAAACAAAGAAGGATTGCCCGTAAAAGCAGCAGCCATAGGCTTTGTGAGCCGAATAAAAATTTCAGCCACGGGTTATGGTGTAGCCATTTATATTACGCATCCGCAAGGTTTTACAACGGTTTATGGGCATTTGAATCATGTAGAAAAACGCTTTGCTGATTTGGTAGAAGCCGAACAATACCGACAAAAAAGTTTTGAAGTGGATATAAAATTTCCTGTCAGAAAATTAATTGTAAAAGCTGGTGAAACCATTGCTTACAGCGGCAACAGCGGCGGCAGCACTGCCCCTCATTTGCATTTTGAGGTGAGAGATGCTTTCACCGAAGAAGCTATTAATCCAGCTTTTTTTGGTTTGCAAATCGAAGACGATATTGCGCCAAACCTTCATCAATTGGGGATTTACAGCTGGGATGAAACTTTTGCTTTTCATGATTTTGATATGGAAAAACATTTTGAAAAGCACAATGATACTTTGTTTTTAAATCATAAAATCGAAATAAAAAATCCTTGTGTTGCTTTTGCTGTCAATGGTTTTGACCATAACAACAGTAGCGAAAATGATGTAGGAATTTTTAAAAACGAATTGTATATAGATGGAAAATTAGAACAGCAAATTGTGTTTGACAGATTAATTTTTGCCGAACAAAATATGATGAACGGAATGATTGATTTTGAACAACAACGTTTGCGAAATATATATTGGTTAAGACTTTTCAGATTGCAAGGGGTAACGCATCAAGCCATAAAAATGAAAAATAGCGGTGTATTGAATTTGAAAAATGGTGAATCAAAAAACATTTCAATTGTGTTAAAAGATGAAAAAGGCAACCAACAAGTGTTATGTTTTGTGGTGGAATATCAAAGTGAAAATGCAAATAAAAACAATCAACAAAAGTGGCTGAAATACAACGAAGCTTATTACGACCAAATGCCAGCTAACACTTTTTTTAGCGATGTGCCTTTGCGGATGTTTGAAAAAATTTCCTCTAAAAATCAAACATCTGAATTGATTATTGATACAAAAAACAATCCACCAAAAAATAAATTCAGAGTAAAAATAAAAGCAAATAAAGACTTAGCTAATTCTTCCAAAACATTGATGGTTAGTGAATCACGGGCTTATGGAAAAACTTATCACATGGTTGGTTGGCGAAATGATACGGCTACTGCAATGGTAAAAGAGGTGGGGAAATTTTATCTCACAAAAGATGAGGTTGCTCCCGAAATTATTTGGCAAAATGAAAAAGAAAATTTTGAAACTGGCAATCAATTATTTTTTAAAATTGATGATAAACAAAGTGGTATCAAAAAATTTGAATTGTTGGCAAACAATGATTGGAAGCTGATTTCATTCGATGCAAAAAATAAATTATTAACTGCAACAGTAGATGAATATTGGCAACAAGGCGAACAAAAATGTCAACTAATTGTTGAAGATTTTGCTGGCAACAAAACTGTAAAACAGTTTGCGTTTTCACTCAAATAATTATGAACGAATCATTAGCAAAGGCAATTATTTTTTTAGCAAATCCATTTTTAAAATTACTCCATAAAAGCATGACAAAAATTAAAGCAGGCTCGAAAGCCCCCGATTTTAAAGGCGTTGACCAACATGGCAATGAAATTAAATTGAGCGATTATAAAGGTAAAAAAGTGGTTTTATATTTTTACCCAACTGATGATACACCAGGTTGTACAGCCCAAGCTTGCAACTTGAGAGATAACTATTCTGCTTTGCAAAAAAAAGGATACGAAGTGTTGGGTGTGAGCAAGGATAGTGAAAAATCGCATCAGAAATTTATCAAGAAATACGATTTACCTTTTAGCTTAATTGCCGATACTGATTTAAAAATCAATGAAGCTTACGATGTGTGGCATGAAAAGAAATTTATGGGCAGAACCTTTATGGGCACAGTTCGCACCACTTTTGTGATTGACGAAAAAGGAAAAATTGAAAGTGTTATTGAAAAGGTGGATACTGCTAATCATACCGAGCAAATTATTGGTTAATCTTTTTTATTCTACAACTTAAAATTTATTGGTAGCAATTTTTTGCAAACCTTTATTAGCAATGGTTTGTACAATATTATTTTTGCTTGTTCGTTATTAATCCAATTGAAAACAGTCAGAAATATTTTATTGGCAATTGCTTTTATCAGCAGCAGTTCGGCGTTTGCCCAATTTGATGAAGTTGGTTTAGAAGGCGGCGTTGCCAACTATTTTGGCGATTTGAATATTGGTTCAAGTTTTAAAGATTATAAACCAGCAGCAGGCGTTTTTTATCGCAGAAATTTATCTCCGCATTTTGCATGGAAATCAAATTTGAATGCAGGGCAATTGGCATTTGATAGTAAGTTGAACAGTAATGCTTATTGGCAATATCAAAATTTGAATTTCAGAGCCACCTTCGCCGAAGCCACCACTGTTATGGAGTTCAACTTCTTTAAGTATAAATCAAACAAAATAAAAGATTGCCGTTGGAGTCCTTTTGTGTTTTTTGGTTTTGGCATGATGTATTATGATTTGCAAGCCAAATACGATGATAAATGGATTTCGTTACCGCCATTAGAAACGGAAGGAAAAGCCTACAACACCTTGCTATTTGTACTTCCGATGGGAGGTGGATTGAAATTTAATATCGCAAAATCTATCACGTTAGAAATCGAAGAAGTTTATCATCACACCTATTCCGACCATTTGGATGATGTGAGCAGCACCTACACAGGCAAAGCAATTTATGTGAACAATAATCCAACTAATATTGCCGACCCTTCTAATCCTGCCAATCCTTTGAGTCATTTACCAGGCAAGCAACGAGGCGAACAATTCAAAGACAAATATCTGCTCACTTTCATTTCATTGAGTTATACTTTTCATACACCACATTGCCCCAACCCTGATGTGGATGATGGTTTTGAGATTTTTGACAAATAATGTTTGGCTTCCTTTTTCTAAATACTTTGGAACATAATTATCAGTTGCAAAATCAGCAATTAATTTTAAGCAAATAAAACTCTTCTACACCAGTTTGATTAAATTTCATTGCTGCTTCACATCGCTTTCAATCAAGCCATCTTTTAGGCGAATCAGGCGATGAGCATAAGCGGCAATATCTTCTTCGTGAGTTACTAAAATTACGGTATTGCCTTGTCGGTGAATTTCTACCAACAATTCCATAATTTCTTTCGATGTTTTTGAATCTAAATTTCCTGTGGGTTCATCTGCTAAAATGATGGAAGGATTATTTACCAAAGCTCTTGCAAAAGCCACCCGTTGATTTTGTCCGCCAGAAAGCTCATTGGGCTTGTGTTTCATGCGTTCGGTTAATCCAACGGCTTCAATTTTTTCTAATGTTCGTTTTTCACGTTCTGCTTTTTTCATGCCAGCATAAATCAATGGCAAGGCTACATTTTCAAAGGCTGTTAACCGTGGTAATAAATTGAAAGATTGAAAAACAAAACCAATTTCTTTGTTTCTGATATGAGCCAATTCATTGTCTGTGGCGGTGCTTACATCAGTGCCGTTAATTAAATATTTACCTGAAGTTGGGGTATCTAAGCAACCCAAAATATTCATCAGCGTTGATTTTCCGCTACCGCTCGGTCCCATCAAAGCCACAAATTCATTCTTCTCAATAGTGAGCGAAATACCATGCAAAACAGGCAATGCTGTTTTTCCCATGAGATAGGACTTGGTAATATTTTCGAGTTGAATTACTGGCATACTTCATCTTCTAACTTTTCAAAATCATGCAAAATTTTCAAAGATTCCTTCCGAGAAATTATAGAATCTATTCTGAATTTCAATTTTAAGAGTTGGCGTTTTTTAAATTTTATTTTCAATTTTCTTTTTTTCAATCCAATAAAAATTCTTGTTGGTTTTATTTTTTCTGCAACACTTTTGGTGTTTTAAAATAATCCGAATCGTGTTGTGGAGCGCTTTTTAAAGCTTCTTGCTTGGTGATAATTTGTTCACGAACATCTTTGCGAAGCACATTCACATCTTCATTTACATACACCAAAGGCTCTATGCCATCGGTATTGAGTTCATTCAGCTTTTCAATAAATGATAAAACATTAGTCAAATCATTTTTGATTTCAGCTTTTTCTTCGTTCTTAAATTCCAATCGAGCTAAGTGGCTCAATCGGTCAATCATTTCATCGGTTACTTTCATCGGACATTATTTTGAAAACTTTTCAGGAAATGCTTGTTGCAAATCTCGTTGCAGCAAATATCTTACTTTATCGCTTAACTCTTTGTATTGTTCGGGTTGTAAATTTTTTGTTTCGATAGGCGCATGCACTTTCACTCGGCTCAAATGCCAGCCCTGTTTTGGTGCATGACTAGGCATAATTCGCCAATTATCATAAAATGTTAAAACCAAAATTGGCACTTGATGTTGAATGGCTAATCTGAAAGCTCCGCTTTTAAAATCTCTTAATTGTGGAGGATTTTTTGAAGTGCCGCCTTCAGGCGCAATGGCAATGCTGTCGCCATTTTCCAACGCATCATCAGCTTTTTGAAATGCTCGAGCCGCATCCATTGCATCTTCTCTTTTCACACTCAAGTCAATTGTTCTAAAAAATTTTCCGAAGATGGGAACCTTCGCCAATTCAGCTTTTGCCATAAAGCGAATGTACATTGGCTTCAACACGGCAAACAGCAATAAAATATCTAAATGCGATGTGTGATTAAACACAATAACATAATTTCTTTTTTTATCAATTTCAGTTTCCCATTCCACTTTATAAAAATAACCGCATAACCACAAGGTGATTTTGCCCCACCAAATTCTTAAAAAATGCGCAGTACGATACATGCTTTCAAAACTCAACAATACCCAAATAACAGGAATAAAAACCAAGAACAACAAAAACATCACCACATGAAACCAATACCCATAAAGGTTTTTAAGAAATTGCATGGCTTCTAATTATTGAATCTGAATTAACAACTGACCTTTATCAACCACCGATTTTTCGTTCACTTTAATCGATTTTACTACACCATCACCAGCAGCTTTCAAAACATTTTCCATTTTCATGGCTTCTAAAATCAATAAACTTTCGCCTTTTTTTATGGCTTGCCCTTCGGCAACATTTATTTTCAAAACTAAGCCTGGCATCGGCGCTTTTAAATCATTTGCTTTTTGTGAAGATGCACTGCTCATGCCCATTTGCGATAGTAAAATATCCATTCGGTTTTTTACTTGCACCGAATAAATATTATTGTTGATTCGCACTTGCATCGTTTTTTCTTCCACATTTACTGAAACAATTTCAGCATTGTACGACTGATTATTTTGCAACACATGAAATGATGAATTGCCTGTTGATACTGCACTCCAATCTACTTTTTCGCCATTCAAAAATGTTTCATCATTTTTAAATTCGATGCTGACAGCCGCTTTGTCGTTGGTATTTACTTGATACATAAAAGTAGTTCTATTTTATTTTTTGTTTGGCTCGTTGCACCGCTTTGTTGTGTTTCAAACAATTTGCCAAATGTGTATTTATTATTTTCAATTCAGCCGAAGTAATCGTTGCTATTGACTTTGAGCGGATGCTTTTATTTTGCTTCGCTAAATTTAATTCCTTTGTCAGTTGTTCATTTTCTCTCTTCGAAATTTTCACTGCACTTTTCAATTCCTTTTTTAAATGATTGCATTTTGATGAATACAATCGCACCAAATCATTGTGTCGGTAAAGAAAAGTTTGCATCGAGTTAGAAACATCCAAATAGCCTTGAATCAGGCTGAGGTTCTCCTGTTTGTAGCGGCGCATCTTTTTGTTTTGTTTCAAAATTTTCTTTTGAATGGCAATTACTTTAAAATGATTTTGCTGAATTCGATTGAATTGATTCATCAAAGTATCTATCAAAAAATTACCTTTTAAAAACAAAAACTGATTAGCATTTGATTGCATCAATTGCCAATTTTTTTTCTGCGATTCAATGGCAAAATCTGAATCTTGCAAATTTGATTTTCGCTTTTCAATTATTTTTTTCAAACTATCAACGCCTTTATCCGTATGCTTTTGATAAGAAGTTGTTCGTTGCATTAAGGAATCGTAAGTAGAATTGAATTGCTCTACCTGTGCTAAATATTCGGTGGTATAAATTTTTGCGCTGTCATTCATCAAATCAATTTGATGCAACACTTTTAAAGTGTCTTCGGATTTGGAATTGGCTGAAAATTTTGTATTGTAATAATGCAAGCCCGATAAAAATCCATCAACCGATTTGTTATTTGCCTTGCGAATTGCTTTGTTTTTTGCTCGTTGTGCAATCAGTTTTTTTATGCTTTGATTGGAAGTTGCAATTATTTTTTTTGAAACCTGTAACATAGCACCATTCTGGCTTTTCAGCATTTCAACCTGTTGTGTGTTGTAATTATTTTGTTTGGTTTTAAAATCAGTGATTTGTTTTTTTACCCATTTTAAACTGTCGGTGGCTTTGTTGGCTAATCGCCAACCAACATTCAATTGTGCTGAATCTTTTGCATCAAAATTTTTCTGTTTCAACACCTCGTTGAGTGCATCATTCATTTTTTGTTCGGTGCTAAACCCAGCAAAATATTTCGCCGCCAATGTATCTTCTTTATGCAAAGCAGAAGCCTGAACTACTTGCTGAAAAAGCATGGTGAAGCTGATTAATAATAAAACTAAATAAAGGTTTTTCATTTTTGCTTTGCGCATTTACCGAAAATATTTTTCAAATGTAAGCATACTAAATTAAACCCAAATTACCGAGCCGAACAAAAATGAAAAAATTGACAAACACTTTTCAGTACTTCAAGATTTTATCATTTTCCTGCTCTGAAAAAACTTTGATGTACCAATTTATCTATTTCATCTTCACACAATTTTTGTTGAAGTTTTAAATCACAAAAAATAGCTTCATCAATGAATTGATGCATTCCCCGATTCAATATTTGCCTTCCGTCATCATTTTTTTGACTATAAATATCCCATCTTTATAGTGATAGATTGCTTTTGGGAATTCAAAAATTGAATCTTTGAATGCAAATATTGCATCGCTGCCTTCCTCGATGGAATATTTGAACTCAACTTTTCAATTTTTGCCCATAATTATTTAGCCCAAAAGCCCACCGTTGATGCTTTTAACTACCTTTTTTTCTGGTTTAATGTTAGTTGTATGTTTTTTGAATGAGATAATGAAAAGGCGATAATTAAATATAAAATGCAGCATAGCAAAAAGGCAATAGCCAATGTATCAACTATAAAAAACCAATTCATTAAAACTTAATTAACAGTTGTCAGAATTTTATTTATTTTTGGTTTCCAAATTTTTTAAGGCATGAAAAAAATATTACTTTCGTTAGTTGCAGTTTTTATAGTTTTCCAAGTTTTTTTGGGAAGTAATGCGAAGGCGCAATGGGTAAATATTCCTGATAGTAATTTTGTGAATTGGTTAAAAAACAATGGCTTCAACAGTGCTATGAATGGTAGTTTGATGGATACTACAAATTCATTAATCACAACTACAAGGTCACTAACCATCAGAACAAATGTTTTTCCAAACAAATCTAATATTAAGGGTGTACAATACTTTGATTCATTAAATTATTTGGATTGTGGTCATTCGATAGATACCGTACCTCCATTACCACCCAACTTAAAAGTATTAATCGCATCTGGTAATCCGCTGAATAGCTTACCAACTCTGCCATCTGGCTTAAAATATTTAGATATTAATGGTATAAATTTACAGGGCGGTTCACTTAACAATTTACCAACCTTACCTACAACACTTACTTATTTGAACGTCAGTAGTTGTCATTTTCCATTACCAAGTTTACAAAATATTTCACTCGATAGTTTAGATTGTAGTTATAATTTAAGCTTAAATTCACTTCCTATTTTACCAAACTCTTTACAATGGTTAAATTGTGCTGGCTTGGGAATGTTTGACTCAATAATAAATCTTCCGAATTCAATAACTTATTTGAATTGCAGTGTTAATAATTTGGTTTATATTTCTAATCTGCCAACTTCTTTAATTAATTTTAATTGCTATGGAAATCTTTTAACGTCTCTGCCTCCTTTACCAAGTACTTTAACCTCTTTTGATTGCGTTGGAAATCTTTTAACGTCTCTGCCTTCTTTGCCAATCTCTTTACCAGCGCTTTATTGTGGCAACAATCACTTAACCTCATTACCTTCTTTACCAAACTCGTTAACCTATATAGATTGTGATAATAATAATTTAACTGCATTACCTACTTTACCAAATTTATTAACCTATTTAGATTGTTCTTTTAATCAACTTGGAACCTTGCCACCCCTTCCTGCAACACTTTTTAACTTAGTATGTAAAAACAATCAACTTACTTCCATCCCTGCCTTGCCAGCAATTTGTCAAGGAGGGCAATATGGAATTGACTTTACAAACAATCTATTAACTAGTTTACCTGCTTTACCTGATTCATTTAGGGGAGAGCTAAGTTGTGGTTATAATCCTCATCTTTATTGTTTGCCTGACTTAAAAAACATCAGATATTTAGATATAACTGGCACAGGAATTACCTGTTTGCCAAGTTATGGTCATCTAATTCAGGTAAATAGCTCTTCAACATTTCCACCTTTGTGTGGTGTTTTTAATAGCAATAGCTGTGGTTTTTATTGGAACATCAGCGGTTCAGTTTATGCTGATAAAGATACTTCTTGTACCTATAATGCAACCGATAATGGTTTGCAAAATGTTAAGGTGCAACTATGGCGCAATGGCAATATCGAACAACAAGTATTTACAAATGTGAATGGTGATTATACTTTTAAAGTACATACCTATGATACCTTTCAGATAAAAGTAGATACAACTGGATTGCCTTATTTCTTAAGTTGTCCTAATCAACAAGTTCTTACCTCTATTATCACCGCTAGCGATTCAACAGACTTCAACATGAACTTTGCTATGCGTTGTAAAAACGTAGTCAATGATGTAAAAGCACAAAGCATTAGTGCTGGGCATCATCGCCCAGGCAGAACTGATTACTTAACAGTGGATTTATCAAACAGCGTAGGAAATAACGGCTACAATTGCAATACACCACTATCAGGCAAAATAAAATTATTCAAAACAGGTCCAGCAAAGTTTAAAGCTGGCAATTATTATTCATTAGCTCCAACCCTTGTAAGTGCTGATTCATTGATTTGGAATGTGAGCAATTTTAATTCATTTATCAATTTAGAAATCAGTGTTGATACAGCTGCTCAAATAGGTCAGAATGTTTGCTATACCTTAATTGCTGTTCCCAATTTACCAGATGCTAACCCTTATAACGATACATTAAACAGTTGTTTTCCAATTTTTAATTCTTTTGACCCCAATATTAAAACTGTTAACCCTCAAGGTAATTTAGGCATAGTTGACACATTGCTTACTTATACTATCCAATTTCAAAATACAGGAACAGACACAGCCATCAACATTGTAGTAAAAGATACCTTGAATAGCAATTTAGATATTTCAACTATTACAGTAATCAATAGTAGCTTCACACCTTTAGTACAAACGTTTGGGAATGTAGCAGTATTTAATTTCCCCAACATTTACTTAGTTGATAGCACTACCAATCCACCATTAAGTCATGGCTTTGTTACTTTTTCTATTAAACGTTTATTGGGCAGCAACGGAAGCCCTATTCCTAACAAAGCTTCTATTTATTTTGATTTGAATCCAGCAGTTGTAACCAACACAACCAATAATATAATTTGTAATAGTCCTACCACTTATAGTTTTAATCAATCTATTTATAGTGGCAATTATTTTGTTTTCAATGGTGATACATTGTATAGCGCAGGTACTTATACAGATACTTTGGTAAATTATGTAGGTTGCGATTCGATTGTAACGCTGCATTTGTTGTTATGCACACCTATTTCAAATAATATTTCCCAATCTATTTGCGGCAGCCAAACTTATTATTTCCATCATCAAAATTTAAACACCGCAGGGCTTTATCATGATACTTTAACCAATGTAAATGGTTGTGATTCCATTATCAATTTAACCTTGAATGTGGTTACAACTATTCGAGATAGTTTTACTCAAACCATTTGTTCTCCTCAAACATTCACATTTAATAGTCAAACACTTTCGGCTAATGGTTTTTATAGCGATACTTTAACCAGCAGTGGTGGTTGTGATTCTATTTCTACGCTGCATTTAATTGTTAAAAATCCCTCTTCATCATCCATTTCAGCCACTATTTGCAGCAATGATATTTATACATTGAATAGTCAAACATTCAGCAGCGCAGGCATTTATAATGATACTATTCCTAATTACGCAGGTTGCGATTCGGTGATTACTTTAACACTGCATGTAAATAATATTTCAGCCACACCAATCACCCAAACTGCTTGTGATAACTATTTATTTGGTGGGCAAACTTTAACAGCAAGTGGCACTTATTATGATACGCTGACCAACTATTTGAATTGTGATTCGTTATTGGTTTTAACCTTAACTATCCATCATTCATCTTCATCAATCGTTTATGATACTACTTGTAATAATGTACCTTTTGTGTTGAATGGTAAAAGCTTTACTACTGCTGGTGTTCATTACGATACGTTGCAAAACTATATGCTGTGCGATTCCATCATCACATTGAATTTGTATCTAAAACCAATTGTGATAACCAATTTAAGTCAGACCATTTGTAATGGATATGTGTATGTATTTAATGGAAACAATTTAACCACCGCTGGCACTTACTATGATACTTTAACTGCTTACAATGGTTGCGACTCCATTGTTGCATTGAGTTTAGCTGTCAACAATCCATCAGCATCTGCTGTGAATGGCACATTGTGTAACGGCAATAATTTTGTGTTTAATAGCAAAACTTATACATCTGCTGGCACCTATTACGATACGCTGCAAAACTATGTGCTTTGTGATTCGATAATTACGATTACAGTGATTAATGGAAGCAATTCTGCATCGGCGTTTAATCATACCACTTGCAGTAATAATCCTTACTATTTTCATCATCAATTCTTAAACGTAAGCAACAATTACAATGATACCATTCCAAATTATTTAGGCTGCGATTCAGTGATAACACTAACGCTCAATGTGCTACAAATAAGCGGTTCAGCCTATACTGATTCTATTTGTGGAAATCAGTATTATACGTTTCACAATCAAAATTTGAATATTGGCGGCACTTATTATGATACGTTGCAAAATTATTTGCTTTGCGATTCCATCATTACTTTAACATTGAAAGTAAATCCCATTAGCAATTATGCATTCACACAAGATATTTGCAGCAGCAGTTTTTATACTTTCAATGGAAATAATTTAAACACCACAGGTTTTTATAAAGACACTTTGCAAAATTATCATCTCTGCGATTCCATCATCACGTTGCATTTAATTGTTCATCAGCCCGATACCACTAATTTAATTCAGCACATTTGCCGAGGTGGCAGTTATTCATTCAATAATCAAAGCTTGACTACCACTGGTGTTTATTGGGATACTTTATCAACCAGTTGGTTGGGTTGCGATAGTTTTATAGTGTTGCATTTATTTGTTGATACTGCCACTTATGCTTCTATCAATCACACCATTTGTAGTAATAATTTCTACCATTTTCACCATCAAAACTTGAATCAAGCTGGCACTTATTATGATACCCTTTTGAATTATAACAATTGTGATTCTATAGTTACGCTTACGCTAAGTATTTTGCCAACAAGCGGAACTATAATTCCGCAAAGCACTTGCGCCAATCAACCTTTTGTGTTTAATGGGCAATCATTAACTACAGCCGGCACTTATTATGATACCTTGCAAAACTATTTAGGCTGCGACAGCTTGATAACACTGCAACTATCTATTATTCCAACTTCGAGCTATTCGTATAATGATACTATTTGTGATAATCATCCATTATTATTTAATAATCATTTATTGCAAGCGTCAGGTACTTATTATGATACCTTGCAAAATTATTTAGGTTGCGACAGCTTGATAACACTGCATTTGATAGCACATACATCAGGTACTTTTATTTTTAGTGCAGGAGTTTGTAATGGAAGTACTTATAATTTTCAAGGCTTGAGTTTGACTACTGCTGGTACTTATACAGTAAACTATATTAATCAATTTGGCTGCGATAGTATTTTTGTTTTGCATTTGCATCAAGTGAATAGTAGCGGTTCATCATTTACTCAAACTATTTGTGGCGGACAATCTTACAACTTCAATGGGCATAATTTGATTAACCCAGGTACTTATTATGATACGCTTACTAATTATATGGGCTGCGACAGCTTGATAACACTGCATTTGCAGGCTGGCTCTAGTTCGTTTAGCAATATCACTCAAACTATTTGCAATGGCTCATCTTACACTTTTCATAACCAACAATTAACCGCCTCGGGTATTTATTATGATACGTTAATTAATTCAAGTGGCTGTAACACTTTGGTAACACTAAATTTGACGGTGATTAATAATTCTTCTTCTACAATTAGCCAAACTATTTGTAATGGTCAATCGTATAATTTCTTTGGGCAACATTTGTTTGCAACTGGCTTTTACACACATCACTTCACCAACTACTTAGGCTGCGATTCATCAGTAATATTAAATTTAACAGTAAATAAACCGAATGTAAATGTTACAGAAGTGGATACTATTTTAACTGCACAAGCAATAGGTTCAACTTATCAATGGGCAACTTGTCATGGCAATCAACAAAATATTTATCAGCCTATTGCAGGTTCAACCAGTGCCAGTTTCACCGCTGATTCAACAGGTTGGTATGCTGTAATTGTTACCACAAATGGCTGTATTGATACGAGCGTTTGTTACTTTGTAAACAGACCACCACTCAATACTGGCATTGGTGCGTTGAATAGTAGTAACATAAAAGTATATCCAAACCCAACTGATAATTTATTGCATATTCAATGGCAGCCCGAAGAGCATTTGCAAAAAATTATTTTGCAAGATGCTATTGGAAAAATGGTGAAAGAAATTTATCCAATCAACAATAACGAAACTTTATCTATCAAAGATTTACCGCAAGGAATTTATTTCTTGCACTTGCTAGGTAATAAAGAAAAAGTGTTGAAAGTGATAAAAGAATAAGGATTACCATTTCCGAATTTTAATACTAAAAAAATAAAACCGAACGCTTATCTTTGGCACTCAAAATTTTTTTTAATCAATGAAAAAGTTTATTTACGCTATTGCAACATCATTAATAGTTGCACATTCTTATGCACAAGCACCGCAAGCCGATAACGATTTGTATCCGCCAAATGCAGAGCCAGGCAAGTGTTACGCCAAATGTTTGAAGCCCGATGTGTTTGAAACTGTTACTGAAAAAGTGATGATTGAACCTGATAAAAAAGCGTACAGAATTATTCCGACAACATACAAAACGGTTACCGAACAAGTGATGGTGAAAGCCGAAACGAAGCGTTTGGAAATTATTCCAGCAGTATATGAAACGCAAACTGAACAAGTAAAAGTGAAAGACGAAACGAAGCGTTTAATCAACATTTCAGCTACTTACAAAACAGTTACAGAGCAAATGTTGACAAAACCCGAAGGGCAAAAATGGGTGAAAAAACATCAAACTGGTTGCTTGAGCGAAAACCCTGATGATTGCATTATTATGTGTTTGGAAAAAACACCTGCTGAATACAAAACTGTTACCAAACAAGTGTTGGATAAACCAGCTTCCACTCGTGAAGAAGTGATTCCAGCTGAATACAAAACCGTAACTAAAACTGTGGTGAAAACACCTGCCACTACTAAAGAAATAGTAATTCCAGCCGAATACAAAACAGTTACCAAACAAGTGGTTGATGTAGCTGCTCATACAGTAGATGTAAACACACCGGCTGAATATCAAACGGTTTCAAAACGTGTTTTGAAAACAAAAGGTGGTTACAGCGAATGGAAAGAAATTGTTTGCGATAACAAAGTAAATACAGATGTGGTAAGTCAAATTCAATCTGCTTTGAAAAAGAAAGGTTATGATATTGGACCAAAAGGCGTTGATGGTGTTTTAGGAACTGATACCAAAGCTGCTTTGGTGAAATATCAAAAAGACAATTCATTGCCTGTTGGTAATTTGAACATCGAAACGATGAAATCTTTGGGTGTAAAATTTGACTAAAATAATTTGCAAGAAACTAAAAAGCCGCAGCGATGAAAATTGTTGCGGCTTTTTTATTGGTAAAATTCGTTCTATCAAATCCTTTTCAAATCCGCTCCCAAAGCCATTAATCGCTTATCAATAAATTGATAACCACGGTCAATTTGTTCGATATTATGAATGGTGGATTTTCCGTTGGCTGAAAGTGCTGCAATCAGCAAAGCCACACCGGCTCTGATGTCGGGGCTGGTCATGCTGATGCCACGGAGTTGATGTTGGCGATTATTTCCAATCACGGTGCAACGATGTGGGTCGCATAAAATAATCTGTGCGCCCATTTCAATTAATTTATCGGTAAAAAATAATCTGCTCTCAAACATTTTTTGATGAATCAACACCGAGCCTTTTGCAAAAATAGAGGTTACTAAAACGATACTGATTAAATCAGGTGTGAAGCCAGGCCATGGTGCATCATCCACCGTCAGAATAGAGCCATCAATAAAGGTTTGAATCTCATAAGGTTTGCTACCATGCACAATGATGTCATCATTTTTTTCTTCAAAATCAATTCCTAATCGGCGAAAAACGGTGGGTATCAAACCCAAATGTTCGTAGCCAACTCCTTTAATTTTTATTTCAGATTGTGTAACGGCTGCTAAGCCAATAAAGCTGCCTACTTCAATCATATCAGGCAACAAACGATGTTCGGTGCCGCCTAATTTTTCAACGCCTTCAATCGAAATTAAATTGCTGCCAATGCCTGTAATTTTTGCACCCATTCTATTCAGCATGTTGCAAAGCTGCTGTAGATAAGGCTCACAGGCTGCATTGAAAATTGTTGTTTTGCCTTTTGCCATCACGGCTGCCATGATAATATTGGCTGTGCCCGTTACCGAAGCCTCATCCAGCAACATGTAGCAGCCTTTTAATTCCTTTGCATCAATGCTAAAAAATCCATCGTTGCTATCAAAATTAAATTTTGCACCCAAATTTTGAAAGCCTATAAAGTGAGTATCCAAGCGGCGTCTGCCAATTTTGTCGCCACCTGGTTTTGGCATAAATGCTTTTTTGTATCGAGCCAATAATGGTCCTAAAATCATTATCGAACCACGAAGTGCGCCACCTTTTTTGCGAAATGCTTCGCTTTGCATAAAATCTAAATTCACATCTTTTGCCTCGAAAGAATAGGTGTCGTCAGCAATTTTTGAAACAACAACACCAAAATCTCTCATCAAATCAATCAATGCCAGCACATCTCTGATTTGCGGAATATTGCTAATCGTTATTTTTTCTTCGGTTAATAAAACAGCAGAAATAATCTGCAAAGCCTCATTCTTTGCGCCTTGCGGAGTGATTTCGCCACTTAATTTTTTTCCACCAATAACTTCAAATGCTGTTGATTCCATAAATGAATTTTGTGAACGCTAAATTAAATTGCAGTTGCTTGCAATTCAAAAACAAAACATTTTCTTACACACATTTTAAAACGAGTGTTAGAAATTTTGAGCGATAAAAAAATCTAACTACTTGTTTGGTATAATTTGAAACAGGTACTTGTATTTTTTTACTGAAAATGAGTTGGAAGGAAAATCAAAAAAATGTAAAAATTTTCACAAAGCATTTCATTCACTAACTTTCTTCTTTTCTATTATTTTGAAACATCGAAAACAAAACCGAGCCACCCAAACCCATTACAATAATCAATAGCGATAGGTAAGTAGGGGTATGGATGTTTAAAATTTCGAGCAACATTTTTACGCCGATAAAAATCAAAATCAACGAAATGCCTTGTTGCAAATAAGCAAAGCGTTTGATAATATTACTCAACAAAAAAAACATCGACCGCAAACCCATAACCGCAAAAACGTTACTGCTGTAAATAATTAATTTATTTTGAGTAATGCTAAACACCGCAGGGATGCTATCAATGGCAAACACTACATCGGTAGTGGCAATTATCCAGATGACTAAAAACAAAGGGGTATAAAATTTTTTATCATTTTTGATGATGGAAAATGAAGTGGCTTTTACATCATCGCTAAAAGGCAAATATTTTTTCAGCCAACGGTATATCATGTTTTTTTCGGGCGAATAATTATCATCGCCATCTTCCTCATTTTCAAAAAATATTTTTACGCCTGTATAAATTAGTATCACTCCAAAAATGTACAATATCCAATGAAACTGCCCTACTAATGCGCTTCCTAAGCCTATGAAAATACCTCGGAAAATTATTGCGCCGATAATGCCCCAGAATAAAATGCGCTGATGCGAACTTTGCGGCATTTGAAAATATTTCAAAATAAGGATGAACACAAAAATATTATCAGCCGATAGGCTCCATTCCATTAAATAACCACTAAAAAATTGTGCGCCGCTTTCATGTCCTTTTATCAGCCATAAAATACTGCCAAATGCAATAGCCATGATAAACCAAAAACCAGTTTGCAGCAAAGTGTTTTTAAAAGTAGGCGTATGATTTCGTTTTTGAAACAAACCCAAATCGAGCAGGATGATAAATATGAGCAAAACGCCAAAGCCAGCCAATAAGCTTTGTTCGGATATTTTTGTGAGATTAAACAACAACGGTTGATGATACATAAGCAACGCAGCAAAAGTATTGAACCCAAATTAAGCGGTATGATTTTTTATGAAAAAGTTATTAAGTTAATGGTTATCCGTTATAAGGCAATACCATTGTATTCCCAATAACTTATTTAATTCAATAACGATTAACTTTTTTGTTTTTGTTCTACTGCTAATTTGGGTTTACATGAATTCAAGAAAATAAATTTGCAAATGTGTTGGGCAAGTTATTATCTTCACTTCTGCATTTTTTTTCCACCCGTTGGAAAAACAAATTCTAACTTGCTAAAACCACTGCAATATGGAAATTTTAAAAATTATCAAATCCACTGTACCACAGCCTATTGAAGTGGAAGCCATGCTTAATTTGCTATATTCATCTAATTGGGTTTTGTCCAATCTGAATAAATTTTTAAAACCTTTCGGTATCACCCAACAGCAGTATAATGCTTTGCGAATTTTAAGAGGGCAGTATCCCAAACCAGCCAATGTAAAATTGGTTCGTGAACGATTGTTGGTGAAATTAAGCGATACATCACGATTAGTTGACCGCTTGGTAAAAAATGAATGGGTTACCCGAAAAATTAATAAAAGTGATGGGAGGGCTGTAGATATTATCATCACCGAAAAAGGATTAGCCTTATTGAAAACAATTGATGAAGCGGAGCCATTAATGCTAAAAATTATGCAAAATCTTTCCGAAGCCGAACTGCATCAACTCAGTAAATTATTAGAAACTTTAAGAGGCTAAAAACTCCTATGTTTTCTCGTTGAAATGTTGACAAAATGTGGACAATTGATTTTGTTATTTTTTGGCATAAGGCTATGACTGGTGTTAAATTTGCGTAATGTTTTAAGTAAAAATGCTTAAGCTAAATTTAATTATTGCTTAATGCCAAACACGATGATAAATAGCTGATTTATACCAAATTTTGCATTGCTTTTTGAAAACCCTATATTCATAAACCCAAACTCAATCAACTAAACTCAATTTCATCCTCATGAAACGAAACCTTACCCGTTCGCTTTTAGCTACTGCTTTCTTTTTTATTTTCTGTCTTGTCACTTCTAATGATAGTTGGGGGCAGGTTACACTAAGTGGCACTTCGTATACCCAAAATTTTGATGGGACTACACTTCCAACAGGGTGGAGTGCAAGGGATAATGCAACTTCAACTACTTTAGGCTCAAGCACTAATACGCCAGCTACTTCCAACACTTGGGCTTCTACTACTGGTGAGTTTAGATTTTGTGCTTCTGCCAAAACTCCTTTAACAGCTTCTTCTACCTCAACAGCTCAAAATAATGCAACAGATAGGTGTTTAGCAATTAGACCTTCTGGTTCATTTGCTGATCCTGGTCAATCGTTTAGTTTGCAAATTGCAAATACAACTGGTTTTACATCATTTAGTATTTCTTTTTCAGCACAATTATTAGACCCTCAGGTAAGAACATCTACCTATGCTGTTCAATATGGATTAGGAACTAGTCCAACAACTTGGACAACTGTTGGCACTACCTTTACAGATCTAGGAATTAATAGTGGGTCTTGGGGCGCTACTACCATCTCTAGAAGCTTTTCAAGTTCATTAGACAATAAAAGTGGGAATGTTTGGATAAGAATAGTTTGTTTGACTGCTTCATCTGGGTCAGGCAGTAGATGTACATTTGGAATAGATGATGTAAACTTAACTTGGTCAGGACCTACAAACTATTATTGGAATGGTAGTAACACATCAGCTTTAAGTGGCAATTGGAACACCAGTTCTAACTATTTTAGCACACCCACTGCTACCACTACTTTAGCACCATGGGTAGATGGTTCATCGAATACTGCTAACTTTCAAACAGCAAATGGTGGTACAGTTACTTTAGTAGCAAATCGTACATTTAATCAAGCGAATGTTTCAGGGACCAATTTCATTTTTTCCACCGCAAATGGTGGTGGTTCGGGTTATCAATTAAATGGACCAATTGTTTTGGCTGCTAGTGCTGCACTTCAAATGCCTGTTGATAATAGTTTAACCAATGACGCAACATTAGATTTATTAGGTAATCTATCAGGTGGTAGTTCATCGGCATTGAATATCCGTTGCAATACAACAACAGCTGCAAATTCTTCCAGAATAAATTTGGCAGCAAATAACGTTGCTGTTTCAGTTCCTACAGTCAATATAACAGGTTCTGGGACATCACAGGCAGGTTTTGTAGCTACTGCAACTGGCACTACTGTTTCATCAAACATTGTAAACAGCTCTTCTGCTGCAACTATGATTGGTGCTACGGGAAGCAACGATATTACCATAACAGGAAACATAAGTGGTAGCGGTTCGGTTTTGTTTGCTGCAGGGCAAAATGGAGGTAATGGAAACATTACATTAACCCCATCTACCAGTAATACTTATAATGGCACCACTTATTTTAATGGTGGAACTGGGATAGTTAAATTAGGCAATGTAAATGGATTGTCTTCTTCATCGGATATTGTGATGGGTGCAAACTCTACTTATGGACAAACATTAGATTTGAATGGCGTAAGCCCAACATTTCAATCATTAGCTTCAAATGGTGGAACAGGAAGTATTACTAACAACTCAACTTCAGCCAATAGCACATTAACTGTGAATCAAACCAGTACAAAAACATTTGGATTGGTAATAAGCGATGGCTCTAATAAAACAACAGCCTTCACAAAAGCGGGTTCGGGTTCACTCACCTTAAGTGCTGTTAATACCTACACAGGCGGAACATCAGTAAGTGGTGGAACATTAGTGGTTTCAGGCAACACCTCTGCTTCAGGAGCTTACACTGTTTCTAACGCAACATTAAATATTACGGGCACACCAACAGTTGCTGCAAGCTATAACTTAAATACAAGTGGTACTTTGTTAATCCTAGGTCAATCGAATACAGGAACAAATCCTGGAAGTTTTACTGCGGCTTATATTAGCATGAATGGTGGCACAATTCAATGCAATGCCAGCGGAATTGATTTTAGCAATTCATCAGCAAAATATAAAGGAATCACGTTGAATAGTGGCGGTGGCACAATGGATGCCAATGGCGCAAATACAATAACTTTGCAGCCAACAATTACTGGAACTGGCGCATTAACACTTACCAATTCCGGTGCGGCAGGCGGTGTAATAGTAATATATCAAGGTTCGAACAATGGAACGGTTGGTTCTTTAGCCCACACTTATTCAGGTGGAACAACAATAAATGGTGGAACAAATGGTGTAACTGTAAGATTGGGTAGTGCACAGGGCTTACCAACTACAACAGCGTTATCATTTTCAAATACTGCAAACACCACCTTTGATATGACAAACAATGGCGCAGGAAATTATAATCAACAAGTTTTTTCATTGTCTGGCGGTGGTTCGAATGGTGGAAATATTAATCTTGGGTCAGCAACATTGGCTGTTTCAGGTACTCAAACCACAAGCTATTCAGGAGTAATCAGTGGAACAGGTGGAGTAACTTGCTCAAGTAGCAGTGTGCAAACGCTTGCAGGCTCTAATACTTATACCGGAACTACATCAGTTAGTGGCGGCACTTTAACATTAAGTGGAACAAATTCTTACAATGGTTCTTTAATCACAGGCGGCACATTATCGGTAAGCGCAGATGCGAATTTAGGAACAGCACCCGGCTCACCAACAACAAATATAACTTTGGGTGGCGGCACATTAAGTGCTACATCAAGTTTTACATTAAACACCAATCGAAAAATAACTTTAACCAACTCGACCAGCAGCAACATTGATGTGGCTTCGGGGCAAACATTGTCTTATGGCGGAATTATTTCAGGTGGTGGAAATTTATCAAAAACATCCGCAGGCATTTTAACATTAAGTGGTGCAAATACTTACACGGGCACAACTACAGTAAGTGCAGGCACTTTAGGTTTGAATGGAAGTTTAACATCGAACACAACTGTTAGCAACGGTGCAACATTATCTGGAACAGGCTCTACAAGCGGAACATGTAGTATTTCAGGAACCATTAGTCCTGCAGGGTCAGGCACAGCAGGCACTTTGAGTACTGGTAATTTTACTTTTGCTAATGGAAGTGCTTATACTTTGGATATTACAGATGTTGGCACAGCAAGCACCAATTGTGATAAAATTGCAGCAACAGGTACTTTTGCAATTGCTACAACAACCACTATTAATGCTACTTTCAGTGGAAATGCCGTAACAAATTTTATTCCTACAACAACTTACAGTTGGATAATCGGAACTTATACTTCAGGCACACCATCTATCGGAACAGTAACTGTGAATGCAAGTGGAGTTACGACCCAAGGGCAATTCACAGTGAGTGCAAGCGGCGGAAATATTTTATTGACTTATACACCAACCACCATCACCATTTCATCACAAGCCGCATCAGCAGCTAATTTGACGCAAAATACTACTAACAACAATATCTATACTTTGATAGGAACGGCATCTGGAGCTTCGGTTACAGTTACTTCAGTAACATTCAGCGGAACATATACTGCTGCTGATTTAACGAATTTCAAATTGTATTACAACACAACAGGAACATTCGGAACAACAACACAATTGGGCAGCACAATTACTTCAATACCGACAAGCGGAAACGCAATAACTTTTTCAGGTTTCAATCAATCTATTGCTGTTGGCACTCCAGGATATTTTTATTTAAGCACTGATATTCCTTGCGCTGCAACAGGCGGAAATACTTTACAAATCAACGCTGTAGCTACTACTGACATTGGAACAACCTCGGCTGTGGCTGGTTCTACATCCGCTGGTTCAAGTTTTAGTGTGGTGGCAACTACGCCAAACAATATTGCATCGGTTACACCAACAGCAGGTAATAACCAAGTGTCAGTTGCATTTGCAACGCCAAGCGGTTGTTATAGTGAAGTGATGATAGTTGCTACAGCCACTAATGCCAACAACAATGGTACACCAACAGGCAATGGAAGTAACTATACTGCCAGTTTAACTTATGGAAGCGGAACTGCTTTTGGAAATGGATTTGTTGTTTACAAAGGCTCAACTTCACCGCAAGTGGTAACTGGATTGACAAACGGAACGCTTTATTATTTCAAAGTGTTCACAAGAAACGGAACATCGTGGAGTAGCGGTGTAGAATCAAGTGCAACGCCAGCATTAATACCTGCAACTATTTATCAGCAAGGATTTGAAAGCGGGACTTTATCATCACCAAATTATTCTGGCGGAGCCACGATGGATGCTAATTTGAGCAATTCGAATTGGACAATAGCTGCAGGAACATTACAAACATTTCAGGGTAGTGGTGGCACTGGAACCAAAGCTCTTGGCGTATCAAGTGGAAGTACATCCACACCTTACACACTTACTTTTTCCGTAGCAAGTGGCTATCAACTTTCAGTAACATCTTTTAGTTTTTGGAGCAACACTTCTTCAACATGTGCTGTAAGTTCAATAACCATTAACGGTATTACAATTACATCGGGAACAATTTCATCAACAACATCTTCTTCGGGTGTAAGCACTGGAACTTTAAGTGTTGCAAATACAGTTTCAGGTTTAACAGGAACAATTACCGTGGTAGTAAACATAACAGGTTCAGGTTCTTATAGAATTGATGATTTCACTTTAATAGGAAATGTAACTACAGTTCCAAACTATTATTTAGCAGCTAATACAGACCCAACCGTTGCTGCCAATTGGAGCACCAACACTAATGGAATTGGGGGAACTCAACCTACGTCAATGACTGCACCCGGATATTGGTATGTAACTCAAAACAGTAACACACCAACAACAACTTGGACAAACAGCTGGCTGCCAACAGGAACTGTCTATGTAGCTGCAGGTAGCACATTTAACATTGCAGGCACGATGGATTTGAGCAGTTCAACACAAATTGTTGCTTTAGGTTCTTCAGCTACGATTAATACAACTGCACCCGGATACATCAAAACCAGCAACAGCAGTGGGTTTTATGGCAGCACATCTACATCAATCAGCAATGCTAATAGTCCAACCATCAGCTTGAATAACGCATCAACAGTAGAATATTATGGCACAAGCACTCAAACTGTAACTACAATTGTAACTTATGGAAATGTGAAATTCACTGGCAGTGGCGGCACTTACAACATTTCATCAGCTTTAGGAACAAGCGGTTCGCCTTATGTTTTTGCCAATGGCACTTTAACCTTATCGGCTGGAACGCTTTATTTATCAATTGCTGCGGCTAATACAAGTTATATTTCGGTAGGAAATATTTCAATCATAGGTGGCACTTTAGATAATAATTCAACAGTTTCAGGAAATTCATGTTATTTGTATGTAAGTGGTAACTGGTCGCAAAGTGCAGGCGTAGTGCAGTTTTCAGGAACTGGGTATGGCAAAATAATTTTTAATGGTGGAGCTTCATCTTCCTATTCAGGATTAATTTCCAGCTCAAGTTTTACTTATTGGTTAATGCAAGTTACCAACTCAACTTCATTAACATTAAATAGTAATGTAGCATTGAATGGATTTACAAATGGCACCAATGTTTTTACACTTGACTTAAGCTCAACTTTGATTGATGGCGGATATACAATTTTAGCCAACAACTCAAGCGGAACCGCCAGTGGTAATGCTTTTGTGATTAGCGGCAATTATAAAGCAAGCAACAAAAATGGTTTTTCAGGAACGGTGTCAACAATTATTTCAACTTCATCAACCTCATTGCAACTTAGCAGCAGCACTTACAATTTAATTTCTTTAGGAAGTTCATCAACTGTTGAATATGCAGCAACAACAGGCACACAAACAGTTAGCGCAAGAAGCGATTACAACAATATGACATTATCAGGTGGCAGCGCAAAAACATTAGGCGGCGCATCAACTGTGTCAGGCGTTTTAACTTTGACTAATGGAATTTTGACAACTACTTCTACCAATTTATTAACGCTGACAAATACTGCAAACACAGCAATATCAGGCGGTTCAACTACTTCATTTATTAACGGACCAATCACTTGGACATTGGGAATTGCATTAACAGGCACTTACATCGTTCCAGTTGGGGTTACCTCAACTTATTATCCGATGGCATTTGCAGCAGGAACAATCTCAAGCGGAAACCCAACTATCAATGTTCAAGCATTTTCTACATCACCAACCGGAACAGCTGATGGCAGCACGATTGCAGCCGTTGGAACGGAATATTGGAAAGTTATAACTACTGGTTCAACATTTGCTGTGTCATCATTTTCATTAGCAAAAACTACCAGCTTAGGTTCGATGAATGTCATTGCTAAAAGCACTACCAATGCGGCTTTGAGCTTCTCAAGTATTGGTGGAAGTTCGGGAACTGTGAGCAGCACAACTGGTTTAGTGAACAGCAGCAGCGGCTTGAATGGTGCATCAACACTGTATTTGTGCTTTGGTCAAACATTTCAAACTTATTATTTATCAACTGGTGGCGCAACAAATAATTTAACTGATTGGTTTAGCAATAGCAATGGAACTGGCTCTAATCCTACATCTTTTACAGGTGTTGGCATTTATTGGAACATCATCAACAACACTTCAGTAACTAATGCAGCAGCTTGGACTTTGGGTAGCAATTCAAAAATAATTGTGGGCGATGGAACAAATGCAACAACGTTCACCATTCCATCATCAGCTGCTATCACAGGCACAACGGATGTTTCAAACAATGCTAACGAAATTATTCAATCTTCAAGCATCCCAACTTTCGGAACAATTTCAACAGGCAGCACTATTACTTATGACGGCACATTGGCGCAAACCATTACTGCTGCTACTTATTACAACCTAACTATTTCAGGAAGCCGTGCTGCAAATGTGATTACATTGCCTTCACGACAAATAACAGTGAACAACACCTTTGACCCAAGTGCTTATAGTTCAACAGCATCTACGCCAGTAGTTGTTGGTACAGATACTTTCAACTTTAGCAGTGCATCGGCACAAACAGTTCCTGCATTTTATTATGGTAGGTTAAATTTAGGAACAGGACCGAGAACTTGGGCTTCAAGCGGCATCATTGATATCAATCAAGGATTTACGCCAACTTCAGGAACTAATACGATTACAGGCAGTACTATTAGGTATTCAAGCAATTCATCGGGTTGGCTTTTATCATCATTCGCTACCAACATTTCGGGTTATCAATATAACAACTTGATGTTTTCGGGCAGTGGTTCATGGTCAATGAATAATTTGGCATTAAAAGTGAAAAATGATTTGACAGTTTCGGCTGGAACATTAATCTTAAATGGTTCATCATCCGCATCCAATGCGGTTTTTACGGTGGATGGAAAAGTAACTTTAAGTGGTGGAACAATTTTAACAAACAGCAATACCACTTACACTTCAACATTTAATATCGGCGGAGATTTTACTTTGAATGGCGGAACGCTTACTCGTTCAGCCAGTGCTGCTGCGGCTTTAGTAGTTTTCAACAGTTCATCATCTACACAAAATTATACACAAACATCGGGAACAATTTCTGGGACAATGTCAATTAATGTTGGAACGGGTTCAACAACCAACATCTTGAAATTGGCTTCCAACATGACTTTGGGCTCGGCAACAAGCAACAACATCACTGTAAATGTTTTGAATGGTTCAGCGATTGATTTCGGAACAAATATTCTTTCACAAAATTCAACAGGTGGCATTTTCAATTTGCAAAGCGGCGCAAATTTGTATTCAGGAAATGCAAACGGAATTGTGGCAACGATTCCAAATACAGGTTCGGTGCAGGTTTCAACAATTACTTACAACACGGCTGCGAATTATTTTTACAACGGCAGCGTTAATCAAATCACAGGAAGCGGCTTGCCGACTACTATAAATAATTTGACGATAAATAATTCAGCATCAAGCGGCGTTGTGAGCTTAACCAATTCTACAGCACCTAACAATTTATTTTTGAATAATGGCTATTTCAAAATTCCTTCGAGCATTAATTTGAATATGCCTACAAGCAGCGTCATTACTGCAAATGGTGGCGATTTTGAATCTTCATCATCAGGTAATATTAATTTTGCTGGAAGCAATTTGATAAGCGGCGTTGTGAGCCTTTACCCAATTGTAAATGTAAATGGTTCAGTTGATTTTGGTAGTGCTTCGGCAATTTATAGCACAATGAAAATGAATAATGGTGGCAGCGTAATCAACAATCCACCATATTATATCGCAGGTTCAACATTACAATACAACGCATCTACCAATCGTGGATTAGAGTGGAGTGCAACAATTAATCAAGGCTATCCATACCATGTTCAAATTAGCAACAGCATCACCTGCAATGCCAGTGGTGGAGCGGCTTCTACGGCTCGTCAATGCGGTGGAAATTTAACGATTGATAATGGTTCAACTTTTACCATGAACACAACTGCTGACCAAATGACTGTGCCAGTAACTGTAAAAGGAAACATGAACATCAATGGAACACTTGAATTATCGGGCGTTGCAGGTGGCGATTTAGTAGTAAAAGGAAATTGGACAAGAGCCAGCGGTGCAACATTTACACAACATCATCGTAAAGTAACCTTTGGTGGCGCATCACCTCAAACTATTGCTGCACCAAATATTTCGGCTGAAACCTTTGATGCCATTGCAATTAACAATACTTCTAACGGCACTAACAGTGGTGTGTTGCTGGCAAATGGGAATAATTTAGTAGTAAATGATAGCTTAATTTTAACTAGTGGAAAATTAAATGTAGGCAGTGGTGAAGTACAAATTTTAAGCACTTCGGTAAACGCTATTCAAGGTCATGCAAGCATAAGCAGCAATCCAGCGACATCTAATTCATTTGTAGTTGGTGCAATTCGCAGAAAAATTTCAACCACAGCGGCTGCTTATGATTTCCCATTAGGAACTGATGCAGATAAATATGAAGTAGCGCAAATCAATGTGAATAGCAATGTGGATGTGGATAATTTGAAAGCAACGTTCAATCCTTTTGCCACAGCTGCTTGTAGCTATACTGGTAACTTACCTAATTTCAATGCGCCACCGCCAAGCAACGCAGGTATTCACGGCACACAGATAGTTGATATGTTGAATTATGGCTATTATCAAGTAGAGCCTTATGATGCAACCAATTCACAAATGACTAACTATACTATCAATTACGACGCTCAAATGGCTTTCAACGGACATAGCAATGGTGTAGTAGGTTCAACTGCAGCAGGCGCACAATGTTATACTTTAATCAAAAAGCCTGCATGCGATAGTGCTTGGGGTTTGGGCGGTGGCACTTACAATAGCACCATGCAACAAAGTGCAACTACTCCAACTTTAACATCAACCGTTACTTTGAAATTATTTGGCTTAAATGGTTTTTCAGAATTTGATGGTGGATTCAGCCCTGATGCTGTATTGCCAATTGAATTGGTGAATTTCACAGTACAACAATCAGGCAATAATGCCGTGTTGAATTGGAACACGGCTTCAGAAAAAAACAATGATAAATTTGAAATTGAAAGAAGCCTGAATGGTTTTGCTTTTGAAAAAATTGACGAAGTGAAAAGCAAGGGTGAAATGGCTAATAGCTATGATTTCGCAGACGCCAACATCACTAATCTTAACAATAATATTTTGTATTATCGTTTGCGTCAAGTTGATTTTAATGGCAATTTCACTTATTCACCAGTTCGTTCGCTGATTTTGAATAATGATGGAAAAGGCTTTGTGGTTAATACTTTTTATCCAAATCCGTTCAATTCATCTATTAAAATTCAACTGACTTCAACTAACACCAGTGATGCTAATTATCAATTGTTTGATACCAAAGGCACTTTAGTTTTGCAATCAACCTTGCACATCAACAAAGGCGAAAACCTTTTAAATGTGGATGGTTTGGACAATTTAGCCAACGGCGTTTATTTGTTGAAAATAATCAGTGGCAGCAACGTATTCAACACTACTTTGCAAAAACAATAGTCGAAACAGAGTTGTTTGGATTAATTCTGTCAACAGAAAAATTGAATTGATTTTGTGATTCCTATTAACTATCCAAACCCAACAACACAAAGGCTTTACGCAGTTTTGATGCAACAAAAAAATTGCCTCATAAAAAGTGAAGTTGCAAAGTTGACGAACATCAAAAACGAGAGAAAGATTTTTAATTTTACCAACAATTTTTTTAGAATGAGAAATATTAAACTTCAATTTTTAGTCTTTTTTTTAAGTGTATTTTGTTTTGGATTTCAACAAATAAGTACATCAAAAAGTCACACGACAATTCAAGTTAAAATCAAAAACAAAAATGTTGTTGTTTATTATAACAATGATTCAACAAAGCAATTGACGTTTGCAGGAGCTGACGAAACACCATTTTTGTTAGATAACAATACTGTAATTTTTGTTCGTGAAACTTATGGTAACATTGATTTGCAAAAAGTGAAAAAGTTAATGAAAGTGAGGATTGACAACTTGATTGAGGAAACTATAACAGATAAGAAGCCATTTAAAGATGGATTGACATCAACAAATTTTATTGTTAACATTGACCAACCAACTTTATCTTTTGATAATAAGTTCCTTTATTTCTTAACTGAAAAATATGTTACCTCCTTTGAATTAGTTAAGGTTGATTTACAAACAGGGCAATGGATTGATTTGTTTGATGCAAACACATATTCGATGATGAAGTGTGGTCAATTTAAAGGATTGATTTTGGTAGGTAAAGGTGAAATTCGAAATGAAGGAAGAAAAATGTATTATTACTTGTTGAATGAAAAAAATGAAAAATTGAAGGAGTTTGAATCATTCGAAAGTTATGAGCTTTTCAAAAAAAGTACACAAAATTGCCTTTAAAATTAAAAATGTATCACGAACAAATTTGTTTAATTTTTAGCAAGAAATATCTGAATGAAAATTTTAAGAGTAGTAGGGATTTTAATTAAAGGCATAATCACAATTCCTTTTAGAGTTTTAGGTGCAATGTTCGAGGAAGAACCTAAAATTAAGAGTCCCTCTACAACTGTTAAATTTAAGAATCAAAATAAAAGTGGAGTTCCCGATTCATTTGATAAAGGAGAGAAATTTGAGGAATTCCTACGTGAAAAAATTTTCACAAAAGAGAATTACATACTTGTTCATAAAACTCACAATTATCAAACTAATTCTAATGACTTTGTAGAAAGTAGTTTATTGCCCGACTTTAAATTCAGATGCAAATCAACTAACAAAGAATTTTTCGTTGAAGTAAAATTTAGAACAACAACTTTAGAAGGAAAAGTAGAATGGTGCAATCAAAAGCAATTTGAACGTTATAAAAATGTCAATAAAAAAGCTCTAACTTTTTTGGCATTGGGCTATAAAGGAAGCCCAGCAAAGCCCGATGAGATATATGTGATTCCTATTTCAAAAATTAATTACTCGGGTTTATACCTTTCTACATTTGATGAATACAGAATTCCCACTAATAAGAATTTAAGTAATAACCAATTTTGGAAAATACAGAAAATATAATTCTACCAAACCAAAATCACCAACCTGCACCCATCCGAAATTTGAATTCAACTCATTTCCTATTCCCCTATTTTCTCTTCATCTTTGCAGCTTATGATTACCACCATTTTTGAAGGCGAACATTTAATGCCGGGCAACATCGGCAGATTAGCCATTATCGTAGTTTTTGTAGCATCGCTCATTGCTGCTGTTTCATTTTTTTTCAGCGAAAAAAAATCGGATGAAAAAGAAAAAACTGATTTCTTCAACTTAGGCAAATGGAGTTTCATCGCCATGAGTTTGGCTATGGCAGCCATTTTCAGCACATTGTTCTACATCATTTACAACCACTACTTTGAATATTATTACGCATGGCGACATAGCAGTTTAGAGTTGCCCGTGTATTACATCATCAGCAGTTTTTGGGAAGGGCAAGAAGGCAGTTTTTTGTTGTGGATGTTTTGGCAAACGGTGTTGGGCTTAATCATTTTAAAGTTTTCAAAAAGTTATAGAACACCAGTTTTGATGTGGATGAGTTTGGCGCAAATGCTGTTGTGTAGCATGTTGCTGGGCATTTATATTTTCGATTATCGAATGGGAAGCAATCCTTTTACGATGCTTCGTGATGCGATGCAAAACGCTCCGATTTTTAAGCAAGCGAATTATTTAAGTTTCATCACCGATGGCAATGGTTTGAATCCGTTGTTGCAAAATTATTGGATGGTGATTCATCCACCGGTGTTGTTTTTGGGTTTTGCATCGTGCATTGTTCCATTCGCTTTTGCGATGAGTGGTTGGTGGCGAAAAGATTTTGATGGCTGGACAAAACCTGCATTGGGCTGGACTTTGTTCAATGGCGTTGCTCTCACAACGGGTATCATGATGGGCGCAGCATGGGCTTACGAAGCATTAAGTTTTGGTGGTTATTGGGCTTGGGACCCAGTAGAGAATGCATCGCTGATGCCTTGGCTGACGCTGATTGCAGGCTTGCACACGTTGCTGGCATACAAGTATAGCGGACATGCACAAAAGGCAACTTTTATTTTATTTGGCTTGACTTTTTTGTTGGTGTTATACGCTTCGTTCCTTACCCGTAGCGGCATTCTGGGCACATCATCTGTCCATGCTTTTACCGATGATGGCTTAGGTTGGCAATTAGGATTCAACATTTTTGCTTTTTTAATTTTGTTTTTGGGGATGATTATTTTCAGAATTAAAAAAGTAGTAGAGCCTGAAAAAGAAGAAGAAATTTCATCTCGTGAATTTTGGATGTTCATCGGAGCCTTGGTGCTGCTGGTTTCTGTGATTCAAGTAACTTTCACTACTTCGATTCCTGTGTTCAATAAATTTTTCAATTTGAATTGGGCACCACCATCAAAACCTGTTGAGCATTACAACAAAATTCAAGTTTGGATTGCCATTCTGTTAGGCTTCTTAACTGGTGCAACACAATATTTGCGATTCAAAAAATCTGAATGGAAATTGTTTTTGAAAAGTATTATTCCTGTAAAAATTGTTTCGTTAATCATTGCAGGTTTTTGCATTTGGTATTTTGAAATTGGCAAAGTTGCTTATTGGCTAATGCTGTTTGCTGCTGTGTTTGCGGTGATTGGCAATGTGAATTATTTAGTGGTGAAATTGAAATCAAAATTCAAATTATCGGGTGCAAGCATTGCACACACTGGCTTTGGAATAATGCTGTTGGGCATTTTAATTTCATCTTACAAACAAAAAATTCTTACAGAAAATAATCCCACCAATGGCATGATGGGCAAAGGTTTTGACGACAACATGAAACGTGAAAATATGTTGCTCGTGAAAAATGCTACCGAAAAATTAAATGGTTACGACATCACTTATGTGGGTGATAGCAGCGTTGCGCCCAACACTTTTTACAAAGTGCATTATGTGAAACACAATACTGACGGCACTTTGGCGGATGATTTTTATTTGTACCCCAATGTGCAGGAAAATAAAAAAATGGGAACGGTGAATAATCCATCTACCAAACATTATTTCAGCCGTGATATTTATACCATTGTTACAGCCGCTTCTGAAAAGAAAAAAGACGAACCAACTGATGCAAAACAATATCAATTTTATAAAGCAAAACCGGGCGATACGATTCAGTTGAAAAAAGCAAAAGTGTTGGTAGAAAAAATCAGCAATGAAGTTTTAAGAAAAGATGTTCAGCAACAAAGTGGTGATATTGTGGCTTCGGTACGATGCCGTGTATTCAGCGACAATCAAAGCTTTGAAGCCGAGCCTGTTTATTTAATTCGGAATCAAATGGCTGTGCCTGTGGAAGCAAAAGTGGAAGATTTGGGTGTGAAAATTTTTGTGAATCAAATTTTGCCCAACGAAAATAAAATTGAATTTGGCATTGCCGAAGAAACACCAAAGTTAGATTACATCACTTTAAAAGCGATGGAATTTCCTTATATCAATTTGTTGTGGTTGGGCACTATTATCACTATGATTGGTTTTGTGATTTCGATTTGGAAGAGGACACAGAAGAAATAAAATTTACCATGAAAGAGTTCCTGCAAAATTTATGGACTTTCTTTTTTTATGTTGTTTTTATCGGAACAATTTTATTCGTGTTTTATTTTTTAATTGATTCAGTTAGCGAAATTGCAAATCGGTCTGAAGGAAAGAATACTTTGTTGGCTGAATTATGTGACTTCACAGACAAGCAAGCCGTCTGGATATGCAGTGCTGAAAGTATAGTAATGGTAATACTTTCAGGGGTTTCTATTTTTTATTTATTGAACTCGAAGAAATTAATCTCATTTCTTTTCTTCATTCTTATTTGGCTTTTTTTCTTTCTCACTTTGTGGTTTGAAAATTCACACAGAAATGGTTGTTGAATTTTTTGTTCGCCCAAAAGTGGCAACAGCAAAAAGTGAAAAGATGATAAGTGGTAAAAGTTTTTTCATGTTCAAAAATAAAAATCAAAACGAAAGTTTGAAAAATATTTTCTGTTTTTCAAAAACATGACATTCATCATGTTTTGCCTTTCGCCTTCTACAATTGGCTACACACCTACTCGTTTTGTGTAAAAATATTTTATCGGTAAATTAATTTTATGCTTTTATAATTGAAAAGCGCAACTTACATTTGCGGCTATCTATAAAAAACGGCTCACTAATTTTTCTTACGAATAGTTTATGTATAAACCGGAAAACGCTGTACTCAAGCCAATCTTGGCACTTTTCTTTTTAACATTTATCGTTACAAAATTCTCATTCGCTGCGGTGGATGGCGAAGCAATCTTTAAAAACAACTGTAGCAGTTGTCATAAGATTGACGAAAAAATGACTGGTCCGGCTTTAAAAGATGTTGAGAAAAGACGCGACAGAGCTTGGATTCATAAATGGGTACACAACTCGGCTGCTGTGGTTGCAAGTGGTGATGATTATGCTGTGAAATTATTTAACGATTACAGCAAAACGCAAATGACTCAATTTCCAAATTTAAAAGATGAAGAAATTGATGGCATTTTGGATTATATCAAAACGTATAAACCACCAGTTGCAAAAGCTACCACAGCAGGCGGTGATGCAAAAGAAGAAAACGGCGATTCACTTTATTTCTTAGCCTTGTTATTTATCATTTTCGTAGTAGTTTATTTGTTGATTGGCAAAGTAAACCGAAGTTTAATTTCATTGGTAAATGAAAAACAGCCAGGTGTTTTACCTAAACCAATTCCGTTATACAAAAATCGCAGAATGCTTGGTTTCTTAGGCATTTTGGCGGTTATCTTTATTGGTTGGAGAGCTGCTGATTCGGCTGTTGACATGGGTCGTTCGCAGGGTTATACTCCAACTCAACCAATTAAATATTCTCACAAATTGCATGCTGGTGCAGTGGAAGATGGCGGTATGGCGATTGATTGTAAATATTGCCACGTTGGTGTTGAAAAAGGTAAACAAGCTGGTATTCCAACTGTAAATATTTGTATGAATTGTCACAAAGCTGTTGGTGAAACAGTGAACGGCACTGGCAAGGAAGAAATTCAAAAAATTCGCGACGCTTATACATCGGGTAAACCTGTTGAATGGATTCGTATTCATAACTTACCTGACCATGTATTCTTTAGTCATGCGCAACACGTAAAAGCTGGTGGATTAGAATGTCAAACTTGTCATGGCGAAATTCAAAAAATGGAAATCGTTTCACAAAATCAGCCATTGTCAATGAGTTGGTGTATCAATTGTCATCGCGAAACAAAAGTATTGTTCAACGACAATAAATATTATGCGATGTATGAAAAATTACACCAAGACATGAAAGACGGAAAAATTAAAGGTGTAACTGAAGCGATGATGGGTGGTTTGGAATGTCAAAAATGTCACTACTAATTTGAAATTCAATTGAACGCAGATTATTATGATTATTAAGATTGGCACAGATTAAAAATCATAACTTATCATAAAAATCAGCGTCATCAGCGTTCTATAAAAAATAAAAAATCTTAGTACCTAATACATAGTACTTAATACATTCAAAAAGATGGAAAAAAAATATTGGAAAGGTTTTGAAGAATTAAATCAAACAGAAGAGCACAAAGCAACTGTTCAAAATGAATTTAAAGAAGAGTTGCCTTTGGTTGAATTGTTTGATGAAAAATTCGGAACGCAAAGTACAGGTCGCCGCGATTTCTTAAAAGTAATGGGCTTCAGCGTTGCTGCTGCTACAATTGCTGCAAGTTGCGAAATCCCTGTTCGTAAAGCAATTCCTTATGTAATCAAACCTGAGGAAGTTGTTCCGGGTGTTGCCAACTGGTATGCTTCTTCATATACGGATGGTGGCGAATATTGCTCAATCTTAGTAAAAAGCCGCGAAGGTCGTCCAATCAAAATTGAAGGAAATCATAACAGCACTATTACCAAAGGTGGCACCAGTGCTCGTGTTCAAGCCAGCGTATTAAGTTTGTATGATACTAATCGCAGCAAAAATCCTTCTATCAACGGTAGCGAAGCATCATGGGATAAAATTGATGCAGCTATTAAAGGCGAATTGGCAAAAGGCGGTGTAGCTATTGTAACTTCAACTATTCTTTCACCAACTACAAAATCTGTTATCGCAGATTTTATCAAAAAATATCCGGGCAGCAAACACGTAACTTATGATGCACAATCATACAGTGGTATGTTGAGTGCTAACGAAGCTTCTTTTGGAAAATATGCTTTACCATCTTACGATTTTTCAAAAGCGAATGTGATTGTAAGTTTTGGTGCTGATTTCTTAGGCACTTGGATTTCGCCTGTTGAATTCACTAAACAATATGTACAAGGCAGAAAATTAGTGGGCGATAAATATGAAATGAGCAAACATTTCCAAGTTGAATCTCATTTGAGTTTAACTGGTGCTAATGCTGATGACAGATTGGTGATTCACCCATCTGAAGAAGGTTTGGCAGTGGCTGATTTATACAATGCTTTGAATGGCGGTGCTTGCAAAATGCCTGCTATGAAAAAAGTTGCTGACGCTTTAATGGCTGCAAAAGGCTCGTCATTGGTGGTTTCGGGTAGCAACGATGTGAATATTCAAATGGTTGTAAATGCTATCAACACGATGTTGGGCAACTATGGTTCTACATTAGATATTCATCATCATGCCAATTATGCACAAGGAAATGATGCCGAAGTTGCAGCTTTAATTGAAGATTTAAACGCAGGAAAATATGGTACAGTGATGATTGCAGGTTGCAACCCAGCTTACGATTATCCTACACAAAAATTTGCTGATGCGATTAAGAAAACTGCTTGCAGAATTTCTTTCAATGCATCAATGGATGAAACAACTAAGTTGTGTAATTATCACACACCTGATAATCATTATTTGGAAAGCTGGAATGATGCAGAGCCTAAAGTTGGTTTGTATAGTATCACACAGCCAGTTATTGCGCCATTATTTAAAACTCGTCAATTCCAAGATAGCTTATTGAAATGGATTGACTGCCCAAGCGATTACTATTCTTATTTACAAGAAAACTGGACAAAAAATATTTTGAAAGGTGATGTAAATGATTGGGATGCTGCAGTAAAATTAGGTGTTCATGGTGGTGGCGAAGAAGTTGTTGCAGTTTCAAAAAAAGAAGATAAATCTGCAAAAGCTGAAGATAAAAAATCTGCACCAAAAGCAAGTGGCAATGTTGAATCTGCTTTAGCAGCTATCAGTAGCACTTACAATGGTAAAAAAGGAATGGCAGTAGTTTTATATGAAAAAGTAGCTTTAGGAAATGGCAAACATGCTAACAATCCTTGGTTGCAAGAAATGCCAGACCCAATCACTAAAACGACTTGGGACAATTACGCGATGATTTCTTATGCTACTGCATTGAAATTGGGCTTAATGGATAATAACGGAAGTTTATTCAGCGACCACAAACCTATGTGGGATGCGAAAGAAACTAAATTGGTGAATGTAAAAGTTGGAAACACAACTATCAAATTGCCTTCATTAGTTCAACCTGGTATGGCTGACGATACTATTGCAATTGCAGTAGGTTATGGCAGAACAGAAGCTGGTAAAGTGGGCAATGGTGTTGGTTCAAATGCTTATCCATTCAAAACTTGGAACAATGGAACTTGGTTGGGAAGTGCGATGAATGCTGATGTTACAGCTACTTCTGAAAAAACAACTTTGGCGCAAACTCAAACGCATCATAGCTACGAAGGTCGTAGAGTAATTAAAGAAACAACATTGGCAGCTCACAAAGCCAATCCTAAAGCTGTAAACGAAGACCGTGAAGATATTAAAGCAATGACCACAACGCTTTATGGAGATAATCCACGTTATGGTCAGCATGATTATAGCCAAGGCTTGAAATGGCACATGGCTATTGATTTGAATAGTTGTACTGGTTGTGGAAACTGTACTATTGCTTGTCAATCTGAAAATAACGTTTCTGTTGTTGGTAAAGACCACGTGATTCGTTCACACGAAATGCATTGGATTCGTATTGATAGATATTATTCAATCGGAAATAATGAAGGCGGCTTCAATACAATGGAAAAAAATATCAATGCCGAACCAAATTTCCAAAACGTTCAGGTTGTGTTCCAACCTTTGATGTGTCAGCATTGTGCGAATGCACCATGTGAAAATGTTTGCCCTGTAAATGCAACCAATCACAGCAGCGAAGGCTTGAATCAAATGGCTTACAACCGTTGTATCGGGACAAGATATTGCGCAAACAACTGTCCTTATAAAGTTCGTCGTTTCAACTGGATGGACTGGAATGGTGCTGATAGCTTTGAAGACAATATGCAAGAACAAGTTGAAGTATTGGGTATGTCGGAAAATTTAACACGTATGGTGTTGAATCCTGATGTAACAGTTCGTGCAAGGGGGGTTATCGAAAAATGTTCTTTCTGCGTTCAACGTATCCAAGAAGGAAAATTAGAAGCGAAGAAAAATAATATGGAATTGGCTGATGGCATGATTCGTACAGCTTGTCAATCATCTTGCCCTGCTGATGCTATTGTATTTGGAAATATCAATGATAAAGAGAGTGCAGTTCGTAAAATGTATGATGCTGAAGATGAACGCCGTTTGTATTTTGTAATTGAAGAAATCAACGTGCAACCATCTGTAGGATATTTGGCTAAAGTGAGAAATACAGAAACAACAGGCACTTGGATGGAAAGCAAAGGCAAACACGAAGAACATCACGAAGAGAAAAAAGCAGAAGCAAAGGCATAATTTGCAAATTTGATAATTAAATACAATGGCTTCATTCTGTAATAGAAGAAGTTAAAATTTGAAAATAGAAAAGCTAAAAAAATAAAAAAGTAGAGTTGAAAATAAAAGTTTAAAATCATTTTTAAATTTCTAAATTTTCAAATCTTCAAATTGAAAATAACTTATGTCATTTAAAGAATCAGCATTACGGGAGCCTTTAGTAGAAGGTAACAAGTCGTACAAAGATGTTACAAACGACATCACCAACAGTATTTTTGGCACACCAACAAAAGGTTGGTTTGTTGCTTTTGGATTATCTGTTGCGTTGTTGTTGTATGGCGTATTTTGCGTTACTTATTTTGTTTACTATGGTATTGGAACTTGGGGCAGTAATAAAACCATAGGTTGGGCTTGGGATATCACCAACTTCGTTTGGTGGATTGGTATCGGACATGCTGGTACATTGATTTCAGCCATCTTGTTATTGTTCCGTCAAAAATGGCGTACAGGTGTAAATCGTGCAGCTGAAGCAATGACGATTTTTGCGGTAATGTGTGCTGGCGTATTTCCTGTATTGCACATGGGTCGTGTGTGGATGGGTTTTTTCATTTTACCTTATCCAAATACTCGTGGACCATTATGGCCAAACTTTGTATCTCCATTATTGTGGGATGTATTTGCGATTTCAACTTATTTCTCGGTTTCATTAATGTTCTGGTACACAGGTTTGATTCCTGATATTGCAACAATCCGTGACAGAGCAAAAAAAATTTGGCAACAAAAATTCTACGGTGCTTTATCATTTGGCTGGACAGGTTCTGCAAAGCACTGGCAACGCCACGAATCATTATCATTGGTGTTGGCAGGTTTATCTACACCACTTGTATTGTCAGTACACACGATAGTATCCTTTGACTTCGCCACTTCAGTAATTCCAGGCTGGCATACCACCATCTTCCCACCATACTTCGTTGCTGGTGCGGTATTCTCAGGTTTTGCAATGGTGCAAACGCTGATGTTGATGACAAGAAAATTATTAAGATTAGAAGAGTATATCACTTTGAGTCATATTGATTCAATGAACCGAATCATCACTTTAACTGGTTCAATTGTTGGCTGTGCTTATTTAACTGAATTGTTCACAGCATGGTATTCAGGCGCATTGTACGAACAGTATGCATTTATGAATCGTGCATTAGGACCTTATTGGTGGAGCTATTGGGGAATGATGTTGTGTAACGTGGTATCTCCTCAATTGTTCTGGAGCAAAAAATTACGTACAAGCATTTTCTGGACTTTCTTCTTATCAATTGTGGTAAATATTGGTATGTGGTTCGAACGTTTCGTAATCATCGTTACATCATTGCACCGTGATTATTTACCATCTAGCTGGAATATGTTCTCTCCAACTTGGGTTGATATCGGATTCTATTTAGGAACATTCGGCTTGTTCTTTACTTTATACTTATTGTTTGCTAAATATTTCCCTGTAATTGCAGTAGCTGAAATTAAGCATGTATTGAAAACTACAGGTAATACACCAGCTCGTGAGGCTGAGTTGAAGGCAATAATGGATAAAGCAGCAGCGGTTGATGCTGCATAATGTGATGATGTGATAATTTGAAAATGTGCAAATTGAATACAAATACACTTTACCACATAGCAACATAGAAAAGATAGAATACAAGAGATAAAGTTAAGTTACACATAGTTTCGCAAGCGAAATAAAAATGAAAAAACTTTGTGCCTTGGCGTGATAAAAATTAAAATCGGTCTTAGTACATAGTACTTAATACTAAATACAAAAAGAAAAATGGGAAGTAAAAAATTCTTACTGGGTATTTTCGGCGATGAAGATGTATTGCTCGAAGGTGTGCCTGCAATCAGAGAAAAGGGTATAAAAATTTACGACGTATTCACTCCGTTCCCAATTCACGGATTAGATACAGCAATGGGTTTACGTGAAAGTAAATTGCACATAGCAGGGTTCATTTATGGCATTACAGGAACATCAATTGCTTTGGGTTTCATGACTTGGGCTAATACTTTTGATTGGAGAGTAAATTTTGGTGGCAAACCTTTTTGGAGTTGGCCAGCCTACATTCCAATCACTTTTGAATTGACTGTATTGATGGCATCAGCTGGTATGGTGGCTACATTCATGTATTTGTGCCGCTTAGCGCCAGGTGTTCAAAAACACATTATGGATTTACGTCAGACTGATGATAAAATGGTTGTTGCTATTGAAATTGACGAACATACTGATGTAAATAATTTAACCAGCATTTTAAAATCAAGCGGTGCTGAAGAAGTGAATACAAAGGTGATTGATGATTGGTACAGATATAAAATTGCATAAGCAATTTGAAAATTTGAGAATGAGAAAATTTGAAAATTGAAATACAGATTCTTTGTTTGATTCAGAATGGCAACCAATTGAAACCGTCATCCTGAACGAAGTGAAGAAACTAAAAAAAATAGAACTGAAATAAAAATGAGAAATAAATTTTTAGTAACAGCAAGCATAGTGGCAGCAACTTTCTTAAGTTCTTGCTTTCGTGATGCAAAAAAACCAGGCTTAGAATATATGCCCGATATGGCACATCCGGTGTCTGTTGAAACTTATGATGAAAGTAAGAATCTGGATATCAGTGCTGGCAGAACGAGCGAAAAATTCAGCGCATTGCAGCCTGTAAAAGGAACTGTGCCTACTGCACAAGGAATGTTGCCTTTCAAAAATGATGAGTATGATAATACTACTTCATACAAACCTTATCACCATGAATTTTCACCAGAAGGAGAAAAAGCTAGTGATGCCGATAAAAATCCATTGGAAGTAAACAAAATCAATTTAACTGAAGGCAAACGTTTGTTCACTATTTATTGTTCGCCTTGTCATGGTGCCGAAGGCAATGCTGATGGAACAGTTACTATTGCTAACAATCATGCTTTCCCAATGGGAGCTCCATTCAGTTATTTCACTGATGCGAATTTAGCGTTAACCGAAGGACACATGTTTTATATTACACAATATGGTAGAAACTCAATGGGAAGTTATGCTTCGCAATTGAATCCAAACGAACGTTGGAAAGTGATTATGTATGTAAAGCAAATGCAAGCTGATTATGTAGCAAAAAATTCAGCAGCAAAAAAAGAAGAAAAGAAAAAAGCATAGTATTATGAATTAGGTATCAAGTATTATGATGTTCTTCTTAATTCCTAATACTTAATTCTTAATTCAGCAATCAATAAATCTAAAATCATTAAATAGAAAATATTAAATGGGACATCACAACACAGAAGTAGATTTGAATGAACGTTTTGAATTTCCAGCAAAACTAAAGAACATAGCGTTTGGCTTGATGGGCGTTGGTTTGCTAGCGTTTTTAGCTGGCGTATTCATTAGTCATGATAGCACACGAACATTGGCTGTCATGTTGCAAAATGGTTTGTTCTTTATGTTGATTACATTAATCAGCACATTTTTTATCGCTATTCACTACATGGCAAATGGCGGTTACATGGTCGCATTGAAGCGTATTCCTGAAGCTATAAGCCAAACGATGCCAATCATTGCTTTGTTTGTTTTTGGGTTGATTGCTTACATCATTTTAGGAAAACGCAATGACATTTTTATTTGGTTAAATATTCCAGCTATTAAAAATGCTGAAGCTCGTGAATTGTTGGAAGGGAAAACGGGTTATTTGAATGTGCCGTTTTTTATCGTTCGTATCATTGCTTATTTAACAGTGTGGAGTTTTGGCGTAATGCAATATCGTAAGTTCTCTTTGCAAGAAGATGCAGCACCAGCAGGTTCGATGAAAAACCACATCAACAGTCGTTTGTTCTCAGGGTTCTTCTTAGTATTTTTTGCAGTAACTATCTCTACTTCATCATGGGATTGGTTAATGAGTATTGATGCAAAATGGTATTCAACCATGTATGGTTGGTATTGCTTTGTAAGTGCTTTGGTGAGTGGCATTTCACTAATGATGTTAGTGATACAATATTTAAGAAACCAAGGTCATTTGAAAGCTGTTACTGATGAACATGTTCATGACTTAGGTAAATTCATGTTTGCATTCTCCATCTTGTGGACTTACCTATGGTTCTCACAATACATGTTGATTTGGTATTCAAACAACCCAGAAGAAACAGTTTATTTCCGCCAACGTTATGACCATTACAAAGTATTATTCTATTTGAATTTGTTGATGAACTTCGTTACACCAATTTTTGTGTTGATGAAAAACACTTCAAAAAGAAATTCAAGAGTATTGGTGTTTATTGCTTCTGTTATCATCATTGGTCATTGGGTTGATTATTATCAAATGATTATGCCTGGTACAGTTGGCAACAACTGGCATATTGGAATGCAGGAAATTGGTTTACCGATTTTCTTTGTTGGATTGATTATCTGGAGAACATTCAGTCAATTGGAAAAAGCGCCATTGATTCCGAAAAATCATCCTTATTTGCAAGAGAGTTTGCATCATCATGTATAAGCCAAGTATAATGAATAGTGAATATTGAGCATTAAGACAAATACAAAAAGACTTTTAGCCATTAGGGCAGAAAATAAAACTAATAACATAAAATAATTAACGAAAAATAATGACAACGATTATTATAGTAGGTATCATCATATTATTGATTAGCATTGTGTTTCAGGTGGCAAAAACCAGCGAAATGGTTAGTACTTTAAAAGGTGCTGCACAATCAAGAAAAGATTCAAACAATATTTTGGGAATATTGATGTTGGTGTTTATGCCCGTATTTCTAATTGGTTGCATTTGGTCAGCAGTCCACTTTCACAAAGATTTTTTACCTGAATCTGCTTCGGTGCACGGTGATTGGATTGATAGCGTATTCAATACAACTTTGATTGTAACAGGATTGGTTTTCTTTCTTACTCAAATTGCCTTGTTTTGGTTTGCATTCAGATATCGCGAACAAGAAGGAAAGAAAGCATTGTACTATCCTGAAAATAATAAATTGGAAATGTGGTGGACAATTATTCCTGCTATTTTCATGACAGTATTGGTTGTTACAGGATTGTTCTATTGGTATAAAATTACTGCACCAGCTCCTAAAGATGCGATGGTGATTGAAGTTACAGGAAAGCAATTCAATTGGATTGCTCGTTACCCAGGTAAAGATGGAAAATTAGGGCATAAAAATTTTACTTTGATTAATGATAACAACGTGGAGGGATTAGATTGGAATGATGAAGCCACAAAAGATGATATTATTCCAACTGAATTACATTTTGTTGTAGGCAAGCCAACTAAAATTATCATTAATTCAAGAGATGTAATGCACAATTTCGATTTACCGCATTTCCGTGTAAAATTAGATGCAGTACCGGGTATCCCAACTACATTTTGGTTCACACCAAAATATACTACCGAAGAAATGAGAGTTAGAGTTGGTAATCCAAAATTTAATTTTGAGTTGGCTTGTGCTCAAATTTGCGGACAAAGCCATTATGCTATGAAAATGGCAGTAGTGGTACAAACACAAGCTGAATTTGATGCTTGGATAAAAGACCAAAAGCCTTATTACGAAACTGCAATGCCTGCACCAGCAGTGGCTGAATCAGTACCAGCAGCTGAAGAAAAGAAAGACGAAGCAAAAAAGGAAGAGAAAAAATAAATAAAAATCATAGTACCTAATACATTAGTACTTAATTCAAAAAGAAAATAAATGAGTTCAACAGCAACACATCACGTATCAGAAGAAGCCATCTATCATAAGGCTGAGTGGCATACACATCATCACCATGAACACAATGGTCATGACCATCAGGATACTTTTTTCAGCAAATACGTCTTTTCGCAAGACCATAAAATGATTGCCAAACAGTTCTTGGTAACTGGTATTTTTTGGGCAATTATCGGCGGATTGATGAGTGCTTTATTTCGCATTCAATTAGGTTATCCTGATGAACATTTTGGATTTTTGAGTTCATTATTAGGTCATTGGGCACCAGGTGGAAAAATTGACCCTCAATACTATTTAGCATTAGTAACTATGCATGGTACTATCATGGTATTCTTTGTATTGACTGGTGGATTAAGCGGAACGTTCTCTAACTTTTTGATTCCATTGCAAGTAGGCGCAAGAGATATGGCATCACCAGCTTTGAATATGCTAAGTTATTGGATGTTCGTGTTATCAAGCGTTGTGATGTTCTCTTCTTATTTCGTTTCATCTGGTCCTGCATCAGCTGGTTGGACAGTTTATCCGCCATTGAGTGCTTTGCCTGAAGCAGTAAAAGGTTCAGGAACTGGTCAGGGTTTATGGTTAATCAGTATTGCATTATTCATTGTATCAGCATTATTGGGTGGTTTGAACTATGTGGCTACCATTTTAAATATGCGTACAAAAGGAATGACGATGACTCGTTTGCCTTTAACCATCTGGTCATTTTTATTAACTGCTATTTTAGGTATATTGTCTTTCCCGGTATTGTTGAGTGCAGCGTTGTTATTAATTTTCGATAGAAGCTTAGGCACTTCATTTTATTTAAATGAAATTTATATCAACGGTCATGCAATGGTTGAACAAACTGGTGGTTCATCTATTTTATTCCAACACTTATTCTGGTTCTTAGGTCATCCTGAAGTTTACATCGTTATTCTTCCAGCGATGGGTTTAGTATCTGAAGTATTAGCTGTTAGTGCTCGTAAGCCTATCTTTGGTTACAAAGCCATGATTGGTTCTATGTTGGCAATTGGTGGTTTATCATTCATCGTTTGGGCGCATCACATGTTCGTATCAGGTATGAATCCTTTTGTAGGTTCTATCTTCGTGGTATTAACGTTGATTATCGCCGTACCATCTGCTGTAAAAGTATTCAACTGGATTGCAACTATCTGGAGAGGTAGTATCCGTTTCACTCCGCAATCATTATTTGCTATTGGTTTTGTAAGCTTATTCATCAGCGGTGGTTTGACAGGATTGTTCTTAGGAAACTCAACAGTTGATATTGAATTGACTAAAACTTATTTCGTGGTAGCTCACTTCCATATTGTAATGGGTGTTGCGGCGTTCTTCGGTTTGTTTGCTGGTGTTTATCACTGGTATCCAAAAATGTTTGGTCGCTACATGAATAACACTTTGGGTTACATTCACTTCTTTGTAACCTTCATTGGTAGCTATTTGATTTTCTGGCCTATGCACTATCAGGGAATGGCTGGTTTACCTCGTTGGTATTATACACACAGCAGCTACGAAACATTCGGTCACATGGGCGAATTGAGCAAATTCATTTCTACTGTTGCTGTTATCGTTTTCCTCATGCAGGTGTTCTTTATTATCAACTTCTTCTACAGCATGTATAAAGGAAGAAAAGTAACTGAACAAAATCCATGGGAAGCTACTACATTGGAATGGACTACACCGATTCAAGCACCACATGGCAACTGGGAAGGTGATATTCCTGAAGTTTACCGTTGGCCTTATGATTACAGTAAAGAAAACGGAGAAGGATTTATTACGCAGGATACACCTATGAAACCAGGTGAACAACAATTGCACCATTAATTTTCAATAGAAAAATAAAAATTGACAAAAGCTATTTCCATATCGAACCCTATCATCAGCAAAATCTATGATTATGGTGTGTTGGCTAAATTCAAGCTCACCTCCTTCATCATCATGAGTGCGGCGGCGGGCTATGGAATTGCTTTTCAGGGGTCATTAAATACATTTAAGTTCTTTAGTTTATTAGTAGGCGGATTTTTAATTACAGCTTCATCTAATGCCATCAATCAGATTCTGGAAAGAAATTTTGATGTATTGATGGACAGAACAGCTAACCGACCATTGGCATCAGAACGTATGAGTTTGATGGAAGCCATGGTAGCAGCAGGTTTTGCAGGCGTTGGAGGGGTAATGGTATTGTGGTTTTATTGCAATAACATTGCAGGTATATTAGGCGCACTGGCTTTATTGAGCTATGCATTTATATATACGCCAATGAAACGGATTTCTCCCATTTCAGTATGGGTAGGAGCTATACCAGGTGCCTTGCCACCAATGATAGGCGTAGTTGCAGCAACTGGCAGATTAGATGCATTGGCCTGGGTAATGTTTGGCATTCAGTTCTTATGGCAGTTTCCACACTATTGGGCTATTGCCTGGTGATTGACGAAGATTATCAGAAAGCAGGTTATAAAATGTTGCCGTCAAAAGGCGGAAAAGACAGAATCACTGCATCATTCAGTTTGTTATATGCAGCCATGTTGATTCCGATGGGAATTATCCCGACTTATTTTGGCTGGTGCAATAATTTAACTTTGGTCATTATGGTGCTTTGCGGATTAATGATGTTGGTGCAGGCAATCGTTCTTTTTATAAAATTAGATAACAAGGCAGCAAGAGGATTAATGTTTGGTTCATTTGTTTATTTACCAATTGTTTTGCTGGCTTTAATCATAGGAAAAATATAAGTACAAAATGGCAACAACAGCTACATATCAACCAACTGCCGACGATTATAAAATTAATCCGAAGAAGTTTGCTTTATGGGCGGCAATTGCCAGCATCTGTATGTTCTTTGTTGGCATCACCAGCGCATTTATTGTAAAAAAAGGTGCTGATGTAGCCAACGGACATTGGATGTTTTTTAAAATGCCGGTGATATTTTATTTCAGCACGGTAGTTATTGTATTAAGCAGTGTGAGTTTGTTTTTTGCTAAAAAGTTCTTTTTAAAAGGTGATAAAAGCGGCTATCAGATTTCGATGTTAATCAGTTCCATATTAGGCACAGTATTTTTAGTGATGCAATATCTAGGTTGGAGAGCATTAGTTGAAATTGGAGTTTATTTGGGTGGTAGTTTATCTAACCCGAGCGGTTCGTTTTTTTACATTATTTCGGGCACACATGCTTTACATATTTTGGGTGGCTTAATCATTATGTATTGGGCAACCATTAAAGCATTTGTTCGCAAAACTAATGTACAGAGCAAATTGGGAATAGAGTTGATTTCTACTTACTGGCATTTTGTAGATTTCTTATGGTTGTATTTATTTGCGATGTTGCTTTTCTTCTAGCAAGTAATAACAAATACATTCAACCACATAGGGACATAAAAAACATAGAAGACAAGATTAAAAAGACAAAGAGAACATAAGTTTCACAAGCGAAAAAATTTGTGAAACAGGGAAAATAGAAAAAGAAATATTCGTGCATTCGTGGCGAAAAAAATAAAAAACAGAAAATAAAATAAACATGAGTTCAACAGCAACGACAAGTTCAAACGTATGGGGTGGTGGCGTATCACCATTTAATGTGCGTTGGGGAAAATTAATGATGTGGTACTTTTTGGTGAGTGATGCTTTTACCTTTTCTGCCTTACTGGTAGCTTATGGCACTATTCGCACCATGAATCCTTGGTGGCCTAACCCACAACATGTATTCCGCAGCTTTCCTTTTTGTGGCACTGCCAATTTACCGCTGTTATTCGTAAGTTTAATGACTTTCATCCTCATCATGAGTTCGGTAACTATGGTGTTGGCTGTTTACGAAGGACATCGCAACAACCGCAACAAAGTGATTATGTGGATGATACCAACTATTATTGGTGGTATAGCTTTCTTGAGTTGCCAAGCTTGGGAATGGACACATTTAATTGTTGACGAACATACCCGTTTAACATCTAACTTTTTTGGTCCGATAGTAAATGGCGAAGAAACACATGGTCCAGCACAATTTGGTCAGTTGTTTTTTGTTATCACAGGTTTCCACGGCTTTCACGTATTTTCGGGGGTTATTATCAATATCTTATTAACACTTGCAGTGGCAAAAGGAACATTCGATAAAAAAGGAAATTACGAAATGGTTGAAAAAGTAGGCTTATACTGGCACTTTGTAGATTTAGTGTGGGTATTTGTGTTCTTGTGTTTTTATCTTTTATAACCCATACAATTTAACCACAAAGGCACAGTAGTTTTCATAGCAATACAAAATGCAAGCGACGCATAGTTTCGCAAGCGAAAAAAAATAATTCATAATTCATAACTCAATTAATATGTCAGAAGAAGTACACGAACACGAAGCATCAAGCCCAAAAACAATTTGGAGAACTTTCTGGATTTTATTGGCAATTACTATTGGTGAAATTTTGTTTGCAGTTTTAGTTGCACCACACATGGGCGGCAAACTAATCCCTAACTTATTATATGCTGTATTGTCTATCATGAAAGCAGGCTATATCATTTCTGAATTTATGCACATGAAATACGAAGCCAAAAACTTGATTCGTACAGTAGGTTTACCAACCTTGCTTTTGATTTGGTTAATCACCGCTTTAGCCATGGAAGGCACCAGTTGGAAACACATGATGAACAAACCCATGCCCGAAGGTGCTGAAATGGAACATGCGGCTGCCAGCAAATAAACGATGCTGCTAAAAATATTAAAAGCCTCTTTACCATAGTGTAGAGAGGCTTTTTTATTGCCTTGTTTCAATGGCTGTATAATCAAGATGGGTGGATAATTGCTGAACTGCTGTGATGCTTTGAGATGAGCGGTATTGCTTTTTTATAAAAAATGATGAAAACTTTTTCGATTTCATTTAATATATTCGCAACCTATTTTTTTAATCACCTAATTATCCCAATTTTATGAAGGTAAACAAACTGATTATTGCACTATGCTTAGTGTTTGTTGGCTATACTACTATTACTTTAGCTCAATCGAAAAAGAAGAAGAGTAATACCGAACAAACCGATGATGAAAACACTGATGATGCACCCAAAAAATCATCGAAGAAATCAAAAAAAGCGGCGGAGGAGGAGGATGGAAGCGATGCCGATTTTAAACCTACCAAAAGTGCTAATAGAATTGAAGTGGATATAAAAGTAAAAGACAATTCTGATGGCTCATCGAGTGCGGTGGTAGTGCCTGTGGGCGAAGATGGGGTAATATTGTTTGCACAAAGTGCCGAACACAGCAAGGATGGGGCAAAGCAATGGCTTTTCAAACACTATGATACCAAATTAAACGAAATTGCTAACACTTCTTATGGCGTTAATAAAAGTGTTGCCTTCTTTAAATATTATTTCGATAAAGAAAAGAATGCCATTTATATTTTGATGGGCGAAAAAGGTAAATCGGGCAGTGCTGAAAACGAAGCCAACAATGTTTATATGGAAGGCAATGTGGAAATTTTGAAGTATAATATCAAGAACGATAAAATTTCTTCTACCGCTGGTATGTTACCAGTGCGAACCTCTATCAATAGTTTTGTGGAGAAAAAAGGTACGGCTTATTTTGGTGGTAATACTTTGCCCAGTAGCACACAAATTTATTTAAAGCAATGCTATATTTTTGGGTTGTGTTGTATTCCGGGCTTATTAGGTGCTGCTCACATTCCATACCATCCTATTTTGTTTAAAGCCAACCTAAAAGAAAAAAATTTCACTTTAGAAACCATGAATTATTCGGGCGATGCTTCGGTGGTTAATATATCTACTGGCGATGATGTGGATGAAGTTTCGGCGGCAGTGGCTAATCGCCCAAGTAGTAAGGAGCCTGCCAAGATGTATTTGAAGAATTTTGAAGCAGGCAAATTGGTTAGCACTTATAAATTTAAAACAAAATCAGATGAAGAGCTGACTAACGCTTCTATTTATAAACTTTCGCAAGGCGATGATTTAGTTTTTGGCACTTATGCTGCACCTTTGGCTGATAAACCCTTCTTAAAAAAGATACAAAAGTTTGAAATCTCTTATAACACCAATAGTGCCGATGGATTTTTTATTTCTCGGTTTATCGAAGGCAAACAAAAATATCTAAAACGCTTCAATTTTGATAAGTATATTGAAGTTAGCGCACCATCTTCATTTTTTATTGGCAAAAAAAGAGTGGCAAAAATGATTAAATCATCCATGTCGTTTCTTTTACAAAACGTTATTAAGAAAGATGATAACCATTATGTATTAATTGGGGATATTTTTATGCCACATTATCATACTGCATATAGAAGTAATGGTAAAACCACCGAAGCTGTTCAAGTATTTGATGGTTGGTTGTTTGTAGCTGCTTTGGTATGCAACTTCGACCCCGAAGTTGGTAAGATGAATTGGATTTCGGTACTCCATGCGTATGATTTTAAACACTCTAAAGATAATGCCATTTCTATTTCATCTACCATACGCCCCAAAGTGCAAATTTTGCCATCAGATAATACCGATAATATAGTAGCTGTGTATAACGATGGTAAACACATCAAATCTACTATCATTGCGCCCGATGGAAGTGTTACAGAAGGCAGAAAAAAGACTATTGATATGGGCTTGAAGAATGATAAAGATAAAGTAACCAATACTTATGGCGGCGGACAGGTAGATTATTGGTATGGTAATTACTTTATTGCTTATGGTGCACAACGAATTAAAACCAAAGGGCAATTATTTGGCGGAAGAAGAACTATTTTTTACATCAATAAGATTGCTTACAAACAAAAAGCTACTACTGACGATTAAAAGTGTACGACAACAATCACTTATAAAGGCTCAAACTGTAATGGTTTGGGCTTTTTTTTTGCGGCTTACCCCCTTTTAGGAAAATTTCACCCCTTTTTTTTTCTGAAAAGGGGGTGAAAAAAATTAAAAGACTACCTTTTTTAAAAATTTCACCCCCTTTTTTTTAAATTTTAGGAGTAAGAATTTTCAGAAGGGGAGTAGTTTTTAAAATTTCACCCCTTTTTTTATTTTTTTCACCCCTTTTGCTAATAAAAAAAGCTGTGTTTTGATTATTTTTTCTACCAAGCTCACCTACCATACATCATGTGGAAAAACCATGTGGATAAATATTATATGAAACAATAGTTTCTTTTTTGGAAAATTATTGAAAGTGATTATTTTTGTTATACAAATCTATTTTCTAACCACTAAATTTTTTAAAAATGACTTTAACACAACATGTATCTTACGATTTTGTTACCATGAAAGTAGCCGATAAAACTATTTTCGGCGAAAAAGTTTACACCCAGCTATTAGCCAATGCAGCCACTTTCATAGGTTTGCCTCATGCGCCTGCTGCTGTGCAGGCGGCTAATACTGATTTGGCAAATAAAACTGCTGCCGCTGACAATGGCGATAAAACTGCTATTGATAACAGAGATGCTTCAGAAAAAGCTTGGATAAAAATTTTTAAAGAAAATGCTAAATTGGTTGATAACACTGCTAATGGCGATAAAACCATTATTGATAAAAGTGGTTATAATGCTACTAAAGCTAATAGTGAGCATACGGTAGCACCTACTTCATTAACTAATCATCAAACCAGTGTTGATGGCATGACTAATGCTATAAAAAGCAGTGTAGATGCGGATACTAATATAGCTGCTTTTGTGCATTTTGCTAAAACTGCCAATGTGCAGGTGCAGCAAATGGGCAATCAGCTCAATTTTACTGTAGGCACTGAAAAAATCAATATTGTTTTCGATACACATCGTAGCGTTGTGATTAATGGTTTGGCAAGCCATGTGGCAGTGCAGGTACAAGCCATGGGGATTAACTTAGCTGGTGCCAGTCAGTTGACTAATGCCCGAACTAATTCACCACAATAATCTAAAAAGGGTATAGATGGCTGGTTAATAGCCAATAATAATTGTACTAAACCTTGAGTATGGCGAACTTTTAAAGTTCGCCATACTTTTTTAGGTACCCTCTGTTTAAAACTTAGTATGCCTTAGCAAACTAAGAGGCTGAGTGGTTTTGTTTTTTTTAGTAGTTGTAAAAAAAATGACCATCAATGCTGGCAGTAATACCGAAGTAAAAGTTTTAGCAGCACAGGTACTATTACTTTGTTAAGATAAATTTTCCTTTAGTGAAAATAAAAAGGCTTTTTGAAAAATCGGGTAGCCTTTTTAATTTATCCTCCTCTTTTTCATTAAAATCAATTATTTTCGCCCATCGAAAAAAAATTGCATGGCATTACAGTTTGGTAAAAAATATTCCGAAAAAGCAAAACCAAGTTATATCTACTCCATTTTTGGGGTGGCGTTGGTATTGTTTATGCTGGGTTTGCTGGGCATAGTGGTGCTGAATGCAAAAAAGCTAAGCGATTATTTTAAAGAAAATGTGGAGTTCAGTTTGATACTCATGGATACTTGTTCGCCCGAACAAGCAGCCAACATCAAAAAAACATTAGATGGTAATCCGCATGTAAAATCATCTGAATTAGTGAGTAAAGACGAGGCTTTGAAGCGTTTTAAGAAAAATTTTCAGGAAGATTTTGTTGAATTGATTGAATACAATCCGTTGTATGCATCGGTGAACTTTCATTTGAATAGCGATTATGCTCACACCGATTCTATCAAAAAAATTGAAGCGCAATTTTTAGCAACCAGGCAAGTAAAAGAATTGTATTATCAGCATTCATTGGTTGAAACCATGAATCAGAATGCAAAAAAAATATCCATCATCATTTTAGTGATTGCATTGGTATTGTTTTTCATTGCTATTGCTTTAATTGACAACACCATAAAATTGGTGATGTACAGTAATCGCTTTCTCATTAAAAGTATGCAGTTGGTGGGCGCAACACGTTGGTTCATCAGCAAACCATTTATTGTTCGTTCATTTGTCAATGGTTTGTTGAGCTCAATTTTAGCCATCATTTTATTAGCTGTTTTAGGATTTTATGCCAATCAATTAATTCCTGAATTATCATCATTAATTCAACCCACTGATATTGCATTATTATTTTTCATCGTTATTTTTATTGGTGTTGCCATTTCAACATGGAGCACCTATCGTTCGGTAACAAAATATCTGAAATTGAAATTGGATGAATTGTATTAGAATGATAACGGTTTACAAAAAATAATTTCACACAAAAAGCGTTTAATATTTTCAACATAAAAAAAGTATAACAATGGCACAAGCAAAATCAACTAACCAACCAAAAAGCAAAGCAGCCAATAAATTGCAAAATTATCATGGCGTATTGCTGTTTGATAAAACCAGCTATCTTTTAATGGGCGTATGTGTAGTATTAGTGATGATTGGTTTTATGCTAATGAGCGGCGGTGGCTCAACTAACCCACATGAATTTCATCCAGAAGAATTGTATAGTTTTCGTCGTGTTACATTAGCACCATTAGTGATTTTGATTGGCTTTGGTGTTGGTATTTTTTCCATCGTTCGCAAACACAACGAAGCCTAATTTTCCTTAAGCTTTTATAAATTATTTTAATGACCACACTGCAAGCCATTATCATTGCTATTGTTGAAGGCATCACCGAATTTTTGCCCATCAGCAGCACAGCGCACATGAAATTTACCAATCCATTAATTGGTGTGGATGGCAATTCACCATTTGCCGAAATGTTTGAGGTGATTATTCAGTTGGCTGCAATTCTATCAGTGGTGTTGGTGTATCGAAAAAAATTTTTCGATTTCAAGCATTTTAGTTTTTACATCAAATTATTAGTGGCTGTTATGCCAGCATTGGTAGTTGGTGCATTGCTGAAAAAGCATATAGATGCGGCTTTGAGTAATTTGATTTTTATTGCCTGCATTATGATTGCTGGCGGAGTTGTGTTGTTGTTTATTGATAAATGGATGAACAAAACCACCTTAGATAATGAAGCTGAAATCACTTACCCCAAAGCATTTACAATCGGTTGCTTTCAAGTTCTGTCTATCATTTTTCCTGGCTTAAGCCGAAGTGCATCAACTATTATTGGTGGGATGCAACAAAAATTAACAAGAAGATTGGCGGCAGAATTTTCTTTCTTCTTAGCTGTTCCAACCATGTTTGCTGCCAGCGTAAAATCATTTTTAGATGCGATGAAAGAAAATTATTTGGTTGCTCATAATATCACCGAAGAGCAAGCAAAATCAATGCATTTAAGCATGACGCATGATATTTTTGGCAGCGAAAATTTTCATTCGTTATTCAATCATCACAACTTAGTTGTGTTTATTATTGGGTGCTTAATTTCCTTTTTCATTGCACTCATCGCTGTTAAAACCTTCATCAATTATTTAAGCAAACACGGCTTCAGAGTGTTTGGTATTTACCGCATCATTATCGGCGCAGTGATGTTAGGATTGATTTTCGGAATGCACTTAGGGCAATAAGTGCTTTGCCGTTTTTAATTATAATACGGCGCAATCATCAAATACACAATCACACCAGTTACAGTTACATACAACCAAATGGGGAAAACGATTTTTGCAATTTTTTTGTGCTTATCAAATCGTTGTTGTAAGCCACGTGAAAGCGTAATTAATATCAACGGAAAACTGACAGCTGCCAAAATGATGTGGCTAATTAATAAGAAAAAATAAACTGGGCGAATCCAGCCTTCGCCACCAAAAGGAGTTGGTTTTGATAACGAATGATACACCACATACAACACCAAAAACAATCCTGAAAATGCAAAAGCGGTGAGCATAGTTTTTTTATGTGCATCACGTTTTTTATTCAAGATAAAAGTTAAACCGACAATTAATAAAACGCTTACAACGGCATTAATGATGGCATTGATAAACGGAATGATTTTTAAATCCAATTGCAATTCGGGCTTCGGCATCAAATACATGATGGCTACTGCGATTGGCACTAAAATGGATGGCACTAAAATGAGCCATTTATGATTTTGGTTTTGCATTTTTAGATTTTATTTTTTCACACAAAGGCGCAAAGACACAAAGTGTTTTTTCAATTTTCAAATCAACACATTTTCAAATTATTCTAATCTTTCGGCGGACGTAATTCATTCACATCGTTTGATAATTCTTTTAAAAGAATCACAATGTCTTTTTTCAATTTATCTACTGCTACGCTATCCGTTCCATCATAATAACCACGGATGATTCGGTGATTATCCACCAACACCAATTTTTCGCTGTGGTCGAAGGTTTCTGGTCCATCAGCTTGTGCAGCTAAGAAATAACTTTTCAAACTTAAGTCATACAATGCTTGTCTGGAGCCAGTTAACAAGTGCCATTTTGTGCCATCAATTTTAAATCTGTCAGCATATTTTTTTAATTGTGGCACTGAATCATGCTCGGGGTCAACGGTGTGTGAAAGAATTTCAATCCATTTTACATTTTTAAATTCTTCTTGCACACGATAAAGTTGGTGCATCATTTTTGGGCAAATTGTAACACACGAACAAAAGAAAAAGTTAGCTACATAAATTCTTTGTTTTAATGAATCGTTAGTAATGATATTGCCGTTTTGGTCAGTCAATTTAAAATCGGCAATAGTGTGATAAACTGAATCGTATTTTGTTTTGCCTTTAAAATCTTTGTAAGGTTTTATTTCGCCAGTTGCAAACCAACGCGGTAATCGTTTTGGAAAACCAACATACACATTATAATAGAGCCAAAAGCCCAAAGGCAGCAATATTGCTATGCCGATGCCGATGATGCCTGTTTTTGTTTTGTTCATAAATGAGTTGAAAAAGATTGCAAAAGTAGTGTAAGAAATGCAAACGATAATAGACATTTTCTAAAACAAAAAAAGCCATTGGTGGTTTAACAATGGCTTTTTTATTTTTTATGAAATTATTTTATTCCCAACCTTTCAATTCTAAATCAAATACTAAAACTGAATTAGCAGGAATATCTTGCCCCATGGCTTGCGAACCGTAACCCAATGCTGATGGAACAATGAATTTAGCTTTTGCACCTTTGTTCAATAACAAAACGCCTTCATCCCAAGCACGAATCATAGAACCTTCGCCTACATTAAATTTCAAAGGCTCAACATGATGTTTTGATGCATCAACATTTGAATCAAACATTTTTCCATCTAACAAATAACCTGTGTAATTCATGATTGCTTTTTTGCCTTTTTCAATATTAGCACCTGTTCCTTTTTGTGTGATGATGTAATACAAACCACTTTCAGTTTTCTGAACATCTTTCAATCCTTTTTCTTTGATGTAATTTTGAATTAAAGCATCATCAGTAGCCATTTGAGCTTTGGCTGCATCCATTTGTTTTTGTTGTGCTTCGGCTGCCGAAGTTATATCTTCTACAATCAAAATAGATTTCACTTTTGAATGTGCTTTGATAAATGGAGGACGCATTTTTTCATCAGGGAAAATTGAATCGGTTGGTAACATAAACACAGCACTGTCGCCCTTTTTCATCAACATCAACCAAGCCATGATGTCATATTTTCCTTTCGATTGACGAATAGGAATTTGAATAGCTTTTGGTGGCGCACCATTCATGCCTTTGTGCGTATCCATAATCACTGAATCTTTATCCGTAACGTTGATGATATTGATAGTAACCACATCACCAATTTTAGCAGTTGTTTTTCCACTACCTTCTTTTAAAATTTTGTACTCAACACCACCGCCTAATTTTTTAAAACCACCACTTAAATTACATGATGCAATGCTGATGATGGCTAATGCCGCAATACTTAGTTTGATAACACTTTTCATTTTATTTGTTTGAATTTGATTTATATGTTTAACGAAATTTAGAAAAAAATTTTATTGTAATTGTACTTTGATTTCAGGCAAAGCATTTAAGAAAATTTGCAAAGTTTCATCCAATGTTTTAAAACTGTGTCCACCTGATGCGTTTTTGTGTCCACCACCTTCAAAATATTTGCTGCAAATTTCATTCACCGCAATATCACCTTTGCTTCGCAATGACAATTTCACACGTTCGGTTCTATCAACAATTAAGCAAGCCAATTTTATTCCTTTGATAGATAACGGATAATTCACCAAACCTTCCGTATCGCCAGTTGTGATTTGAAATTGTTTCAATTCCTCTTTAGTGATGGTGATGTAAGCCGTGTTGTATTCGGGCAACACTTTCAATTTGTTTAATAAACAATAGCCCACAAATTGCAAGCGATTGAGCCTGTTGGTATCAAAAATATTTTCAAAAATATCGTAGGGCTTCACTCCAATTTCTAACAATTCGGCAGTGATGTGATGCACATCAGGCGTTGTGCTATTAAATTTAAAAGAGCCGCTATCCGTCAAAATGCCCGTGTACAAACACGTTGCGCTATCTAAATTAATTTTTTCTTTATCGCCCATGCGAACAATAAATTTGTAAATCAATTCTGCGGTCGCAACTGCTTTGGTATCAGCATAAGCAGCATTTTCAAATCCTTCGGCATTCAAATGATGGTCAATCATCACCTTCAAAGCGTTGGATTGGCGCACTACTTCGCCCATTTCATTGATTCTGCCTAAATTGTTAAAATCTAAACAAAAAATTAAATCGGCTTCGGCAATGGCTTGTTTGCTAGCTTCTTCGGTTTCTGGGAATTCCCAAACGGTATTATTGCCGGGCAACCACCACAAAAAATCAGGATAATCAGTTGGTGAAATCACTTGGACTTGATGATTCAACTGAATTAAATAATGATACAAACCCAACGACGAACCCATCGCATCACCATCAGGTTTATGATGTGTGGTGATAACAATTTTTTTGGGCGATGAAGAATGCAACAGCTGTTGAACTGTTTCTATATTTTTATCGTTGAGCAATGCCTAATTTTTTTTGGGCTGCAAATGTACTATTTAGGAATGATATTTTGTGCTGTGAAGATTGTTGTTAAATTGATAACAAAAATTCACAATCACAATTGATGTTCAGAAAAAATATTCAAATACTTGCTGCGATACGATGAGCGATAAATATAAAACGCCAACGCTGCTTGAAATGCTAATGAAATAAAAGATGCAATGCTATAACCTGTGAATGGAATAGGATAAAACAAACAAATTAATTGTCCGCCATTTGCTCCAAAAACCATTGGCAATGCGGCATACATCACCGCATAGTAAATGACGATGATTAAAATATTGTTTTTGAAATTGGTGCAATACAATAAAAATCGGGTAACAAAAATATCGCGAATCAACAGCAATAACACACCAAAATAAAAAAATGATAAATGCTGATTGATGAATTCTCTTTTATTATCTGAAATTAAATTGAAGATTTTAAAATTATCCGAAGCCAATGAATCGGGTTTGTGAACCAACGAAAGCGTTGCTAATGCTAACAAAAACAGACCACTTACAATTCCGCTAATTAACCAAAGCGGCGATGAAAAATTTAATTTTTTAAAATTGAATGAATTAAAATCAGCTACAAACATTTTATAATCAACAATGTTTTTTCGCTCAATTAGCAACAAGAATGAAGTGATAGAAACTAAAAAATAAGTTACAAAATTCAATTTCAAAAACACCACATCAAATGCACTGAAATTTATTCCATCCGTAAATTCGCTGTGGAAGCTGAACCCGAAGCAATAAATAATTACAAATACAATAAAGGCAAGCCACACTTTCGAATCGTTTTTGTATTGCAATTCGGTTCTGATGTTTCTATAAATGCCCATCACCCCCCATGATAAAAAAACGAACACAAAAAATAAATTGAAAAAATTACCCCACGGAATGCCATACCAAGAAATATTGCGGTGAAATAATAATCCTTGAATAGTCATGGTGCTGCTGGTTTGATAGCCAATCAACAATGCCATGATGAAGAAAAATGTGGTGTTAATTTTCGTGTTGCTGAATGAAGATGATTGATTGCCTGTGATACTCAACAAGCTGAAAAGCAAGCCCAAGGCATTGGCGAACATGCCCGAGAAAATTGTAACCAACCCAATAAATACATCTTGCGAAAAATTATCGGAAGAAAAACAACACAAAAAATAAACGCCCAAACACCATATTGCGCCATACCATTGAAACAAAGTAGGACCAAATAATTTCCCAATCGTAATTTTCCAAGGGCTCAAACCCGTCATCCGTTGCCTATCCCAGGTTTTTTCATTGATTTCCGAAGCCACGGCATCAGCCGCTTGTTTGGTGCCCCACACCGAAACAAGGATGTGAAAAATTGCCAACGAAACATAACGCAACGGACTCAATTTATCATAAGGATGCAAACCGATAACAATGGTGATAATATAAATTAAGCCGATTAAAAGCGGCATTACAATCATTCTGTTTTGGCGCAATTCAAGCCAAGCATTGCGTTGCAATTCAGGATTAGATGAAAATATTTTATTCATAATTGATTAAGCGTTTTTAATGGTTTTTAAATAGGCATCTTGTATGTTGCCCGTTTCTTTATAAAATTCTGAAACCTGCAAACCTTTACCCATAAAGTATTGCATGCAATCTTGCAAAGTATATTTTTCGTTGATAGCAATAGTTGCTTTATCATTTTCGGTATTCAACACTTCATACATTTCGTTGTTGGCGAATGAATACAACAGCGAAATATTAGCTGCATGAATCACAAAATGATTCACCGATTTTTTATTTTCTACATTCATATCAAAACCGCTTTCAACAATTTTTCCATTTTTCAAAATCAATAAATTGTTGGCATATTGGTCAAGCTCTGCTAAAATATGCGATGAAACAATCAATGTAATTCCTTCTTGATTTAATTTTTTAAACAAGCCTGCCAATTCAATCCTTGCTTCAGGGTCTAAGCCTGATGCAGGTTCATCCAATATCAAATATTTGGGTTGATGAATAATGGCTTGTGCAATGCCCACCCGTTGGCGCATACCACGAGATAAATTTTTAATTAGTTCATGCGTTTTGTTTGTTAAGTGCACTTGTGCAATCACTTGTTCAATTCGTTCATCATTTTTCAAGCCATGTGCCGCGGCAAAATAACTGATAGATTGTTCGATGGTGAGTTGCTCATACAAACCAAAATTGTCAGCCAAAAAACCTGTCATCCGATGACAAGCATGTGGCTCAACAGCGATATCAATTTCATCCATCAAAATTTTTCCGTGAGTAGGTAATGTGAGCGCAGTTAAACATCGCATCAGCGTTGTTTTTCCAGCTCCGTTTGGTCCTACTAAAGCAGTGATACTGCCTTGCGGAATATCAACAGTAATGTCTTGCAATGCTAAAAAATTAGCATAATCAAATGAAAGGTTTTGAATTGAAATCATAAAACGAATGTAATATTTTCGGTGAATAAATTAAGCAACAACCAACGCATTATCTTTTAGAATTGGAACAACAGGTGTTTCATTTTCAGTTAAACAAAATTGCAAATCAAAATCGGCTCCTAAATTTTGTAATCGCCCAAAATGATTAGCCATGCGATGATATTCATACAAATTATTTTTTGCCAAGCCATATAATTGCTCCATCATTTTTGAAGAATCGCAAGCCATGGTAAAATCATTTTTCAACCGATGCACAATGCCGCCAGCCATCAAACTATCTTCTACATTCACTTTGTCTTTCCAGGCTGAACAAGCCATCAACACAGGCTTTTGCTGTTGCAATAAAAATTCAGCTAACGCATCCATATTCGTAAATGCACCAATGACAATGGTTTCAGCCGCATGACACAAGTGCAACATTTTTGTTCCGTTGGTGGTGGTGAGTACCAAAGTTTTATTTTTCACTTCATCCTTCATGTATTGTTTCGGTGAATTTCCATACACAAAACCTTCGGGCAGTTTTGCGTCACGTTCGGCTGCCAGCAAATGATTGGGCTCATTTTTAAATTGCAAACATTCTTCGATGGTTGCCACAGGAATTACTTTTTCAGCACCATAATGCAACGCCGTACAAATGGTGGAAGTGGCACGAAGCACATCAATCACCACAGCAATTTTTCCTTCTAAATTGTAAGTGTGTAATAACGAAGGCGATAAACAAATTTCTATAGTTGGTTTCATGAAAAATCATTTTCTTATCACAGTGCCCGAAGCCTTTGCCAAATCAGCTTTCATAACACTTAATTGCAGATGAATATATTGCAACTGAATTTCTTCTTCTAAGTTTTTTTCAGTTTTTATTTTTTGCAAATTCTGGTTAATCAACTTCAATAATTTTTTCAGTTTAAAATGATGAACAGATGAGTTGACATCTTCTTCAAAATTCATTTCACGGTCTTTAATAAATATCTGATGTTTCGATTCCCAATTGGGGCTCAACAAATATTGGTCTTTCAACAATTCGGCTACAAACGCCGATATTTCCTCATCAGGCGAATTAATAAAACTACTTGAATCAAAAGAATTTGTTTGTTCAAACTCTTGCAAAAACTGATTGAAAATTTTTGCACACACCACATTATCAATCAAACTGATTTCGATTTCATCAAATAAAAATTCAGCAACAGTTTTATTATTACTCAAAGTTTTACTTCCCCATTCCAGCAAAATGCGAATTATATTTTTTTCCTGTTCTTCATCAGGATTCCCATGAAAAAAATCGGGTTGTGTTGTTTGGTCAAAATTACTAACCGACTGTTGTTGTAGTAATGAAGCGTCTTCCGAAGGAATGGCGGCATTTTTTTTCAATGCTGTTCGCATCAAATTATTCACTTCTCTTATCACCATTTCTTCACTCAATTGCATTAAGCCGCAAAACTCTTTGATGTATTCACCACGAACAAATCCATCCGGAATTTTTCCAAACATGGTTATCAAATCCTTTGTTACAGCCGCTTTACGATAAGGGTCAGCTTTTGTTTCTTCTATTGAAAATTGAATTTTGAATCGGATAAAATCTTTCGCATTCTTCAACACAAATTCGTTGAAACCTTGTGCGCCGTGCTTGTGCATGTAGCTATCAGGGTCTTCGCCATCAGGCAACAACACAATTTTCAAATTCAAACCTTCTTCAATTATCAGTTCCAATCCTCTCAATGCTGCTTTAATACCTGCTGCATCGCCATCGTACAACAACACAATATTTTGTGTGTAACGTTTTATTAATCTTATTTGGTCAATCGTCAAAGCCGTTCCACTGCTGGCTGCCACGTTTTCAACACCACCTTGATGCAAAGAAATTACATCCATATAACCTTCTACCAAATAACAAAAATCATTTTTTGCAATTGGATTTCTTGCTTGATACAAGCCATACAAAACTTTGCTTTTGTGATAAACTTCTGTTTCGGGGCTGTTGAAATATTTTGCAACCGTTTTATCTTTTCGCAACGTACGTGCGCCAAAAGCCACCACCCTGCCCGATACATTATGAATGGGAAAAATTACACGAGCTCTAAAAAAATCAGCATTGCGTTGTTGTGTGGTCAATCCGCTGCTTTTTAATAATTCTAAAGTAAAACCTTTTTCCTGCCCATAGTTGGTGAAAGCCTGCTCTGAATCAGGGTTATAGCCGAGTTCAAATTTTTTCATCACGGCTTCACTCAACTGGCGTTCTTTAAAATAACTCATGCCAATTGATTTGCCTTCATCGGTATTCCATAATTGCTCAACAAAATATTCTTTGGCTAATTGATTGAGCGATAAAAGTTGCTCACGTGATTTTTGTTCCTCAATTTGCTTGGGCGATAATTGCACATTGGCAATGGCAATGTTGTATTTTTTTGCCAGCCACTCCAACGATTCGGGATAAGTGAGGTGCTCATGCTCCATCACAAATTTTGTAACATTACCTGCCTTGCCACAACCAAAACATTTGTAAATGCCTTTAGCCGCCGAAACCGTGAATGATGGCGATTTTTCTTCGTGAAATGGACAATTGCCAATATAATTTACGCCACGTTTTTTCAACGAAACGAAATCGCCGATAACGTCTTCAATTCGAGCTACGGAAAGTATTTGCTGTATGGTATCGGGTGCTATCAAGGCAATTTGATAATGTGATAATATGCTAATGTGCTAATAAAAATTATTTCGATTGAGCAACATTTTTTCTTTACAAAAGTAAATTAAAAAGTGAGAATTATCTGATTGCAATAATTCAGCAATTAAGAGATGTTGTGCTGAAATAAAAAAACCTGCAACAAAAATAATCTGTTGCAGGTTCTGAAATATTTTTTTGAAATCAAAGATTATTCAATCACCAATTTTTGGCGACCAACAATTCCGTTTTCATTTCTGATGCTAATGAAGTAAACACCTTTACCAAAGCGGCTTGCGTCAATTTGTGTTTTTTCGGAAGTTAAAGTAAATGTTTCAACTTTTCTACCCAACAAATCAAATACATCAGCAAAATTGGTTGCAGTAAAATTATTTAATTGCACATCAAAAATTCCTTTTGATGGGTTGGGGAAAATATTGAAGTTTGAATTTTCGATGTTTGAAATACCCGTTGTTGCTGCATTAACAGTGAATGCACTTGATTTCAAACCGATACATCCGCTACCAGTTTTGTCAGTAACCGACAATGAATAAGCTCCTGTTGTTGCGCCAGCAGGAATGGTAAATGAACAAATAAATGAATTGCCACTTGCACTTACAACACTGATTGGGCTTATCATTGCAGAACCATTCATCAACATAATACCACTATAAGTTCCTGTGGTTAATGCAACACAATTTGATGTACAAGCACATGTTCCTGAAGTACTAAAAGTAACATTAGTTCCGCCAGTAACAGTTAAGTTGATTGTTGCACCTTGTGTTCCGCTAGTTGGCGATACACTGCTAATTGTAAATTGCCCCTGCGCCATGACAAACAATGTTGAGCAAACAAATAAAGCCGAAAGAATTAATTGTGTAGATATTTTTTTCATTTTTTATAAAATTTTGTTTCAAATGTAATGAAAAAAATAAAAAAGGCGGAAAACAATTTTCTGCAATAGAATTTTTTTTCCGCCTTCGAAAAAATAAAAATCAACTAGGTCAACAATTAATCTAAATAGGTTTTTAATGTTCGGCTAAATGAATCGCGGCGCAATTTTTTAATTGCTTTTTCTTTTATTTGACGCACTCTTTCACGAGTCAAATGTTCCTTTTCAGCAATTTCATCTAATGAAAGTGCTTGCCCATCTAAACCAAAAAAGTAAGCAACAATGCCTGCTTCACGAGTTGGCAAAGTAGATAAAACAGTTTTTATTTCGCTTTGCAAAGATTCGTTTAACAATGATTTATCAGGCGATGGTAAACCATTATCAGCCATCATATCGCCATAAGTTAAATCTTCGCCATCAGCCAAAGGCGCATCAGTGCTCATGTGTTTGCGGCTACCTTCATTCAATAAAGCATTCACATCCTTTTCGGTAATATCCAGCATGTTGGCTATTTCAGCCACTTGCGGCTCACGTTCGTTTTCTTGTTCAAATTGCAACATAGCTTTATTCACCTTTGAATAATTGCCAATTTTATTCAGCGGTAATCGCACTAATCTGCTTTGCTCTAATAACGATTGCAAAATGGATTGACGAATCCACCACACGGCATAAGAAATAAATTTGAATCCTTTAGTTTCATCAAAGCGCTGTGCAGCTTTGATTAATCCTAAATTTCCTTCGTTGATTAAATCGCTCAAAGGCAAGCCTTGATGCTGATATTGTTTAGCAACCGACACCACGAATCGCAAATTAGCATTCACTAATTTATCTAAAGCTTCGGTGTCGCCTTCTTTAATTTTACGAGATAAAATGGCTTCCTGTTCGGGCGTAACCATTTCTAATTTTGAAATTTCGTGTAAATACTTTTCAATCGACTGACTGTCGCGATTGGTAATTTGTGTGGTAATTTTAATTTGTCTCATAGTTTTACGGTTTGGTTTGGTGATAAAATTTGTTTCAGCATTTTGATGTTTTTTTGTTTGTTTAGTTTAAGTACATCAGTCAACAGGTTTTTGTCGTTATGCTTCCTACTACATAGATGACTTTCGCCTGCTAAAAGTTGCATGCAGCAAAGAAATTAAACCTTGATTTAACAAATCATCAGCTAATCACTTCATTTGTGTTAGTAAAATCACGTAAACTATAAATTGAGGGAAGAAGTCTAAATAGCTTTGGCAAGCTTCTGACTAATTTATGTAGCCCATTTTTTTGAGCCTCAAACTGTTGTCAATCCAGCCTTCTTGAACTTTCACAGTCAGTTCTAAAAAAACTTTTTTGCCCACAAAAGCTTCAATTTCTTTTCGAGCAGCTGTACCTAATTTTTTTAATGCAGCTCCATTTTTGCCAATGATAATGCCTTTGTGTGTTTCACGATTGACAATCACTGTCGCTTTAATCACATCAATATTGGGCTTCTCTTGATATTCAGTAACCATCACATCGCTGTGATAAGGAATTTCTTCTTTGTATTGCAAAAATATTTTTTCTCGAACCATTTCACCAGCAAAAAACCTTACGTTTCTATCGCTAATATCCTCCTTTGAAAAATATGGTTCGGCTTCGGGCAAATACTTTAAAATTTTCTCAATCAGTTCGTTCAAATGATAACTCTCTAATGCTGAAACGCCCAATACTTCTGCCACTCCAGCATGACTGCGCCAATAATTCAATTTCATTTCCAACATGCTTTCGCCAATCAAATCCACTTTGTTGATGACCACAAAAATGGGTGCTTTGGTTTTTATCATTTGCATCCAACCCGAAGCCACACTTTCATTCATGCCAGGTTCTAATAAATAAATCAACACATCGGCATCTTCCATGCTTTCTTTTATCGCATCATTCATCGTTTCCTGCATTTTGTAAGCAGGTTGCAAAATACCTGGCGTATCACCAAAAACTATCTGACATTTTTTATGATTAAAAATTCCTAAAATTCTTTTTCTAGTAGTTTGAGCTTTGGGCGAAACGATTGATAATTTTGTACCCAACAAAGCATTCAAAAGCGTTGATTTTCCTACGTTTGGTAAGCCAATAATATTTACAAAGCCAGATTGATGCATAAGTTTATTTTAGAGTTTTTTTGTTTCCAGCAGCTAAAATAGATTCCATTGATTTTTTTCGCTTGCGAAACTATGTTCGCTTTGAATTTCAATCTTGTATTTCTCTGAATTCTATGTCGCTATGTGGTTAAATGTATTTGTATTGAGATGCTTTTATTTCAAAAATTCTTCCACAACATTAATCAAAAAACTGCTCAAATTTTCAATTGATTTTTTCATCTCCCATTTTGCTTTGTTTCGTTCACCAATAAAATTTGATGCTACTCTGATTTGTTTGAAAGGAATTTTCTTGTGTAACATTACATGATGAAATGCAGCGCCTTCCATGCTTTCAGCATCACAATGAAATTTTTGATTCAGTTTTTCCAACCGATTTTCATCAGCCTCAATTAAATTAACTGACCTGCCAATTGCTTTTTTTATCGGATGAAATGGAATAGGAAATTTTGAATCATTTGCCAACATTGTTTTTGAAAATGGAAATTCATTTTCGTTCATCAAATTCAAATCAAACAAAGTTTTGTAATTATCGTTTTCAAACGCACCATTATCAGCAAAGCAATCGGCAACTACTTCAACTATATTTCCTAACTCGGTAAAATTTTCTTTCACCCCTGCAAAACCTGCTTGTATGACGGCATCGGGGCGAAGATGCTGCAAATACTCCATCAAATGAAAAGTGAAAATTGCACTACCAATGCCTGCAATCAGCACATCAATTTGTTTGTGGTTTTTTTTAAAAGAAAAAATATTTTTCTGTTGCTGAAACTCAAAATGTTGCAGCAATGGCTGAATTTCGTGAACGGTGGCAGATACAATTAACAATCGCATGGAACAAAAATAATGCGTTGCAACTACTTTTTACGCTTCCTAGATTTTAATTTCGCCACTATGTTTTATTTAACAAGAAGAGAGCATTTTAATGCAGCGCACAAGCTTTTCAATAAAAATTGGAGCGATGAAAAAAACTTGGAAGTGTTCGGAGGTTGCGCCAATCCTAATTGGCACGGGCACAACTATGTTTTGTTCGTTACCGTAAAAGGTGAAGTAAATCCTGAAACGGGCTATGTGGTGAACATGAAAGACATCAGCATTTTAATCAGAACAAATATTTTGGATAAAGTTGACCACAAAAACTTGAATCTGGATGTTGACTTTTTAAAAGACATTGTTCCTTCGGCTGAAAATTTTGCAAAAGCAATTTGGGATGTATTAAAACCGCACATCAAAGACTGCGAATTGCATTGTGTGAAATTGCAGGAAACGGAAAATATTTATGTAGAATATTTTGGTGAATAAGAGTTTTTAAAGAAAAGGCTTAACGCAAAGTTGGCAAAATAAATACACGGCAAAGAACGCTAAGAAAAAAGATTTAGGTCGAATAAGACGTCGCATCACAGCTACTTTGCGGCTTGGCGTGAGAAAAAATAAAAAATTATGTCAGAAGAAATAATACCAAAACAAAATAATGAAGTTGACACTGTAACCGACCTCTACAAAGGTTGGTTTTTAGATTATGCATCTTATGTAATTCTCGAACGTGCTGTGCCTGCGGTGGAAGATGGTTTGAAGCCTGTGCAACGCCGAATTTTGCATGCCATGAAAGAAATGGATGATGGCAGATTTAATAAAGTGGCGAATGTAATTGGGCAAACCATGCAATATCATCCGCATGGTGATGCATCAATTGGTGATGCGATGGTGGCGATTGGGCAAAAAGAATTGTTGATTGAAACGCAAGGAAACTGGGGCGATGTACGTACTGGCGATGATGCGGCGGCGCCAAGATATATCGAAGCTCGACTCTCGAAGTTCGCTTTGGATGTGGCTTTCAACGCAAAAACAACGCAATGGCAATTGAGTTATGATGGCAGAAAAAATGAGCCGGTTGCATTGCCGATGAAGTTTCCGTTGTTGTTGGCGCAAGGTGTTGAGGGGATTGCAGTGGGTTTGGCAACGAAAGTTTTACCGCATAATTTTTGTGAATTAATTCAGGCTTCTGTTCAATATTTAAAAGGAAGAAAATTTGAATTGTTCCCTGATTTCATGATGGGTGGAATGATTGATGTGGCTAATTACAATGATGGCAAACGTGGTGGCAAACTTCGTGTCAGAGCCAAGATTGAGGAACTGGACAAAAAAACTTTGCTGATAAAAGATATTCCATTTGGCACTACGACCACTTCAGTGATGGAAAGTATTGTTAAGGCAAATGATAATGGAAAAATCAAAATCAAAAAAATAGTTGACAATACTGCGGCGAATGTAGAGATTGAAATCCAGCTGGCACCAGGCATTTCGCCCGATGTAACCATTGATGCGTTGTATGCTTTTACTGATTGTGAAGTTTCTATTTCGCCCAATGCTTGTGTGATTGTGAACGATAAACCAGTGTTCATAGGTGTTTCGGAGTTGTTGAAAATTTCGACAGATAACACGATGGATTTGTTGAAGAAAGAATTGGAAATAAAATTGAGTGAACTAAATGAAAAATGGCATTACACTTCACTCGAAAAAATATTTTTTGAAGAAAAAATTTATAAAGAATTAGAAAAGAAACATGAAGATTGGGAAGCCGTGATTGCAGCCATTGACAAGGCTTTTGCGCCATTCAAAAAAAATCTGAAAAGAAATATTGAACGGGAAGATATTTTAAAACTGACAGAGAAACCTGTTCGCCGAATTTACAAATTGGATATTGATGAATTGATTGCACAAATCAACAACATCGAAAATGACATCCAACAAACGCAAAATGATTTAGACCATTTACGCGATTTTACGATTACTTATTTTGAAAATTTATTGAAAAAATATGGCAAAGGAAAAGAACGAAAAACTGAAATCAGAACATTCGACAATATTCAAGTAGCGGCTGTAGCCATTGCCAATACTAAGTTGTACGTGAATTGGAACGAAGGATTTATTGGCAGTGGTTTGAAAAAAGATGAGTTCTTATTTGATTGCAGCGACCTCGATAATATCGTTGTTTTCCGAAAAGATGGAAAAATGATGGTTACCAAAGTGAGCGACAAAACCTTTGTGGGCAAGGATATTATTCATGTTGAAATTTTTAAAAAGAATGATGAACGAACCACTTACAATTTAATTTATTTGGATGGAGCTTCGCAAATCAGCTATGTGAAAAGGTTTCAGGCTGGTGGTGTAACCCGTGATAAAGAATATGATTTAACAAAAGGCGACCCGAAATCGAAGGTTTTATATTTTTCATCGAACCCAAATGGTGAAGCTGAAAAAGTAACGGTGGTGCTGAAACCCACAGCCAGCGCAAGAATCAAGGTATTTGATTTTGATTTTGCTGAATTAGAAATTAAAGGCAGAGGCAGTAATGGTAATCAACTCACGAAATATCCAGTGCATAAAATTTCGCTGAAAGAAAAAGGAAAATCAACTTTAAGCGGCATCAAAATTTATTACGATGATGAAGTGGGCAGATTGAATACCGACGGCAAAGGCAAGCTGTTGGGCAATTTCGAGGGCGATGACAAAATAATTGCGTTGTATAAAGATGGCACTTACGAACTCACCAATTATGAATTGACGAATCGTTTTGAAAGCAATCAAATTGTAACGGTTGAAAAATTTGATGCACAAAAACCAATCAGTTGTATTTATTACGATGCTGAAATGAAGTGTTTTAATGCTAAAAGATTTTTGATTGAAACACAAACATTGAACACCAAATTTTTATTTATAAAAGAGGGTGAGAAAAATGAATTGTTGTTAGCAACCACACAAGCCAAGCCTATTGTGCGATTGAAAGCCGGTAAAAAGAAAAGCGAAGCGGTGGAATACAAAACTGACTTGTCAATGGTAACAGAAGTAAAAGGCTGGAAAACTGTTGGAACAAAAATCGGTACTGATATTTTAAGTGCTGAATTGTTTGTGGAAGAAGAGCCGAAGACTGGGGAGTTGTTTTAGAGGAAATTAAAATGAATTCGTGTGAACAATAAAGTTTTTAAGAATCTTTTTCAAGATGCACTATTTAATAATGACTTGAATTTAGCTGTAGAAATTTCAATTAAAAATCTACCAAAATGTCTTTATAAAATTTTACCTACTAAAAACGATAGAATTAAAACTTTGGAAGACGAATCAGTGTGGTTTTCAAATCCAAATTTCTTTGATGATTTTCTTGATACAGGATTTTGGAAGAATGAAGATTTGAATTTTGAATCAATAATAAAGGCTTCAAATGTTGACCCAAATACTTTTGAAAACATTGACGCAATGAAATCGACGATTGAGTTTGCTAAAGAAAAATTAAGAAAGGATGTTAAAAACATTTTCCATTCTTTATCCCTTTTTGAAGATATCGAAAACCCTGTCTATTGGTCAATGTATGGTGATAACGGAAAGGGATTTGCAATTCAGTATAATTTTAATCATTCCAAATCTTTGGAATTAGATTACATGGTTTTCCCAGTTATTTATTCCAACACCCCATTAGATTTGAATGAGACTCTTAAAAGGAAAGACACTTTTCAATATTTGCTTTCACTTTATAAAGGAGATTGCTGGTCGTTTCAAAATGAATGGAGATGTTTAGTTAAACCAAATGAAATCGACAAGGGAACAGTTAAAAAAGCTCCAAAAATTGAAGCAGTTTATCTTGGTTTAAAATGTTTGACTGAACACAAAATAGATTTAATTGAAATCGCAAAGCAAAAGAAAATTTTGGTTTACGAAATGATTCCATCATGGAATTCATGTAATCTAATTGCTAAGCCTATTTATTTTCCTTGATTAGAAATTATTTTCGCTTCCAAGGTGGTAATTTTGAATTAGTGATTGAATCAGAAACATGCTTTAAATATGATTGGTACTTGTCAATCTGTTCAGCAGTGAGTACTTTTTTAATATTGCTGTCTTTATTTTGAGATAACTCTCCAGCTTTATTGACAGCCTTCTTGGCTTCATATTGGGAAGTGTACATTTCTAAAAACACTTTATTTATGCTGTCTTCTTGTGTTTTAGTTAAGGTTAATAATTTTGAATAAAATTGTGTTGCTTTCTGTGCACTTTTTTCAGGAGATTCTACTTGTGCATAAATGTTTTTATTTGCTAAAAACATAACCATTGTTAAAAATAGGATGACTTTTTTCATTTGAAATTTTTGTTTAAAAATATTTTGAATTGCCAAGGTATCTAAATTTATTCCTACTAAAAAAGAATTTGAAGAAATAGAAAAATCAAACGAGCAATTCAAAAAGATGAACAATTGCGAATGCTGATTTGGGGTCGTCCACAATTTTATTTATTAATAATATTTTTTGTCATTAACCAGCAGTAAATTAAATTATAAGTCAAATAAAAAAAGGAAACCAAAAGTTGATTCCCTTTTTTATTTATTGAAAAACTCTTATCAAAGCTTAGCATTCAATTTTGCTATTTCAGCAATTCGCTTTTCAGCCAGCATCAATGCTGCTTTGTGCGATGTAATATTTTCCGATTCAGAAGTATTGAAAATATCCATTGTCAATCCATAAACCTTATCAGCTTTACCCATTGCACGTTCACGATTGTAGCCCAACATTTCGGTATAAACATTAATCAATCCACCTGAATTAATTAAAAAATCAGGCGCATACAACATGCCCATTTGCTTTACAGCGTTGCCATGCAATACTTCATCTTCTAATTGATTGTTTGCACAACCTGCTATGATGGCGCATTTCAAGCGTTTTAAAGTGCTGTCATTCACTGTTGCGCCCATTGCACAAGGTGCATATACATCCATTTTCACATCATAAATTGCATCTGGCTCAACAGCGTTGATACCGCTAAATTTATTTTGCAAAGCTTTCACTTTATCAGTTGCAATATCAGTTACATAAACTGTTGCGCCGTCTTTCACTAACATTTCAATTAAATAACCAGCCACATGTCCGGCACCTTGTACAGCAACAGTTTTACCGCTTAATGAATCGTTGCCATAAGCTTTTTTTGCGGCAGCTTTCATTCCTAAAAAAGTTGTATAAGCTGTAACAGGAGATGGGTCGCCACTTCCGCCCATGTATTCAGGAATGCCAGTAACGTGTTTAGTTTCCATGGCAATATATTCCATATCAGATGTGTTGGTTCCAACATCTTCGGCAGTGATATATTTTCCGTTTAAAC
>CAIODY010000092.1 GCA_903857255.1 uncultured bacterium
AAAAAATACATCATCTAAATTAACTGCTGATGCTGCTGCTTATTTACAAAACCAACTAAAAGCCTTTATAGCAAAAGCAAAATGGGGAAGCAAGGGTTATTATTTTGTGGTACAACAACAAGACCCTGCTTTTCAAAAAGCTTTGCAAGTGTTGAAATAAAATCTTTCGTGAGTCTATAAACTGCTTCTAAAAATATATTAAACCATGGTTTAGAATTTTATAAAATCAAGCAAACAGAGTTAAAATATTTTTTCAAACAACTCGTTTCGTAATAAACCAAATAGGGATGAAAAATATTTTCTTGCTAATGATTTCCATGTCATTTTTTTCTTTCCATTTTTCAAATGCACAATCTATTATCAACTCAACAATACTATTTGAGAGTGGCAAATATTTTTTGACCAATGAAGCCGAAACTAAGTTGCAATCAATGTATGATAGCATCAAAAGTTTCAAAATTATTTCAGTAAAAATATTGGGGCACACCGATAATGTTGGGAACAAAAACTACAATGAACTATTATCAGAAAACAGAGCAAACAGAGTGAGGCAATTTTTTTTAGATAAAAATTTCGACTTTAATAAAATAAAAATTGAAGCTTTCGATTTTCGAAAACCATCCGAAAATAATTCTACTGAAAATGGTAAGCAGAAAAATAGAAGAGTAGAAATTGTTATTGAGTATAGTAAAGTACGGAATGGAAAATCAGTTGGGCCTACGCTATTAGTTGAAAATAATAAACCTGAAAGCATTGAACCAAAGCTGAATTCGTTAGATGACTTGTTCAATCAGTTGGCAACTAAACCAGCTAACTTTAGAATCAAAACAAATCGGGATACAGTGTTAAAGGGCAATGATGGTACCATCATCAATATTAAAGCAAATGCATTTCAATCAAAATCGGGGTTTATAAATTTTAGTTTGCAAGAAGATTATTCGATAGATGAAATGATAGCTGACCGACTTACAACCACTTCTGATGGTAAGCATTTAGTATCATCAGGCATGATAAAAACAGCAGTAACAGATGATGAAGGCAACCAATTGCAGCCGTTTACTGATAAGGCTCTTTTTGTTATGATGCCAACAAATTTAGCAGATGAACAAGTAAAATTATTTGACGGAATTGAAAATAAAAATGCGATAATCAATTGGAAATTGAATGATAAACAATTGCAAAATACTAAAACTTACAATTACCCCAAGAAACAATTAATGACTGATACAAAAGCTTGCAACGAAGAAGAATTGCTGCAGTTGCAAAATATAATAAAGAAGACAACCAGTGGGAGTTCGGTAATTGACAATCAATTTTTCAAACTTACTGCACCAAATTTAGAAACAGAAAGAGATATTGCCGTCGATTGTAAAAGTATCAAAAAATATTATGCAAAATACAAAGTGAACAACATGAAAGATTTGAGTGCTGCTGTTGAAAAGGAACAATTAGCAATACTTTTTAAAGAATATGGCGTTGATAATGTAGGAGCTTTAAATAAAAAAATTAAAGAAGAAAAAACTTTTGCCGATGTCAGTTATAATGTTTTTAATCAATCAAAATTAGGCATGATTAATTGTGATAAATTTTGGGAAAATACGCAACCCAAAATCATGCAAAAAACTGATGTATTGATGGTTGAGAATTCACAATTGTTTTTGATTTTCAAAGGAATGAAATTGGCTTTGGCAAGTGATTACGAAAAATCGAAAGATGCTTTTCGATTTTCATCTATACCGCAAGGCATGGATATGTTTTTAGTGGGCATGAAAGTAGAAAACGGAAAAGCTTATTTTGGTTTGAGAGAAATAAAATCATCAAGAAATATTGAATCACTTACATTTCATGAAAGCAATCCTGATGAAATTAAAAAAGCATTAAGCGCACTTCGGTAAATCCTCAAAGAAAAGCTAGTATATGGTATGTTGTTGGCAAGTATTGAATAACAGGAATTTTAATGTAGATTTGTAACAAGCAACTTCAATTTTAATTATGAAAACAATTCTTTTCCTTTCATTTACTTTGTTGTATTGCACTGTTTCAATGGCTCAAACACCTGCTGATAGCCATTTGCAAAAAAACATTACCCCACCAACTACTAAAAACAAAGTTGATTTTATACATCTTATTCAGCAACAAAAAAAAGCAAAAACCACCGTTAGCTTGATAGATAGTAGTGTGGTTTGGCAATATGATGCTACGGCTTTGCAATGGACAAGAAGCACCAAAACCGTGTATGTGTATGATGCCAATAATAATTTAACAAACCAGATTTCGCAATATTGGAATGTAAATACTTGGGACAATAATTGGCAATTGGCAAACACTTATGATGCTCAAAACAATCAGACCATTATGGCGGAACAAACATGGAGTAGCGGTGCATGGGCTGATAACTATCATTACCTGTTTACCTACGATGCTCAACATCATCAAACCAGCAATACTTATCAAAACTTTACTGCCAACGCTTGGGTAAATAATAGCAAAGACACTTTTATGTATGATGCCCATGGCAATCAAATCACCGATTCTACTTTAACATGGAGTAATGGCGTTTGGTCGAATAGTGTTTTACAACGCTATGCTTATGATTTGCAGAATAATCAAACTCAACATGTAATTCAAACTTGGAGCATGAACACTTGGGTAAGTTGGCAAGAAAATGTTGTCAGTTTTAATGCAAACAATCAACCCATCACCAACAGCAGTTTATCGTGGAGCGGCTCGGCTTGGGCAATTAGCTATAAAGACACATTTAGTTATGATGCCAACCAAAATGAAATCAACGATTTAACGCTAACTTGGAGCAGCGGCACATTTACCAACAGCCAACAACACAACAATAGCTTTGATGCCAACCATAATAAAACTATTGATTTGGAACAAACTTTTACTGGCACAGCTTGGATAAACACATTGCAACATGCTTACACTTATGATGCCCACAACAATCAACTTAGTGATGTGTATCAGGTATCGTGTGGCACACCATTAACCAACAGCGATAGCACTTTCAACTATTATCGGCAGGCAAATACAACAGGCATTTCGGCAGTAAACAATAATTATTTGCCACTAATTATTTATCCTAATCCAACCAAACAGTCAGTAGTCATTAGCCAATTGTCATTAGTAAATGCAACTATTCAATTAGTTAATGTAAATGGGCAAACTATAATAGAAAAACAAAATCAATCAGGCAATCAATTTACCATTGATTTATCTGCACAACCTTCGGGCATTTATTTTGTAGAAATAAATCAACAAGGCAATGTTTGGAAAGGAAAAGTGGTGAGGGAATAAAATTACATTATTTTGAAAGCGGCGATATTTTTTATTGAGTTAACTGAATGAAAAATAC
>CAIODY010000093.1 GCA_903857255.1 uncultured bacterium
TCACACTATTGCTTCCTTTCACTTCAAATGCATACCATTTGTTGTTTTTCTTTACCAAAATATCAATGGCACACATTACGCCATCATATTGAAATGCTGCTTCGTAGATGGTGTAATAATTCTGTGCCATCAACTTCTGCGTTTTAGCAACACTCTGTTGGTACAAATATGCTTCTTCAGGTGAAGCATCAATTCCATTAGGAAAAAGTTGTTGAGCTAATAACCCAATATTAGTTCCTGAATCAAAAATAGATTGCTGCGCCTCATCCATTGGGTTACGCAAGGAAGGCTGAAACTTGTGTAAATACAATCGTTTCAAACATTGGCAACCATACATGTAAGTTGATTTGGAAAGTATATGACGTGGGATACTCATAGTTTTAGATTTGCAACAAAATTAAAATGGTACTACGCAGTGTATTTGAGAAGCACTCGAAACGATTGATAATAATTACTAACCCAGTGGTATTTCACCATCGTTCAATTCTTCACCCTTTTTTAACACTCTAAATTGGATACCTGCTTTTACATCGGCTTCATATTTTTCTTTCACTTGCTGATATGTAAATGACAAATCATAATCAGCCAAAACTGCTTCAATGTATGGTTCGGGGTCGAAACCCGTGTTGTGGCAAAACATCAACATCATCCAACAACATTGAAATAATCGGTCGCAAAGTATTTGTACTTGTTCGCCACCAAAGGCAACCATATTTTCATCGCTGGCTTCTTTATCGCGTTGTTCAATTAAATCGCCAAACAAACAATAAGCTCGTGCATCGCTATCCTTTAAGAAAAAAAGCATGATTGGAAATTCATTTAGTTTTACAAACCATTGCATGGCTTCTTTTACACCTTTCCATTCATCATCTTTCATCGCGATGTTATCACGATTTAAAAAAACAATTTGAAAACCAAATAAAAATTTCTCGAGCAGTTTTGGAAAATGTTGTAAACAAAGCACATGCTCTTGCACTTGCGCTACATCACCATTCAAAGCATTTTGAATAGGCACTTGCAGGTTTAATGTATGATGCCCTGAATGTGCCAACAAGCCCATATCATTTCTAAATCTACTAACCAATTTATTGCTGGGCGAAATAATATAATTGGGGCGTTTGTCATCTTTTAAATCGGGATGTTGGGCATAATGTTCCGAAATAGAACTTTCCATCATGCCGCTATCATCATAAAATTCAGAAATTAATCGTTTGGTTTCATCCCATTGTGTGTAGGCTATATTGATAGTTTCCATTAAATTATTGTAACGGTCAATCACTTCATTTCTAAATTTATTAAAGTGAAACATCTTATCCAATTCGCCTCGTAAGCCTTGTTCATCCTCATCATACGCTACTAAATCGAGTGAATAATTATCATAGTTTTTATACAAATCATTAGCAGTGGTGTCGTGATAAAATTCAAAATCTGCACTCAATTTTTCATCGGCGGTGCAAAATAAATCGTAGGCTTGTTCAATTGTTTTTGATTCTTGCACTAACTGCGCTGTTAGAATATTTTCATGAAAATCAACAATAAATTCTTCATGAAAACTACTCATTCGTTCTTGAATATCCTCAATGCTTTTTTTATTGGCTCTGTTTTTTGTAATGGCATTTGCTTCTAAAAAAAAATCATACAATTGTTTAGCAATGGGTTCAAATTGTTTTTCGGCTGCCACAATGTGGTCGCTGTGTTCCATGTATTCATACTTCAATTTATTGTGCATTTGCAATACTGGCAAAGTATCGTCATGTATCTTCAAATAAGCCTGTAACAAGGATTTTTCATAATCAGTTTCAGGTTTTGATTCATCATAATTCAACACAATATTGCGGAGTGGATGGGGGATTATTTTTTCTTGCATGGCAGCGATATTTTCAAACGAAAATAAATTATTTTTGAGACAAATAAAATAACAAAAGCGAATTTTGTAGCTATGATTTCTATTGTAATTCACATTCGCTAATTTTAATTGTTGGTTTTCAATTCCAGTTACTTTTACTTCATTAAACTTTTTCCATGCCCATTTCGCTTAAAGAATTTGAACAACAAGTTGACGAAACTATTTTGCTTCGAGGCTATTCTTATTTTAAAAATGGCAAAGTACAAATGGTAGAAGAGATTTCAACAGGCTGTTATCAAGCCACCGTAGCAGGTTCAGAGCTTTATGAAATTGAATTAAAAATTGAGAAGGGTAATATTACAGAACACAATTGCGATTGCCCCTATGATATGGGCGAAGTATGCAAACACATTGTAGCGGTAATTTTTTATTTACAAAAAGAGGAATTGGATTTACAAACAAAATCAACTTCAAAAAAATCAAGCATTGCAAATCATTTAAAGAAAAACCCAAAACGCAAAACTGTTGAAGCACAAATAAATGAATTGCTAGAAAAAATTTCGACTGACGATTTGAAACAATTTATTCGTGAAAAATCAAGCAATGATGACACTTTTCGCAATTTGTTTTTATCGGCATTTGCATTTGAAAGTGGCAATGAATCGAAAGAAATGTATGCCAAGCAAGTAAAATCAATTTTAAATAGCGCTAGCAAACGAGATGGATTTATTGATTGGTCGGCAGTAAAACGAGTTGGAAAATCGGTAGGCGATATATTGAAATTGGCAGAAAAACATTTGGCAAAAGATAATTTTAAAAGTACCATTTTTATCTGCTTTGCTGTGATGGAACAAATGACACCAGCTTTGCAATATGCCGATGATAGCAATGCAGATATTGGTGGGAATATTGATTGGGCTTATACTTTGCTGCATAAAGTAGTGGAAATAGAACTTTCAGAACCCATTCGGATTGATTTGCTTCACCAATGTTTTTCGGCTTTTGAAAAGAAAATATTTTCGGGTTGGGATTGGCATTTGGGCATGATGAATTTGGCAGTTCAATTGATAAAAACAAAAGAAGAAGAAGACAAAATAATTGCCTATTTAGATGATTCAGAATGGTCTGAATTTGAACATGAAAGAGCGCAAGAAATAAAATGGCAAGTACTTAAAAGACGAAAAGGTGATGAAGCTGCCGAAAAAATTTTTGCTTGAAAATATTGGTAATCAAATATTTCGCCGTGAAGCAATTTTACAGGCTTTACAAAATAAAAATTTTGAAAAAGCCATTTCATTTGCCAATGATGGTATCAAACAAGATGCGAAAGACAAGCCTGGCTTGGTAAAGGAATGGATAAATTGGTTGCTCAAAATAGCGCTGGCGCAAAACGATACACCTAAAATTGTTCGACATGCTCGTTTTCTTTTTACAGATAATTTTAGCCGTGAACAAAATTATTATCAACTGCTAAAAAATAATGTAGCGGCTGACAAATGGAATGATTTTTTAGAAGAAATAATTACAGAAATTGAAACCCGAAACAGATGGAATGATTTACATTTATTGGCAAACATTTTTATTGCTGAACAATGGTGGAATAGGCTAATGAAGCTGGTTCAACAAAATGTTTCGTTGCCAATAATTGACCAATATGAAAATCATTTGGCAAAAGATTATGCCCCCGAATTGGCACAATTATATGAAGTGTGCATCATCGAATATTTAAAACAAAATGTTAGCCGCAGTCATTATCAAACAGCTTGTAAATATTTGCGCCGAATGATAAAATTGGGTGAAAAAGAACGAGTAAAATTTTTGATTGAAAATTTCAAAAATCAATATTCACAGCGCAAAGCCTTATTGGAAGAGCTGGACAAGGTTTGAGGAAAACCAAAATACAGAAATAATTTACCTAAATTAAAAGAACATAGGTGAAAATCACCCACTTGCTTTTTGAATAATAAAAATGGAATGATGCGTTCCGTTTTTATTGATGCTGCCAATGGTTTTAAAACATTTTATCGCAAGTACACATTAGAAGTTTGCCAAACTTTTTTCAAATAACCTTAATTTCCCCTAAGGATAAATATAGATTAAAAATAATTTTCTACAGCAAATTTGTACTGATTAATAAATATTTCTTTAAAGGCTGAAATATTGTTGAGTTCATAAAAAAGTAAAACAGCTTTTTTATAATCGGCTGGATTCACACTTCTATACGATAATGGACAAGCATTACCAAACATCAAAATGGCATTGCCACTCAATCGGGCAGTACGCTTGTTTCCGTCTTCAAAGGGTTGGATATAGCTAATTAATAAAATTGTTAAAAGAGCTTTTTCAAAAATTGAGGATTTGCTGTTGACTAATTTGCATAAATTTTCTAACGCTTCATTTATCACAAATTCATTTTCAGGCGGTAAATATTTTGTACCTGTAATTCGCACAATTCTTTTTCTTGGGTTTTTAGAAATCCCCATTTTTTGAGTAAGTAAGGTGTGAATATCAATAATTTTCGAGACACTCATTTGCTCATACAAATCTTTATTTTGAAAAGTATAATCAATAGCACTTTTGTGATTGAGCAACATTTGTGTTTCTTGTTTCGAATGCGATTCGGCAGCAACATTATATTTTAAAAGTTGTTCGGTATCCAATAAATCATAAGTATTTCCTTCTATTTGCGATGATTTCCACGATAGTTCAATCATCAATCTTTCAAACTCTTTTGTAAATTGAACTGCGGAATTCTTTTTTATTTTTTTTTGAAAAATTGAATTCAAATTTTTGAGCAGCATCAATTCTGCTTTCGTAAAAATGCTTACTGATTTCAACGTATCAAATACATCACGATTGAATTTTTCAATAATTTTCCGTTCATCTATATTAACTTTAAAAAACGAATCTACATTAATTGAACTGGTTACAATGTTTTTTAGGTTTACGGTATATTTCAAACTTCGTCCATTACCCGTAGGCTCAATACTCCCTTTGGCTTTTAGTTTTGCCAGTTCACGGTTAAGCGTAGGAATAGCCACTTTTTCAGAAATCAATTTTTGTATTTCCGAAATTGATATGGGGGCATTTTGCAGAATTATACCAAATATTTCTGTTGTTCGTTTTGTTTCCATAATAAATTTACCTATCACAAATGTACAATAATCCTATCATTGTGATAGGATATTTTGAAAATTTGATAGGTTGTTTGTTCGATAAAAAATAAATTCGATTACATAAAAAAACGATAAAGGTTTCTAAAATCTTCATCGTTTTTTATTTTAGTTTTGCTCACAATACAAAAACAGAAATTTTATTCGATAAACTAAAAACATAGACATATAAGAATTTGCGTTGGTAAATTTTTGCGCCTGAAATCTGGAAATTTTAAGTGTAAAGCAAAAAATGAACTGAACGCTCTCGTTTTACGGGAGTGTAGTTTATTTTGCTTTACGGGTTTTCCAGAACCTCAGGTGCAAATATCTTGCTCCCGTAATTTTTTGTGGCTGGAAACACAAAAAACATGAACGACAAAAAATTCAAAATCACTCTCGAAAGTTTACTTAAAAAAGATGCTCGATTAGTAGATGAAAACAAGGAACTAAACCTTGCAGCCGTTAAACAACTTGCCAATAAAAACGATGAACAATTTATTACCTTGCTATTGAGCAATGATGAAGTGAAACGCAAATTTTTCTTGCACCTAAAAGAAGTAATTGTTTTTAAACAAAACGATTTCAAATTCTTTTTGGATGAAAATAAAATTGACAATAGTTACACTGCTTACGAAAACAGAATTGGATTAAGCAGCAACAATAGGTTGCTAAAAGATAGTGGTGATGTGGTGTTAAACTTTCCTTACAAAGATGGGGTGTTAGAAGGCGGACAAAGCACCGAAGAAGGAATGGATGAATACTATAAGAATAACGCCGCCACCAACAATTATGAAACCGAAAAAGCACAACGTAAAGAAATATTTTTTAACGAAGTAATTGCCAAAGATGAAATTGATAGATTAGAAGCACCCAAAGCATTTACCCACATAAAAAAATACACCGCCAAAGGCGAAGAAAAAATAAAAACATTTACACGTGATGCGAATGGCACTATAACCGACAACCTGATTATAAAAGGCAACAACCTATTGGCATTACACAGTTTGAAAACAGAATTTACTGGCAAAATAAAACTGATTTACATAGACCCACCATACAATACAGAGAATGATAGTTTTGTTTACAACGATAAGTTCAATCATTCAACATGGTTAACCTTTATGAGAAATCGTTTGGAAATTGCAAAAGAATTATTGAGGGAAGATGGTGTGATTTTTATTAGTTGCGATGACAATGAAAATGCTTACTTAAAAGTTCTTTCTGATGAAGTTTTTGGAAGAGAAAATTTTATCACAAACTTTGTTGTTGTTAGGTCTGAAGGAGGAGGATTAGCAAAGCATGTTGTAAAAGGTCATGATTATTTATTAGCATTTGCAAAAAGCATCAAAAATTTTGAGCCGTTAAAAAAACCAAAAGATATTAGAGGGAAAATCATAGAAAAGGATAAAAAGAAATATTGGATAGAAGAAGATTGGTTAAGAAAAGAATTTGGAAAATATGGAACTTGCCATTATGAAGAAATTGAGAAGATAAAAGGCATTGAAAAGAAAAATGAAGTTGATGAAGAAATTAAAAAGGGGAATTACCAACTCATAAAAAAGTCAACAGGATTGCATATTGTAGGTAGATTAAGATTAATCGAAGAAGATGGAACAAAATTTTACAGCATTTTAAAACATCTAAATGCTGATGGCAAAAAGGATTTAGAAGATATAGGATTAGGTAACGCTTTTAGTTTTCCAAAACCCATTTCATTGTTAAAAGAAATTATTAGCGGTTGTACTTTTTTTACAAAAAACGAAGGCGATATTATCCTTGATTTTAACGCAGGAAGCGGAACAACTGGACAAGCAGTTTTAGAATTAAACAAAGATGATAAAGGCAATAGACAGTTCATAATGGTTGAACAAATGGACTACGTAGAAAATGTTACCGTGAAAAGAATAGCCAGAGTAATTAAAAACAACAAAGCAGGCTCATTTTTATTTTTTGAAATTAAAAAATGGAATGAAGAAGCGAAAGAAAAAATTGCTGTTTGCAAATCGTTAAAAGAATTAGAAACGCTGTTGCACGATTTGGCTGAAAAATATTTTTTGCATTACAATGTGCGGTTTAAAGAATTTGAAGAGAAAATAATTAAAGAAGAAAACTTTAAAAAATTGCCTTTGCAAAAACAAAAAGAAATGTTTTGCAAAATGCTCGACCTAAATCAAATGTATGTAAACGCCAGCGAAATGGAAGACAAAAAATATGGCTTAAGCAAAGAAGATATTGCACTAACTAAAAACTTCTACAACCTATAAGCCATGCACCAAAACCCTTTTTTATTTGAAGAAGCAGAATTAGCTGTTGGCACAAACCAGTTAAAAAAAATTGAAGTCCCACGTTACATAACTGATAACCTAAAGTATGAATTATTCGATTGGCAAAAATCGGCTTTGCAACATTTTTTAGCTTATGAAAATGCAGAAAATGATTTGGTAAAAGATGGCAATGCACCCACTCATTTAATGTTCAACATGGCTACTGGCACAGGTAAAACCTTGTTGATGGCTGCTTTGATTTTGTATTATTATAAGCAAGGTAAAAGGCATTTTATTTTCTTCGTTAATCAAAATAATATTGTTGGCAAAACCGAAGAGAATTTATTGAACCCTAATCACAACAAATACTTGTTTCAGCAAAATATTGTGATGGAAAACAAAACCATCAAAATAAAAAAAGTAGAAACTTTTGCAGATAATACAGATGATATTCAAATACTGTTCACCTCCATTCATAAGCTACACAACAGCGTTTATGCGGTAAAAGAAAA
>CAIODY010000094.1 GCA_903857255.1 uncultured bacterium
GTTTTCTTCCATTGTGGCAATAAATTTTTCAAACTGCAACACATAATTTTCAACCGTTGGAAAAATATTGATGTGGTCCCAAGCAATGCCGCTAATGCAAGCCACATGTGGTTTGTAAAATAAAAACTTAGGGATTTTTGTTTCTTGCGAATCAGGATATTCATCGGCTTCAATAATCATAATTGGCGCATCACTCAATTGAACTGAGTAATCAAAACCTTCTAATTTTGCTCCAACTAAAAAATCAAAGGCTTTGTTATTTTGCTTCAACACATGCATCACCATACCCGTAATCGTAGTCTTGCCGTGGCTTCCAGCAATGGCTACACGGATTTTATTTTTGCTGTGCTCATAAATAAATTCGGGGTAGCTGTAAATTTTTAAACCCAATTCTTTTGCTTTCAACCATTCAGGATTATCCTTGTGGGCATGCATGCCTACAATCACAGCATCTAAATTTTTATTGATTCTATCAGCATTCCAACCCATTTCATCGGGCAATAAATTGTGCACTTTTAAATTAGATAATGCAGGTTCAAAAATTTCGTCATCGCTGCCAGATACAGTATGACCAAGCCTTTTGAGTTGAATGGTGAGTTGGTGCATAACGCTTCCGCCGCAAGCTACAATGTGAAAATTCATGTGGATAATGTGTTTTGGTAAAAACTATTTTCGATTTAAAATGTTTATTTTTGCGTAACTTTTTTCGGTAAAAGTATTTTGTAATTTTCAATTTTATAGCATGAAAAGAATTTCATTTGCAATTGTTTTATTAGTTGCTATTTCGTTTTGCATCGCATCATGCGGTTCGCATCGCAAAACTTTGGGCTGCCCAGGCATGATTACTAAAGCCAATTCCACAGCCACTTTACATCATTCTTAAATTATGAATTGGCATCCGTTAGAAAACGAATCGCAATTAGATTCCATCAGCAAAGCATCGTTTTCAATTCCACAATTATTATTCAAACACAGCACTCGTTGCAGCATCAGTCGAATGGCTTTAAGCAAAACCGAACGAAATTGGAATTTTACTGAAACTCAAGTGCAGCCTTACTTTCTGGATTTAATTGCACACAGAAATATCTCGAATAAAATTGCCGAACAATTTCAAATTGAACATCAATCACCACAAATGCTGTTGATTAAAAATGCAAAATGTGTTTTCAGTTCTACACACAACGATATCAATCCAAATGATTTGATTCAGTTTTTGAATTAAGCGCAAATACTTACCTTGCTTGCGTTTAATAGTTTAAACGAAGAAAATTAGCATGAATTTTTACAGTAAATCCACTTTATCAATTGTTACCAAATTTATTTTGATGGCTTTGCAGTTGTTGGTTTATTTACTGATTAATCGTCAACTTTCGCCTACCGAATTTGGTAATTACACTTTGTTGTTTGCAAACGCTTGTTTTATTCAATTGATTTTCAGCGGTGGCTTTGATGTAGCAGTTGTGCATTTTTTTTCTGTAAAAAATTTCAAAAAAATATTTTCGCAATTACTTTTCAATTACAGTAAAGTAATTGCTATTATTTTGGTTTTACTATTTATTGGTAATTATCTTTTAGGAACTAATGCTTTGCGAATCGGCATTTCGAGCGATTTTTTGCCAAATCGTTCTGTGTTATTTTTATTTTACTTTGCCAGTTTTATTGTCAATTTATTTTCACAATCATTTTATTTAGCTCGTGGTTTTTATGTGTTGAATAATTTGATTTTAATTTTGGCGCAAGTTATTCTAATACCTTTAGTGCTGGTATTTAATCAGCCCGATGCGATTATTTTAAGTTATGCAATTTGCAATTTGATGCCACTAATTCTAATTCCATTTTTTAAAAACAAAGCATCAGTAATTGTTTTGCAGAAGGAAATAAAAGCAACCCAATTCTGGAAATATGCATTGGTAGTGGCTTTCATCAATATAGTTCAATTTATGGCTTATCGTGCTGATTATTGGCTGATTGATAAAAATTTAAAACCGCAAGATTTAGCTTTGTATGCCAATGCCATGAAGTTTTCACAATTATTTTGGATTATTCCAAATGCACTTGCTACTATAATATTTCGTGAATTATCAGGAGGAAATGAATCTTTAAAAAAATCATTACTCGGCATGGCGCACTTTGTGTTTTTGGGTTTGTTTATCGCATCTTTCTTTTACATCGAATTTGGTGGTGATTTGGTTGATTTTTTTCTATCGCATAAATATAAAGGTGCTGCCAACACTTCGTTTCAGCTATTACCTGGCACTTTATTTTTCACTTATAACATCTTGCTTTCTCCTTATTTTTCAGCGCAAAAAAAATTGTGGGTGAATGGTTCAATTTCATTTTTTTCTGCCTTGTTTTTAATCATTGCTGATTTTATTCTAATCCCTAAATATGGCTTAAATGCTGCTATTGAGGTGAATAATGCTTGTTACATTTTCGGCGGAGTTTTAACGCTGATTGCTTACATTTATTTTGAAAAAATTTCGTGGCGTGCAGCATGGAATTGGAAGCAAAATTTTAAAAATTTCAGAACAATAAAAATTGAATAACAAACGAAATATTTTATTTGTTGCAAGTTGGCTACCCAACAGAACTGATGCTTATATCGGTGATTTTATTCTTCGGCATGCCACTGCCATTGCGCCTTTTGCAAATTTAAAAGTATTGTACATTGGTAAAGATGACCAACTGAAAAATAAAAAAATAGATGTTCAACGTCAGCAAGAAAATGGTGTTGATATCATCCAAATTTATTACACTGAATTTCATTCGCCTTTTAAATTCATTAATAAAATAGTTTCGCTCTACTGCTATTTTCAAGCATTTTTCATGGCATTAAAAGTTTTTAAAAATGAAAATTTTAAAATTGAATTAGTGCATTGCAATGTATTGTTAAAGAGTGGCTTAATCGGCTGGTGGCTTAAAACGTTCCAAAAAATTCCTTATGTCATTACAGAGCACTGGTCGATTTTTATGCCTGAAGATGGATTTTACGAAAAGCAAAATTTCTTATTCAAATTCATTGCGAAAAAAATTGCAAATAAGGCAGATGCAATTTTGCCAGTTTCACATTCACTCAAAAAAGCCTTAATTCATCATGGTTTCAAGCCGAATAAATACGAAGTTATTCCTAATGTAGTGGATACTTCGGTTTATTTTTATAAAACCAAGAAAGATACTTTCAACTTCAAATTCTTCCATATTTCATCTTTGTTGCCATCCAAAAATGTGGCAGAATTAATTCGCTCATTTCTTGAAGTGAAAAAAAAATACCCACAAGCTGAATTGCACATCATTGGCGGTGAGCCAAGTGATTTGAGTTTGTTTGAAAAATATTTTAATAATTCTTCTATCAAATTTTATGGAACAATGCTTTATCAAAAAATTCCACCATTGTTGCAAGAAGCAGATTGTTTTGTGTTGTTTAGCAAATTTGAAACGTTTTCGTGTGTGGTATCTGAATCTTTGTGTATGGGTATTCCTTGCATTTCGTCGAAAATTGGAGGTCCAATTGATTTAATAAATACTACCAATGGTTGTTTGGTAGAAAGCGAAAATAAAATTCAGTTAGCTGAATCAATGAAATGGATGATTGAAAACTCAAACTCTTTCGACCGAAAAAAAATTGCAGAGGCAGCAGCTAAAATATATTCGTACAACACAGTAGGGCAAAGATTTGCAGACATTTATGAGGAAATACTTGGACCTGTAAAATGATTTTTATCATTGCATGTTTTTAAATCAATCTTAACTTTGCCACGTTTCAAAGAATTTTGTTCGCCATGCCAGCGACTTTTTGAAATTAAAACTTAATTCTAAAATTCTTTTTGCAATGTCAGTGCTTTACAACCGTATTAATCAAAAGGAGCTGAAAGAAAAAATGCTCCAATCTGCCGAAAAGCGCACCACTGTTTCATTCTATCATTATTTTCCAATTGCCGAACCAAAACAATTCAGAGATGAGTTGTACAAAAAATTATTTACACTAAAAGTATTTGGACGAATTTATGTGGCTGAAGAAGGCATCAATGCTCAAATAAGTGTGCCTGATGAAAATTTTGAAGCATTCAAAAAACATTTGTATGCCATTGAACCATTGAATGGAATCAGATTAAATGTGGCAGTGGATGATGATGGAAAAAGTTTTTGGGTGTTGAAAATAAAAGTCAGAAATAAAATTGTTGCTGACGGAATTGATGACCCAACTTTTAGCATGGAAAGAAAAGGTAAATACTTGAAAGCCAATGAATTCAATGCTTTGAGCGAAAATGAAGAAGCCATAATTGTAGATATGCGCAATCATTATGAGTATGAAGTCGGGCATTTTAAAAATGCAATTGAAGTGCCCAGCGATACTTTTAAAGAGCAATTGCCAATGGCTGTTGATATGCTAAAGGATAAAAAAGATGCACCGATAATTATGTATTGCACGGGTGGAATTCGCTGTGAGAAAGCATCTGCGTATATGTTGCACCATGGTTTCAAAAATGTATTTCATGTAGAAGGCGGCATAATTGAGTATGTGAACAAAGCCAAACAGCAAGGTGTTGAAAATAAATTTATCGGGAAAAATTTTGTGTTTGATGAAAGATTGGGCGAACGAATTACCGAAGATATTATTGCAACCTGCCACCAATGCGGCAAACCAGCCGATACACATATTAATTGCTACAACGAAAGTTGTCATTTACTTTTTATTCAGTGCGATGAATGTGCTGCGAAATACAATCATTGTTGTAGTGAAGAATGTAAAAATGTTTTTGAATTGCCTAAAGATGAACGCAAAGCTCTGCGCAAAGGCATCAAAAATGATAAGATGATAAATCACCGAAGTAAGAATAGATTACGACCGAAGTTGGGATAAATAAAATAAGCAATTGCTTTCATTGTTCCTCCCTCACTGCACTACCACACTCACTAGGATGCTTTCCGAGCCTTTTCCATTGGGGTTAATGCCGAATATTATCACTTCATATTTGGTAATGCTTTTCAAACCTGTGAGTATCAGTTTGTGATTGGTATCAAAAGCTACTACCATATCATCAATGGTAGCAGGCTTCACAGTAACAGTTTTCCGATTGAAAACCAGATGATTCAAATTGCCTTGGGGTGCAGCAAGCGCAATGTATGTACAGCAATTTTTCAAAGGAAACACTTCTAACTCAATCACACCTTGTGCGACTGATTTAACACTTTTTATCACCACTTGGTTAGGTTCGCTGCGTTTGCTTTTGCCCGTTTTTGAAGGCATAAATCCACCACTTTCAATCAAAGTAATATCACCTTGAGCAATGCGACTGACACAATCAGCCTCTTCATCCAACAAAGCAATCACTTTCAGTCGCTGCGCTTTCATGGCATCAAAGTCAGCCTTTGAGCCTTTAATGGCATTCTGAATCAACTTATCAAATTTATCGCAAGCAGTGCTTAAAGTACTAATCGGCACATCGGGCGAAGGGAAAGCCGCATTACCAGTGAGTTTTGTTACTACCTGATGCCCAAAATTGCACAACTTAGCATTAGGTAATCGTTTGAAAGTTTTCAATGATTTTGAGTTACTCATAATAATCACCTTATTTGTATTCAGTGAGTGTAAATATCAAATCATAACGATATTGATTTTGGTGAAAAGATGTATGTATGTACGCTTATTCATCGCGAATGTTTCAAATACTGACAAGAGTTGTGTTAATGAAAGCTTGCATGGCAGCCATGTAACATTGCAAGCCACCCATGTAATATTACATGACACCAATGTACTATTTCTTTAGTAAAATGTAATATTTCATACGCCTCATGTAATATTTCTTTTGCCTCTTGCAATATTACATAAGCCATTTGTAATATTACATGCACCACTTGCAATATTGATTTGATGCTTTTCTCATTTGAAATGATTTGTTGTTGGTTAGATTGGATTAAATAAAGGTTGACATTAAAAAAATGCAAGTTTGTTTTAACCCCAAACAGATTTGATGTTTTAAAAAAAATGTAAAGAATGATTTTATGCGACCCTGAAGGGGGCGTATTTTCTTTGTTTGATGTTTTGTTGTTATAAATGTTTGATGCCTATGGCATCAATAATCAACCCTGTTAAGGGTTGTATGGTTATAAAAAAGCATGAAGTAAATGAGATTCGACCCCGAAGGGGTCGTATTCCGTTCTTTGCATTCGTTTTCTATAAACATTCGATGCCTAAAGGCATCAAAAAAATATTCTTCGCCTCGATTCGTGTTCCTACCAATCGAAAAATATTTTTTTTCTTTTCAATGTTTTCTTTTTAATTTTGAAATCAACATGAAAACAATCTGCTTCATTTTATTTTTTACAATTTCCAATTTTGCATTCAGTCAAACCACTGAAAGAGTAGTGATTAATTGTGATGGACAAACTCAAACTAATAATGGCGTAACCATTAAATCAAGCATTGGTGAAGCAATTGTTGGTAAAAAAGGAAATACGAAATTGATGCTATCACAAGGGTTTTACACAGGTTCATTTCAAGTGATGAATACGGCTGTCGCCAATAATTTTTTAGCACCCAAGAATCCAATTGTGTTTTATCCGAACCCTACTACTAATCAAGTTGCTTTTAACGATGAACAGTTGAATGCTTCGCTGGTAATCATCGAAAACATTTTCGGACAAGTAGTTGCCGAACAAAAACTTTCAAACAATATTATTTCATTAGAGAATTTTTCTCAAGGAATTTACCTCATAAAATTGTATGACAAGAACAATCAATTACTGACCATTTCTAAAATTGTAAAACAATGAAAAAACTTTTTCTGATTTTCATTTTGCTTTGCTCAACAAAATTATTTGCACAAGCACCACAAGGTATCAATTATCAAGCAGTAGCCATGGGAACTGCTGGAGTGTTAGCTAATCATACTATTAGTTTACGTTTGAGTGTGATTGATAGCGTTGCAACTGGCATTGCCGTTTATACCGAAACACAAAACACTACTACTGATGCAGTTGGTTTGTTTTCAATTGTGATTGGTAATGGTACACCAACAGTAGGAACATTTAATGGAATAAATTGGGGGAAGAATTTTAAATTTTTAAAAACAGAAATTGATACAACAGGTGGAACAAGTTATGTATTAATGGGTATTACACAATTTATGAGTACACCTTATGCTTTGTATGCGAATAAAACGAAGCAAACATTCTCTGATATTACTCATCCTGATGATTATGTAAATCCATCGCTTGTAATCATTGATACGAACTTTTATACTGTACCTGTTGGCAAAAATCTTTATTGCTGGACTACAGGTCGGATGTTAGTTTACGGCAGTGCATCTCAAGATTCAGTTTATACTGGCGTATTTAGTGCTGGACAGCAGTTAAGATACATCGCCGATACTTTACCATGTTGGCTTTTCGATAAAAAAGTTGATTGGATTACGTTTGATATTATTACAAACTCCTTAACTCCTCCTAATGGAAAATCTTTTGTTATTGTGAATTGCACACCAAACCCATATGGGTTTTACAACTCTATCAATAATTCATATAACTACCCAAGTTTTTATTTAAACGGTCAAAAAATTACTGCAACATTATTATCTGGAAGTATTGTTGGTGTAACATCCAATAATGTTTTTATTGTTCCCTCTGGAATGACATTAAGTGCAACTCTTGGAAGTTCACCTGGACAAATGATTATTAATGGGTATTTTATAGACAACTAACATACCATAGGCAAATCTGTATTTTTTATTTCAAATCATTTTCTTTCGCTTTAGTTTTTTACTCCGTACTTAATCTTCTATTTTTGTCAGCAACAAAATAATTTTTCATGAAGAATATTGCAGTGGTTGGTGCAGGACAAATGGGTAATGGCATTGCACATGTGTTTGCCTTAAATGGTTACCAAGTTACTTTAATTGATGTAGCACAAACAGCTTTAGATAAAGCCTTAGCAACAATCAAAAAAAATAATGATAGAATGGTTACTAAAGCTTCTATTAGTCAACAACAAGCTGATGATTGTGTGAAAAATATTTCCACTAATAGTTCAATTGCCGAAGGTGTAAAGCATGCTGATTTAGTTGTAGAAGCAGCCACCGAAAATGTTGATTTGAAATTAAAAATCTTCAAAGAAATAGATGCTAATGCACCACAACAGTGTATTTTGGCAAGTAATACTTCTTCTATTTCGATTACTAAAATTGCAGCAGCAACTGCAAGACCACAACAAGTAATTGGCATGCACTTTATGAATCCTGTGCCTGTAATGAAATTGGTTGAAATCATTAATGGTTATTCTACATCAAAAAATGTAAGTGAAACCATTGTTGATTTATCAAAGAAAATAGGAAAAACTCCAGTTGTGGTAAATGATTATGCAGGCTTTGTTAGTAATAGAATTTTAATGCCCATGATTAATGAAGCCATTGAAACTTTATTTCAAGGTGTGGGTGGTGTTGCTGAAATTGATACCGTGATGAAATTAGGAATGGCTCACCCAATGGGACCTTTACAATTAGCTGATTTCATTGGTTTGGATACTTGTTTGGCAATTCTTCGAGTGTTGCACGATGGCTTTGGAAATCCGAAATATGCACCATGTCCGCTTTTAGTTAATATGGTTCAAGCTGGAAAAATGGGCGTGAAAAGTGGCGAAGGATTCTATGTGTACACTGCTGGTAGTAAGGATTTGGTGGTAAGTCCGCAATTCGCTAAATAATTTTTTTGATGACTGAAAATATTTTTCCATTTACATTATCTCTTCGGTTAGATTGGAGCGAAATGGATTTGTTTGGGCATATCAACAATGTTTCCTACTTCAAATATATTCAAGCTTCACGAGTGCATTATTGGGAACAATCGGGAATTTCGAAATTGTTTGAGGAGAAAAAAATAGGACCGATTTTAGCTTCGGTTAAATGTGATTTCATCAAGACTTTGCATTACCCAGGTATTTGTTTTATAAAAGCTCGAATTGAATTTATTGGCAACAGTAGTTTTGGAATTCATCACAAAATATTGAACGAACAAAATGAATTGTGCGCCGAAGCACATGATGTGATTGTGATGTACGACTTCAATAAAAATATTAAAGTTGTTTTCCCCGAAGAATTAAAAATGAAAATTGAATTATTGCAAGGCAAATTTTCTCACTGATTGCCATACACCAATATCTCGAAACTATTAGGAATGATGCGTCTTTTGCCTTCTTCAAATTTAGCAGCAGGTAAATAAATTTTCTTTGTTCGTTTATCTATCATCATTGTTCTGCAACCTTTTTGTGTAATTAAAGTTTGCAGCAAAGTGTATTTATCAGCTGCTTCTTGCTGAATGATAGTAACATTTCCTTCACCATTTGAACTGTAAATTATTTTTGTGATGGGGTCGAAAACTACTGCATCAGGTCTGCCTCCAATTGGAAAAGTGGTAACCACTTTATTATCACGATAATTTGAAATGACCAGCAAATTATTTTCACAAACACTAAATAATAATTTATTCGCAGTGTCAATTGCTAAGCCTGATGGTGATTTGCCTGGTGCGATAGACCATGAACCTGTGATTTTTTTTTCTTTTGAATCAATTTGGATAATTTCATTTTTGTCTTCCATATTCACAAAAATATTTCCAACATTATTGGTTACAGCAAACTCGGGTTTGCTTTTTAAATCAATGGTTTCATCCATTCGCATCGAAAGTGGGTCAATCACTGTAACATCTTTGCTCTTACCATTAAAAGTGAAAATTTTATTTGAAAATTTATCGTATAAAATGGCATCCGGATTTTTTCCATCAATGGCAATCGTATCGAACAAATGAAAATTATACAAGTTGAAAACTGAAATGGAATTGGCTCTGCCATTGCTGGTAAAGCCTTTGCTCAAGTTGTAATTCAAAGCAATGCCATGAATGCCATTGGTTTCTTGCACTTCATCAATCACTGTATCCAAATCCATATTTACTACCAATAATTTTACTCCATGCGACACAAATAAATGCCTTTTGTCATCATCTGCCGTTAAATAATCCCAACCAAAACTATCATGAATTTTGATTGTTTTTATCAAGCGATAAGGTTGAAATTTGTTTTGAGCAATTGTTGTATAAACCGTAGTGGTAACAATTGTAATCAAAATGAAAAAACGAAAAAAACTGTTTTGCATAATTGAATTGAATGACCAAATATAGGGCTTAAAATTTACTGCAAACATGATTGAATGATGAACTTTTGATGAATTCAAAAATCAATCTCAAACGAAAAAAAATCTATTTTTACAAAAACAAAATTTATGACAAGTAGCTATTTACCCAGTGTTATTCAACGTTTTGAGCAATATAAATTATTAGCCGAAAAAGCATTTGAGCAAACAACAGATGAGAAATTATTTTGGCAATTCAATGCTGAAAGCAATAGCATCGCAATCATCATGAAGCATTTATCAGGCAACATGTTATCGCGTTTCACAGATTTTTTATCTACTGATGGAGAAAAAAAATGGCGAAAAAGAGATGCCGAATTTGAAAATACTTTACTCACAAAAGATGAGTTATTGCAACAATGGAATGCTGGTTGGCAATGTTTGTTTCAGGCTTTAAATGCACTATCAGAGCAAGATTTGGGCAAAGAGATTTTCATCCGTAATCAATCACATTCTGTGATGGATGCCATTAATAGGCAGTTGGCGCATTATTCCTATCACATCGGGCAAATTGTTTTCATTGCGAAAATGTTGAATGATAACAGCTGGAAATCGTTGTCAATCCCGAAAGGAAAATCTGACGAATTCAATAAGGAAAAATTTTCACAACCCAAGTTGTAGTTGTTTCATTTCACCTACTTCATTTTACCGTTCGCCTAAAACCAATTGTTGTCTTTATTTTCTGCTTCTACATTTGCAACATAATTTTATAAAAATGGAAAATCAAAATATAAACGAAAACCCCATGAATCATTGGAGCGATGAATGGGAAGCATCAAGAAAAAGAGGTAGAATTTTTGGCGGTGCTGCTTTAATTATTGCTGGAACAATTTTAGCATTACAAGAGTTGAAACAAATTACTATTCCCGATTGGGTGTTTAGTTGGCAATCAATTTTAGTTTTTATCGGTTTAATGATTGGTGTAAAATCTAACTTCAAACGCCCGTCAGCATTCATTCTCATCTTTATTGGTGGAATGGGATTTGTTGCCGAATACATTTTGCCCGAAATTCATTTCAGCAATTTATTTTGGCCAGTGATGATTATTGGTTTGGGCTTGTTAATAATTTTCAAACCTCGAAATCGCTGGCGTAATCATTGGATGCGTCATCAGCATATGCATCAACAATTTAACCGACCAACGAATGATTGTCGGCAAGAAACTGATGATAGCAATGATTACATGGATTACAATGTTTTTTTTGGCGGTGTAAAAAAAAACGTGATTTCTAAAAATTTTAAAGGCGGCGAAGTGAACAATGTTTTTGGCGGAAGCGAAATCAATTTTATGCAAGCCGATATTCAAGGCACAGTTCGCTTAGAAATCAATAATGTTTTTGGCGGCACAAAATTAATTGTGCCAGCGCATTGGCAAATAAAATCGGAACTAACTGTATTTATGGGTGGAATGGAAGACAGGCGAAACGTGCAGCAAAATCAAGTGTTTCCGAGCGATAAAATTTTAGTGTTAGATGGAAATGTAGTGATGGGTGGCATCGAAATTAAAAGCTATTAAAATGTGTTTGTGAATAGCAATGGTAAATAAATTCTTTGCGTCTTGGCGTGATAAAAACATAAAAATTTGAGCCTTTGTGTCAATAAAATAGAACCTAATCTATAATCTTCAAAACCCCTACAAACATGAATTGGTATGTTGCAAAAATAGTTTTCAATATTGATATTAATTATGGTGAAAACCAAAAACAATTCGATGAGCAATTTCGATTAGTAGCCGCAAGAAGCAGGCAGGAAGCCTATTTCAAAGCTTCTACTATCGGGCAAACCGAAGAAGAAAATTTTATGTCAACCAATAAAAAAACGATTGTTTGGAAATTTATTGATGTGGCTGAACTGCATGAAGTAACCGAAATGAAAGATGGAATGGAAATTTACAGCACCACCATTGAAACCAATCATCCGAACTGTTATATTCAAAATACAAAAAACAGAGCGGCACAGTTATCTTCACAACATTCTTTTCAAACCCTTGTCAACTAAGCTTTGCGATATTTTAAGAAATATTCTGTTGCTACTGTAATAATTTGTTTGCTGTGTTTAAGTTTAATTCTTGCAGCAATTCAAACATTGATTATTCATCGTTTTTTTGCTAATTGGTATTTCAATTTGATAGATGGGTTAATCACGGGAAGTGCATTACTGGTCGGTTTCACAGCTATTTTTATCAGAGCAAAATATCTTTTTTACAATCCCGATAAATCAAATTTTAAAAGAGGATTTGTTTTTTTGAAATTACTTTTTACTATCTCTTGGGCTGCTTGGATGCAAAGTTATTTTTTGAAATTATATTTCAAGAACGTAGATTTAAAATACTGGTCTTTTATTGATAGCTCATTTTTAATTCGTTTTGTTTTTGGAATCACCGTTTTAGTTTCTGTTGCATTATTAAGTTGGATGTGGATGTACTTCATTGAACAACAAGAAATAATTGAACGAAATACTGATGCAGAGCGGCTTTTGAAAGAAGCAGAATTGACCAAATTGCGTCAACAATTACAACCACATTTTCTTTTCAATAGCTTAAATTCTATCAATGCTTTGGTTGGTTCAAACCCAACGGCAGCTCGAAATATGATTCAGCAGTTGAGCGATTTTTTACGAGGCACTTTGAAGAAAGATGATAACCAATTACACACTTTAGAAAATGAATTGGAGCATTTGAAATTGTATTTAGAAATTGAAAAAGTGAGATTTGGTCATCGTTTGCAAACCATTATTGATGCCGATGAAAATATTTTACAACTAAAATTACCAGCTTTATTATTGCAGCCCATTGTTGAAAATGCTATTAAATTCGGGCTTTACGACACTACTGAACAAGTTATTATTTCAATAAAATGCAAAAAGGAAAATTTCTATTTGCAAATTGAAGTTGAAAATCCTTACGATTCAACAACTGCCAAACCCAATCGTGGTGAAGGTTTTGGGCTGAATAGTGTACAACGCAGATTGTATTTGTTGTATGCCCGAAACGATTTGATTAGAATTGAACAAGCAAAAAATATTTTTAAAACTGTTTTACAAATTCCACAAACGATATGATTAAAACCATTTTGATTGATGATGAACCCCTTGCCCGAAGCATTGTTCGGGAGTATTTGCAAAGCTTTAAAGAAATAGAAATTGTTGCCGAATGCAATGATGGATTTGATGGCATTAAAGCTATTCAACAACATCAACCTGAATTGATTTTCTTGGATATTCAAATGCCAAAAATTAATGGATTTGAAATGTTAGAAATTGCCGAGCCTTTGCCCGATGTGATTTTCACCACAGCATTTGATGAATTTGCGATGAAAGCTTTTGAAGCTAATGCAATTGATTACTTGCTGAAACCTTTTAGTAAAGAGCGTTTCGACAAAGCAATGACAAAATGGTTAGTGAATAGAAATTCAAATTCATCACAAAAAAGTTTAGAAAAAATTGTTGAAAAATTCAATTATCAACCCGAAGAAAAAAATAGAATTGTGGTGAAGAATGGTGCTAATATCAAAATAATTCCTGTGGCTGATGTATTGTATTTAGAGGCTTTTGATGATTATGTGAAAATTTATACAACCGATGGCATGCAATTGAAAAAGAAAACTTTGTCGTTTTACGAACAAACTTTAGATGAACAAAAATTCCTTCGAGTGCATCGAAGTTATATTATTCAACTCACACAACTCACTAAAGTAGAGCCTTACGACAATAATAATCATATTGCCATGTTGAAAAACGGAACTAAAATTCCAGTAAGCCGAAGTGGTTATTTGAAATTAAAAGAAGTGCTAGGGATTTAATTTTCAGTAAAAAACTAAGCTTGTTTTCTTCCGCTTTTTGCTGAAATTCCTTTGCTTGTTTTTCTTTTTGCAGATTGTGCAATTGATGCTGAATGCTTAACTGATGCGGTTTTGTGCGCTATGGTGCCAGTTTGTTTTGTGTTCGTTTTTTTACCTTTAGCCACTGAACCATAACTGATATTTTGCAATTTAGCTTTTGTATATCTGCTTCTTGTTTTGCTGCTATACACTGGATGACGATTGCCAGCAACAGGCGTTACAGTGTAACTATTTGTCGCATCGCTTACGTTAGAAACTTGCCAATGCACGGTTGGATAATCATTCTCATCTTTACCATCAGCTGATGGCAAATTTGACGATGGTACTGTTTCTACAATCACATTTTGTTTGTCGTTGGCATGCTCATAACTGGTTGCTTGCGATGCAGTAATTTTTTTTGAAACCGCCATTCCATTCACCATAGTATGTGATGTAATTGAATTTGCATTATCGAATTGTTGCAAATTATTTTCTTCAATGTGCTTTATCAAAATTGAGGCGTACGAAGGGTTTGTGGCATATCCAGCTTTGCGTAAACCAATTGCCCAACCTTTGTAGTCAGTTTTATCCAACTCAAATAGAAAGCTATAACGCAATGCAGTTTTTAAAAAATTGCTGTGGTCAACATAACTCAACGAATCATTGTCGTACACTCTAAAACATTCGCCTTTTGCATCATCATCGTGGTATGTAAATTTTCCATTCCAATTGCTTTTGCATTTGATTCCGAAATTATTATTTGAGCGCAAATACAACGGACTTGTGCCTGCTGCTGTTTCCAAAATGCCTTGTGCCAATGTAACACTTGCCGGAATGCCGCTTCTATTCATTTCAGCAATCGCAATATTTTTATGACTTTGCACATAAGCATCAATTTGTTCTTGCGTTTGTGCAAATCCCGAAATACCTATCAAGCTTAATGTTGCGGTTATAATTAATTTTTTCATTCTGGTTTTGTTTTGAGTTTTTTGAAAAAGAAGTTTTCAAATTTAGTTACAATTTTCTAATCACGTTCAATCCATCTCTTATTGGTAGAATCAAATTCTCAACACGTTTGTCGGCTCTGACTTTTTTATTGAACGAATCAATGGCAGTGGTTTTCTTGTCGAATTTTTCTTCTAAAATTTTTCCTTTCCACAACACATTATCGGCAATAATCCACCCACCTTTTTTCACTTTGTCAATCACCAAATCAAAATACAAACTGTAAGAACCTTTATCAGCATCAATGAATATTACGTCAAATTCAGCATTTAGTTTCAACATAATTTCTTTGGCATCGCCATAATGCACTTTTATATGTTGTTGCAAATTAGCTTTTGAAAAATATTTTTCGTGAAAATATTGCATTTCATCATTCACTTCAATCGTGTCAATCCATCCATTTTTTGTTAGACCTGCGGCTAAGCAAATAGTTGCAAATCCTGTGAAAGTGCCTATTTCAAGCACTCTTTCGGGTTTTATCATGCGGCTGAAAAACTGCAACAGCAAACCTTGTTCATGCCCTGAAATCATATTCGGTTGCAACGTTTTCAAATTTGTTTCACGATATAACTCATCTAACAACGCATCCAAGTTGCTGCTATTTTGCTGAATATAATTTGTTAATTTTTCTTCTGTAATATTGTTCATCCGTTCTATTTTGAAATAGATAATTGCTGTTTTTGTTTTTCGAAAATGAAATTTAAAATCAAAATAATCGCCAAGTTACTAGTCCCCAAAATGCTGTTCTGTAAATAAACATCAGCCATATCATTGCCAATTACATCTGTAATTTTTAATCCAAACAAAATCAAAAACACAACTGAAATTCCTAAAATCAATTTGCTGTTTTTAGTGAAGAATAAAAATGTAATTAATGAAAAAAGGATAGGCATCGCAAACAAAAAATGTTCAGTATCTGTAATCACCAAATTTGGAACAATGGCGATTAATGTAAAAAATTCCATCGCAAAATCTTTTTTCTGCAAGGAGATATTTTCTTTCTCATCTTTAAAATGTTTTAAACAAAGTAACCCGAAACTCAGTGCTGTTGCAGCAATCAACATAAACCAAACAAATGTTGAATTGGGTAAATTGAAAAAACGATGCACCATGTAAAGAAAAGTTTGCTCGTTTCCTTCATTCGCAGCGTTGTGTGTTTGCATAGTAGCAAGCCATTGCAAAAGGTTGTTGTAATTATTTGCCCAACCTAAAATGATGGCTGGAAAAATTAAAAACATTACCACCGAGATTATTATAGTGAATAAAATTTTCCATTCTCTTCGCAATACAAAAAGTGGAAGCAGTATTAAAAAATGAGGTTTGAAGCAAGTTGCAAGCCCAATTAAAATTCCAGCGGTTAATTTCTTTTGATAAATAATTAAATGAAAAGCAATGACCAATAAGCAAACCAACTGCATATTCAAATTGCCTAAATGCAATTCACGTTGCAGATGAACAGCACAAATTAGCAAAGTGAAAAACGGAATCAGAAAATAATTTTTCGCCTTTTCGGTTTTAAAAAAATATTGCAACCAATTTTGCAAAAAATAAAACACAGTGATTATCGCTGTTGAACTGATGCAAAAGAAAATGATTTTTGCAATGGAATAATTTAACAGCGAAATTGGAATAAATAAAAATGCTGCAAACGGAGAGTATTTGTAAAAACCAGAATCAAGCCCAAAAGCTTCACCATAAATGTTTTGATGGTTTCTTAAATGTGTGGCAGCTTCGTAATAAACACGAAAATCATTCAACCAAAATCGTTGATTGATGATATCCAAAACAATATTTAGCAACAAAAAAATTGCTAACACTAAATTTATTTTTCGTTGCCAAAAAAAATTATACAACTGTTGCATTTGATGGAAAAATATTTTTTCAAAAATACCATTTCGATTTTTAACTCTTTTAATAATCTAAATTAAATCGCAATTATCTTTGACTTCAATAAATAATGAAAGTTGCCGTAAATACAAGAATGTTGCTCAAAAACCGATTGGAAGGAATCGGCAGATTTACTTTTGAAATTACTAAAAGAATTGTTGAACAACATCCTGAAATTGAATTTCATTTTTTATTCGACAGACAATTTGACGAACAATTTATTTTCGGAAAAAATGTTGTACCGCATGTCATTCAGCCGCCAACAAGGCATCCGCTGCTTTGGTATGTTTGGTTTGAATGGAGCGTTAATTCGGTGATGAATAAAATCAAACCTGATTTATTTTTGAGCATGGATGGCTATTTGAGTTTAGCTTCAATAGTGCCTACACATCTAACTATACATGATTTAGCTTTTGAACATTTTCCTGATGCGGTTCCATTTTTGGTGAAAAAATATTACCAATATTATGTTCCAAAATTTGCTCATCATGCTAACAGAATTGCAACAGTTTCCAATTTTTCAAAGCAAGATATTGTAACGCAATATAAAATTGATGAACAAAAAATTGATGTGGTTTATAATGCAGCAAGCCAATATTTTCAACCTATTCAAGCGTTTGAAAAGGAAAAAATAAAACAAGAATTTTCTAATGGGAAAGAGTTTTTTATTTGTGTAAGTTCTATTCATCCACGAAAAAATATTGTGAATTTGTTGTTGGCTTTTGATGAATTTAAAAAACACGATGACAATAATATTCAATTGATTTTGGTGGGTGATTTTATGTTTGGTAAAAGTGATGTGCTGCAAACTTTAGAAAGTTTGCAACACAAGCATTCAATTGTCCTAACAGGAAATTTATCTCATGAAAAAATTAGCAAGCTGCAAGCCGCTGCCATTGGCACTTTATATGTTTCGTTGTTTGAGGGTTTTGGAATTCCAATCATTGAATCTATGCAATGTGGTGTGCCTGTAATTACGTCCAATTGTAGTTCAATGCTCGAAGTAGCTGCTGATGCGGCTTTGCTGGTGAATCCGACGGAAATCAATTCAATTGCCGCTGCGATTTTAAAATTAAGCAAAGAAGAATCACTTCGTCAAACCCTGATTGCAAAAGGATTTCAGCGATGCAAAGATTTTAGTTGGGATAAATCGGCAAATGATTATTGGAAAAGTGTGGAGAAGATTTTGGTGTGATTTTTTTAGACTATTTTTGATTTTAATTTTCAAAAAATAATTTTCAAATCGAGATGATAATACGAAGCAAAGCCCCGTTGAGATTAGGTTTGGCAGGTGGTGGAACAGATGTAAGTCCGTACAGTGATTTGTATGGTGGTGCAATTTTAAACGCCACAATTAATTTGTATGCGTATGCAAATATCGAACCACGAACTGATGGAAAAATTATTTTTCATTCCATTGACAAAAATGAGATGGTGGAATTGAACAATGCTAACGAAATAATTTTTGATGGGAAATTGGATTTATTAAAAGGTGTTTTCAGCAATATCCAACAAAGATTTAGCAAAGAAAAATTATCATTCACTTTGACTACTTATGTAGATGCACCAGCTGGAAGCGGCTTGGGAACTTCATCTACATTAGTTGTAGCCATCATTGGTGCATTTGCCGAATGGTTGAATTTACCATTGGGTGAATACGATTTAGCGATGTTGGCTTATGAAATTGAACGCAAAAAATTGAACATGGCTGGTGGAAAACAAGACCAATATGCTGCCACATTTGGCGGTGTGAATTTCATGGAATTTTATGCCAATGATAAAGTGATTGTAAATCCGTTGCGAATTAAGGATGAATATTTGAATGAATTGCAAAACAATATTTTGCTGTATTACACTGGTACCAGCCGTTTGAGCGCATATATCATTGATGCACAAACAAAAAATGTGGTAGCGAAAAAAGAAAAATCAATTGATGCGATGCACAAATTGAAAGAGCAAAGTGTGATGATGAAGGAGGCTTTGTTGATGGGAAAGCTAGATTCAGTGGGCGAAATTTTAGATTTTGGTTGGCAATTTAAAAAACAAATGGCTACTGAAATCAGCAATGCGATGATTGATGAAATTTATGAAACAGCCATGAATACTGGTGCTTCGGGCGGAAAAATAAGTGGTGCTGGTGGTGGTGGTTTTATGATTTTTTATTGCCCAAGCAATACACGATATAAAGTGATGGAAGCAGTTAAAAAATTTGGTGGCGAATTCAAGCGCTTTGAATTTACAAATAGAGGGATGACCAGTTGGAGCATTTAATAAATTAAAATCAACACAAATTGTTTTTCTTACGACTTTTATTATTTCCCTTCGCATTGCTCTATGGCTGCATTGTAGCCTTACGAAATTTTTTGTACGATAGAAAAATCTATGGTTCAATTGTTTATGATTTTCCTGTGATTTGCATTGGCAATTTGAGTACTGGCGGTACAGGAAAAAGTCCACATGTGGAATATTTGATTAGATTATTGCAACAAAACAATTTGAATCCGGCGACATTAAGCCGAGGTTACAAAAGAAAAACAACAGGTTTTTTGATGGCTGATAAAAATGCAACAGCTGCTACTATTGGTGATGAACCATTGCAATTTTACAAAAAATTTAATGAACAAGTGCCAGTAGCTGTTGCTGAAAATAGAATGTTGGGAATTGCGGAATTATTGGCACATGTACCCGAAACCAACGTAATTTTATTAGATGATGCTTTTCAGCATCGAGCTGTGGAAGCAGGTTTCAATGTTTTGATAACACGGTTTGATAAATTATTTACCGATGATTTTTTAATGCCAATGGGTTTGCTTCGTGAATTCAGAAATGGCGCAAAACGAGCACAGGCAATAGTTGTAAGCAAATGCCCAGATAATATTCCCGAAAATGAAAGGTCGCAAATTGTAAAAAAAATAAAAAAATATTCGAGTGCGCCAATATTTTTTAGCACGATAAAATATACGGTGATAAAATCTTTTTTTGGAAATGCTGATTTTGATTTTAAGAAAGAAACCATCTTCATAGCTGGCATTGCCGACCATAAAGTACCTGAAAAATATTTGCGAACAATTGTTCAAAAGGTTTCTACAGTTTCATTTGCTGACCATCACAATTTCGATATTACTGATTTGGAAATGATTTTCAGAACTGTTGAGAAACAAAACCGAACTTGGGATGAATTCAATTTAATTACCACCGAAAAAGATGCCATGCGCTTGATGTCATTTCGTTTTTGGTTTGAAGAAAAGAAGCTAAATTTGTTTATCCTTCCTATTGAAATAGAATTTTGCAACTATAACAAAACCAAGTTTGATGAACTGATTTTGAACTTTGCTAATTCTGCAATTTGATTGTGTTTTTTAATTTGTTTAACCATCCGAATTCAATTTCAACTAATTTTTAAACACCAATAATTTTGTTCAACAATTAACTATCAAATCTTAAACAATAAATTTTCGATGATGTTACATTGCAGTAATGCAAAAAATCATCATCATCGGCTCGGGGTTCTCATCTATTGCGGCTGCGGCGTTTTTAGCGCAAGCGAAAATGGATGTAACTGTGTTGGAAAAAAACAGCATGGAAGGCGGCAGAGCGCAAATTTATAAAGCAGATGGTTTTACGTTTGATATGGGACCAAGTTGGTATTGGATGCCTGATGTGTTTGAAAGGTTTTTCAATCAATTCAATTTTTCCGCAAAGGATTTTTATGAATTAAAACGCTTAAATCCAAGCTACACAGTAGTTTGGAGCAAAACCGAAGAATGGAAAATTCCTGCTACCACCAATGCTTTGGCTGATTTATTAGAACAAAAAGAAAAAGGAGCAGGAAAAAAATTGCACCGATTTTTAGCGCAAGCAGCCATCAAATATCAAGTGGGAATCAACAATTTGGTGATGAAGCCCGGAATAAGTGCCACTGAATTTTTCAACAAAGAATTTGCGAAAGGAATTTTTCAGTTGGACGTTTTTTCCTCCATGAAAAATCATGTGGCAAAATATTTCAAAGATGAAAAAATAAAGCAGTTGTTAGAATTTCCAGTTTTGTTTCTTGGTGCTGAAGCAGATGATACGCCTGCGTTGTACAGCTTGATGAATTATGCTGATATAGAATTAGGTACTTGGTATCCGATGGGTGGCATGCATGAAATTGCAAAAGCCATGCGGAAAGTTGCAGAACAAAATGGCGCAAAATTTATTTTTAATCAGGAAGTTATTGGTTTTGATTTTGATGAAAATAAAATCGAAAAAGTAAAAACTCAATCGGCTGAATATGCAGTCGATACAGTGGTTTCGGGTGCTGATTATTATTTCACCGAAAAATTATTGCCAACAAAATTTCAGAATTATTCCGAGGATTATTGGCAAAGCAGAAAGTTAGCGCCATCGTGTTTACTGTATTATGTTGGGTTGAATAAAAAATTGCCTGATGAAGTAACTCATCACACTTTATTTTTTGATGCTGATTTTGAATTGCATTCCAAAGAAATTTACCAGCAGCCGCAAATGCCCACCAATCCATTGTTTTATATGTGCTGCCCATCAAAAATAGATGATAGTGTTGCACCAAAAAATCACGAAAATTTATTCTTGCTAATTCCAATTGCAACCAATTTAAAAAATGATGATGAAGCAACTAGAGAAAAATATTTTCAGGTAATGGTAAAAAGAATTCAGGAAAGATATGGTGTTGATATAACTGAAAACATTGTTCACAAGCGCAGTTTCAGCGTTCGCGATTTTAAAAGCGAATACAATTCTTTCAAAGGAAATGCGTATGGTTTGGCAAATACACTTTTACAAACAGCCATTTTGAAACCAAAAATAAAAAGCAAAAAAGTTAAAAATCTCTACTTCACTGGTCAGCTAACAGTGCCTGGACCTGGCGTTCCGCCTGCATTGGTGAGCGGTGAAGTGGTGGCGAAATATATTTTAAAACAACAACAAAACATTTAAACACATAGGCACAAAGGATTTTATAAAGAAAATACAACGCTGATTTTGTTTGAAATAAAGCAAAGCTTTCTTTGATTTCTATTCCACCTGAAAGTTTTAATTCAAGAAAAAAAATAGGCAAATAAATTTTTAAACATAGAAATACAGTTGATTCTAAAAACGATAAAACTATGAACCTATGTGTTTTAGAAAACAAAAACAATCATGACGAACATTCAACTCTACAACAAAGTTTGTTTTGAAAACAGTAAAACGATTACGGAGCGATACAGCACTTCGTTTTCGTCAGCCATTCAATTGCTGCATCCCTCCATGCGTTCAGCCATTCATGGTATTTATGGATTTGTAAGATTAGCCGATGAAATTGTGGATACATTTCATGATGCTGATAAAGAAAATTTGTTGGCTGAATTTAAAACAGAAACCTACAAGGCAATAGCACAGCGCATTTCATTGAATCCTGTGTTGCATGCTTTTCAAATGACGGTGAATAAATATCACATCGAACAGCATTTGATTGAAGCATTTTTTTGCAGCATGGAAATGGATTTGCACAAGAAAAAATATGAAACGGCAAAGGAATACAACGACTACATTTATGGTAGTGCCGAAGTGGTTGGCTTGATGTGTTTGTATATTTTTTGCAATGGCGATAAAGAAAAATTCATGTCGCTCGAAAGCTCAGCACGAGCTTTGGGTGCGGCTTTTCAGAAAATAAACTTTTTGAGAGATGTGAAAGATGATGTGAAATTATTGAACAGAACTTATTTTCCGAATGTTGATTTTGATTTATTGAATGATGAAGTGAAACAAAAAATTGTAGATGATATTGAGATTGATTTTAGAAACGGATTGAAAGGAGTTCGTCAATTGCCCGTTGGTAGCAGGTTTGGTGTTTATGTGGCGTATAAATATTATTATTCGTTGTTTAAAAAAATTAAACGATTGCCCACAAAAGCAATAACGCAACAACGAGTTAGAATTGCTGATTACTCGAAATTATTGATTGTTTTTAAATCGTTTTTTCGATATAAATTGCAAATGATGTATTGAGTTGAGCATGTAAAAATGTGCTTGTATTTGCGGCAGGGATTGAAGTGGAAATCCTTTTGCAGCGTATGTTTTGAGCGTTGGAGCAAAAGATTGAAACGAAAAGCCCGTATGCCGCCCAAAGAAAAAAAACAAAAAAATGACAGAAGTAATTTTAGTAAATGAAAATGATGAAGCGATTGGAACGATGGAAAAAATGCAAGCGCATCGTGAAGGAAAATTGCATCGTGCATTTTCTGTTTTTATTGTGAATAGCGAAGATAAAATGCTGTTGCAAAAACGTGCTGCAAAAAAATATCACAGTCCAAACCTTTGGACTAACGCTTGTTGCAGCCATCCTGCGCCTGATGAAAATATTTTTGACGCTGCAAAAAGAAGAGTGAAAGAGGAGTTGGGGATGGATGTAAATGTGTTTGAAAATTTGTTTTCATTTCGATACAAAACTTTGTTGGAAAATGATTTGATTGAGCATGAATTGGATTATGTGTTGTGGGCAAAAAGTGATGCGATTGTAAAATTAAATGAGGATGAAGTGAGCGATTTTATATTTTTATCGAAAGAAGAAATAAAAAACAAATTGGCTGAAAAGCCTGAACAGTTCACGGTTTGGTTTAAGTTGATATTTCCGAAAATTGAAAATTTGTTTTAAAGAAAATGCCACAAAGACATTAAGGTACGAAGAAAATTTTGAAAAATAATTTTGTGTCTTTACGACTTTGTGGCGAAATAAAAAATTTATGTGGTTAAATATTTTATCGTTTTTACTTACGTTTTTTATAATGGAATTTGTGGCATGGAGTGCTCACAAATTTGTGATGCATGGATTTTTATGGTATTTACATGAAGACCACCATTTAAAAGGCGAAGAAGGTTTTTTTGAAAAAAATGATGCTTTCTTTTTGATATTTTCTATACCCAGTTTTTTGTTTTTTTTGTGTGGGGCTTTGTTTTTAAATTCTGTGCTAATCTGCATTGGAAGCGGCATTGCAGCTTATGGCTTGTGTTATTTTTTGGTGCATGATGTTTTTATTCATCAACGATTTAAGTTGTTTAGAAATAGCAACAACAGGTATTTGAGAGCTGTTCGCCGAGCGCATAAAATGCACCACAAACATTTGGGAAAGCATGATGGCGAATCGTTTGGCATGTTGTGGTTTCCGATAAAATATTGGTTGGAATCGAATGACAAAAAGAGTTTGATGTGATGTTGCCAGAAAAATATTTCTACCTCACTATTGATGTGGCTTCGTTTGCATTTCCATTTTTATTTTCCTTTCATCCACGAATAAAATTTTATAAAAAATGGAAATTCTATTTGCCATCAATGCTGCTTACAGCCTTGTTTTTCATCATTTGGGATGAGTGGTTTACAAGAATGAATGTGTGGAGTTTTAATCCAAAATATTTACTCGGAATTTATGTTGGTCATTTGCCGTTGGAAGAAATTTTGTTCTTCGTTTTCATTCCTTATTGTTTGTCGTTTATGTTTCATTGTTTGCCATTGGGAACAAAAATTAATGAACAAAATTCTTGGCTAAAATTTTTGAATTGGGCGATTGCAATTTTCATCTTCATTATTGGAATTAGCAGTATTCATCAATGGTACACCGGTTTTACTTTTATTGCAACGGGATTATTTTTAGCAATAATTTTATTGCTCGACAAGCAAAATTTATTTCCTTGGAAACAATTTTGGTTCACCTATTTGTTGAGCTTAATTCCGTTTTTTATTGTGAATGGATTGCTGACTTCAATTCCAATTGTTACTTACAATAATGCTGAAAATTTGAGCATCAGAATTACTACAATTCCTGTGGAAGATTCGGTTTACAATTTGTTGCTGTTTTTGTGCAACATAGCTGGGATGATTTTTTTTTTAAAAATCTAATTACTTATTGTAATTGTCTTCATAAAACTTGCCGTAAGCATTGATATCAGGGCTTTTCATCAATTGCGAATAATTGTCGGCAGAAATAGTCATCACCTGATAATCATTGGGAGTGAGTGGTGAAAAAAGATTGTTTTTAGTATCAATTTCATCAACATAATCTGCTGCTTCATCAGCACTTTTAAATGATTTGATTCGCATTAATTGCACTTTATCAGTCAGCATTTGTTGTTGTGCATCAATATGGTCGAGGCTGTGTTGTTTGTTATTGTAATTGCTAATATGCCCAACAATAGTGGTGTTTTTTGAACTCACTTGCGCAAACCAAACTAACACATAATGTTCCGATTCGGGCGCATAAGTATAAGTGGCTTTTGTTTTTACATTTTTCGAGTTGTTGTTTTTTGAATTTTTTGTGCTATCAACTGCTGGCTTATTTTCTTTTGAAGAATAATCATGAATCATCTTTTGCGGATTGTTCATTAATGCCAATAAATCTTGTGCTTTTTTCTTCACTTCATGTTCAGGATAATCGCCAACTATTTTTTGTAATGATGCTGTGAACTTTGGCTGCTCCTGTGTTTTACCAATACACAATGCTCTCATGAAATCTAATTTAGGTTTCAGTTTGTTGTTTTTGCTCATCGTGTCAGCAATGTTGCATCGCTCAATTACTTCGACATATTTTTTATCTATGTACATGCTGTAAGTTTCTTCATAATAATTATTCAGCGCAACTGCACTCGATGATTTTTTCTTAGCAAAATCAGGGTCTTTGAGAGTTTTCGCAAAATTTGAATTAGGGAATTTATCTAAAATTTTATTTTTAAATAAATCTGCTTTGGCATAATCGGGTTTTTTGTTGTAGAGCAAATACAAGTTGTAATAACATTCTTGTTCGTATTTATTGGTGGGATAGCGGCTCAATAATTTTTCAAATGTTTCAATACTACGCTTATCATTTTTCAATTTCACTTTGTAAATGTTGGCCAAATCGAAATAAGCGTTGATGATTTTCGCATCCGATTTTTTTCGCTGTTCATCCGAAACTGGCACATTGGCTAACGCTTTTTCTAACTCTGAATTGGCTGCATCTTTTTTGTCATCGCCTGTTTTATCAGTCTTTTCATCTTCTTTGTCTTTTGTGTCGGCTGAAACTGTTGATTGCTTGGTGTTTCGGCGCCAATTATCGGCTAACTGACGATTGCCCCATTTGCGAATAAAATCGTTGTAACCACTTCCTTTTGCTGATGGATTGTAGAAATACCAACCGCCACCATCGTCATCATTTTTTCCATTTTCTTTATTGTCAGTATTTGCAATTGATTTGCCTAATTTCTCCAATGAATCTTCTAACTGCTTTTGGTGCATTGCCGCTAACATTTTACTCACTTTTTTTTCCAAATCGCCTTTGCTTAAGGAAGCTAATTTTTGCAAACTATCTTCTTTTTGAATGATGCGAATTTTTGCCACCACATCATCCAACACTTCTTTGCGTTCTTTTACTGGCGCATAATCATCGTGTGTGGTTGGTAGATAGTGCAATGTACTGTCGTAGCGGTTTCGGGCTAAAATGTATTGTGTTTTGTTGTAGAAAATATCACCCAATTTTTCAAATGATAAACCTTTTTGTGTGGCGTTAATTGTGCTGTAAAAAATGGATTGTTTCAAATCAATAATGGCTTGCTTTTCATTTTTTGCACGAGTATCTAAATCAGCTAATAAATAATATACTTCATCCCACACATCACGATAGTGTTTATCATTCGACATTTGAATTAAAATATTTCGAGATTCGGCTGAAACTCCTTTGCTGCTTGCCATACTTAACAAAACAATTTTTTTTCGAGCATTGTAATCCATTACAAATTCAGGTTGCATGTTTAACACTTTTCGATAAGTGTTGATGGCATTTTTTATATCGCCTGATGCCTCGTAAACCTGCGCTGTGATGAAGGTATAGCGCACTTGTAGCTTTTTATCTTTAGTTAAAGTAATGGCTGTATTTAATTGTGGTATTGCTGCTTTGTAATCTTTATTTTTGATAAATAAATCAGCATGCAGCACTTTTAGTTCATTTTTTAATTTCAATGGAAATCCTTTTCTGGCTTCCACATTAGCTGTGATGGCTTCGGCTTCATTAAATTTCCCTATCTGTCCGTAAGTTTTAATAAGCCACAACAAAGCATCATCGGTGATAGGTTGATGATATAATTTCTTGGTAGGAATTGGAACGCCTTTAACCGTTTTGATTTTATATTTGGTTTGGATGTATTGAAAAACTTCCAACGCATCAGCATAACTTTTTTTGAAATAATAAGCTTTGCCCATTAAAAAATAACAATCAGGTTTCCAAACTGAAATGGGGTGAAACTGAATAGCAGTCGATGTTTTCTTTATAATTTCATCCATATCAGCGCTTACGGATGTGCCATCGGCATCATAAGTGTAGAGTGGTAAAATTTTGTTGTAATCATCAGGCTTTGAAGTTTCAATTTTCTTCAAAGCCAAGTTTAATTTCAATCGCGAATTGTAATAATAATTGTAACGAACAGTTACGTTTTGATAAATTTGACGTGGGCTGTATTTATGTTTTGCTTTTGAAATGGTTACACCGTTCACTTCATCAACAGGTTCAGCATTTTTTGTAGGTGCAGATTTGTTAGTCAATGGTTCGTTTTTCCCATTGCTCAATTTTCCATCATCGCCTTGACTCTTAGGCGTAGCAATGTTTTTTGACTTTGTTACTTGCGCCTCGGCAGAGGTGGTAAGTAGCAAAGCAATTGTTAATGCTGAAAATAATATGTGGTAGAAAAAAAATTTCAAACTAAATTCGTTGCGTAATGATTTTTTAAAACGATGATTGCAGCAAATTTATTTTATTTTCAGCAAACAATTATCAAACTTTATAACAACTAAATTGGAATCGTCTAAATCGAATAAAACTTTTTGGCAACGCTTGCGTAATAAATATCGCTTGGTGATAATGAATGATAGCACTTATCAGGAGTTGACCAGCTTGCGTTTGTCGCGTTTGAATATTTTTATTGTGCTAAGCACTTTAACTGTTTTACTGATTTTTATTACCGTTTTAATTATTGTAGCAACGCCTTTGAAGGAATACATTCCAGGTTATGGCGATGTAAGCAGCCGAAATGAATTGATTGAATTACGCATAAAAACTGATTCGCTTGAACAATTGGCTGCGGCTAATGATAAGTATTTGCAAAACATCAACAATGTGATTGATGGTAATGTTAGCACTACAAAACCTGCACCGCCTGAAAAGATTGAGAACAATAATGTGAGCACAAAGAATTTAGACCCCGTTGCACCCGAAGATGCACAATTAAGAGCCGATGAAGAACGCAAGGAAAAATTTTTAGTAAAAAATAAAAAATCGGAAAACGGCTCTGAATCAGGTAGTTCGGGTAATAATAAAATCTCTGATTTTTACTTTTTTACACCGTTGAAAGGAAATTTAACTTCAGTTTTTAATGCCAAAGCCAATCATTTTGGAGTAGATATTGCCGCCAAAAAAAGTGAACCTGTGAAAGCAACTTTAGATGGTGTGGTGGTGATTAGTGATTGGACGGCTGATAATGGTTATGTGATTTCAATTCAGCATGCCAATAATTTGATTTCAGTTTATAAACATAACTCCATTTTGTATAAAAAAGTTGGTAACTTTGTGAAAGCAGGTGATGTGATTGCTGTTACTGGCAACACTGGTGAACTTTCTAAAGGACCTCATTTGCATTTTGAATTGTGGTATAATGGCATGGCTGTTAACCCAAAAGATTTTATCAATTTTAATTAACTAAAAACACACTCATCACAATGGCAATGTTTGACAATAACAATAGCAACGGCAACAAGAAAAATCAACCTGTGATGCCTACTAATATTAATCCTGGAACGCAGTTAGAAGGCAATATTAGCAGCGATGGTGATATCAGATTAGATGGTAGCATGATTGGAAATATTGTTACTAAAGCAAAAGTGATTATTGGACCGCAAGGTAGCATTGTAGGTGATATTGATTGCACTAGTGCTGATGTTTTTGGCAAAATAAAAGGCGATGTAAAAGTGAAAGAATTATTGTTTTTAAAAAATTCAGCCTCCATTGAAGGCGATATTTATACCACAAAATTAGTGGTAGAAAATGGTGCAACTTTTAATGGTTCATGTGTGATGAATTCTACTTTATCTACTTCGAAATCTGCCGAAAAGAAAACCTCACAATTAGTTGAAGAAGCCGCCATTTAGTGATTATGCCAAGTACACACAATTGGCATATCAAATAGTTGCTACGCTTGCTGTGTTTATGATAGCAGGATTTTTTGCAGATAAATTTTCACACACTTTAAAGCCTTGGTTCACCTTGTTTGCAGGTGTTATTGGTGTTGTAGTTGCATTGTATATTTTGATTAAAACAACGACAAATAAGGACGAATAATTTTACTTAACAACTTTGTAACTTTTCTTTCTTTTTTGAGTGGTGTTGGTTAATACAGCAACATATAATCCGTTGGCTAATGAGCCTAATTCCATTGATTTTACTTCACTTCCACCACCATCAATGGTAAAGTTATCGAATTGTTTGATGACTTGCCCAGCTTCGTTGTAAATTTCCAAAGTGTAAACTGAGCTGCTCCATGATGCTGGTGTTGTGATTCGCAAAGCTGGTTCAGTAAGGCTGTTGAGTAAATCTACTTTTTCATCTTCCTCATCTCCATCCGATTTGAAATTGGCTTCAACAATATTGGAATATTCAAAAGTGCCATCTCTATTAAATTGTTTTAAGCGATAATAATTATAACCTGAAAATGGTTTTTCATCAATGGTGCTGTAATTCAAAATAACACGACTATTGCCTTCAGGTGCTTGTGTTTTAATTGTTGTCAATGATTCGAAACTAACGCCGTCATTGCTTTTCTGAACATCAAAATAATCGTTATTCGATTCAGTTGCTGTTACCCAATTTAAATCAACTACTGTTGAGTTTTTTTGAGCAGTGAAAGAGATTAATTCAATTGGCAACACATTTATTCCACCTACTGAATTTCCTAATGCAAAAGTTGAAAACGAATTAAATGAAGTTGGTGAAGAAGTTGAGGTAACGCTACCTGATAAATAATTTCCGCCAATGCTAGCTGGTGCTCCCATTCCACCAATATCGAACCATTTGGTAGGAGAGGTGTAAATGTTTTTTACGATGGTTAATGTGGTGCCATCTGAAACTCCATCATTAATGTTGAAAAAAACTTTGATGGTTTGATTGCCACTTAAACCAGCCGTAGGCTGGCTGGTATTTGATGCATCTGTTCTACTAATAGTGTAATAATATCCTAAAGAAACATTTTTTACTGTTGATGGTAAATTATAATTCAGTGCCGCTGCGCTGGCATTAATTGCTTCTGATTTGTAAGTATATAATGTTGCAGAAGAATGGGTTACTGTTAATGCAATTGGATGACAAATTGCTCCTTTTCCAATTGGGAAATTTAATGTCGTTGAGCCGCTGCTCGATTTTTGATAATTCATTGGACCATTTACATAACTAGTTGAAAGTGCAGTGCCAACAGCAGTTGTAGAGCCATTTAACATTGTTAAAATAGAACTGCTTGCTGTATTTAAAAGCCCCGATGTCATGACTAAATTGTTCGAAACATTGATGGATGTGTTATTTAATGTTACACCAGTTGTGTTGGTATTGGCAATGATTAATCGAGTGAAAATTGGTGTTGGTGTGCCAGTTGTAGCACTTATATTTTGTGCAATTGTACCTGAAAATTTTGCTGTTCCGCTACCTGCTCCCAATGTGATGGCAGTATTGCTGGGTGAAGTAACTGTAAGATTACCTGCATAAGTGCAAGTCCCATTATAGTTCGGATAAACAGCACCAGTGTTGCTTTGCACGAAGGTTACATCACTGTTGTAAGCATCAGCTAATGTTGTGCTCATCATTAAGTAACCTGTTCCCGAATTAGTAAAAGTTGAATTGTTATTGAAATTATTATTACCTTGGCTTTGGTCGCTTGTGCTGCCAGTTTTAGTGGCGTTCACAATTCCATTAAATGAGCAGCCATTGAAAAATATTCCTGGGCTTGAAGAAGTGATAGCACCATCAAATGTGGCTCCAGAGCCAAATTGAATATAGCTTGTGCCAGTTGTAGTTAATGTTTGGGGTGTTCCTAATCCTGATTGCACAAAGCCTTTGAAAATTAATCCACCTGAATTAAATCCTGAAGAACCAACTGAAATTGTTTTGCCACTTGCCAGCGTTGCTGTGCCTGTACTTGGTCCAAAATAAATGCCGCCGCCATTTACATTATTCACTACAATATTGCCGTTGAATTGTGTGTTGATGCCATAATAATTTGGATAAATCCACAAGCCGCTTGAGCTTGGTTGATTGTTGAAAATTACATCGCCATTAAAAATATTGCCCGTGCTGTTGTAAGCCACATACATGTGTTGTCCACTACTTTGATTATTGAAAGTAGCTGTAGCATTGAATAAATCAGGGTTTCCATTACCCATCAACAAATATCCACTGCCTATGTTGGTTACTGTAAATTGGGCATTAAAAATATTGCCTCCGCTCGAAGCATCATTGGTAGAGCCTGTTTTAATCGCATTTACCGTTTTATTAAAAGTGCAACCATTAAAAAATATGGATGGACTTGAAGTTACCACATCGCCGTCAAAGTGAGCAGTAGAACCAAAATACAGTTGTGCTGTGCCTGTTAAATTAAATGTTTGTGGTGTGTTGCCCACTTGTGTAAATTGTTTCAATGATAATAAACCAGCCGTAAATCCGCCAGCACCAATGGTTATAGTTTTTGTAGCTGCTAATGTAGCTGTTGCTGTGGTACTGCCGCAAAATTGTACTCCTTGTCCGTTTGTTGAGGTAACAACCATGTTATCATTAAACAAAGTGCCTGCCGAATACCAACTTACATAAATTGCTCCCGAAGTATTTGTGGGTGTGTTGTTGAAAGCAACTGTGGATGCAAAAATATTATTGCTGCTGTTGTATGCTACATAAATATAACTACTTCCAGTATTATTGAAAATTGTTGAAGCATTGAACTGGTCGGCATTTCCATTGCCCAACAAAATATATCCCGAGCCATTATTCGTCATAGTTGTAGCAGCATTGAAAATATTATTTCCGCTGCTGTTGTCGCTTGTTGTTCCCGTTTTGGTAACATTTACAGTGCCATTAAAAGTTGCACCGCTAAAATAAATGCTGGGTACAGTTGCCGTCAAAGTGCCGCCAATTAATGTGTTTCGAGCAAATGACAAAGAAGCTGTTGCGCCTGTGAAAGTTAAATTTATTGGCGCATTGCCTAATTGTGTAAACGAATTTAAGTTTAGATAACCTGCGCTAAATCCTGCGCTGCCCACTGTGATTGTTTTGCCCGAAGCCAATGTGGGTGTGCCATTGCCAGCTTGATAACCCAACATAATTCCGCCCGAACCAGTTGAAGAAACAATGATAGAATCGTTGAACAAATCATTTGAATTATAACCCAACATAAAATAGCCCGTGTTGCTTTGTTGATTGATGGTACACGATGCGTTGAAAATATTTTGAACTTGGTTGTTGTGATTAGATGTGCCACCAGTTTTGGTAAAAGTTGCTGTTGAATTAAATGTACCACCTTCAATCCAAACATCAGGAGCGGTAACATTGAAAGGCGCATTGAATATGCAGTTGGTGGCTGTTTTGTAAACATAAAATGCTGCAGTGCCAGTCATGTTTAAATTGATACCAACCGAATTTCCTAATTGAATAAAACCACCCAATGCCAAATATCCTACGCTAAATCCTGCGCTGCCCACCGTGATTGTTTTGCCCGAAGCCAGCGTTGGTGAACCTGTTCCCGAATTGTACCCAATAAAAATTCCACCAGTGCCTGTTGAAGTAACAATAATGTTATCATTAAACAAATCGTTCGAGTTGTAGCCCAACATAAAATAGCCTGTGTTGCTTTGTTGATTGATGGTACAAGTAGAATTGAAAATGTTTTGGATTTGGCAATTGTGATTGCCGCCACCGCTAGTTTTGGTAAAGGTTGCAGCCGAATTAAATGTACCACCTTCAATCCATAAATTTGGTGCAGTAACATTGAAAGTGCCGTTGAATATAGCATTGGCGGCTGTTTTGTAAATATAAAATGAAGAAGTGCCTGTCATCGTTAAATTAATTCCAGTCGAATTTCCTAATTGAATAAATCCGCCCAACACCAACGAACCAGTGCTGAAACCTGCATTACCCACAAAAATATTTTTGCCCGAAGCCAGCGTTGGTGTACCTGTTCCGCCTGTATAGCCCAAATAAATTCCGCCAGTGCCTGTTGAAGAAACGATGATAGAATCGTTGAACAAATCGTTAGAATTGTATCCCAACATAAAATAGCCCGTATTGCTTTGTTGATTGATAGTACACGATGCGTTGAAAATATTTTGTTGTTGATTATTGTGATTGCTATTGCCGCCAGTTTTGGTGAAAGTGGCTGCAGCATTGAATGTTGCGCCTTCTACCCAAATATCTGGAGCAGTAACATTCAACGCACCATTGAATACACATGGGTTTGCGGTTTTGTAGAAATATAAACTTGCTGTACCTGTTAGTGTTAAATTGATGCCAGTTGAATTTCCCAATTGTGTAAATCCACCAAAATTTAATGAGCCCACTGCAAAGCCTGCGCTGCCCACAAAAATATTTTTACCAGCCGCTAATGTAGGTGTACCAGTGCTTCCGGGTTGCCAGCCTAAATAAATTCCGCCCGAACCAGTTGAAGAAACAATGATAGAATCGTTGAACAAATCATTGGAATTATAGCCCAACATAAAATAACCCGTATTGCTTTGTTGATTGATAGTGCACGATGCGTTGAAAATATTTTGGTACTGTTGATTATGATTTGATGTGCCACCAGTTTTTGTAAAAGTGGCTCTGCTGTTGAATGTTGCGCCTTCAATCCATAAATTTGGCGCAGTAACATTAAACACACCATTGAATACACAAGGGTTTGCGGTTTTATAAACATAAAAAGATGCTGTGCCAGTTAATGTTAAATTGATGCTGTTTGAATTTCCTAATTGTGTAAATCCACCTAAATTTAATGAACCCACTGCAAAGCCTGCACTGCCAATGTAAATATTTTTACCAGCCGCTAATGTAGGCGTACCATTGCTTCCAGGTTGCCAGCCTAAATAAATTCCGCCCGAACCAGTTGAAGAAACAATGATAGAATCGTTGAACAAATCATTGGAATTATAGCCCAACATAAAATAGCCCGTGTTGCTTTGTTGATTGATTGTACACGATGCGTTGAAAATATTTTGGTACTGATTATTATGATTGGATGCACCACCAGTTTTTGTAAAAGTGGCTCTGCCATTGTATATTGCGCCTTGTGCCCAAATATCTGGCGCAGTAGCTGTAAATGCACCACCAAATGTTGATGATGGGCCAATATACAAAGTTGCTGTGCCAGTTGCTGATAAATTGATAGGTGTATTGCCCGATTGAATAAATTGTTTCAAATACAAATAGCCTGTAGTTAATCCACCAGAGCCAGCTTGGATAGTTTTACCTGCTGCTATTAAAGCCGTTGCAGTATTATTGCCACCACAAAATTGAATGCCTTGTGCGCTGCCCGAAGTGTTCACATAAATGTTGCCATTGAACTGATTTCCTACACTCGACCAAGCTGGCAATAATCTCTCCGAGCCGCTGTTGGTAAAGGTTACATCATTGTTCCAAATATCAGGATTGGTTGCGCCCATCAATAAATAACTGCTGCCAGTATTCGTGATAGTTGAAACGCCTTGAAAAATATTTCCACCAACACCCCAATCGCCAGTAGAGCCAGTTTTGGTTAAATTGGTTGTGCCGTTAAATGTTGCGCCATTCATGTATAATGTTGGTGTTGATGCTGTAACATTTCCACCAAATGTTGATGATGGACCAAATGTTAAATTCCCAGTTCCTGTCAATGTGAAATTTTGTGCCATGCTTCCAATTTGTGTAAATTGTCGCAATAATAATGTTCCTGCTGAAAATCCACCAGCACCAATTGTAATTGTTTTTGAAGCCGCCAAAGTGGCTGTGGCTGTGTTATTGCCACCGCAAAATTGTACACCTTGTCCGTTGGTTGAGCTCACCACAATGTTATCATTGAAAGAAGTATTTGCCGATAACCAACTCACATAAATAAGTCCAGAAGTATTGCTGGGTGTGTTGTTGAAGGTAGTTGCTGCTGCAAAAACATTATTGCTGCTGTTGTAAGCCACATAAATATGGCTACTGCCTGCGTTATTAAAAATGGCTGAAGTATTGAATTGGTCGGGGTTTCCGTTGCCCATCATCAAATAACCCGAGCCAGAATTAGTCATATTTACTGCGCCATTAAAAATATTATTACCTGCACTAGCATCATTTGTTGAACCAGTTTTTACCAAAGTTAATGCATTTTGAAAAGTGGTTTTGGTCATCGTAATTGCTGCCGAAGTAACATTCACAGTACAATTCATCGTTACGTTGCTGTTGCCAAATGTTGTTGTTGTTGCACCTAAAATAGTGAGTGTTCCATTCTGAATTGTACCCATTGTAAATGTTGCCGAAGTACCGCCAACAGTAAGTAGATAGCCGCCTAAATCAAATGTGCCGCTGGTGAGTGTAATGTTTTTTATTGAAGTTGCTGCATTTAAAATACAAGTTCTACTTCCAGTAACAATAGTAATATTGTCATTGGTCGAAGGCAAACCATTGGGTGTCCAATTGGTTGAAACATTGAATGCGGTAGAGGTATTGCCATTCCATATATAAGAAGTTTGCGCCGATGCGATTTGCATAAAAGCAAACATCAAAATAAAATAGAGAAAAAGGGTTTTCATTTTGTTGGAGAAATATTTTTTTTATTAATCTCAACAAATGTAGTTGGATGCTGATTTTTGCTAATAAAGCAATCAACGTAATTCGCTAATTGGAAATACGTATTTATAGATTTTAATGAATACAACAATAAGTTTCTGTTTTTATTTACAATACAAAACCCATCAATTTGGATTAGTCAGTTTCTCATTCTATTTTTCCGAAAAACATTTCTATGATTGATAAAAATATTTTAGCTCGATACATCGACCATACTTTATTGAAACAAACTTCAACGCTTTCACAAATCAGACAATTGTGTGATGAAGCCTTGAAATACAGATTTGCTGCGGTTTGTGTGCCACCGAGTTATGTTGAAGTGGCAAAAGATAAATTAGAAACTGGCGGAATTAAAATTGCAACTGTAGTTGGTTTCCCATTCGGCTATTCTCATACAGAAGCAAAAGCAACGGAGATTGAATTGGCAATTGGCAATGGTGCAGATGAATTGGATGTAGTGATGAATATCGGTGATTTGCTAAATGGCAACACCGATTTTTTATTTAATGAAATCAATTACTGTACTCAACTTTGCCATGAACGAGATGCCATTATTAAAGTGATTGTTGAATCAGGAATTTTAACCAACGAACAAATTATTACAGCTTGCCAAATCTGCACCGATGCTGGTGTTGATTTTGTGAAAACTTCAACAGGTTATGCCGAAAAAGGTGCAACAATCGAAGCGGTGCAATTGATGCGAAAATATTTGCCAAAATCTATTGCCATAAAAGCAAGCGGCGGAATTAAAACATACGAACAAGCCAAAGCATTTATTGATGCAGGTGTAAGCCGCATAGGCACTTCGAGCGGAGTGGAAATTTGCTCTTGATTTTTGATTGAATTTTCAATCACATTGATTTAAAGAAAAGGGCACTACATAAACTATGTAGTGCCCTTTTAATTTTTGTGTGAATTGAAAACTTATTTCACCAATGATTTCAAAATTTTTTGGTCTTCAACAATCGGATATTTCTCACGAAGTGAATTCATCCAAGTTTTTTCCAATTGCTCTTGGTAATCAGCAATTACATAACCACGAGCTTCATCTAACATTTTTGGTGAAGGCTCAATCATGTTTTTTATTTGCACAACACATGGTACGCCATTATCTGATGTTACAGTTTGCACACCTATTTGCCATTTACATAAATCAATAATTTTGTTGTTGCCTTTTTCATATTTACCATTTTCAAAACTAACTCCACCTTTAGTTTCAGCCTTGTTCATCATTTTTTTAATCGTATCGGCAGGAATATTTTTTGCTAATAAAGCAGTTACTTGTTCGGCACTTGAAGCATTAGCACAACGATAAATAGTAGCTTCTACACGATTGCTCCATTTGTATTTTTCTTTGTGCTCGCTGTAATAATTTTTCAAACCAATAGTATCATTTACGGCTTTACTCCAAACATTTTTATCGGTGATATCAAACAAAATGATGCCATCACCATATTCGCTCATCAAAGTTTTAAACTCAGGATATTTTACTTCTAATTTATTTTCGGCTACATCGTTGCAAATTTTTGTATTCCAATTGTTGAATGCTCTATCAGCTACATCTGCTGATGTTGCTGCATTTACACGATAGACACGCTGTGTGCTTTCTAAGAATGTAGCATAATCTTTCACGGTATAATTTTTATTATCCATCGAAATTAAAGTAGCATTATCAGTTACATCTTTTGCTTTGAAAGATGCTTTTAATAAAGTTGAATCAGCAATAGTTTTTTTAAATGCTTCATAATTGGCAGGATACTGCATATATTGATATTCTTTTTTCAAACTGTTAATGAAGGCAGTTTTTGCATTTTCCGAACGTGCATCTTTATCTACTATTTTTTTTAAATCGTCTTTATCTTTTTCATACGATTGGGGCAATCTTTTGTCTAATAATTTAATGATATGAAAACCATAATCAGTGCGGAAAGGCTCACACATATCACCTTTCATTTTTAATTTAAAAGCATGGTCTTCAAATTCAGCAACCATTTTACCAGTACCAAACCAAGGCAATTTCCCATTGTTGTTTGCACTTACTCTGTCATCACTGCTATCTTTTGCTAAAGCATCAAAAGTTGTTTTGCCCGATTTGAGCATGGCATATAAATTATCAATTCTTTTTTTGCCTTCAGCCACAGCTTCAGGTTTAGCACCTTTTGCTACTGAAATTAAAATATGTTGAACCAATACCTGACCATTTGTATTTCTTTTTTCAATCAATTTCAAAATGTGATAACCCACTTTTGTACGAACTGGTTTTGAAATATCATTTGTTTTTTGCAAACTGTAAGCTGCGCTTTCAAATGGATACAAAGCTTGCATAGCAGTAATGAAACCAATATCACCACCATTGTTTTTTGCTGATGGGTCATCACTCATTTCTTTGGCTACTTTGCTGAAATCTTCTTTACCAATTGTTACTCGTTGATACAGTTGCATGATTTTTGTATAAGCCTCGGCTGTATCTTTTGCAGAAGCGTCGGCTGGTAATTTTATCATAATGTGGGCAATGTGAACTTCACTCAACGAGCGTTGGTAAGCCTCTCTGTACATACGTTCTTGCACTTCTTTATCGGCTAAATAACTTTTTGCTAATTGCTTGCGATAGTTTACTAATTCAGTTTTCAAACCTGGCAAAGTATCTAACTTTTCTGCTTTACCTTCGGTTACTTTCAATTTGAAATTTTCATACAATTTCAAATAATCGTTCAATGCTTTTTCAGAATAATCAACAGTTTTGCCCACGTTGTTTTTTTTGTAAACTGATAAAAATTCGGCAGCAGTTACTTTGTTGCCGCCAAATGTAAACAACACGGCATTGTTCAAATTAGCTGCTGTTGCTGGTGTTTTGGCTACTGGTTTAGCTGGCATTGGATGCGCTTTTTGTTGTGCAAAAACATTTGAGCCGATGGTTAATAGAGAGGCGATTAAAATTGTTTTCATTTTATTGAAATAATTATTTTTAAAATTTGGATTGCGAAAATAGGAAAAAGCATTGAATGAAATCAAAAACTGACGCATTCAATTTTCAAAATCGATGTTAAATAAGAATATTGAAATATTTTTATTGCATACGTGAAAAATAATTTTCTTTGCTCCACCTAAATAATCGGCATGAGCGATACTTTAAAATATCAAATTGCAGTTACTCAATTAAAAGAAGTAGGCAGCAAAACTGCTAAAAATTTAATAACGCATTGTGGCAATGCTGAAGCAGTTTTCAAAGCATCGGCTAAGCAATTAATTCATGTTCCTAATATTGGCAAAGCTAAAGTGGAAGCCATTTTAGCATCGAAAGAAGAAGCATTAAAAAGGGCAGGAGAGGAGTTGGATTTTATTCATAAAAACAATATCACGCCATTGTTTTACACCGATGTTAATTTTCCGAAACGATTATTGCAATTTACCGATAGCCCTATAATGCTGTATTTCAAAGGCAAAGCAAATTTGAATAACACCAAAATAATCAGTATTGTAGGTACAAGAAAAATTACTGATTATGGTAAAAAAATGTGTGAAAATTTTATTGAAACCGTTGCGCCTTACCAGCCGTTGATTGTGAGCGGATTGGCTTATGGCGTTGATATTGCAGCACACAAATCTGCATTGAAAAATAATTTACCCACTATTGCTGTGGTGGCAAATGGGATGGATAAAATGTATCCAGCGCAGCATATTAAGTATGTGAAAGAAATGGTTGAAAATGGTGGTGTGCTGACAGAATACATGAGCGGACAGGTTGCTGATAAGCAAAATTTTCCGCAGCGCAACAGAATTGTAGCTGGCATGTGCGATGCTTTGATAGTGGTTGAAACGGCTATTAAAGGTGGTGCAATGATTACTGCTACATTGGCAAATTCATATAACAAAGATGTGTTTACTTTTCCAGGTAGAAGCTTTGATGAATTTTCAAAGGGTTGTAATTATTTGATAAAAACCAATCAAGCAAATTTGATTGAAAATGCCGATGATTTTGTAAATGCTATGTTTTGGGATGGCGAAAATGTGAAGCAGAAAACTAAAATTTTGCAGCCCGAATTATTTACCGATTTAAGTGAAACCGAAAAAATAATTCTACAATTAGTGCAACAAAATGCACCAATTAATATGGATGATTTAGCCATTCATACGGCTTATTCGCAAACTGATTTAGCCAGCATTATTCTTGCTCTCGAACTAAAAGGCATTTTAAAAATGTTGCCGGGTAAATATTTTGCATTGAATTAAAACTGTGTAAGATTATTCCTTCACAAATTTTACTGTGTGCTGCATTCCATTATCATCAATGGCTTTCGAGAAATAAATACCGCTTGATAAACGACTTACATCAAGTTGTATTTTTTGATTGATTGAATTGTTGAGTTGTTTATTAAATACAATTTGCCCAACCATATTGCGTACTTCAATTGTATTTACTGAAAACTGATGACTGACTATTGTTAACTGATTTGTTGTTGGATTTGGATAAACCATTAATTGTTGTTGGGATAATGATTCAACATTTGTTACTCCAACATTTATCTGATTGGTAAATCGCATCAGTGCATAACTTCCTGCACCTGATAAGGCTGAATAACCAGCAATAATGAGCTTGCCATCGGGTTGTATGGCAATGGTTTGCCCATGGTCGTTGAAGTTGGATGTATTGAAAACAAAATTCCCAGTTACTACACCATTTGCACCAAAAGTGTTATCGTCAGTGCCATCAGCATTGGCTCTGTACATGGCATAATCTAAATTAATGCTGGCAGTGGTAGTGTAACCACCAACTACAATTTTTCCATCAGTTTGCAAAATTGCTTTGTAACATTTATCGTCACTACCACCGATACTTTTTACTAATTTGCCACTGCCATTAAATGTATTATCCAAATTGCCCGAAGTGTCGTATTGCAGCAATAATAAAGCGGTTGAGGCACTGCCGCTGTTGATAGTTGAATTGCCTGTGGCAATGATTTTTCCATCTGGTTGTTGCACCAACGAATTAATTGCATCATCATAACCACGAACATTAGTTTCTACAACGCCATTTGTTCCGAAAGTATTATCCAAAGTACCGTTTGCCAAATATCTTATCATCGCTGCCCAATAATAGGTGTTGTGATAAGATGAACCACCTGCTACAATTTTTCCGTTAGCCTGCAACAACACTGCATTTGCACCGCTGTAAGGCAAAGTACCAATGTTGGTCAACACTTTTCCGTAAGTGCCAAATGTGCTATCAAATAATCCATCCGATTGCAATCGTAACAAATTGAAACCGCCATTTTTCCCTGCTAAAACAATTTTTCCATCAGGTTGTAAAGTGGCTGAATTTATACTTCCGAAATTAGTTTGTGCTAATTTTAATTTTCCGTTTGAACCAAAAGTGTTATCCAGCGCACCATTGGGCATGTATCGAGCAATGCTGATGTACAAATTGATAAATGAATCGCTGGTGCCAATGGCAATTATTTTTCCATCGGGTTGTAGTAGCATACAATTTATTTGGTCGGATAAGCTATTGTAAAATGAATCGTACAAAATTCCATTTGCGCCAAATGAATAATCGTAATTGCCATTGCTTAATAATCGGCTGATGGCAAATCTTGATGAATTATTAATTCTGCCTGTGCCACCTATAACAATTTTTCCATCGGGCTGAACAAGGCATGAAGTAAGCATTCCAGTAATATTTGTGAATAATTTTCCAGTGTGATTAAACGAAGTATCTAACACACTTTGTTGTGCATTAGTTTGAAAAATGTTGCTGCATAAAACTACAACAAGAAAAAAGATTTTCATTTTAATAGTTCCGTGTTTTTATTGGTTTACGAATTTAATTGTGCCGCATTCCACTATTATAGTCCTACAAAAATTTTAAGATAATTTTTATGCTAATAATATTTTTGCTAAAGATAAAAGTAAACAGAAAAAAGAATAGGAAAAGGTTTTTTAGGTTTGGGTATTTATTCGGCAACGATAAATAAAGTTGACATAGAGGAAACTGAATCTACATCTAACAAATGAATGCTTAATTGGAAAAACAAAAATGTAAATAATAAGGTGTGTAGGGGAAAATTGTATCTACTCCACAAATCAATAACTCGGCAAATCGACCAAATACAACTTTGATGTATCCAATCTCACTGCTCAAATCTATGTCATCAAACCCACTAACGTTAAAGGGTTGGCACTTGAAGCAAAGTTTGCGTAAGAATTGCTGAGCTTTCTTTAGTGCATTCTATCGCCACGTAAATCCAAATTGAGCAAAATGCTTTTCTCAATTTCCAAAAATTCTTCCCATCGTTTTTTTACTAATTCTTCGGGTTGGTATTCCATCGCTAAATCTAAAAACAAGCGATAATGCGCTGCTTCGGCAATCATAAATTTCTTATAAAAATCGCGAAAATAATCATCTTCCATGCCTTCGCTCAATAAGCGAAAGCGTTCGCAACTTCGGGCTTCAATCAATGCACATACTAATAATGAATCAAGCAGGCGCAATTCACGGTCGCCACCTTTTCGCATATATTCTAGCAACTTATTCACATATTCATCCTTGCGTTGATAGCCCAACTTCAAATTTCTTTTTTCTAATTCAGCCAACACCTGCCTAAAATGCCCCCATTCTTCAGTTACAATCGGCGATAATTCTCTCACCATCCTTTCTTTATCTGGATATTTTTGGATAAGCGAAATACAGTTTGATGCTGCTTTTTGTTCGCAATAACAATGGTCGGTTAAAATATCTTCAACACTTTTCTCGGCTAAATTCACCCATCGTGGGTCGGTTGGTAATTTAAGATGTAACATGTGTGGCAAAGCTAAAAAAAAAAGTGCTGTTGGTATAAAAGTGAACGCTGTTAAATTACTTTTGCAAAAAAAATCAATGAGCCAAAAGGCAATTATAATAGGTGCTGGACCAGCAGGATTAACAGCCGCTTTCGAGTTTCAAAAACTATCTGATATTCAACCCATTATTTTAGAAATGAGTGATGAAATTGGTGGCATTTCACGAACGGTGAATTACAAAGGCAACCGCATGGATATTGGCGGTCATCGTTTTTTTTCAAAAAGTGATAGAGTGATGCGTTGGTGGATGGATGTGATGCCGATTCAAAAATCGGATGAAAATGATTTTAGTATCACTTATCAAAACAAATCGAAAAAGGTAGAAACCAATAATGATGCGGCTCCTGATGCTGATAAAGTGGATATTGTGATGTTGATTCGTGGCAGGCTTTCACGAATTTATTACCTGCGAAAATTTTTCAATTATCCTATTTCATTGAATATGGAAACGCTGAAAAATTTAGGAATTGTGAATAGCATTGGAATAATGGTGAGCTACATGAAAGCGCAACTGTTTCCTATTAAAAACGAAGTTTCGTTGGAAGATTTTATCATCAACCGATTTGGCAATAAATTGTACCGAACTTTTTTTAAAGACTATACCGAAAAAGTTTGGGGAGTGGAATGTCATAAAATCAGCAAAGAGTGGGGAGCCCAGCGTATCAAGGGTTTGAGCATTACAAAAGTATTGTTGAATGCGATGCAAAGTGCTTTTAAATCGAACAAAAAAGGTGGTGATATTTATCAGAAAAATAAAGAAACAAGTTTGATTGAAAAGTTTCTTTATCCAAAATTTGGACCTGGTCAGTTGTGGGAAACTGTGGCTGAAACCATTGTAAAACAAGGTGGTGAGCTACATAAAAATTTCAAAGTAAAGGAATTAATTGTAGAAGGAAATAAAATCACAGGAGTGGTTGCCGAAAATAATTCGACCAAAGAAATCAAAGAATTTAAAGGCGATTATTTCTTTTCAACAATGCCAGTTGTTGATTTAATCAAAAGCCTGAAAACCTCTATTCCTGCTGATGTGCAAGCCATTTCGGATGGATTGATGTATCGCGATTTTATTACCGTTGGGCTGTTGTTGAGCGAATTAAAAATTAAGAACAAAGACAAATCGGCGGTAAAAGATAATTGGATTTACATTCAAGAAAGTGATGTGAAAATTGGCAGGTTGCAAATCTTCAATAACTGGAGCCCTTACATGGTTGCTGACAAAACTAAATCGTGGATTGGCTTGGAATATTTTTGCAACGAAGGCGATGAATTGTGGAGCATGACCGACAAAGATTTTTTAGAATTTGCAAAAATGGAATTGGCAAAAATTGACATTATCAGTTTGAAAGAAGTGTTGGATGGTGTGGTGATTCGAGTGCCAAAAACTTATCCAGCTTACTTTGGTACTTACGACCAATTTGATGTGATTAGAAATTTTACCGACAAAATTGAAAACTTATTTTTGGTGGGTAGAAATGGAATGCACAAATACAACAATCAAGACCACTCTATGCTTACAGCCATGACTGCAGTTGAAAATATCATCAACAAAAGAACCGATAAAGCCAACATTTGGGATATTAATACCGAACAAGAATATCACGAATCGAAATAGAACGTTTGCAGTAATAAATTACTTGAAAATAGTTTGCAAATAAAAAAAGTATTAGTACATTTGCACCTCAAAATTTTAAGAAAGAAATAAACTAAACGATGCAATTAACAGCAGAATCAAAAAAAGTAATTTTCAAAAAATTCGGCGGTGCTGAAAAAAACACTGGTTCGACAGAAGCTCAAATAGCTATGTTTACTGAAAGAATTAATCATATCACCGAACACATGAAAGGTCAGAAAAATGATAACAACAGCAATCGTGGGTTGATTAGAATGGTTGGTAAACGTAAAAAATTGTTAACTTATTTACACGATAACAACTTAACTGAATATCGTAAATTGATTGAAAAATTAGGATTAAGAAAATAATCTTCATCAAAAAAATAAAAAAGGCGAACCCAGAAGTTCGCCTTTTTTATTTTAAAAAGAATCGAGGGAGAAATTTTTTTTAGATGCCAAAAAAATATCTTAGTGTGGTTTCTTTTACATTTGTGGGGCAATGCTGTGGTCAATAAATAGTTATACTAATGAAAAAAACTACCTTAATAATTTTAGCACTAACAATATCATTTGGTTTTGGTTTCGCTTTTAATAATTTTATTACAAAACAATCTGCCCCTACAAATACACAAAAAATAAAAAAAGTAACAGGAATAGGAGGTGTTTTATTTTAATGTAAAGACCCGAAAGCAGTAAATGAATGGTATAAAATACATCTTGGATTGCATACAAGTCCTTATGGAACAAGTTTTGAGTGGCGACTCAATGATGATAGCACAAAAAAAGGATTGACGCAGTGGACGCCTTTTAAGGAGGATACGAAATATTTTGAGCATTCCACTAAAGATTTTATGATAAACTATCGAGTAGAGAATTTAGAAGCATTGGTGGAAGAATTAAGGAATGAAAATGTAATTATAGTAGATAAGATTGAGGATTCTGATTATGGTAAGTTTGTTCACATTATAGATATAGAAGGCAATAAAGTTGAATTATGGCAGCCTAAAGATTAATTACCAGATGTTAAAATTAATTTTTCTTGATAAAGTTTGTAATACACAAAGGCTCTTGTTATCACTACAACAAAGTTTGTCAAAATAAGAACAGTTTTATTTTTACAGCCTGCTTTTATTTAAAAATTATTGAAATCACCTTTTTGGTTTTAGATTGTAATTTCAACCTTCAATTTTTGCTTTATGAATACCACTCCACCAAATTCTTTTTGGCAATTTGATGCCAACTACTGGTTTCAGAAATTAAATACATCAGCCAATGGTTTATCACAAAATGATGCGGAAAAAATATTGGCGCAATCCAGTAATCAGAAAAAGGAAAAGTCAAGATTTGTAAAAGATGCTTTGCTTTTTGTAGGGCAGTTTAAAAGTCCGCTGATGTTGCTGTTGATTGGTGCAGTAATATTATCAGCCTTTCTGGGCGATACATCTGATGTGTTTATCATTTTATTTATTGTTGTATCAACTGGGTTGTTAAGTTTTTTTCAGGAAAGAAATGCTGGCAGAGTGGTAGAAAAACTGCAATCGATGATTGCTTTAAAAAGTTCGGTGCTGAGAGATAATGTGGCGAAAGAAATTCCATCGTCACAAATTGTAAAAGGCGATGTATTGCTGTTTAAAGCCGGTGATATGATTCCTGCCGACTGTATTTTGATTGAAGCGAATGAATTAAATGTAAACGAAGCCAGCCTCACAGGCGAATCATACCCAGTAAGAAAAGAAGTGGGTGTGATAGATGAACATACGGAATTAGCTAAAAGAAAAAATTGTTTGTGGGAAGGGAGCAACACCATAAGCGGTACTGCAAAAGCTTTGGTGATGGCTAGTGGCAGAGATACTATTTTTGGAAGTATTGCGCAAAGTGCATCGGCATCGGTTGAAACTACTTTTGAAAAAGGTATTAAAGACTTTGGTTTTTTCTTGATGAAAATCACTTTGGTGTTGGCAGTTTTTATTTTAATCGTAAATCTGTTGGGGCACAAAGGTGTTGTTGAATCTGCGTTGTTTGCGTTGGCATTGGCTGTGGGTATGGCTCCTGAATTGTTGCCAGCTATCACAACTATTGCAATGAGTGCAGGTGCAAAACGAATGCTGGATAAAAAAGTGATTGTAAAAAAACTCAACTCCATTCAAAATCTGGGCGAAGTAAATTTATTGTGTACCGATAAAACAGGCACGATAACAGAAGGTGCAATCAACGTTTCGGGCTTGGTTGATATTGTAGGAAATGAAAATGATTTTGTAAAAACATTGGCTTTTTGGAATGCTAGTTTTGAAACAGGATATGCCAATCCGATTGATGATGCACTGAAAAAAATAAAAATCACTTCTTCCATTTCACCAAAAAAAATTGGTGAGATTCCTTATGACTTTATTCGCAAACGCTTGAGTATAGCGGTTGACAAAAGCGATGAGAAATTAATTATCAGCAAAGGAGCATTCAACAATATTTTCAGCATTTGCAAAAAGGTAAGATTAACTGATGGAAAAACAGAAGACATTTCAGCACACAATGATGCTATACAGCAGTTGTATCAAGGCTTTGGCGAAAAAGGATTCAGGGCAATCGGTGTTTGCTACAAAAATATTTCTGTTGATTCCATCACAAAAGATGATGAAGCAGAAATGATTTTTGCAGGCTTTGTTTTGCTGCAAGACCCTGTAAAAGCTGGTATTACGGATACTATTGCAGCTTTAAAGAAATTAGAAGTTGATTTGAAAATCATCACTGGTGATAATAAAAATGTAGCAAAATCAATTGGTGTAGCCATTGGCATTGCCAATCCTGTTGTGATGACAGGCGAAGAATTATTCAACACCAGCGGAATGGCTTTGGAAGTGAAAGTGAAAGAAACACACATTTTTGCTGAAGTAGAACCTCAACAAAAAGAGCGGATTATTCAGGCTTTACGCAAATCATACACGGTCGCTTACATAGGCGATGGCATTAATGATGTGCCTGCATTAACTGCTGCTGATGTGGGCATTTCTGTTGAGAACGCAGTGGATGTGGCAAGAGAAGCAGCTGATTTTGTATTGATGGAAAAAGAATTAATGGTGCTGGTGGATGGCATAAGAGAGGGAAGAAAAACTTTTAGAAATACGCTGAAATATATTTTCATCAATACAGGTTCTACATTTGGAAATATGTTTAGTGTGGCTGGTGCATCGCTACTGTTACCGTTTTTGCCCATGTTACCAAAACAAATTTTGCTCACAAATTTTATCACCGATTTTCCTTACCTCACGGTTGCATCAGATAATGTAGATGAAGACGCATTGGAAAAACCAGGCAAATGGAATTTGAAATTCATTCGCAACTACATGATAATTTTTGGTATTCACAGTTCGTTGTTTGATTTAATCACGTTTCTCACTTTGTTGTATGTGTTGAAAGTGAAAGAAACTGCGTTTCAAACGGGTTGGTTTGTGGAATCTATTTTAACCGAGTTGTTTATTCTTTTTATTATTCGCACAAGAAAAAATTTCTTTAAAAGCAAACCCGGGAAATATCTTTTTCTGTTGAGCATTTTAGGATTTATCATGACTGTTGCATTGCCTTATGTTCCTTATTTTGCGAATGCTGTCGGCTTAGTTCCTTTATCGTTTGCCAGCATGAGTGCGATGATGCTGATTGTTGCCACATACATCATCACAGCCGATTTATTAAAAGTTTGGTTCTTTAAAAAATATCCTAACAACTAATATTATTTTCAAAAACAAAAAAAAATTATGAGCAAGTCCATTCATTTAGATAAAATTCCTACTCAACCAACTGATAAAATAACAAAAGCACAAGCCGAAAAAGAAACGGTGAAGTTGATTGAAAAACTATCGGTGCTACAAAATAAATTGTACGCACAAAAAGAATACGCAGTGTTGATTGTGCTGCAAGGCATGGATGCATCGGGCAAAGATGGCGCTGTGAAAAATGTTTTTTCAGGTGTGAATCCTGCTGGATGTAATGTGAAATCATTTAAAGCACCAACTGATGTAGAAAAGACACATCACTTTTTGTGGCGTATTAATTTAGAATGCCCTGAAAAAGGAATGACTAAGATTTTTAACCGTTCGCATTATGAAGATATTTTAGTGCCTTCGGTTGAAAAGTACGTGAATGAAAAAGGTATTAAAGAGCGAATGAGAGAAATTAATTCGTTTGAAAAAGGATTGATTCGCAACAAAACCATCGTTATGAAATTTTATCTGCACGTTTCTCACAATGAACAATTGCGACGCTTAGAAGACCGAAAGACTGATGAACACAAGCGTTGGAAATATCAGCAAGAGGACATTGCAAAAATTGCACAACACAATGATTACAAAAATGTGTACGATAAAATTTTTAAACATTGCAACGAAGAAGCTAAGTGGCGTATTATTCCAGCTGATACAAAATGGTATAAAAACTACAAGATTTTAAAAACAATTGTTGAAACACTGGAAGAATACAAGATTGATTATCCTGAAGTGAAATTGTAGATTTTATCCAAAAACTATTTCAATGCTATAATTTTATTTTCTTTGCAAACTCAATTTCAATTTTAATGAAAAAGATTTTAATCACCGGAGGTGCTGGTTTTATTGGTTCCCATGTTGTTCGATTGTTTGTCAACAAATATGTTGATTACAAAATTTTCAATTTGGATGCATTGACGTACGCAGGTAATTTGGAAAATTTGAAGGACATCGAAAACAAAGCGAACTATGCTTTTGTAAAAGGCAACATCACCGATGAGCAATTCATCAACGAATTATTTGCTGAAAATAATTTTGATGGCGTGATTCATTTAGCGGCTGAAAGCCACGTGGATAGGAGCATTTTAGACCCATTACAATTTGTAAAAACAAATGTAATTGGTACAGTTACTTTATTAAATGCTGCAAAAAATAATTGGAAAAACAAGACGGAAGGAAAACGCTTTTATCATGTATCAACCGATGAAGTGTATGGAACATTGGGTGATGAAGGTTTGTTTTTAGAAACTACACCTTACGACCCACACAGTCCTTATTCAGCCAGCAAAGCCAGCTCCGACCATTTCGTAAGAGCTTATCACGATACTTATCAATTGCCAATTGTGATTTCAAATTGCAGCAACAATTATGGTTCGCATCATTTTCCTGAAAAATTAATTCCGTTGGCAATAAACAATATGAAAAATAAAAAGCCTGTGCCTGTGTATGGCAAAGGCGAAAACGTACGTGATTGGCTGTTTGTAGAAGACCATGCACGGGCGATTGATACGATTTTTCACTATGGAAAAAATGGCGACACATACAATATTGGTGGCTTTAACGAATGGAAAAATATCGACTTGATTAATACGCTTTGCAAAATAATGGATAGAAAATTAAATCGTGCCGAAGGTGAAACTGCAACACTTATCACTTATGTGAAAGACAGAGCAGGACATGATTTGCGCTATGCAATTGATGCTTCAAAATTGAATAAAGAATTAGGTTGGAGTCCGTCATTACAATTTGAAGAAGGCTTGGAATGCACTGTGGATTGGTATTTGGCGAATGAAGAATGGTTGAACAGAGTTACTTCAGGCGATTATCAAAAGTATTATGATACACAATATGATAAGCGTTAAACGCTTTTACATTTCCGCATGAAACCTTACTGAAAACACATTCACAGGTCCTCTATCCCTGTTATAGCCTGGGTTTGCAACCAACTGATAAAATACACTCAAAAATAAATTATTGCTGTTTAGTGCGTAGGAATAGTAAGTTTCAAAAACATTTTCTAAGCCATAATTCAAATTTCCATCGCCTAACATAAATCCTTTTCCACCAGCTTTTAAATAAGCTTGATGGTCTTTTGAAATGCCTGAAATAGCCAATGCAGCACCCCAAGAATCATTTGCTCGTTTCCATTTATTGCCATTGCCAGCAATTCCAAAACTTAATGATTGGTCAATTTCAGTAAAATGCCAGGTTTCATTTTTGCCATCGTTCCATCCTGCTCTTAAAAAAATACCATAGCTGGAAGTGAGCCACTGTTCAGCGTTTAAACAAAATCCATATTTCGTTCTGCCATACATTCTGTTGTCAACAATATTTGGTTTGATGGGTTCTTGTTGTGAAATTTCTTTGTAATTACCCATATCAGTATTGGTCAGAAAACTCATCAATCGAACTGTGCCATCTTTTTTCTTGAATTGATAATGATGAACCAACTCAAAAGTTTCGGCGTTTGCCTTTAATAAATTTTGATTCATCTCGCCACCATTAGCCACCACAGGCACTTCAGAAGCAGCCAATCTGAATTCATTAACAGGATTTACTAATTCAAATAACAAGGTAGGCGTATAACCACGAGTATTCGCAGCATAATCCCATGCGCCATTATCCATTAAACCCCAACTGATAAATTGCGAACGGGGGTCGTGTGTGAAAGTGTTATCATCAAAATAATCACCCAAACTAATTTTGCCAAAAGTGATGGAGAAATATTTTGTTGGCATATTTCCTTCCAATTGATTGGCATCTGTTTTTTGCGTAAAATATTTTTTATTCAACGAAAATAATTGCCGCAAAGCCAACCGTGCTAAATACAATTTTGGTTCAGCACTTCCTACACGAAATGTTTCACCATTGGTAGATGATGCAACACCTAATGCGCTGCTCAAGCCGCTTCCACCAGCTATTTCAGGGTTGCAGATTAAATTAGCATTGCGCCATAATCTGGCAGTTGCAAATAAAGTTGCAGTGATAGAAGTTTGTGTTTCTTCAGCAGTTTGCAAACTGTTATCGCCTGAATAATTTGCCTTAAACATCGGCTTATATTGTGTGATAACTGTTGATTGTGCATGAAAAGAAAACCGTCCTGATTTTAATGAATCAGATGAATTTGCAAATGCAGAACAAAAAAGAAAAACGAAAATTGTTGTGGTAAAAAAAAGTTTCAAAAAAAAATGTTTAATAAAATTTGTAGTGGTTTTGTGCTGTTTATTTTTTCCATTTAAAAGTCTGAATCAAATGCTCAATGTCTTTAAAAACGAATCTGGTGGCTGGTGCTAAGGAATCTTCATTGGGCTCGGCATAAAAATATAATGCACCTCGAACAAAATGATTCACACTATCCGTAATGTAAAATTGATTGGCACTTGCAGCATTTCCTCTTACCAAAAACATTTGTCCAGCAACACCGTTGGATGGGTGAAATGTAGATTTATCAATAGCTTCAGCTTTTACACTGTGTTTAAAAGTGAGTTGATAAGTGTCTTCCAATAAACGATAAAATATTTTTTTATCACTGTGCATTTCTTTATAACTCAAATGAATGTTGGCATTTAATGCAGGAATGGAAATGTTGAGCCACCAAGGGTTTTCAGGCTTTTGTCCGAAAAAAATAGTATCGGGTTTTACGGTTGCATACACAGGATATTCAAAAGTGAATGGACCATTATTGTCGAATAATTTATACCCAGTTTCTGTTGGCAAATGTACTCGTGGATAGCCTTTGGGCTTGGGTGTAAAATCATCATCATTGCAAGATGCAGCCATTAAAAGCAGTAAAAATAAAAACGAAAAATATTTCATGATTTGTTTTGGAATGGTTGCAACAGCTGATTAGTTCATCAACTCCTGCATGTCTTTCATGATTTTTAATGCCATATTATTGGCGATATTTTCATACCTGCTTTCGGCATAAATTCTGATAATGGGTTCGGTATTTGATTTGCGTAAATGAATCCAACCTTCTGCCATATCAATCTTCAAACCATCAATGGTATTGAGTTTCTCGTTTTTATATTTTGTGGCAATGCCTTCTAAAATTTTATCTACATCTACACCATTTTCTAGTTTGATTTTGTTTTTCGAAATCACATAATCAGGATAAATGTTGCGTAATAATTTTGTTGTTTTGTTTGATTTCGCCAAATGTGTTAAGAACAAAGCTATACCCACTAAGGCATCACGACCATAGTGCAATTCAGGATAAATCACACCACCATTGCCTTCGCCGCCAATCACAGCATTCACTTCTTTCATCTTTGCTACCACATTCACTTCGCCAACAGCTGCGCCAAAATGCTCACCACCATTTTTTATAGTAATGTCTTTCAATGCACTTGTGGAAGAAAGATTGCTAACTGTATTGCCTTTTTTATTTTGTAAAACATAATCAGCAATTGCCACCAAAGTATATTCTTCACCAAACATTTGTCCCTCTTCGGTTACAAAGCACAAGCGGTCAACATCAGGGTCAACAACAATTCCTAAATCGTATTTTCTGTATTTTACTTCATTGGCAATTGCTACTAAATTTTCAGGCAATGGTTCAGGATTATGAGCAAATTTCCCGTTCACTTCTTCATTCAACACCATGATTTCTTTCACGCCTAATGCCCTTAAAAGCATTGGTACCACTGTGCTTCCAGTTGAATTAATGCCATCAACAATTACTTTGAATTCTTTTTTTGCAATGATTTCTTTATTCACTAATGGCAATGCTAAAATTTTGTCGATATGCTTTTGAATATAAGAATCATCGTTTTTTACTTTACCTAAATCGTTCACTTCTACAAAAGTGAATTTTTCTTTTTCAGCAATTTTCAAAACTTTTTGTCCTTCTTTTTCTGAAATAAATTCACCGTTGTGATTCAGCAATTTCAATGCATTCCACTCTTTCGGGTTGTGGCTTGCGGTTAAGATTATTCCACCACCAGCGTTTTCATCAGGCACTGCCATTTCAACAGTTGGTGTAGTTGATAAACCTAAATTTATCACATCAAAACCTACGGCTATCAATGTACCGATGACCAAATGTTCCACCATTTCACCGCTGATACGGGCATCGCGACCAACAACAATTTTTTTCTTACCACTATTTTCATAAATGAAAGTGGCAAAAGCAGCAGTGTATTTTACAATGTCAATAGGAGAGAGGCTTTCACCAGTTTTACCGCCTATGGTTCCACGAATTCCAGAAATAGATTTTATCAGCGTCACGATTCAGATTTTTTATTGCAGCGCAAATGTAAAAAAAGATGGGCGAAGCGGATAAGTAATTTTTGATTTCTCTTTCGCAAGAGATTCTTTGTAAATAAAATCACACCAACTCACTCAACTCTAACCAACGCAATCCTTTCTCATCAAGCATTTGAATGATTTCGCCTAATCGGATAGAAGTGGAATTGATTTCTTCAAATGATAAATTAGTATTCAGCTTTTCATCGAGTATTTTTTTTTCAGCCTCTAATTTTTCGATTTCTTTACTCAACTTGTCGTATTCTTTTTTGTCGTTGTAACTGATTTTTTTCTTTGGTTCCTGAACAGTAACAGTCGTTTCTGTTTTTTCATTTTCTACTTCTTCATCTTCGTTGGTAATTGCTTTTAAATAAGCTCGGTATTCGGTGTAAGTGCCAGGAAAATCGCTGGTTTCGCCTTTGCCTTCAAATACCAAAAGATGGTCAACTAATTTATCTAAAAAATATCTGTCGTGAGATACAATCACCACACAGCCAGGAAAATCTAACAAAAATTCTTCCAATACTTGCAGTGTAAGCAAATCTAAATCGTTGGTTGGTTCATCCAGAATTAAGAAGTTAGGATTTTGATAAAGAATAGAAAGCAAATGTAGCCTACGTTTTTCGCCGCCACTTAGTTTTGAAATATAAGTATATTGTTTATCGCCTTCAAACAAGAACTTTTGTAAAAACTGTGATGGGCTTACTTTCACACCATTTGCCAACACAAAATTTTCGGCAATATCTTTCACAAATTCAATCACACGTTTATCTTCTTTTATCACCATTCCTTTTTGGTCGTAGTTGCCAAACACCACTGTTTCACCCACATTCACTTTGCCGCTATCAGCTTGTTCTAAGCCTTGAATGATATTTAAAAAGGTAGATTTACCAACGCCATTTGGTCCAACAATTCCAACACGTTCGCCTTTTTTAAACGTATAATCGAAGCCTTTTAAAATGTCTAAATCGCCATAGCTTTTATACACTTTTTTCATCTCCACCGTTTTGCCGCCGAGCCTTGTCATTTTCACTTGAAACTGCAAAGTCAAGTCATCCTTGCGTTTCATGGCCCTTTGCTTCACTTCTTCAAAAGCATCAATCCTCGATTTTGATTTTACTGTTCTTGCTTTGGGTTGTTTGCGAATCCATTCTAATTCTCTTCTGAAAATATTTTTATCCTTCTGCAATTCGCTGGCAATAGCTGCTTCACGTTCACCTTTCTTTTCTAAGAAATAAGCATAGTTGCCTTCGTAAGTGTAAATGGTATCGTTCTCCATCTCCACAATTGTTTTAGCCACACTATCCAAGAAATATCTGTCATGCGTCACTAAAAGCAAAGTAATATTCTGACTACTCAAATAATGTTCGAGCCATTCAATCATCGAAAAATCGAGATGATTAGTAGGCTCATCTAAAATCAATAACGTATGTTGATTGCTGAAACCCACATCAATCAATGTTTTTGCCAATGCCACTCGTTTGCGTTGTCCGCCACTGAGCATGTGCATTGGTTTTTCGAGAAACGATAATTTTAATTTGCTGATGATTTGATGCACTTCATTTTCAACACTCCAAGCTTGTTGCTCATCTAATTGATGCATCAATGCCACTATCTTTTCCGATTCAGGTTCGGTATGCAATAGCATTTCATAATCTTTCACCAATTGCAATAATGGATTAGGATGAGCAAAAATATTTTCGATAACCGA
>CAIODY010000095.1 GCA_903857255.1 uncultured bacterium
CCAGGCGATAACCCTCCCATTGGGATTGTGCTGGCCAGGAAAAAAGATGAATTGCAGATAAAATACGCAATGAGCAATACCAACTCGCAATTGTTTGTACAAAAATACCAACTGTATCTGCCTAATGAAGAAGAACTAAAAAGAGAAATTGAAGCAATTTATACTAATGAAAATTAGCGGAGACGGTAATACAAACAATTGAAATTCACCGAATCTCAACTGTAAGAGGTTTTTATCGAACTACTCAGCGACACCAATTAAACATTAAAAACTGACATCATTCGCTTGTGTCCTCATGCGCTGCGGCGACACAGGTCCGTCGCAGCGGGACCTCATTCCCCCCGGCCCCCAATGTCATTGACTTAAGGGTTTTATACTGGCTTTTGTGTCATGTAGTATTTCTTTCTCGCCTTATGTTTTCGTTTAAATTTTCTCCCCTTTCGTATGGGTTCGGTTATTTTTGATACCCTTTCAAAAAATCTTTTTATGCCTTTTGATATTTTTCCTGTGACAAAGAACGAGACTACGGCCCTCTTCATAGTTGCTAATGCTTCAATGAGATTTACCTGATGGGGATATTTTATTTTTACTGCTTCTTTACTTAATGCCGCATTGATTGGCCTGATGGCGACAGCGGTAAGGTTCATGATAAATATCTTGACATAAAAATCCTGCATTACTGCGTTTTCTGTCTTTCCCGAGAAGTTCTCTATGCAGACCTTGTTTTTAAAAGTTTTGTATGAGTCTTCGATAGGCCACCTTTTTCCGTATAGTTCTTTAGTATCGGCTACGCTTATGTTTTGCTCGTCGGTCAATGACGTTAGCAGTATTTCTATTTCACCCCCATCCAATTCTACCCTGGTCAGCCTGCATTTTATGGTTGTTTCAGTTATACCCAGTGCTATAGCTTCTTTCCTATCCATTGACCGCATTTCTAAAACCAATACCTGACTTTCTTTTCCACTGTCATTGAAGCCTTTTACTATGTTCCACCAGCCGCTTTTCATCCGGAAACAAAACTGCACACCCAGCTTCTGTAAATAAAAGAAAAGCAGGTGGCTGGCGAAGTTTCGGTCAAAGACGAGGATGTCATTTTTGTTTAATGAAACATCAGCTAACGCTTTATATAACAAAGATGTTTCCGATTCAGCGATGTTGCCAAGGGATCCATAAAGGGTGATGTTGTTTAGCGTATCATACATCGTAAGTGCCTGAGCCATGCACGTAGCATTGTTGTCCTTGTTGCCCTCGCTGCTTACAACAACGCCAAACCGGCTGGACAACGCCTTTGGCATTACTATCCTGCTCCCGTCTACACCAATGATCCTGTAACCATGCCATAAATCAGCATCCCCAAGCTTATAAAACTCGTTGACAACCTCATTGCTTAGTGCCTTAAAAACGGTTGGTTTTAGGTTCTTGCGCGCCTTGCAAAAGGCACTTTTGCCTACTTCGGGGATACTGCCACCGTCCAACTCAATTGCATCTACAAACAAGGAAATTTCACGCTGGATAGACTTCTGTAGGTTGGTCATCAGGAATACCAATAAAACTTTAAAGGTAAAGAAACGGTTCCTTGTAAAAGATTTATCCCCTACTTTATACAGATTGATGAAAATACTGTCCGCCATTTTAAGATTCAAGCACTTAACTATATGGCAAAAGACTGCATTAGATGATCCACTTAATGTACTATTATACATTAATAAATATACGACAAATAATTCATTTATAAAACACAATTATATGTTAATAAAGCTTAATGTAATGCATTTGGAAAGTCGCATTTATCCTCTATATTTCCTTAAGTCAATGACATTGCCCTGACGGGGGCGCCATAAAATTTTGAACAATCACACAAAAACCACCAAAAACCAAACACAATTCATCCCGTCAGTAGCCCAATGCCGATTTCAATATCTATTCATTTTACTTCAGCAACGCTTCCAGCCTATTCCGCACCAGCGCTCGATCTCTGTCCGTCCTGGCCAATGAGAGCGCATGTTGCAGGTAGTTGGCCGCTGCATTATTATCTATCCCGGCATACAGTTCACCAAGCAGCG
>CAIODY010000096.1 GCA_903857255.1 uncultured bacterium
GATGGCTCTGCTGTTCGTGAATTAGCAAAAATCGAACGACAAGATTTATTAATCTTAGATGATTTTGGTTTACAGCCGTTTGATAGTGCCAGTCGTTTAGCGTTGATGGAAGTGATGGAAGATAGGCACGGTAAGCGTTCTACTATTATTACTTCACAGTTACCCGTGAAGCAATGGTATGATGTGATTGGTGAAAAAACTATTGCTGATGCAATTTTAGACCGTTTAGTTCATGATGCAGGTCGCATTGAATTATTTGGTGAATCATTGCGAAAAAAATGGTCAAAAAATCAACCTAATTTATCAACTAAAAATATCTAATTTTACAACCACTAAATGCAACCTTTTTTTACATCAATTTTAACAACAACTTTTGGTGGTCAGTTTGCACCGAAAAAAGGTGGTCAGTTTGACCGAATTTTCCAAAAAAGAAAACATCCTATATTTACATCGTTTTTAAACAAAAAAATAATCACTAAACATCACACAGCATGAAAAAAACAATTACCCTTTTTGCATTGGTGTTATCATTTTGCACAACCTCTTTTGCTAAAAATGTTAACCTTGCCACAGCGCAAAATGCAGCGCAAACATTTTATACCACACAGGCTGTAACCAGCCAAGCGCTTAATAAGCAGCACATTAGCTTATCATTAGCTTATCAATTTAGTGCAGCACCAAACAATGCCACAGCAAAAACTGCTGCCGACAATTTGTACTACGTTTTTAATGTAAATGCCAACGATGGTTTTGTTATTATTTCGGGCGATGATGTGGTATTACCCATTTTAGGGTATAGCAACAAAGGCAGTTATTCTACCACCAATCATTCGCCAGCCTTTAAAAAATGGATGGAGAATTATAAAAACCAAATTTTGTATGCCAAAGCAAATAGCATAACTGCTACGCAAGAAATTAAAGCCCGATGGGATGAATTATTAAATCCACAAAACAACAATACCAATCAACGAACCAAAGGTGCAAAAACGGTAACCCCATTGGTACAAACTACTTGGGACCAAGGCAATGGTAGTGGTTATTATAATGACGCTTGCCCAGCCGATGCTACCTTGCCCGATGCAAATAACAACAGCTCACATTGTGTTACAGGTTGCCCAGCTACTGCTATGGGGCAGATATTAAAGTATTGGAATTATCCTACCATGGGTTCGGGTTTTCATTCTTACAATGCTACCACTTATGGCACTTTATCAGCCAACTTTGGTGGCACTACTTATAATTGGGCAAATATGCCCAACAATGTTTCCTCAACCAACGCCGATGTAGCGCAATTGATGTTTCACATTGGTGTAGCTGTGGAAATGAATTATACACCAGATGAAAGCGGTGCTTATGTAATAGTAGCCACCAGCCCAAATGCAACAGCTAATTGCGAATACGCTTACAAAACATATTTTGGCTACGACCCCACTACTTTGCAAGGTTTACAACGCTCCAACTATTCCGATGCCGCTTGGAAAGCATTGCTGAAAACAGAATTAGATGCTAATCGCCCAGTGCAATATGATGGCTTTGGCACACAAGGTGGGCATACCTTTGTATGCGATGGCTACGACATCAACGACAACTTTCACATGAATTGGGGTTGGAGTGGCACCGATGATGGCTTTTACGATTTAAATGCTTTAAACCCTGCTGTATTAGGTGCTGGCGGCGGTGCTGGCGGTTTTAACTCCAATCAAGAAGCTGTAATTGGTATTAAACCATTAACTATTATACCTACCAATTCTACTATTGATTTGTATTCTACTATTACCGTTACACCCAATCCTATTGGGTTCGCCCAAGCATTTACTGTAAATGCCGATGTCATTAATAATGGTACAGGTTCTTTTGTGGGTAGTTTTGCGGCGGCATTATTTACCACATCAGGCACTTTCATTAATTTTGTGCAAATAGATTCTACTGGTGGTACACCATTAGCACCTGGCTATCATTACACAGGTGGGCTTACCTTTTCAAGCAATGGCATGTTAACAGTGCCGGGCAATTATTTAATGGGCATTTATTTTAAACCTTCGGGTGGCAATTGGACATTGGCTGGCAGCGGTACATTCACTAATCCAGTAAGTGTTACCATTGCAGGACCTTACAATGCTATCAATTTGTACTCGGCTATAACACCCAGCTCCACTGATTTTGTGCAGGGCGCAGCCGCTTCGGTAAATGTAAATATTATTAACAGTGGCACATTAACTTACACGGGTGCTTATTCAGCCGACTTGTATGATTTGAATGGAAATTTTGTACAAAACATTGGTCAATATAGTGAAACAGCAGGTTTGCCAGCTGGCAACACTTATAATACTGCGCTAACATTTGGTCCAATTACTATCACCGCCAATCCAGGGACTTATATTTTAGCCATTTCGGAATATGATAACACAGCCAGCACTTGGTACTTGGCAGGCACTACTTATTTTACAAATCCTGTAAACATCAACGTAGTAGCACCAGCCATACAACCCGATATGTATGAGGTGAATAACACAGAACAAACAGCGTATAATTTTCCGTTAAGTTTTGTAAGTGATTATGCACATATCATCACAACTGGCTCTAATATTCATGTGGGCAGCGATATTGATTATTATCAAGTTAATTTGCCAGCAGGTTATAATTATACCATCACCACAAGAGCCAACGATAGTTATAGCAGTGCTGATGGTAACACTTATACCGATGATGTGTTGTGGTCTTACGATACGGGTAGTGGCTTTGGAACTACTTATGACGATGTGATGCCTGGCAATATTATTATCAATGGTGCAGGAAATGTTGTATTTCAAGTAGCATCTTATAATGCAGGTACCACAGGCACTTATGTGTTGGATATTCAAATCAACAGAGTGGCAACGGCATTGGGTATTAGCGAAGTAAACAACACCAATAATTTGTTCCGCATTTATCCTAATCCAACCAATAGCAAATCAGTAGTTGTAAGCCAACAAGCATTAGAAAATGCAACGGTTAAATTAATCAACCTCACTGGGCAAACACTTACCGAAGTAAACAATCAAAGCGGCAATCAATTTTCGCTCGATTTATCTAACCAACCATCAGGCATTTATTTTGTAGAAGTACAACAACAAAATGGTATGGTGTGGAGAGGAAAAGTGGTAAAAGAATAACAGCAAGGCATCGTTATGAATATTCAAAAGTCCATCGTGAGCAATTGCGGTGGACTTTTCTGCCGAGGTTCGTGTCCCCACGAATATCAATTTAAATTTCAGTAAAGATAAACTATCGTAAACCACAAAATCAATAGCCAGTGCTGGCTAATTATTGGCAGTAGTTTTTTAAAGTTCGTCGAATTTTTCATTTATACTCCGTCACTCTTGATGTTCTGTCGAGTTTGCAACTCGACACAGCTAACAGACGATTTAAAATCGTCAATCAAAAATACCGAGTTACAAACTCGGTAGAACAATCATTTAGATTTTGGTCTATTTCATTATGCCCAACTCAAACCCATAGTTATAGCTAATCACCCGTTTGCCATTTTCAAAATTTTCTTTCCAGGCTTTTTCTTTATGACTAATGTCAATAATTTCTTTGGTGCTGGTTTTCTTAAATTTGTCGGCTACAGTTTGCAAGGTTTTTAATTCATCTTCGGCAAACAATGCCGAATTAAATTTTCGGTTAGGGTTGGGTTTAAATTGTTCACCCACTTTTTCATTTTCAAATTCCGTTTGCAAAATATCAATATCATCATTGTTTGCCATAAATTCAAAAATGCTATTGAAATTATTAGGCACTGGTCCCATATCAATGGCTCTGTAACGTGTGCCACTCATGGAGAAACAAGTATTGCGGAAGCATAAAAAATCAGCATAAAATAATAGCTTATTCATCTTGGTTTTATAAGGCTGAATTTTTTCAGTGAAATAAACCACCATTTCTGTCAGCTTATCTAAATTAGGTTTTTTATACCCTGAAAAAACATCGGGCAATTTTTCACCCAATAAATAATCAGTCATTTCCAATTTAAAATGTCCTTGTTTTTCGGTTTCAATAATGGCATCAATGCGGCTCAATATTTTTTTTAAATCATCGCCTGTATACACATTGCTCAACTCAATTAAATTTTTGAATTTAACTGGGTCTTGCGCCATTTGAATTAATCTTGAATTGGATTCACTCGGCACTTCACCCGATTCATAATTGCGATAAATATTAATACCGAAGCCTAATATTTCTGCCATTTTTAAAGCTGATAAACCATACTTTTCTCTCATGGCTTTTATTTCATCAGGAAATGCCAATCGGTGTTTATCACGATACTGATTATACACTTGCTGAATATTGATGGCTTCTAATTGCTCATCGGTAAATTCATGCCCCGTGCTTTCATCCAAATAAAAATGATGGATGATTTTAAAATCTTCTTTTCTGAAATTGATAATTTCCTCACGGCTTTTCAAAACCATTTCTTTACCTGTAATCGGACTGTTCATTGTGTTTAATTATTTTTTAGAGGGTAAATCATTGGATGCTCTGCTATATGAAATGAGATACAAATCACTGATTGATTAGGTTGCCCCATGGTGATTTTGATATAGATTTCATGTTTGTTTAGTGCTTTGCCAAATACCCACATTTCTATTCCGCCTAATTGTGTTTCGGGTAGCGGACCTTCTACATAATCTTCTTTAGTTAATTCATTTAAAACTGCTTTCATGCTCATTTGCGTAATGCCTAATGTTGCTAATGTTTGAGTGTTTTTAACTCGGCTACCACTTTGTAAAAACAATACATTGTAAATGCTCATTTTCAGCTTAAAGTCATCCAGAAATCGTTCAACATTTTTAGCAATAAGCATGGAGGAGTTATTTTTAGTTTTAAATTTTATAGTGCAAATATAATCACTTATTTTTAAAAAACAACACTTTAAAGTTATTTTTTTGCTTTAGGGATAATTTTAAAAGCTATTACTTTCCTTCCAAAACCAATTGCTGCAACAATTTTTTCAATTGAAACAGTTTCTAAACCAATCAATTTCAAAATGAAAACGATTAAACCCTTCGCCGTGGTTCGTGTCCCCACGAAACACTTTGTTTTATTTCATCAAAAATAAAAACAACTGCGAATAAAAAGGGAAATTATTTTTTCTGTAAAAATTAAGCTATTAATCGTTGAATCGAAGCTGCGTAAAGCTTCCACTTGCAATAAGGTTACTATTTCCCTACATGCCAAAGCGTATCGGCAGATAAATCAATTTCTTCATTTTGCCACGAAACAAAATATTTATGACAAGTGATGCTTTGAAATAACTGCTCGTTTTTCAATACCGAAAAAACTTCTGAATCAAGAAATGGTTTGATGTCAGCCGTTTTTTTGATGTTGTTTTCAAACACACATTCCAGCATGGCATTTGGTTTTGCAGTAACACTAATTAGTTGGTGCATTATCTTAACGATTCAATTTTGAATAAAGTTTTTCCTTCTAAAGCCAAAGTCCAATCAGCCATCAATTCATCTTGATGCAATTCAATCCATGCTTGCACTAATTTTAATTTATTGGCTGGAAAATTACCAGTCAAAACATATCCGTCAGGTATTGATAACACCGCATGTTCACCAGAAAATTCAACATGAATATGAGGTAGTTTATGTTCTTTGTTGTCGTAATAAAACATACGAACAATAATTCCATAAAACATGGCAATAACTGGCATCTAATTTTTTTTGCAAAGTTAAATGAATTCAAAAGGGAATAGCAAAAAACTTTTTGTTAAAAGTAAGTCAGTTGTTTGTTAAATCAAAGTTTTGTAAAACCTTTTAAACAAGGGAACAACAAGCTAAAACGATAACTACATTTCCAACTCGTCCATGATGTTCTGTCGAGTTTGCAACTCGACACATTTACTTGACGATTTATTCACTGAAAATTACTTTTTATGGCGTTCATCAGTTCGCTTCGCTCGTGTGAAATCGTCAAATAAAAAACAACAAGTTACAAATTCGTTGAAACAGCTCTATTAACCTTTAGTGTATAGCGTAGCAAAATAAGTTAACTGAAAAACTATGCTTTTTTGATGCATTGATTTTGTGCTTAGCCAACAAGGTTATAAAAGGTTTTTTGTTTCCAACCAACTTAACAATTAGTTTTGTGCATCATTCCTAAATAGTTTAATTAGAAATGCTTGCACCATTCAACATGAAAAAAATAATTTTCTTAGGTTCTAAACCCATTGGTTATGCTTGTTTGCAATATTTGATTGCACAACAAAAAAAATTGAATTTTGAAATTATTGGTGTGCTGACGAATGATAATACCCAATTCAACCCCAAGCAAAGCGTAAAAGCATTAGCTGAAAAAAACAAAATCAAACTCATTCCTTCATTGGCTAAAATGCCAGCTTGCGATATTTTATATTCTGTACAATATCACGAAATACTACAATCACAGCATATTCAACAAGCCAAACAAATTGCCGTGAACTTACACATGGCTCCCCTACCTGATTACAGAGGATGCAATCAATTTTCATTTGCTATTATTGATAAAGCAAAAACTTTCGGCACTACTATTCATCAGTTAGAAACTGGCATTGATAATGGCGCAATTTTATTTGAAGACAGATTTAAGATTCAGAAAAATAGTTGGGTGAAAGATTTGTATGAGGAAACTGAAAAACGCTCTATCGCTTTGTTTGAAAGCAATTTAAAAAACATCGTAGAAGGCAATTATCAACCGAAGGCACAAAGCTCATTCCAACGCAAAAGCAGTTTTCATCTTAGAAAAGAAATCAACCACATCAAAAAAATTGATTTGAACTGGAGCAAAAAAAAGATTGAACGCCATATAAGAGCTACTTATTTTCCGCCATTTGAGCCGCCATACACTGAATTAGCAGGAGTAAAAATTTATTTCAGCAGTACATTTTGAGTGTAATTACTTTAAGTTTTTCGAGTAAAAAAATCAGCTAACTGTAAATCATCTTTTGTGGTTATTTTAAAATTGTTCTTTTCTCCTTCCACTAAATGTAGTTGAAAGCCTGATGCAGCAAATACTTCAGCATCATCCGTAAAATGATTAGAAGTTGCATTTTGATAAGCTGATTGCAATTTTTCTAAATCAAAACATTGTGGTGTTTGCATCAGCCACAATTTATTTCTATCCAAAATTTCAAAACCATTTTCTGTTTGCCTTACAGTATCTACACAAGCAATAGCCGCAATACCGCTTCCATTTTCATTTGCAGCATGGAAACAATTTTGAATTAAGGTAACGGAAACCATTGGGCGAACAGCATCATGAACAGCCACCAATCCTTCATTAGGTAATAATGCCAATCCATTTTTTACTGAATCAAATCTTGTTGCGCCGCCGATGGTAGTTTTTATTTTTTGTAAAAATGGAAAATGCGAAACTATTTGAAACCATTGCTGCATAACACTTTCGGGAAGCACTACTATGATTTCTACTGCAGCGTTGGCAGCTAAAAATTGTTCGATAGTGTGAACAATAATTGGTTTGCCATTCAACAATAAAAATTGTTTTGGAGTTGCTGTTCCCATTCTTGTTCCACTGCCGCCTGCTACAATAACTGCAAATTGTTTTTTCATTTTCAAAACCAAAGATGAAAAGTTTGTCGAACTTTTCACAGCGAACTTAATTTTCATTAACTATTCCATAAAGAAAAGTAGGTTGTATTTTTTGAACTTTGTGCTTCATTTCCAAACAATTTTATCCCACTACAATTTTCATTTTGTGAAAAATATTTTTTTGCTTTTCTCCTTTATTGGCATTTCATTTTTTGCCAGCGCACAATCTTTTTCTATCAAAGGAATTGTGGTGGATGAAAAAAATCAAACGCTGATTGGCGCAACTGTGGCTGTTTTGAACCCTGCTGATAAAAGTATTATCAATGGAAATACAACTGACATAAACGGAGTTTTTAGGATTGATGGATTAAGCAATTCAAAAATTTTGTTGAAAATTTCTTACTTGGGTTATACCGATGTGATTAAATTTTTCATGGCAAAAGATTCGGTTACCAATGCTGGCACTATTCAACTTTCGCCTGATGCTACAATGTTAAAAGATGTAAAAATTGTGGGGCAAGAAATCCCGAGCAAACAAAAAGGCGACACCACTGAAATAAATGCCAATGCCTTTAAAACTAACCCTGATGCTACTTCGGAAGATTTAGTAAGTAAAATGCCAGGCATCACTTCGCAAAATGGAACAGTAACGGCACATGGCGAAACGGTGAAAAAAATATTGGTAGATGGCAAACCTTTTTTTGGCGATGACCCTACCACTACTTTGAAAAATTTGCCTGCCGAAGTGATTGATAAAGTGCAAGTGTATGATGCAAAGAGCGACCAAGCAACCTTTTCAGGATTTGATGATGGCAGCAGCAATAAAACTATGAACATCATTACCAAGCCACAATTTAGAAATGGAAGTTTTGGGAAATTTTATGCAGGTGGTGGCGAAGATGAAAACAATGATATGCGCTACAAAGCAGGTGAATCCATCAATTATTTTAAAGGGCAACGCCGAATTTCAATTTTATCGCAAAGCAATAATATCAATGAACAAAATTTTGCACCCGAAGATTTGATGGGTGTTGGCGGCGGCGGACCTGGTGGTGGCGGAGCTGGAAATTTTTTAATTAATCAACAAAGTGGTATTACACAAACACATGCAGTGGGCTTGAATTACAGTGATAAGTGGGGTAAGAAAACGGAAATTACAACCAGCTATTTTTATAATTATGGCGATAATAAAAACTCAACAGATGCTTTGAAACAATTGCTTTCAAGAACACCACAAGACATTAACAGTTTGAGTATTGCCGAAACTCGAAATCAAAATCATCGTTTCAATTTTAAATTAGAAAGCAAATTAGATTCGATGAATTCGATTATTTTTCAACCAAAAATTTCGGTGCAGCAAAATAATAATCCATCGGCTGTTACTTCATCAGCTATTGATTCTACTGCATCTCATCAGTTTCTGAATTCAACTTACACTTCTAATCAAACCAATAAAACAGCTTTAAATATTTCAAGTACGTTGTTATGGCGACATGCGTTTCATAAAAAATTCAGAACATTTTCAGCCAGTGTTACACCAGGTTATTCATCGCAAGTGGGACCAACTAATTACAACTCTATCACCCGAGATACTTTATCTACCAACACTTTGAATGAATTGATAAACTTAAATAAGAAAGGCTACAACACCACATCTAATCTTACCTACACCGAACCGATTGATAGCAGCCAATCATTGATGGCTACTTACAACAACAGTTTTAATTACAACAATTCAAAAAGAAATGTTTTGGATAACACTTCGAGCAGCGATACTTTGGTGAGCAATTTGAGCAACGATTTTAAAAGTTTGTATCAATCTCATTCGGGCGGATTGGGTTATAATTTGAGAAAAAAAGCTTTGAATTTAACAGCCAGTGTAAATTATCAATGGGCGCAATTGAGCAACCAACAAGCATTTCCAATCAGTAATGATTTAACCAAACAATTTACATCGGTATTGCCGAACATTGAATTCAAATATAAATTCAGCAACGAAAAAAATATTCGTATCAATTTTAGAACGAGCAATAACACACCAAGTGTTGACCAATTGCAAAATGTTTACAACACTACAAATCCATCGCAAGTGACGGTTGGAAATGTTAATTTGAGCCAAGATTACACTTACAATTTAGTAGCTCGATTTGCCAACATGAACATGGCTCGAAACACCACTATGTTTGGCATGATTGGTGGCACTTACACGAATAATTATATCGGCAATAGCACTACCATAGCGGCTGACACGATGAAATTGGCGAATGGTTCGATATTGCCAAATGGTGGAACTTTGGTGAAACCAATTAATTTAGATGGTTATTACAGCTTGCGAACTTTTATTGTGTATGGATTTCCTGTGAAGAAATTGAAGATGAATTTTAATGTAAATTTCTCGGGCAATTATTCACACACACCAAGTCAAATCATTGAAAATGGAAACACTTATTTGAATTATGCAACCAACCCATCAGCCTCATTGGGAGTGGGTTTCAGTAGTAATATCAGTCCACGATTTGATTATAATATTTCATCCAACACTTCTTACAACGAATCGAAAAATTCATTTCAAAGCAATGTGAATCAAAAATATTGGGCACAAACTACTCGTGCAAAAATTAATATTATGCCATGGAAAGGTTTGGTGATTACTACTGATGTGGCACATCAATATTATGATGGCTTGACTGGAAATTTTAACCAAAATTATTTGTTGTGGAACGGCGCAATTGGTTATAAATTTTTGAAAAAACAAGCTGGCGATTTGCGATTGGTGATGACTGATATTTTAAATCAAAACACATCAGTTTCCAGAACCATTACTGATAGTTACATTCAGGATTCACGAACCACCGTGTTGCGAAGATATGTGATGTTGGTATTTACCTACACGTTTAAAAATTTTGGTGGAAAATTTCCTGGTTCAGATGGCGAACATCATCATTGGATGATGCCTCCGGGCGGAATGCCAGGTGGTGGTTATGGTCCTCCGGGTGGTAGATTTTAATTGTTTTACCGATTAATACTTTTCCACATTTAATGGTTTATTACTGATTTTAATATCGTGCAACGAAGCGATACTTTTGATAATCATTTTAAACTAAACCAATCATAACATTTTATTAATGGAAGCAGTAAAACGCAAACCAAGAAATTTTATTCCTGAAAATTTTATAGTAGAAAACTGGGAACAACTACAACCCTATTTTGAAAAATTATTTCTGCAAGAAATTAATTCAACCGAAGAATTATTGTTGTGGTTAAAAAACAGAAGTGAGTTAGAATCGGCTGTGGATGAGGATTATAGATGGCGTTACATTCGCCTCACTTGTGATATTAATAGTGCTGAAATTAAACAAGCACATGAATATTTCGTAACTGAAATTCAACCTCACTTAATTGAATATCGTGAAAAACTGAACAAGAAATTTATCACCCATCCGCTTTCTCAAAAATTGGATAAACAAGTATATGGCACATTAATCAATGGCATCAACAATTCGTTGAAATTACATGAAGAAGAAAATATTGAATTGCTCACTGCATTAGAATTGAAACAGCAGGAATATCAAGGCATTTCGGGTAACATGACCATTCAATATAAAGACAATGAATACACATTGCCACAAGCTGTAAATTTCTTGTATGAAAATGATAGAACGGTTCGTGAAGAAGTGTATCATTTAATTGCTCAACGCCGATTGAATGATAAAGAAAAATTGAACGATTTGTATTCTGATTTAATTCAAAAACGAAATGAACTGGCTACCAAAGCAGGTTTCAGCAATTATCGCGATTATAAATTTACTGAATTAAACAGAAATGATTACACCGCTGATGATTGTTTTCAGTTTCATGAAGCGATAAAAAAAGAGGTATTGCCGCTGTACGAAATATTTTTAAACGATAAGAAAAAAGCATTGGGAGTTGATACACTTCGCCCTTGGGATGTGGATGTGATTGAAGGCAATCAACAACCATTAAAACCATTTACTGATGGGGAAGATTTAATTAAAAAAACAAGCAATTGTTTCCATGAAATCCGTCCGTTTTTTGCTGATTGTTTGCAAGTGATGAAAACCATGGGACATCTGGATTTAGAATCAAGAAAAGGAAAAGCACCCGGTGGTTATAATATGACTATGCCCGAAATTGGTGTACCATTTATTTTCATGAATGCCGCCAGCAGCTTGAGTGATATGGTTACGATGTTGCATGAAGGTGGTCATGCTATTCATTCATTTTTGTGCAAAGATTTAGCCTTGAAAGAATTTAAAGATGTTCCGAGTGAAATTGCTGAAGTGGCAAGTATGAGCATGGAATTAATTTCGATGGAACACTGGGAAATATTTTTTGAAAACAAAGAAGATTTGCGTCATGCTAAGCAACAACAAATCAAACGAGTGATACATATTTTGCCTTGGGTAGCCACTATTGATAAATTTCAACATTGGGTGTACACCAACCCCAATCATACTTTAGAGCAAAGGAAAACTGAATGGACAAAAATATTTTTTGAATTTTCAAGTTCGGCAATTGACTATTCAGGCTTAGATGAAAACATTGCATACCGCTGGCAATCGCAATTGCATTTGTTTGAAGTACCATTTTATTATATCGAATATGCTATTGCTCAATTAGGTGCCATTGCGATGTGGAAGCAATACAAAGAACAAGGCGATGTAGCTATTGATAATTACATCAAAGCATTGAGCATGGGCTATTCGAAAAGTTTGCCTGAATTGTATAAAGCAGCTGGAATTCAATTCGATTTCTCACAAAATTACATCAGCGAACTGGTGAAATTTTTGAAGAAAGAATACGAAGCTTTGCATTGATGAAAAAACATTCATCCTTTGTAACTGGCTTGTATGAAGCATTTGAGGTGGTTGCTGATAAAACAATTGCCGCTGGTGCAAAAGCATACATGCGAAATCAATTTGAATTTATTGGTTTAAAATCTGCTGACCGAAGAAAAATTTTCAAGCAATATTTAAAAGAAAATTTTCCCGAACAAAATGAATTTGAACAATTGATTTGGGAAATGTGGCAACTGCCCGAACGTGATTTCCAATATTGTGCGATTGATTTATTCCTAGCAACTAAAAAATACTGGCAGCCTGAAACCATTGATTTGATAGAGAAAATTGCCATTCATAAATCATGGTGGGATACGATTGATTTTATTGCCAGCTATTTAGCTGGCAATTATTTTTTGCTGTTTCCTGAAAACAAAATCAAGATAACTAATCGGTGGAATAAAAGCGATAACTTTTGGTTGCAACGCATCAGTATTCTTTTTCAACTGAAATACAAAACCAAAACTGATACTGCTTTACTCACAAAATATATTTTGAATTGCGCCAATGAAAAAGAATTTTTCCTACGAAAGGCTATTGGTTGGGCATTACGTGAATATTCAAAAACCGATGAAGCATTTGTTCTACATTTTGTGGAAGAACATACGCTTTCTTTTTTAAGCAAAAAAGAAGCTTTGAAAGTGATTGAACGGAAGCGATAATTTTATTGTGCTGAAAACAATTTTGAATTTTATTCGCTCTTGTTTTTAGTTTTGTTGAAATAAAATAAAGTGTTTTTTGGTTTAAAAAACACATTAAAAATCATTTGCAATATTAATAGCATGAAAAATATAGCGTTTTGTTTTATTTCATTGTTATTGTTTTCTGCTAGTGCTTTATGCAGTCAACCACAACAAGTAAAAGGTAAACTTTCTACGATAAAAGATACTGCCGATTTAACCATCCTGAATATTTATCCTGATTCATTTCCGAATGTATCAGTGGTGTTTAAAGCCGAAACAAGAAAAGGTGAACCAGTTTGGAATTTGACTAAAGACAAAATGAATGTACTTGAAAATAATCAAAGTTGCCGAGTAGTTTCGATTGAACAAATTTCAAAAAACAAGCCCATTAATTTAGGTATTGTGATTGACCATTCTGGCTCTATGGAGTTTGATAATTCGCAATTGTACGATAAAAACGGAACACCTTTATTTCAAATGGATTCGAGTTATCGATTGTATGTACCCAAAAGTTATATTCCGCCAATTGAAAAAGCAAAAGCAGCTGTAAAAACATTTGTGAGCAGTTTTAACATTCAAAAAGATTCTATCAGTATCATTTCATTCGGCGACAAAGTAGATTGTCAATTAGCATTAACACAAGATGTTAAAGCTATCAATTCATTAATTGATACGCTTCATGCCGATGGCTCAACAGCTTTGTATGATGCTATGTTACAAAGCTTAACACTTATCAATCAATCATCGGGCATAAAAGTGTTGGTGGTGCTTACTGATGGGCAAGATAATTCATCGAAAAACAAATGGAGCGATGTAATTAAAACAGCTAATCAAAATGAAATTCCTGTTTACATCATTGGCTTGGGTGATGTGAATGTGGATACCTTAAAAATGATTGCCAATGCTACAAAGGGACAATTTTATTTCACACCATCATCCAAATCATTAGATACTATTTATGCTAAAATCAGCAAAAAAGTACAAGCCTTTTATAACTTAATTTATAGCTCAACTAATTTTTCAACCGCTGATACTGCAAGGCAAATTGAATTATCATTCGATACCGATAGCTTGTATTTAATCACCAATAAAGCAACTGCTAATTTCCCAACTGAAGTGATGGCATTGTTAGAAAAAAAAGAACAAGAAAAGGAAAAACAAAAAGAGTATCTGCTTTATGGCAGCATAGCATTTGCCGTATTGGTTTCCATAGGTTCGATATTGGTTTATTTTAAAAGAAGAGAACCATTAACTGTTCCGCCAGCCACCATTAAACTAATCTATCCGAATCCATCCAACGGGATAATCCATATTGACTATGAAGGTGCTGCCAATGCTCAATTGCAGATAGTTGATAGGATGGGCAACTATGTAAAATCAATCAGCTTAGGCAATCATGAAACGCAATTTGATTTATCTGATTTAAACAATGGAAATTATTTAGCCGTCATTCAATCTGAAAATGGCATCTCTAATGCAGTCAATTTTGTATTGCAGCATTAAGCAAATAATTTCCATGCTGGCAAGTGTGAAGCGATGGCAAAGCGCATAGCCTACTTGTCCCTTGCTATTTTTTCAAAACTATTTTTCATTTCCCGTCGTCTTTGATGTTCTGTTGGTTTGTAACTCGACACAGATAATAGCCGATTTAAAATCGTCTATTAGCTTTTCCAAGTTACACACGAGCGAAACGAATTGTTGAACACCATTAAAAAAATTATTCAGTGAATAAATCTGATTCGGCACATCCGCTACTACAAGGTTTTCCAATTTCACAAAATTAATGTAACTGTGCCAGCAATTATCAATGCTGCACCGATGGCGGTTTTTAGCGTTAACACTTCTTTCAAAAACACGACCGATAAAATAATTGCCAAAGCCACACTCAATTTATCAACTGCTGCCACTTGCGATACTTTGCCTGCCTGCAAAGCTTTGAAATAAAATATCCATGATAGCCCAGTAGCTATGCCCGATAAAATTAAAAATAACCAGTTGGTTTTGCTTAATGTAGTTTGTGCATTGATGCTACCCTTTACCAATACTATCAGCCAAGCGATGATTAATATCACCACTGTTCTGATAGCCGTAGCTAAATTAGTATCAACACCTTTTATGCCTACTTTGGCAAAAATGGCGGTGAGCGCAGCAAACAAAGCAGAAAGCAAAGCATAAACTGACCACATGAGGCAATAGTTTTTGGAGTGGAAAAAAATGACAATGTGCTGTAAATATCGCACAATTATTGGTTTGGCAAGATTAATAAACTTCGCCAATACGCAGATAGTACCTTAAAAAACTCAGCTACTAGGTTCAATTAAGGCATAGCTTCGCTTCTACTGGCGTTCATCAGTTCGCTTCGCTCGTGTGTAACTCATTGTTTTTATTTGACGATTTCAAATCGTCTATTATCTGTGCCGAGTTACAAACCACAACTGTTCGGAACATTTTTTTATTTCGCCCCGATGGGGCTTTGAAGGTTCGGTTGTTTATTTTACTATTAATATTTCGTGCCGATGGCACTTTAGGCAACTGCATTTTTGCTCCGTTAGGAGCTATATGTTAATAGTAAAAAATAGCAAAACAAATATCTAAAGCTCCTTAGGAGCGATATACTATAAGGGTTTCTGAATCTTCCGAACAGATGTGGTTACAAACTCAGCAGAACATCAAGGTTGACGGGTTTAAATCATTTACACAAACAACTACCGCAAGGGTTTAACCACCCGACGAAGGAGAATTGGTTAAGTTAATATCCTCTGGTTCTTTATCCTTTTTAAATTCCAGCTTCCCGAATTTATAAGTAAAGTTTATTCCAAAAGAACGATAAGGTAACTGACGCAAATTAGCCATAGTAAAGTTTTCGCCTGTGAGCTCAGTTTGTTGATTCACGTATTTGTTAAATGGATTAGTAGTAGTAAAAGCGATGCTCCCTTTCTTATGAAATATTTGTTTGCGAACAGCAAAATTATAAGTAGTAAACGATGGCATTTTACCTTGCACATTTATTCGTTGCGAATTAAAATTGCCAAAGGCTTCTACAGTTAGCGTATTGTTCACTGTGTAAGTTGCATTCAAATTGATGCGATAATTAAAGCCATGAATATTATCGCCAGTGGCTGTGCCATTGGTGATGTATCGCTCGAACATAGCTACATTGGAACGCAAATTTAATTTCGATTTTACAGGAATAGAAGCAAAAAGATTCAACCCGAAATTATCTTCTCTACCAATATTTTCACGAATGCTTACCGCTACATTATTGTAGGTGGAATCGCCCACTGCATAAGTTGAATAATATTTGGTGTAAGGCTGAATATCGTTTCTATTACCTCGGTAAAATAATGTGGTGGTAAGGTTACCTCCTTTTTCAAAATTTTTATCAAAGCCCAATTCAATTTTATCGCCAACTTCGGGTTTTAAATTCGGATTGCCAGTGCTGATATTCTTTGGGTCAGCCGCATTGATAAATGGATTCAAATCTCTGAACTCGGGGCGTTGAATACGATGGCTATAACTTAATTTCAGTGTTTCTTTTGTTTTGAAAGTGTGTGAAAACACAACAGAAGGAACCACTGTGTTATAAGGCTTGATAAGGACATTGCCCGAATTGGTAACATTGGCTTTAATATCCGTGTATTCATCTCTGATACCTGTTTTAATATCCAATGCTTTCAGCCATTTAAAAGTAGTAGAAAGGTATGCTGCATATACATTGCTGGTATAATCAAACGAGTTGGATTGTGTATTGCTGAAACTATAACTATCTGAATTATTATTGAGCAAATAAACATTCGAAGTGCTTTGAAGATGGTCTGAAGTGGCTTGTGCGCCTGTTTCTAAAACAGCCTCTTTTCCTAAAGGCTGCGTATAATTGGCTGCAACAACCATTTCATGTTCTGTACCTGGGCTATTGCCATAATTGCCTGATAAAAGTGTATAGGGCATTGCCAAGCTTTGTGCTTGCTGATAATATGGAAAGGTATTGGAGTAAGATGAATTGTATGACAATTCCAACACTTGTTCTTCGGTTTTAAAAGTCTTTTTATAATTCAATCCACCATCCAACGAATGAAGATGAAACAAGTTAGTAGTGTTGACCACATCATTCACATTAGAAAGTGTATTGCCCGAAAAATCTTGTGTTATTGTTTGCCTGTTGGTTACTCCTACATTATGCACACCAAAATAATCGTAGCTGAATGAACCAGTAATACTGTTTTTATCATTCAAATCCCAATCAAAACCTAACCCCGATTGATAACCACCTCTTCTGAAAACTGTGGTGGCATCCTGATTTAATTGCACTGTTGAAGCACTATCTTTCGATAGCCGATTCATTGTGTTTAAAGTAGTAGAATTTAATTGTGCATTGCCACTCATAAAAGCATTCACACCAAAGTGCCCATGCCTGATATTCAAATTAACTGAACCATTTTCTAATCGGCTACCACCTGATAAGGATACATTTCCGTTAATGCCTTGTGCAGTACTTTTTTTAAGAATGATATTGATAATACCCCCTGTGCCTTGTGCATCATATTTTGCCCCAGGACTGGTAATGACTTCAATACTTTTTATTTGCGAAGCCGGAATAGATTGCAATACATCAGCAATGTTGTTACCGAAAATGGTTGAAGGTTTGCCATTGATTAAAAACCTGACATTCGTATTGCCTTGCAACTCCACATTACCATCTACATCAACCGCTACTTGTGGCACTTTTTTCAACACATCAGCAGCTACCCCACTTTGCGAAGTAATATCCTTTTCTACATTGTAAACTGTTTTATCAATTTTGTTTTCGATAATGTTTTTATCGCCCACAATGGTTAGTGTTTTTAAGGTGGTGCGTTTGCTGGCTAATTTAATATCACCAACATTGCTATTGGTTTTGTTCAATACCAGATTATTGATGGTAGTAGTGCTGTAACCTATAAAATACACGACTATTTTATAATGACCATCAGCAATATCATTTAGTTTGAAATTGCCTTTGCTATCAGTTGTGCCACCATTGATTACTTTATCATCGGCTTGATTCATCAAGCTGATGGAGGCATAATCAATGGGCTGAGAAGTAATGGAATCAATTATTCTACCCGTTATTTTATTGCTGCCAGCTACAGCCGCTACTTCCGTTTGCGCAAGGGTAACCTTTACCATAACAACTACCAGCAATAATAGGATGCATGCATTAATTGCAGCAGGTTTTATTAAACGAAAGAGAAATGAAAAAAACATGTAAATAGAAATAGCCTGCAAAGGTAGTTGGCAACTTGTTGCTGAACAGTTTTTTTTGATAAAGAATTATAGTGAGTAGTTAAAAGTTTGACAAGCTTATAGCCTTTTACGATGCACCTTTATCCGAAATAAATGATTGATGTTTTGTAGCGACACGAACAGCGGCGAAAGGATTAATTTAGATGCACCTTATCTACAAAAGCAATACTAAGCATGATACTGCAAACAGCAATGCCTATAAAGAAAATCACCAGTGCCATTTTATTTTGGCTGTTAATTTTCCCTGCCTTATAAAGCAAATAACCCACTATCATATTCAGCAAAGCCCATAATACATTGATTAAAGGTGATGACAAACCTTTGCCCGGCGGATGTGCAAATGGCGTAGGAAAACCATCGCCCGATATGCCATGAATAAAATGCGGCACCACATTAGCTAAAAAGAATCCTGCAAAAAAACAGGCTACATAATTATACCATTTCATTTTTTATTGGTTGGTGATTATAGTGCTAACGCCGCACTTTTTATTTGTCAAATTTATACAGTTTTTGGCTTTCCTGTTTATTTTTTTTGTCTTGCTTTTATGGTTTGTTTATGGATGTTCGTGGGGACACGAACCTCGGCGAAGAATGGATAAGGTTTTGAGTTTGCGAAGCCGCACTACGCAAAGGTTTGCGGACATAATGAATGAGTAGTAGATGGTTCATTTTAAATCTTTTTGAGGTGATAAGGGGGCTATCACGTTGAAAAACGTAAAATTTGACCACA
>CAIODY010000097.1 GCA_903857255.1 uncultured bacterium
CAAAGTTCTTCAAGGTTTGGTGTCCCACATCGAAAAGAGAATGACAATATTCCGTTAAAAGTATTTATGAAATGTGATGATTGCAAAGAACCATTTGCTGGGTATATCGTGAAGGCTAAGGGTTTGTATTATTACAAATGCCGAACAAATGGTTGTAAATGCAATAGAAGTGCAAAACAGATGCACGAGTTATTTGCCGATTTTCTAAATCAATTTCAGATGAATGCGGATTGCATTAAACCATTCTTGTACGAAGTTATCAGCGAAGTAGAAAAGCAGCAAGAAGATAACGTTTCGGAACAGAAGGTTATCAAAAGTAATTTAACGGAGGTACAGAAAAAGATTGATGATTTAGAAGAAAGGCATTTTATTAAAATAGAGATTCCCAAACCTGTTTATGAAAAATTCTTATTGAAATACCAACAAGAAAAAAAGACAATAGAGGAAAATTTATGTGATTCTAATATTGACATTTCGAACCTGCAAAACAACTTAGAAAAGGCATTGAATTTTAGTGCGAACCTTGCTACAGCATGGAGTTCTGCGGATTACTCATCAAAAGAAAAATTGCAGAAATTAATGTTTCCTGAAGGAATTTACTACAATCGTCAAAATCATACATTTCGAACCACGAAAATAAATTTGGTATTTGCTCAAATCGCTGATTGGAAGAGGCTTACAGACGAAAATAAAAAAGGGACTTTTGATATTTTTAATCAAAAGTCCCTTTCAGCGGAGAGGGGGGGATTCGAACCCCCGGTACCATTTAACATGGTACGACGGTTTAGCAAACCGCTCCTTTCGGCCACTCAGGCACCTCTCCTTTTTTCGGAGTGCAAAGATAAAAAAATCGGCTAATCATCAAATTTTATCGCAAAATATTTTGCTCGTTGCTAAATTGACGATACGAAAACACCACTGCCAATGAGCCATACACCAATAAGGAGGCAAAAGTAATCCACCAATAAATTCCCACTTTATCGCCTGCAACCATGTATTTGGTGCATAACGCAACATTTGTGATTGGAATAAACGAAGTAATTAAATTTAACTTAATGCCGGGCATCATAGCCATCATAGCAGGCAGAATAACTAAAAAATTAAATGGTGCAATGATGCTTGTAGCTTCACGATAATTTTTTGCGTAAGTGGCAATCGGTGTAAGAATTCCTGAAAAGAAAACTGTTAATGGCAATAGCATGACGATTACTTTCACAATAAAAATTGGAGTAAAAATTTGCCCAATCACTTTTATTAATTCAACTGGAATATCATTTCCACTGAATAATTTTACAAAAAGTAAAATGCCTGAAATAGACAAAACTGCTGTTAAAGTTGCGCCTGTAACTGCTACTGCAATCTTACCAAACATAATCTGCAAGCGGTTTACAGGACTGGTTAATAAAGTTTCGATAGTGCCACGTTCTTTTTCGCCAGTGAATAAATCTACAGTGAGCATCATGCAACCCATGAATGAATAAAGAATAAAAATGTAAGGCAAAAAGCCGCCAAATAATTTTCCAAAAATTTCTTGTGTTGATGCAATATCATGTTCTTCAATTTTAAATGGCGTAATTTTTTCTTCACTTAAATTTAGTTTCATCAAGCGTTGTTGAACTAAAGGCATTTTTATTTTTTCCAAATTCATCAACAGTCGACTTTTAAAAACATCATCTTTCGAGTTGTAAAAAACCTGCACCTTCGAAGTCATGTTACTATCCATTCTTGATGTAAAATCATTAGCTGTAAATAAGCCTGCATCAGCCTTTTCAGCCCTTATGCTGTCTTTTATCTGTTGGATATTATTGCAAAAAGTTACTTTTATCATTGTATCACTTTGCAATGATTTTTCTAACACGTTGCCTTTGTTTTCATTCAACCAAATTAGTCGCATCACTTTTTGGTCGTTGTGTTCGCCAACTAAAACCTGGATTTTAATAATCACAAAAAGTATTAACGGCATTAGTAAAGTTGGGATTAAAATAGTGGTTCGCAATGTTCTTTTATCTCTTAAAACATCGAGCAATTCCTTTTTATAAACGATAAATATTTTTTTCATTTTCTTTTTTGATTTATTCTTTTTTGAACGAGATGACGCAGATTTTTTTATGATGCTTTTTGATTTTTATCCTTCGACAAGCTCAGGATGACGGTCATGGTGAGCCTGTCGAACCATTTTCAAATTAACTCATCTTCAAATTTTCAAATCGTTTTGCACAGTTTCGATAAATGCTTCAGTGAGGCTATGGTTACCGTGTTGAAGGCGAAAATCTTCCATCGAACCATTAAATTTTAATTTGCCATTGTGAATAATTGCCAAATCATCACAAAGCAAATTCACCTCTTCCATAATGTGCGATGAAAAAATTACTGTTTTATTTTTTGCCTTACACTGACGAATTAATTCAATAATATTCGCTGCCGTAATCACATCCAAACCTGATGTTGGTTCATCAAACACTACCACTTCAGGGTCGTGAATCATGGTGCGAACAATAGAAACTTTTTGTTTCATGCCTGTACTCAAAGTGCCAATGCGCTTGTTGGCAAAGCTGTGCACATCTAGCATGGTGAACAATTCATCTTTTCTTCTTTTGAAAGTTACATCATCCAATCCGTTCAAATCGGCAAAATATTTTATCATTTCATTGGGCGTCAATCGAGCATACAAACCTGTTGAGCCTGTTAAGAAACCAATTTTACTACGCACTTCTTCTGGATTTTTTTGTGTATCAAAACCAGCCACAGTAACGATACCAGATGTTGGCTTCAACATGGTTGAAATCATTCTTAGTGTAGTTGTTTTGCCTGCGCCATTCGGACCTAACAACGAAAATATTTTACCGGGTTTACACTCAAAACTAATGTCATCAACTGAATTGGCTCGTGATGGCATTTCTGATTCGTCAGTTTTTTTCTTGAAGAAAAAATTATTTTTCGTTGGGAAAATTTTTACGAGATGTTGAACTGAAATCATTTTTGAAAAATTTGAATTGGAAAAATAGAAAAGATTTTCCAAGCATTTCATTCTTTGAAGTATTTTTGATTTCTTTTAAAAACAAAATTTCATTCAATTAAAATTGGCAACGATTAAAACAATCACCGTTTGCGGCGCTGGTACAATGGGCGCAGGTATCGCACAAGTAGCTGCACAGGCAGGTTTCAGCACTTTTTTGTTCGACATCAATCAACAAATTTTAGAAAATGCAAAAATTGGCATTGAGAAAAATTTGAGTGTGGCTGTTGAAAAAAGAAAGATGACTGATGAAGAAAAATCAGCAACACTTTCGCGATTGAAATTTGAAAATGATTTGAACAATTGCAAATGCGAAATGGCAATTGAAGCCATAGTAGAAAGATTAGAAATCAAACAAAAATTGTTTTCACAATTAGCAGAAATAAATGGTAGTGAAGCAATTTTGGCAAGTAATACTTCTTCTTTGTCAATCACTCAAATAGCTGCTGGTGTTCCATTTCCGGGCAGGGTGGTGGGCATGCACTTTTTTAATCCTGCACATTTAATGAAATTGGTGGAAGTAATTAGTGGCGCAGCAACAGAAGAAAAAATTGCTATAGAAACAAAAGCTGTTGCCGAAAAAATGGGCAAAACTGTGGTGATGGCAAAAGATGCTCCGGGCTTTATTGTGAACCGAGTTGCCCGACATTTTTATGTAGAAAGCATGAAAATTGCAGAAGAAAATGTGGCTGAAATAGCAGTAATAGACAGCCTTTTGGAAAATGCTGGTTTTAAAATGGGAGCTTTTAAATTAATGGATTTAATTGGCAACGATATTAATTATGCAGTTACAGAATCGTTGTTTAATGCATTTCATTACGACCCAAAATTTCGACCAAGTCGCATTCAACAACAAAAAGTTTTGGCAGGACATTTAGGTAAAAAAACAGGAAAAGGCTTTTACAAATACTTCAAATAAATGACAAACATCATCACTAAATATTTTCCAAATCTTCCATCAACACAAGTTGAGCAGCTTTTGCAATTGCAAAATTTATATGCCGATTGGAACGAAAAAATAAATGTTATCAGTCGGAAAGACATGGAACATTTCATGGAGCGGCATGTGTTACACAGCTTGGCGATTGCACATTTTGCCGAATTTAAAAAAGGAAATAAAGTGCTGGATATTGGCACTGGCGGTGGTTTCCCAGGCATTCCGTTAGCTATATTTTTTCCTGAAGTTGAATTTTTCTTAGTTGATTCAATCGGCAAAAAAATAAAGGTGGTGCAAGCAGTGGCTGATGAATTAGGATTGAAAAATGTAAAAACATTTCACAAACGTGTTGAAGAAATTCCTTTCAAAGTTGATTATACAGTTAGCCGTGCAGTAGCAGTTTTGCCAACACTTTTCATGTATTCGCAAAAAGTGGTTTCAAAAAACAAAATGGTTGAAAAAGCAATTTGGCGAAATGATAATTCAGAAATCAACTCGTCATTAATTTGTTTGAAAGGTGGCGATTTACATCAGGAAATGAGCGACTTAGGAAAAAAATTGGTGTTGAAAGATTTGTCTGAAATTTTTAAAGAAGAATTTTTTGAAACAAAAAAAATGCTGGCAGTGCAGATTTAATCAACTAAATGAGCAAAAAAATATTTCCACTTTTACTGCTTATCGCTACCATATTTTCGGCTTGCGAAAATGATTTGGCAACGATTAATAAAATTGCTTCGCTGAAAGAAGCGAATGTGGAAACCATTAAAAATGTAACCACTTATTACAGCGATAAAGGAATTTTGAAAGCACAGCTACAATCGCCGCTGGTGCTGGAATACAACGTGAAAGAGCCTTACAAAGAGTTGCCAAATGGTGTGTTGGTTTTATTTTATAACGAAGAAAAAAAGGAAGATGGTAGATTGAAAGCGAAATATGGAATTAGCTACGATGCTCAAAATAAAATTGTGGTAAAACACGATGTGGAAGTGGTGAATGTAAAAGGCGAAAAACTGAATACCGACGAATTAACATGGGATACTAAAGCGCATATTTTATTCACTGATAAACCAGTAAAAATCACCACTGGCAAAGAAATTTTATTTGGCGATGGCATGACAGCCAAAGAAGATTTTTCGGAATACAAAATCAAACATTTGACAGGAACGGTGAAAATGAAGAATGATTTGTGAAATGTAGAGACGCATAATTATGCGTCTCTACTCTTCAATTAAAATTTCATCTACAAAAATCCAAGCAGGTTCGCCTTTGCTCCAATGCCACGATGGTAATTTGCCATAATTTTTTGCGGTTACTTTGTAATAACGATAAGGCTTTGCAACTGCTTCTGTAGCCACTTCACGGCTGATTACTTGTCCTGTTGGTTTATAAAAATGAACGACCACATCTTTTAATACCGCATGGTCAATCGTATCACTCACATTTGTTTTTACGGTTGAAATCATTTCAAAAGTTTTTCCATCATTGCTGCCTTCAAAAATTACTTGCGGTGGCATCATTACCCATGCGCCTTGGTCTTGCAAGCAACCCAAGCCGATTGATTTTAATTTTTTAGAAGAACCCACATCCACAATACCTACAAAATTTTTTCCTGCATAACCTTGCCAGTTGCCAATGCGCCAGTTTTCCGAACCACGTTCTAAATCAATCAGCGCCTCTTCGCCACCAGCGGCGTAGAGATTATCGTATTTTGAAATCAACTGCAAATGCCTGTTGGAAGGCAACATTCTAAATTCAGAAGTGATGACTGCACTTTTTTCTTTTGAATTTTCATTGATTGTATAAGCAGAAATTTTGCATGATTTATCAATGACAAATGAAGATTTGTATGGCTGAAAATCTTTACCATTCATTGAATAATAAATTGGTGAATTATCAATCGTCTTTATTTCTACTCGAAATGAATCGTTGAAATTTTTTGAAGGATTGTTTAAGAATGGAGCGATGGAAATTACTGAAGGAATCAAATCATTTTGAAACATAGTTTCTTTCTTTTCGCCCTCAGCTAAAGGGTTGTTAAAAAAACTAATTGATGATGTAGCCAGTTTGTTATGTTGAATCATCCCTTTTATTGGGTATTCTCCATTAATATTGACTATCTCGGCTCTTGGGATTGATAATTTTGAGTCGATTTTACAAACACCTTTATTGCAATGCAATTTTACATTGTTAAAATTTGAAGTCCCGATTAAATATTGGTCTTGTCCAGGACATAAAGGATAAAATCCAATTGCACTGAAAACATACCAAGCACTCATCTGCCCACAATCTTCATTGCCAATTAATCCATCTGGAGAATTTTTGTAAAACTCGTTGACGGTTTTATGAATCAATTTTTTCATAGTCGGGTCACCAACCATTGCTTTTTTAGAAGAATAAATGATGTGATGACTGGGTTCATTGCCATGTGCATATTGCCCAATCAAGCCAGAAATATCTGCCTGATTTCGACCATTTGTTTTTTCTGTTGCTTTAAATAAAGTGTCTAAATGATTTGTCAAACCATTCCTAACTTTATACAATGAATTTAATGTTCCAAAATCATGTGGCACCGAAACCGAGTACTGCCAAGCGTTTGCTTCGGTGTAATTATTATTCACTTCATAAGGGTCGAAGTTTTTTACCCAGCTTCCGTTTTTCTTTGCCTGAAAAAATCCGTTTTCGGGGTTGAATAAATTTTTCCAGTTCTGTCCACGTTTTTCAAAATAATTGTAATCATCAGTTTTGCCCAAAGCCTTTGCCATTTGTGCAATGCACCAATCATCATAAGCATATTCCAATGTTTTTGAAACGCTTTCATTATCATCTTCGCTGCTGATATAACCTTTCTCTTTATAAAATTTTAAACCGTTGCGGTCTTCCATGGCGCTGTGTTTCATAGCTTCAAAAGCCAAGTTGGCATCATAGCCACGAATGCCTTTGTTGTAAGCATCCCAAATTACACTCACACTATGATAGCCAATCATGCAATCGGTTTCGTTACTGCTCAATTCCCACACAGGCAATCGTCCGCCTTGCTGATACTGACATAAAAATGTGTTGATGAAATCGTTGGTGCGTTTGGAATCAATAATAGTGAGCAATGGATGCAGCGCACGATAGGTATCCCACAAACTGAAAACGGTATAGTAATCAAACTTACCTTCGGTGCTGTGAATTTTATCATCTCTGCCACGATAACGATTATCAACATCGCTATACAATGAAGGATGAATCATGCAGTGGTAAAGGGCTGTGTAGAAAATAATCATTTTATCATCTTCTTTCGACCTCACCCCAGCCCTCTCCAATGGAGAGGGAGAAATGCCACCCACATTTACTTTAGGGCTTTTCAAGTCCTTCTCCTTTGGAGAAGGATTTAGGATGAGGTCATCACTCACTTCAATTTTTCCTAACTCTTTATTCCATAAATCTTGTGCAGCTTTTTTTGTTTTTTCAAAATCCCAACCAGGTAATTCTGTTGTACGATTATTCAATGCGCCTTTTTCATCACAAGCCGAAATACCTGTTTTGATAAGGATTTCATCTCCTTTCTTCACCTTATCAAAATACAAAAACAATTTCTCATCGCCGTTTTTTCCTTTTACAATATTTATTGCAGAAGGCTCTTTGCTGATTTCAAAATCATAAAACAAAGTTTGATTTTTAGCCCATGCTTTGCTTCGTCTAATTCCACTAAAATGCGTTTTGGAAATTTGATGAATGCTACCTTCCAACAATTCATCACGATGCAAAAGATTCAATTCAATGAAAGCATATCCATTTTTTGTGAAAGAATATTTTTGCAAACCAACTCTTGGAGTGCTTGTCAATTCTACATTTACAGAATTATTTAACAACACTTTGTAATAACCTGCTTCAGCTTTTTCATTTTTATGTTGATAGGTTTCGGAGTAGGTATAATCATTCCGATAAGTAAACATTGTTTCTTCAAACATGGGCAAGAAAGCAATATCACCATAATCACTACAACCAGTACCACTCAAGTGTGTGTGACTGAAACCATAAATAATTGAATCATTATAATAATAACCACCGCAGCCATCCCAGCTTCCATCAATTCGGGTATCAGGACTTAATTGCACCATCCCAAATGGCGTTGTTGCGCCTGGGAATGTATGTCCGTGTCCGCCAGTGCCAATGAATGGATTGACGAATTGAGTGAAATCTTTTTGAGCGAAAACTGAATTTGCAATGAGCAAATAACAAATAACAATTGAGGCAATTTTTTTCATGAAAATGAATTTGATTTTGGAAGAGCAAAATAGTTTTTCAAAATTTATTTTGAGTCATTAATTGTAGTGAGAATTTTATTCGTGCATTCGTGGCGATTGTGGTTAATCCAAAAACATATCTGGAAACAAAGGCTGATTGGGCGTTACGGCATATTTTTCCAAATCAGTGATTCCGGCAGTTTTCAAAACTTCGTCATCAATAAAATTATTTCCGCTGCAATTTTTTGGTTCTTGTTGCAAAATATAAAATGCAGCATCAGCTAAAATTTCGGGCTTGCGGCTCATTTGCATCAGGGCATCACCGCCCAATAAATTTTTTACAGCAGCAGTTGCAATCGTAGTTCTGGGCCAAAGTGTGTTGCTGGCGATTGGTATTTTTTTGAACTCTTCGGCAAATGCCAAAGCCATCATGGTCATGTTGTATTTGCTCATGGTATAAGCCACATGTCCGTAAAGCCACTTTACATCAAGGTTTACAGGTGGTGATAAAGTGAGAATATGCGCTTGATTGCTTTTTGCTAAATGCGGAATGCAATGTTTGCTGACTAAAAAAGTTCCCCTTACATTGATGTCGTGCATCAAATCAAAACGCTTGCTTTCGGTTTGCAAAGTTGGCGTTAAGGAAATCGCTGAAGCATTGTTTACCAAAATATCAATACCGCCAAATGTTGATATAGCTTGGTTTACAGCATTTTCGATTTGTTCTTCAAAACGTATATCACATTGAATGGGCAAAGCTTTTCCACCCACATTTTCAATTTCTTTTGCTGCTGAAAAAATCGTTCCACCCAATTTTGGATTTTCTTCTGTTGATTTTGAAGCGATGACAATATTAGCACCTTCGGCTGCAAGCCGCAATGCTATTGCCTTTCCAATGCCTCGTGATGCACCCGTGATAAAAACTGTTTTGTTTTGAAATAGCATAAGAGTTGTTTTTAAAATTAATTATTTAGGTTGCCAAAATACTTTTTCGAAGTTTTGAAGTTGGTCATTAAAAATTGTATGACCTTCATTTTCTAATAATTCTTGCATCAAATCTGGATGATGAAAATGATGTTTGCCTGTGAGCAATCCATTTCTATTCAGCACCCGATGCGCTGGCACAGGCGGATGCACACGATATGCTGCATTCATTGCCCAGCCTACCATTCGGGCCGACAATCGTGTTCCTAAAAATTCTGCAATTGCGCCATAACTGGTTACTTTTCCTTCTGGAATTTTTCTTACCACTACAAACACCAACTCAAAAAAAGAATCTTGCGATGGCTTCGCACTGATTGATTTTTTGGGTTTATCAAATGGATTTTTCGCCTTCATTCTTTCACAAATTTTGCAGCATATTCATTGCCAAAAATATCTTCTGCTTTCAAAATGTAAGTTCCGTTGGGCAATCTTGAAACATTGATGTTATCTAATTTTAAGTGCTCTTTTTCCAAGACTTTTTTTCCACTCAAATCATACACTTCAATCATTTTCAAATTTTCAAATTGACTAATTCTCAAATTATCATGCGCTGGATTCGGATAAATTTTCAGCGTTGGTAATTCTTCATGCACAATATTTTGTACCAAAGTTGAATTGTTATGTTTCAATGCAACACGGCTAAAATAAATATTCAAATGCCCAGTACGAACATCGCCCCAAGCCGCATTCAGCGTATCATTTGCCATGGTTACACACATGAAATCATTACCATCGGCATTTAAATATTGAGCATTGTAAGTGGTTAATGTATCGCTGATTCTAAAGTTTGCCGAAGCAGTTGTTGAATCTTTCCATTTCACTGCGCCCCAAATTTCTGATGCTGTTGCATAGCCTGTTCCAACGCCATTTCTGTGGTCTCTCCAAGCAATGCCGATGTTGCCATTTTTATCAAAATCAGCCCAAACTAATTCCTGCATTTTGCCATTATTCATAGCGTCATCATTAATGCGAAGAGGGGAAGCCCAAGTGCTTCCGCCATCTTTCGACTCTACTAAAAAAATATCGTAATCATTCACAGGATTACCTGCTGCAATAAAAGCGATGTGATTCGTATCATTTTGGTCAATGAAAATGTGATAACCCAATTTAGCCGAAGTATCTTTTGTTGTTTGATTGGAAGTTTGATAAAATGCGCCGTGATAATTAAAACTAGCTCCCCCATTGGTTGATTTAGCTAAAATAAATCCAGGCAAAATATTTTGTGAAGAAACATAACTCGGATACAAACAAAATAAATTTCCGTTCGAGGCTGTTGCACAAACTGCCATTGGCGCAGGGATAAAATTTCCGACCAAAAAATTTGTAGTATCTAAATGTCGCCATGGAAGCCATGTTGAGCCATTGGTTGAATATTCAAAATACGGACGATTCGGCGCAGCCACCCAAGGCGCTGGCTTTGTTGTTACATATTGATGACCTTGAAATGCAGCATTAGAATTATCAATCGAAAGCCACGGACGGTCGAGTGGATATTTAGTTCCATCTGCGTTAATGTCAATTACTTTTGAAGTGCCACCAGTCCAAGTTAAGCCACCATCCAATGATTTGGCGACATACACTCCACCAGAATCAGTTGTTGCGGTTTCGTAATGGTCGATATAGCAAGCGAATAAATTTCCGTTTTTATCAAATGCCATGGATGGGTCAGCAGAATGAAATGATGTGCCATGATGTGGTAAGAAAGAATAATTACTCCAAGTTTTTCCACCATTAAAAGTTGCCTTGGTTTTGATAGAAATTGGTTTGCCAAAAATATAGCCAATCCAAGCCACCACAAAGTGATTGGCGTTATTTGGATTTTGAATCATAAATGGTTCGCCTTCAAAAACTACACCGCCAGAAATGTCTTGATTTTGAGCAAATGAAAAAA
>CAIODY010000098.1 GCA_903857255.1 uncultured bacterium
AAAGAAAAGTTAAAAACACGAAAAGAAAACTCTCGGACACAGAAAGAAAACTCAAAAACACGAAATAAAAACCTTCGGACACGAAAAGAAAAGTCAAAAACACGAAATGAAAACTTCGGGACACGAAAAGAAAAGTCAAAAACACGAAATTAAATCTCCAACTTATCTATAAATAACAAAACAGGGAAAGCCGAAAACCTTAAAAAGAGTAGGCAAAATTTTAAAACCAAATCAATTAACTCAACATGACTCAATTAGAAATTGCACAATTGGCTATGCATGGCGCATTAGACACTTTTTTAGATGACAATTCGGCTGTGTATGCCGCCGACACGGCTTTTAGCGATGCTGTAACCGAATTTAAAGCCAAGCTGGCTGCTGAAAATGGTTACGGACCAATTTTATCAACCGATAACAAACCTTACAGTGCTGAAAAAGAAGCACTGAAAAACAAACTAGCTGATTTGGCAGCCGATTTATGTGGCTTAGCTTATGTAGGCTTAAAAAAAGCAGGCAAAACCACCGAAGCCAATCAGTTAGCCGTGAACCCCTCTGATTATTCGCATCTGCCCGATGCCGAGGCTGGCGATTTTGCACGAGCTAATTACAACCTCATCAAGCTCCAATTAGCCATTCTTTCACCCGATTACATCGTCAATGCGGATATTACCGATTTCGATAACGCTATTAATAATTTTATTGATGCCAAAGGCACTGCTGATTCGGTGAACAAAAGCACACCAGCTCAACGAGCAGCCTTTAAAGCCGCTATTGCGGATACTAATACTACTATTGATGATTTAAAATTGTTGGCACGTAAATACAAAACTACCAACGCCTTGTTTTATAGCCAGCTCATCAGCGAAGCGACTGTTATTAATGTGAATGTACACCATACATCGCTCAATGCTACCATCACCAATTCGGCTGATAACAGCCCTATCACTGGTGCTACTGCTACCTTGAGCAATAGCAAAAAAACTGGCACTACGGATATGAGCGGCACACTCACGATTGATGAAATAGGCAGTGGCGAAAAGATAGTATTAACCGTGAAAGCCGCCGGCTACCACGATAATGTGCAACAAATCACTATTATACGCAGCCGTGCTAACCAATTTAATGTGGCATTGGTAAAAATATGAAAGGCAAATGTGCAAATTTGAAAATGTGAAAATGAAACAACGATGAATGATGAACGATGAACAATGAATTAAGTATTAAGAATTAAGTAGGATAAAACTTGTATTCCTCTTGATACATAATACCTAATACAATTTTTAACAAACGGAGTAATGCCGAAAATCCGAAGAAGAGTAGGCGAAGGCAAATTTGAAAATTAGCAAATGAGAAAATGTGAAAATGAAACAACGATGAACGATAAACTATGAATGATGCACCGCCGCTACTCCCTCTCCTTTGGAGAGGGCTGGGGTGAGGTTAAACTAAAAACTAAGCACTAATAACTAAACAACAAACGGAGTAATGCCGAAAATCCGATGAAGAGTAGGCGGAAGAAAATTTGAAAATGAGGCAATTTGAAAATTTGAAAATGTATTCGACCCCATCGGGGTCAGATGTTGGTAGCTTAATCACAACACCTATAAACATACAACCCCGTAGGGGTTGAACAACAAAAACAAAAACGGAGTAATGCCGAAAACTGGAAAGAGTAGGCAGAAGAAAATTTAAAAATTAGCAAATGAAAAAATGTGAAAATGAAACAACGATGAACGATAAACTATGAATGATGCACCGCCGCTACTCCCTCTCCTTTGGAGAGGGCTGGGGTGAGGTTAAACTAACAACTAAACAAACAGAGTAATGCCGAAAATCCGATGAAGAGTAGGCAAAAAAGAAATTATGTCATTAATACCAGAACAGTTTATTGATTCAGTCGTTGCAATCGGGGTTGATAGTGGAGGACAAAAAAATTGGATTGGCACGGGGTTTTTATTTGGCGATTTAATCGAAAAAACAAATGATAATCGGAATAAATACACTATCTATCTAGTTACAAATAAACATGTAATTAAGGGTTTTGATAGTGCCATTGTGAAATTTAATCCTCAAACAGACCAATCATCAAAAGATTTTCCAATTATTTTAAAAAATGCTGACGGGAAAAATGTTTGGACAGGACATCCCGACCCAAATGTAGATGTAGCAATAACCATACTAAATCATGATGTTTTAACTAATGCAGGAATGAAATTTCATTTTTTTCAATCAGACAAAGATATTATGACTTCAAATGAAATGTATAAGGAACAGATTCTTGAAGGGTCATTTTTATATGTACTTGGGTTTCCAATGGGGATAATTTCTTCTGATAGGCAATATGTTTTTGCTAGGATGGGGATAATTTCAAGAATCAAAGATTTATTTGAAAATAGAAGTAGAGATTATGTTGTTGATGCACCAGTGTTTCCAGGTAATAGTGGTGGACCTGTTATTTCAAAAATTGAAAATAATTTTTTAGTTGAGACAAAACCAATTACAAGAACTAACTTAATTGGAATCATCAAAGCCTATATTCCTTATAAGGAAACTGCGTATAGTTTACAAACAAATCAACCGAGAATTACTTTTGAAGAAAATTCAGGACTTTCACTTGTTGAGCCAGTAGAAAGAATTATTGAAACCATCGTAGAATATAAAAGAATAAATACAGTACACAGTAGAAGTTAAGCAATAAACTTGTTGAATCGAAGCTGCGAATAGCCTTTGTGCAGGCGGCTTCGGTTCTACTTGTTTCAAAAATAAATAAAAACAAACAGCATGAAAAAAATCATCATCGCATTAGCCAGCATATTATTAACACAAAACTTATCAGCACAACATATAGCCTTATCCATTGACGATGCTGAAAAGAAAGGCATTACTATCGAACATTTATCTATCATTTATAAAATGGCTTTAGATAATGATACCTCAAAAGCAGTGTTTAAAACCGATGCACAACAAGAAGCCATGTTGAATGCTTACACCAAGTTGTTACAAGATTTCGGAAAATTTTTATCGGCACATAATTTCAAATGGACAAAACCAACCCGAGGATGGAACAGAATTTATTTTAGCACAGATGGTAGCATAGATTACTTTCTATACACTTTTCCTACAGTAAATGTAAAACCCGAAGACCAGCTTTCAGAAGAAAAACAAGCAGAATTTAATCGCCTACTCAATCTGTTTATAAATGACTATAAATTTGCTTTAACCGCCAAAGTAAAGTTTGCTCAATGTAGCCCAACTGTGTATGAACCCAAATAAATAATAGTAAAACCATTCCCCCGTTGGGGTCGGATGTTGGTAGCACAATCATAACACTATAAACATACAACCCCGTGTTGATGGAAGAAATTAGTAACTGATAATTAATACAGAACAATGAATTAGGTATTAAGAATGATAAAAATTGTATTGCTCTTGATACCTAATACTTAATACATTTTTTAAAAACGGAGTAATGCCGAAAATCAAAAAAAATAAGCCACGGAAATAAAATAAATATATTTGCGACAATAAAATCAATTAATCATGAAAAAAATTATCTGCACATTGTTCATCGCTTTCATAGCTTGTTCAGCATTTGCACAATCAAAAGCCGAAAAAATAAAAACAGTACTTGAATTAACCACGTCAGGCAATGTTGGCGAAAAAGTTATGAAGCAAATAATTGAACAATTTGCCAAAATATACCCCAAAGTAGATAAAAAATTTTGGGATGAATTTTCAAATGCCATCAAAACCGAAGATTTGATAAAAATGATTACCCCCATTTATGACAAATATTATTCAGAGCAAGACTTGGATAATTTAATAGCATTTTATAAAACACCTACTGGCAAAAAAGTGATAGAAAGTATGCCAGTGATTGCCCAAGAATCAATGGCAGCAGGGCAGGAGTGGGGACAAAAAATAGCCGAACAAGCGCATCAAAAGTTAATTGATAAGGGCTATATCAAAGAGTAATGAAAATAAAAACAAAATGGCAATCTTAGATTAATTATTGTGGAGTATCCTGTGCAATAGTGCCAGTGATTGTCGTTTTTATTTACAAAAACAAAAAATAAATCTTAATGACCTGTCAGGATTTAATTTCATTATCAAATAGCTGTTACACACTTACACCATAATCTCTCAAAGCATCATTCAGCGCAGTTTTTTTGTCGGTAGATGCTTTTCGTTTGCCAATAATTAAAGCACAAGGCACTTGGTAATCGCCTGCTGGATATTTTTTGGTATAACTACCCGGAATTACTACGCTTCTTTCAGGCACTATGCCTTTGTATTCAATGGGTTCATTGCCCGTAACATCAATAATTTTGGTAGAAGCAGTTAATACCACATTTGCTCCCAACACTGCTTCGCTGCATACTCTTACACCTTCTACCACAATACATCGTGAGCCTACAAAACAATTATCTTCAATGATGACAGGTGCTGCTTGTACAGGCTCTAATACGCCACCAATGCCAACTCCACCACTCAAGTGAACGTGTTTGCCAATTTGAGCGCAGCTCCCAACAGTTGCCCAAGTATCTACCATCGTGCCTTCATCTACATACGCACCAATGTTTACATAAGATGGCATCATGATAACACCTTTCGCTAAAAATGCGCCATATCGTGCAATAGCATGTGGCACTACTCTTACACCTTGTTCGGCATAATTAGTTTTCAATTTCATTTTATCATGAAACTCCATCATGCCCACATGAAATGTTTCCATTTTTCGAATTGGGAAATAAAGAATCACCGCTTTTTTCACCCAATCATTCACTTGCCAACCGCCTGCAACTGGCTCTGCTACACGGATTCTGCCTTTGTCTAATTCTTCTATCACTTGTTCAATCGTATCAATCGTTGTTGGTTCTTTTAATAATTCGCGATTATCCCAAGCGGCTTCAATTATCTGTTTCATGCTAATTTTTTTGCAAAGAAACTAAGAGAATAGCTTTGTTTATCAATTAATTTCTGAAAAGAAAGAATTATTTTTCAGCAAACCATTTCATTTTTATCCATCAATGATTTCGGTTAAAAAATCATTTACGATATTCGCACCTCATTTTTATAAACATCATCATGGATACACATTTTATCAGTGCCGAAAAATTAACGATTGCAAAGGTGGAAGAACTCATCAGCAACAAAACAAAAATTGCATTGAGCGATTCGGCAAAAGAAAAAATAAATGCTTGCCGAAAATATTTAGATGATAAATTAGCCGATAACAAACGCTTGTTTTATGGCATCAACACTGGCTTTGGTTCGTTGTGTAATGTAAGAATCGAAGACCAAGAATTGGAAGATTTGCAATACAAATTAGTAGTATCAACGGCTTGCGGAATGGGTGATGAAATGCCGCATGAAATTATTCGCTTGTTGTTGTTATTTAAAATACAATCGTTGAGTTATGGTTATAGTGCCATTGCGTTGAACACGATTGAAACATTAGTTGATTGTTATAATGAAGATTTATTGCCGATTATTTATCAGCAAGGTTCATTAGGTGCATCGGGCGATTTAGCACCATTGGCACACATGGCTTTAGCGATAATGGGTATTGGTGATGTGTATATGAAAGGCAAAAGAATGAAAGCCACCGAGGCTTTAGAAAAAATAAATCGTAAGCCTGTGGTATTGCAATCGAAAGAAGGATTGGCATTGTTAAATGGTACTCAATTCATGAGTAGCTATGCGGTATGGTGTTTGATGAAAGCCCGTAGATTAAGTGTTTTGGCTGATTTAGTAGGTGCTGTTTCGATAGATGGATTCGATGCCAAGTTAGAACCATTCACAGATACGATTCACAACATCAGACCACATGCAGGGCAAATTCAAACTGCCTTAAACATGCAGCAATTTTTAAAAGGCAGTGAAATAATTGCACAGGAAAAACAGCATGTGCAAGACCCTTACAGTTTTCGTTGTATGCCGCAAGTGCATGGCGCATCAAAAGATGTGATAGCGCATGTAACGCATATTGTTGAAACCGAAATTAATTCAGTTACTGATAATCCAATTGTAGATGTAGCCAACGACAGAATCCTATCTGGTGGCAACTTCCACGGACAAACATTAGCCATTAATTTAGATTACTTGGCAATCGGAGTGGCTGAATTGGCGAACATTTCTGAAAGAAGAACTTATCAAATGTTGAGTGGCGAAAGAAATTTACCAGTATTTTTAGTAGATAAACCAGGCTTGAATTGTGGCTTAATGATTCCACAATATTCTGCTGCATCAATCGTGAGCCAAAACAAACAATTGTGTACGCCAGCCAGTGTTGATAGCATTGTAAGTTGCAATGGGCAAGAAGACCATGTGAGCATGGGTGCTAATGCCGCAACAAAATGTTATACCGTGATGAATAATGTAGAAAAAGTTTTAGCCATCGAATTATTAACGGCTACACAAGCCATTGATTATCGCAAGCCATTAAAGAGTTCGCCAATTGTTGAACAAATCAGAAGTGATTATAGAAAGCTTGTTCCATTCATTACCGAAGACCGTGTGTTTCATGATGACATGGTGAAGAGCGTTGAATTTTTACAAAGGCTTCGTTGGAAATAATTTCATTCTAACTCCCAACATTAATTTATCATTAATTAATTATTCTCTGATTACTAATTTAGCTTAACGCAATTACTTTTGCGAAAATTTTAAAACAACTATCATGGCTTTAGATTCTATCTTTCAATTTTTCATTCCGAAGGACAAAAAATTTTTCACCTTGTTTGATGAACAAGCTGCCAACTTGGTTTTGATTGCGAAAGCATTAAATGAATTGGTGAATACGACCAACCCTGAAAGGCAAAAAGAATTGGAAAAAGAAATCGAACGCATGGAACATGTGTTAGACCAATGTGCGCACAAAATATTCTTGGAATTGGGTAAAACATTTATCACACCATTTGATAGAGAAGATATTCATCGCCTCACTTCTTCGATTGATGAAATTGCCGATTACATTCATGGTGCAAGCAAACGAATTGGGATGTATAAAATTGAAAAATCAACACCGACCATGATTAAAATGGCAGAGTTGATTTTGCAAAGCACCGAAGAATTGCAAAAAGCCATTAATGAATTACGCAACTTGAAAAACCTGCGAAACATTACTGATGCTTGCGTTCGATTGAATAGCATCGAAAACCATGCAGATGATTTGTATGATGCAGCCGTTGCTGATTTATTCGATAATGAAAAGGATGCGATTAAATTAATCAAAATGAAAGAGGTGTATTCAGCCTTAGAAACTGCAACAGATATGGCTGAAGATGCTGCGAATGTTTTAGAATCTATCATTGTGAAAACAAGTTAATGGTTAAACAAAATTTGTTTTACAATTAACTATTAACATTTTACGATTAACTTTTAACATGGAATTACTAATCATCATTATCGTTTTAGCATTAATTTTCGATTACATCAATGGGTTTCATGATGCTGCTAATTCAATAGCCACCATTGTTTCAACAAAAGTATTGTCGCCGTTGCAAGCTGTAATGTGGGCTGCGTTTTTTAATGCTGTCGTGTTGATTTTGTGTCAAAATAAATTGTTGGGGTTCGAATTTAAAGTGGCTGATGCAGTAGCTAAAATTGTGAAGACCGATGCTATTGATTTGTACGTGATTTTAGCCGGATTAGTGGCTGCAATTATTTGGAATTTATTGACTTGGTGGTTCGGCATTCCATCTTCATCCTCACATACTTTAATGGGTGGCTTTGCAGGCGCAGCCATTGCCAAATCAGGTTTTGGGGTTTTAGCTGATGTTGGTAAAATTTACCAAACTATTGCTTTTATTTTTTTGGCACCATTAATCGGGATGATAATTGCCTACATTATTACTGTAATTATTTTACACATTTGCGCCCGAACAAATCCATCAAAAGCTGATAAATGGTTTCGCCGATTGCAGTTGGTTTCATCTGCTGCATTTAGTTTAGGACATGGTAGTAATGATGCACAAAAAGTAATGGGTATTATTGCCGCAGCTTTGTTAGTTTATAAAACGCAAACGCTGGGAATGGCTAAGGATGCGGTTTCTGCCGATTCATGGAATAACGTAATTGCAATAATGAAAGATGGCAAACAAAAAATTACGCACATCCCAACATGGGTAGAGATTTCCTGTTTCTTCGCCATTGCATTGGGAACATTGAGTGGCGGTTGGAAAATCATAAAAACAATGGGAACGAAAATCACCAAAGTAACACCACTAGAAGGTGTTGCAGCTGAAAGTGCAGGTGCAATAACACTTTATGCAACTCAAGCATTAGGCATTCCTGTTTCAACTACACATACTATCACAGGTTCAATTATTGGTGTTGGCTTATCAAAACGCTTATCAGCAGTGCGTTGGGGCGTTACCATCAATTTATTATGGGCTTGGATTTTAACAATACCAGTAAGTGGTTTAATGGGTGCATTAATCTTTTGGCTCACCAAACTTTTTCATTGATTGATCTTATTTAAGTATGAAAACCCAATTTATTTCCATTACTTTTTAAAAATTGCTGCAAATAATTTTTCGCCAATTCACACGATTGTTCTAAATTTTTATTCATAGCCAAATTAGCTGCTATGGCTGATGACAGCACACAGCCGCTGCCATGTTTTTCTGTATTTTGCAATCGTTCAGTTTTGAATTCTGTTTTATTTTTTGGTATAAATAAAATGTCAACAGCAAATTTTTCATCCTTGCTATGACCTCCTTTTAGTAAAATATTGCTATTCAATTTTGTTGATGAAAGAAATTCAATTGGCTCGTTGGTATTAAATATTTTTTTCGCCTCCTCAAAATTCGGAGTTATTAAATAAACATCGTTCATTAATTTTTGCCGATCAAAATTTTCATGAAAACTAAAGCCAGCTGTGGCTTTTAGGATAGGGTCGAAAATTATTTTTATCGCAGCGTTATATCTTTTCAAGGTTGAAATAATGAATTGCAACGAATTGAAATTTTCAACCAATGCAATTTTTGCAACATTGATTTCATACACCCGAAATAAGATTTCTAATTGTTCTTCTATTTGTTTTTCAGTGAGCCAATAAACTTTTTCAAACTCATTTTCATTTTGAATGGTGATAGAAGTTGTTGCACTCACACCAATTACTTTGTGTTGCTCAAAAGTTTTTATATCGGCTAAAACACCTGCTCCACTACTTGGGTCGAAGCCACCAACAGAAAGCACTACAGGGCGATTGTATGTAATCTTCTGCGTCATTAAAAATTAAATAAATCGCCGTATATCGCTTGATAGGAATACAATAATACCGCCAATAAAACTGCAAAAACAATCATGGTAGTGAATTGAATTAAGATGCGATAGTTATCTTTTAAGATACTCCAATCGCCGCCTTTCGTTCCCAGCCATTTCATAAAGCGAATGAACAACACTTGAATTAAAGCAATGACCAAAATGCCAATGCCGAAAAAAATAATCTTTTTAGTATCCATTTTTATTAATCATTTATTTTAGAACCTATCAATGGTAATGCCCTCAAACTTTGAAATAACTCATTTGCAGGCTCCACTTTTATCGAAGTTGATTTTAGTAACACGTTGTAATTGGTATCGGGGTCGAGCAATCTTACTTTCAGTTGGCATCGCCCAGGATATTGATTGCAGATAGCTTTGAGCGATTGAATAAATTTAGCATCTACATCTTTTAAGTTGACAAACACCGATAAGTTTTTTGCTTCCTGGTCACGAACGGTGCTTAATAATTGCATCGAACTGATTTTAAATTCATACTGGTCGGCATTTCTGAATCGTTGTTTGTAAACACCTTTGATGTACAATGAATTTCCAATTTCTAAATATTGATTGTACTTCACATAATCTTCTTTGAACAACATAAATTCAGCCGTTCCTTTAAAATCTTCCAGCGCAAATCGCACGTACTTATTTCCGTTTTTATCTAAGCGTACATCAGCTTTAGATACAATGCCAGCAATGCTTACAGTCTTATCTTTCACATTGGTGTAAGTGGTTAAATCAGCATTCGTAAAGTTTTCAATTTCCAATCTAAAAGTATCTAACGGATGTCCGCTCAAATAAAACCCTGTTACTTCTTTTTCTTGACGCAAGCGTTCCATCAAGCTCCAATGCGGCACTTCAGGAAATGTTGGTTCTTTGATGGTCATGGATTGTGATGTAGCCCCAAACAAACTGGCTACTGTACTCACTTTTGAATCTTGCGCTTGACCAGCCCAACGAATAGAACTTTCAATAAATGATGTGCCTTCATTTTTTCCAATCTCAAAATATTGTGCCCGATGCCCTGCATTAAAGTCATCCAAAGCACCAGCCATGGCTAATGCTTCTAAACTTTTTTTATTCACAGTTCGCAAATTCACACGTTTCATCATTTCAAAAAATGATTTAAACGCACCATTTTTATTTCGTTCGTCAATAATACTTTCTACAGCCGCATCGCCCAAACCCTTGATGCCGCCTAATGCAAAGCGAACTTTTCCTGCTGCGTTCACCAAAAACTTTTTCCCACTTTCATTAATGTTGGGTCCCAACACATCAATGCCATTGCGTTTGCACTCTTCCATGAAGTAAGTAATCTTATCAATACTGCCAGCATTGTTCAACAAAGCAGTCATGTATTCTTCTTGATAATGTGCTTTCAAATAAGCCGTTTGATAACTCACCACCGCATAGCAAGCCGAGTGCGATTTGTTGAAAGCATATTGTGCAAACTTTGTCCAGTCTTCCCAAATTTTTTCCAATTTATTTTTCGGATGACCTTTGTCTGTTGCTCCTTCAATGAATTGTGCTTTCATTTTTTCCAACACACTCAATTGTTTTTTCCCCATTGCTTTTCGCAACACATCTGCATCGCCTTTGCTGAAGCCAGCTATGGACTGGCTTAGCAACATCACCTGTTCTTGATAAACTGTGATGCCATAAGTTTCTTTTAAATATTCTTCTAACTCTGGTAAGTCGTATTCAACTTTTTCTTTGCCATGTTTCCGAGCAATGTAATTTGGAATATATTCTTGTGGACCAGGACGATTCAATGCGTTTAATGCAATCAAATCCTCAATAGTATTAGGTTTCATCTGCCTTAAAATCGAAGGCACATGCTCGGCTTCAAACTGAAAAATGCCGACCACATTTCCACTTTGATATAATTGAAAAGTTTTTTCATCATCCAAAGGAATGTTATCAATATCAATTTCAACACCATGATTTTGCTTGATTAATTCCAAAGCATTTTTTATAATACTCAAAGTTTTCAAACCTAAAAAGTCCATTTTGATGACACCAGCATCTTCAATCATGGTGCCTTCAATTTGCGTAACCCACAGTGGCGAATCTTTTTGAATGTACACAGGAATCAGCTCTGTCAGGTCTTTTGGGGCAATGATAATTCCAGCAGCATGAATGCCTGTATTACGAACCGAGCCTTCTAACTTTTCTGCTTCTTGCAAAACCTTTGCTTGCAAATCGCTACCAGCCCTTATTTCACGAAGTCGTTTGGCGTTGGCAATATCATCTTGCTTTAATTCTTCTTTTTCTTCTAAGGAATCTTTTCCTGTCAAAGGTGCATTCAGCAAGCGTTTCAGTGAGATACCAGGTTTTTCTGCAACAAATTTTGCTAAAATATTTGATTCGTTTAATGGCAATTCCATTACCCTTGCCACATCCTTAATGCTTGATTTGGCAGCCATTGTACCGTAGGTTACAATTTGTGCTACCTGATTTTTTCCGTATTTATCTACCACATAATCAATCACACGTTGCCTTCCTTCATCATCAAAATCTGTATCAATATCGGGCATTGATTTTCGGTCAGGATTTAAAAATCTTTCAAACAGCAAATTGTATTTCATCGGGTCGATGTTGGTAATCTCAATACAATAAGCCACCACCGAACCGGCAGCAGAGCCACGTCCGGGTCCAACCATTACACCAATTTCCTTTCCTTTTCGGATGAAATCGCTCACAATTAAAAAGTAACCAGCAAATCCCATTTTTAGAATTACATCCAATTCAAAGTTGATTCGCTCTTCGGTTTCGGCATTCAAATCTTTGTAGCGTTTTTTTGCACCTTCAAAAGTGAGATGACGTAAGTATTCATCTGCATTTGCAAAATTTTGTGGAATTGGAAATGCTGGCAGTAGAATATCTTTTTTCAATTTCAGATTATCTACTTTATCTACGATTTCATTAGTATTATCAATACTTGCAGGCACGTCGGAAAATAATTTTTCCATTTGCGCCGTGGTCTTGAAATAAAATTCATTGTTCGGAAAACCAAATCTTTCATTTTTAGCATCGCCAATTTTTGTGCTCTGATTTTCACCAGTATTCACACACAACAAAATATCATGCGCATTAGAATCTTGTTGTTCAACATAATGTGAATCATTAGTCGCAATAATTTTTACGTTGTATTTTTTTGCAAAACGCAACAACACTTCATTCACTTTATCTTGTTCGGGAAGGCTATGGCGCTGCAATTCAACATAATAATCTTCGCCAAAAATATTCAACCACCATTTGAATTCTTCTTCTGCTTTTTCTTCACTTTCATTCAAAATCATTTGCGGAACCATTGCGCCGAGGCAACAAGTTGTTGCAATTAATCCTTCGTGATATTGCTCTACCAATGATTTATCAATCCTTGGCCATTTGCTGTACAAGCCTTCAATGTAGCCAAGAGAGCAGAGTTTGCTCAAATTCTGATAGCCAGTTGCATTCTTCGCCAACATCAATTGATGATAGCGTTTATCTAAATTTTCTTTGGTGAATGTTTTTTTATGACGGTCTTCAACTACATAAAATTCACAACCAATAATGGGTTTAATATTTTTCTTCTGGCATTCATTTACAAATTTGAAAACGCCAAACATATTGCCATGGTCAGTAATAGCAATGGCTTGCATGTTATCCTTAACAGCTTTGTCAACCAATTGACTGATGCCGCTTGCACCATCTAAAAGCGAATATTGAGTATGAGAATGTAGGTGTGAAAAAGTCATTAATTTGAGAATGAGGAAATTTGAAAACAAAATACATTTTACCACATAGAATCATAGTTTGCATAGTTTCTTTTCAATAAGCAAATCCAAAAACTATTTTTTCTTATTTTTCTAAACTCTTTTTTTAAAAATAGTTTAGAAAACATAGCAAAACTTCGCTTTGTATTTCTATGTAGCTATGTTTCTATGTGTTGAAAAGTTTTGCGAAAGTAAAAAGATTAATGCAGGTCACAACGCTTTATTTTATTGCGTTGCGAAAATGTGGACGGATTGTGAAGAAAGAAATTTTAAAATTCTAAAACCCAGTCTGCGTAAGCTCTTCCACCTCAATTTCAGTAACCAAATTTACTTTTGCTTTTACAGAGTTGGTAATTAAGCAAGCAGTTTCGGCTTTTTGCAAAATGCGTTCAGCTCGTTCTCTATCCGCTTTGTTGGCAATGGAAAGTTTGGCTAACAGATTTACTTCGGTCATTAAATATTTTCCTTCCACTTGTTCTAATTTCCCTTTTGCATCACAAGCAAATGAAATGAAGTTCAATTTTAAATTATCGGCAACAGCCAAGAAGGTGGTCATAAAACAACTGCTCACTGCTGCTGTAAAAAAATGCTCGGGTGACCAAATATTTTCCATGCCTTTAGGGAACTGTGGTGGCGTTGCAACCTCAATAGAATTAGGTAATTCAGGCGACGACAAAATTCCTTTTCTATCTGCTATCCAATTTAAATTTACTTGATAATCGTGTGTCATTTGTTTGATTTTTGATGACACAAAACTGATGAAGAAAAAATCAGCGGAAGGTGATATTTATCACACAGGAAACTAATTATTTTTCATGTTTTGATACACGATTTTTGAAATTTCGCCAATTACTTCTGAAAGTTTTTTCAAATCAGGTCCTTTGGTCATCACTGTGATTAAATAGGGTTTGTTTCCGATGTAAATTATTCCGCCATCATGCAATTCGTGCATTTCATCAGTGCCTGATTCGCCATACTTATGTGCAACAGAAGTTTTTTCAGGAATGCCTTTTAAAAGCCCATCATTAAATTCACTTTCGCTCAATAAACCAGTTGCATATTCTGAATTGGCAATAGTTAAATAACCAGCATTGAAAAGTACTTTGAAAAATTGCGAATATTGCCTTGCTGTGATTGGATAAGTAGATGAATGTTCATCGGTAAACCAATATCGGTAAAAACTTTTTTGAACAATGGTAAATCTAAATGCTGATTAAGAACAAATGTTGCATTGTTGTCGGAATTTATAATCATGCTTCGCAGCAATTCTTTTATTGAATAATTTTTGCCAGATTGAATTTCTTTGGTAGGAAAATGTTGTGTGGGCATTTTCATATCGATTGCGGTAAATGAAAATTGTTGCTCTAATGTGCCTGGGCGGAGTTCTTCCATTCTTAAATAAGTCATCAAAATAGGTACTTTAATCAATGAGCCTGGATTGTAAGTAACATTGTCGTTTACCGAAGTCCATTCGCCCGAAGTAAAATCTTTTATATAAACCGATGCTTCAACTAGGTTGTTATTGGCTTTGAAATTATTAATAGCATCAGTAAGCGTTGCTTTTATGGGAGCAAAATTTTTCGATTCACAATTCTTTTCAGCAAAAGCCAATGGCTTAATGAACTTATATCCTGACAATCGGTAGATGTTGTAATCGCAATTTTCTTGTTGTTCAGCATTTATTTCATCAGTTTCAGATTTTTGTTGCAAATAATTTTTGAGAAAGAAAAAAGTGAAACTGCTGCAAACTATTGCTACAAGCAGAATGTAGAGCGATGCTCTTTTGATAGAAATCATGCAATAAGATTTAAAGCGGTTAAGAAGAAAGTACTAAGATAGTAAAAGATAAATTGGGTTTAATCAAATGCTATCGTAAAATATTATTAGTTTGAGAGTAGTTTGAACATTTTAAAATGAGAAATATTCACTTCCCAAAATTCATCACCAATAATTTGATAACCTAATTTTTTGTAAAAACCAACAGCATTTTTTCGAGCATTCATTTCAATCGAAAAAATATTCTTTTGCTTTGAAAAATTTTCAGCGAATTGTATCAATTGGCGGCCAACGCCACTTTGCTGATATTTTTCGTGAACAGCCATTTGTCGAAGTTTAAATATTTGATTGTCCAATTGTTTCAATATACAACAACCAATTATTTTATTTTCATCAAATGCAGCTATCAAAAAATCGTGCTCGTCTTTTTGCAAATCTTCTTCGCCGAAAATTAAGTTTAAGGGCTTTCGCAAAACATCAAATCGCAGTGCTACCATTTGCTGATATTCATGGGTGTTGTAAAAAATTTGTTTGCATTGTGTCGTCATAGTTTTAAAAATAAAAACTTCTTTTTGGATTTTGTGTTTTATTTTTCTAAACAAAAAAAACAAAATGAAACTCAACCAATTTTTAATCACCTTATTTTGTGGAGCAATATTATTTTCAAATTCATTTATGACACAAGCAAAATCAACTATCAAGGGCGAAGAAATTATTTATCAAACCAATGGCATTAACTGCAAAGGTTATGTTGCTTTTGATGAAGCGAAAAAGGGCAAACGCCCAGCAATTATAGTAGTTCATGAGTGGTGGGGTTGTGGTGATTATGTTCGTCATCGTGCTGATATGTTAGCTGAATTAGGTTACATTGCTATTGCGGTTGATTTATTTGGCGAAGGAAAATTTGCCGATAATCCTGAACAGGCGAAAGAGTATGCGATGCCATTTTATCAAAATCCTGAATTAGCAAGGGCTGGCATAGAAGCCGCTGTTGAGAAAATAAAATCGTATCCGCAAGCTGATGCAAAAAATATCGCTGCAATAGGTTATTGTTTTGGTGGTTCAATGGTTTTAAATGTTGCAAAAATGGGAATGGATTTTAAAGGTGTAGTAAGTTTTCATGGCGGTCTATCTGGTGGTGTACCTGCAACAAAAGGAACCACCAAAGCACAAATTTTAGTCTGCAATGGTGCTGCTGATAAATTTGTAAGTGCCGATGATATTAAGTCGTTCCAACAAAATTTAGATGAAATGAAGGTGTCTTATATTTTCAAATCGTATGAAAGTGCATTACATGCATTCACCAATCCAATTGCCACCGAAAATGGAATAAAGTTCAACATGCCAATTGCTTACAACGAAGCCGCTGACAAACAATCGTGGATTGACATGAAAGATTTTTTGAGTAAAATTTTTAAGTAAAAATCTTACAGATTTTCATTTACTTCGCCCATTGCATCAAATTTTTTGATACGTTTTGCAATTCTTTCTGCTGCTGATTGAGGCATTAATTCAGCTAAATATTTTTTGATTTCTTTTTTAATGATAGCAGCCATCTCATCTGGGTTTGCATGAGCTCCGCCTAAAGGTTCTTTAACAATGCCATCAATTAAATTAAATGATTTCATGTCATCGGCAGTCAATTTTAATTGCTCTGCAGCTTTTTCTTTAAAATCCCAACTGCGCCATAAAATCGAACTGCAACTTTCGGGCGAAATAACCGAATACCAAGTGTTTTCTAACATCAATACTTTATCGCCAATCCCAATGCCCAAAGCTCCACCTGATGCGCCTTCGCCAATAATGATGCAAATAATTGGTACTTTTAATTTTGCCATTTCAAATAAATTCCTTGCGATAGCTTCCCCTTGCCCACGTTCTTCGGCTTCCAAACCAGGAAATGCACCTGGTGTATCAATAAATGTAATGACTGGTTTATTAAAACGCTCTGCCATTTTCATTAATCTCAAAGCCTTGCGGTAGCCTTCAGGGTTGGGCATTCCGAAGTTTCTGTATTGACGCATTTTAGTGTTTGCACCCTTTTGTTGACCGACTATTACAACCGATTGCCCATCAATCATACCAATTCCACCCACCATAGCTTTATCATCTTTCACATTTCTATCGCCATGCAATTCAATAAATGATTCACAAATTTGCTCGATATAAAAAAGTGTATAGGGTCTTTCAGGATGACGACTTAATTGAACTCTTTGCCAAGGCGTTAATTCACCATAAATTTTTTTCTTCAATTCAAGAATACTGTCCTCTAATTCTTTTACAGTTGAACTCATATCCACCTTCGTTTTTTCAGCAATTTCCTTCGTTTTTTCAATTTGCTTATAAAGTTCTTCTATCGGTTTTTCAAAATCTAAAAATGTCATTTCCTTGATTTTTTGTTTCCTCAAAAATACAATTTGAAATTAAATTTGGAAGCATACTTTGATTTTTAAAATTTTGTTTTACTTTTGCACTCCCAAATTTTTGGTGAAAATCAAAAATACGGTGTGGTAGTTCAGTTGGTTAGAATGCCGCCCTGTCACGGCGGAGGTCGCGGGTTCGAGTCCCGTCCACACCGCTGAAAGGGACTTTTGATAAAAAATATCAAAAGTCCCTTTCAGCGGTGTGGACGGGACTCGAACCCGCGACCTCCGCCGTGACAGGGCGGCATTCTAACCAACTGAACTACCACA
>CAIODY010000099.1 GCA_903857255.1 uncultured bacterium
GAAAACTGCTCAAAATCAACCATTGAAGCAGGTTGGGTGAGTGTACCAGTTTTATCGAGCAGCAAATATTTTGTTTTCGAAAGCAATTCCATCTGCGTTGCACCTTTCATTAATATACCATTTCGAGCGGCTTTACCTAAGCCAACCACAATAGCCGTAGGAGTTGCTAACCCCATAGCACATGGGCAGGATATAACCACCACAGCAATACTATGCAATAAACTTTGTTGGAAAGCCAGATGAAAAACAAAAACCGAAACAAGAAATGTAATAACCGAAATACCCACCACCACAGGCACAAACCATGCACTGATTTTATCAGCCAAACGCTGAACTGGCGGTAAATCATTTTGTGCTTGTTTAATGAGTTGGATAATACTGGCTAAAACTGTTTCATTTCCAATAGCCGTTGCAGCAAAAATTATCGAACCATTTTCAACCAAAGTTCCAGCATGAACAATTTCGTTTTTTGTTTTTTGCACAGGCATTGATTCGCCATTTAACATCGCTTCATTTATCAAAGCATCACCCGAAAGTATAGTGCCATCAACAGGTACAACATCGCCAGTGTTTACTTGGATACGATGACCATGAATAATTTCATGAATGGCAACTTCTTTGGTTTCGTCTTTTTTAGTTTCAAAATTATACCAAATCAATTTTGTTTTATCTATTTGCAATTGCAATAATCGTTCTAAATCAACATTAGTTTGCTTTACACTTTTTGCTTCGATAAAATTACCCAACAACACCAAAGTGATAATAGTGGCGCAGGTTTCAAAAAATAAATAATTTTCAGGTTGATTTTGAAATAAACCAATTACACTGTAAACAAATGCAGCCGAAGAACCCATAAAAATCAAAACATCCATATTCGGAATGCCAGCTTTTAAACTATTAAAAGCACTTTTACCAAAAGTTTTTATCCCAATAAAATAAACGGGCAAACACAATATCAATTGCGTAATTGGTTGATGCAAAACATGCCAATCAATAATCATGTGCAACAACAAAGGCAATGTGAAAATGGCAGCAATGATTAAATTTTGCTTTTGCGATTGTTGATGTGCTGAATGATGGTGTTCATCTTGTTTCACAACTTGATAACCAATACCTGATAAGCCTTTAGCTATTTCATCTAAATCAATATTTTGAGTTACAACAAAATTTGCTTCGTGATTAGTGAAACTTACTTGTACATTTTGTAAACCATTTTGCTCTAAAAACTTCTTTACATTTAAAGAACAATTATGGCAAGTCATACCTTCAATTTGCCAATCTATTTGTTGTGTTTTTTCTTTCATTATGTTTAAGTTTACAAAGTTAACTGGATTAGTTGATGCCGTTCTTTCTTTCTTGCTTCAACTCATAATTTATATTATGTTAAACGATGGAAACTGATTTATTATAGACTTGAAAGAATATCTTCTACTCTAACGAATAATAGTTAAACCCCACAGCATGTTCTTTTGCTATCAAATCAAAAATCTTTTCACAATCGGCTGGGTTATTTACAAAGTCAATTTCATTGACATCAATCACAACAACTCGAAGATTTTTTTGTGATTTAAAATAGGTGAAATATTGTTGTGAAATGTTTTCTAAATATTGGTCGGAAATGTTTTGCTCAAAATCTCTGCCTCTTTTTTTAATATTGTTTTGCAATTTGTTGGTTGAACAATGCAGATAAACAATCAATTCAGGCGTTGGTAGTGTTTTATAAATGATGTCGAATATTCTATTGTACAATTTAAATTCGTCTTCAGTTAAGTTAATTCGGCTAAATAATAAGGATTTCACAAACAGGTAATCAGTAACAACTCCGGTGTAAAAAAAATCTTGTTGCCCAGTCATTTCGCTTAATTGTTGGAATCGTTCGGCAACGAAAAATAATTCAAATGGGAATGCAAATTTTTCGGGGTTTTCATAAAATTTTGAAATGAATGGATTGTCGGCAAATTGTTCTAAAATTAGTTTTGCACCAGTTTTTTTTGCTAATAATTTAGCTAATGAAGTTTTACCTGCGCCAATATTCCCTTCGATGGTAATGTATTTATATTGCACTGCTCAATCTTTTAATATTCAATGAATTATCTGTATTTTCTGAAAGTAAATTCGAGATACTTTTTTGGTAAATTGGATGAATAATTTCAGCATCAATTTCTGCTAATGGAACTAAAGCAAATTTGCGCTGGTGTAAATATGGATGCGGAATTTTTAAATCATCTTCATTCACGATTACGTTTTCATAAAGCAGAATATCAATATCAATTGTTCGTGGTTCCCATTTGATATTTCTAACTCTGCCTAAATTTTTTTCAATCTCAAGAATTGCTTTCAAACAATCTTTTGGATGCAATTTTGTTTCAAATTCTAATACCTGATTTAAGAAAGGTGCTTGCCCAGTATTTCCCCAAGCATCGGTTAAATAGCGGCTCGATTTTCGGGTTAAGTCCCCTATTCTATTTTTCAGTTCAACTTCTGCTTGTTTAAATGTTTCCAAGCAATTTCCTATGTTGCAGCCCAACAATAAATAAATTAGCATCCAATTAATTTTCAGTTTGCAAAAGTGCATTTAGTTTGGCAGATTTAATTAACATTTTATGAACGAAAAGCGAATAATTTTAGGAATTGACCCCGGAACAAATATATTAGGCTATGGCGCAGTGGAATTAATTGGTCAAAAAATAACGATGAAAGATGTTGGCATTTTGCACATGAAATCAGAAACCGATGCGCATGAAAAATTGCGATTGATACACGATAATGTTAGCCGATTGATTAAAGAATTAAAGCCTGAATCATTAGCTATTGAAGCACCCTTTTATGGCAAGAATGTTCAAAGTATGTTAAAATTGGGAAGAGCTCAAGGTGTGGCGATTGCGGCGGCTGTACAACAAAATTTACCTGTGTTTGAATATTCACCAAAAAAAATTAAACAAAGTATAACGGGCAACGGCAATGCCAGCAAAGCACAAGTAAGTTCAATGATTTGTAGATTATTAAATCTAAACGAAGTACCTGCATTTTTTGATGAAACTGATGCGTTGGCTACTGCCGTTTGTCATATTTTACAAGGCGGAAAAACAGAAAGTAATACGAAGAAAAATATAAAAGGTAAGGCAACTAATTGGGCAGCTTTTATTAAAGATAATCAAGGAAGAATTGTGAAATAAGTAGGTAAATAATTTGTCGTAAAATAATTTTTTTAGAAGTAAGCAAAAAGCCAACAGATGTTGATTTTTTTATTTCGGAATCACAAATCCCTTGGTTTTGCTGGGCATATAAAAAGCGGCATAGCCACACCATACTCCCAATGCGCCATTCACATTGCTTTTCACATTAGAAGGTGCTGCAAACGGGTTGCCCGTGTTGCCATAAGCATTATCGGCGGTGAGCCAAAAATCATAAACATTATAATCAATAGCACAAAGTTTAATAGTAACTGTATCGCCCTTCATAAAATAAAATGGATGTTTAAATTGATTAGCCGAAGTATCGTTTCTGTCAATTCCTCGGTTGATAGGCCAAGTGTAGGTATCGCCATTAATGTATTCATCATTGAAAACAGAAATTAACCCTTGCACATTACCTGGTAAAAATTGTTGGCTATTTGTTTTAGTAAAATAGCGATAAAAATCTTTTGTTGCTGCATTATCATGTCGCTTGAAATATAAGCGCACCAATGAATCGGTGCTGCTTGCGCTTCGGTTCGCATACCACAAGCTATCAATCAGAGGTGGTGTTAGAATAGAAGTGTGTGCTGTGATTTTTGAGCCATCTTTTAAAGTGATATTCAAATCGTAAGCAGTGTTTATTTTTCCTGTATCATTTACATTGTTTGGCAAATAAACATAAATGCTATTGCCATTGTAAATTATTTTTTGTTCTTGTAAATTAAATGTTTGTCCGCCACCAGTAACAGTTACAGTAGCATCGTGAATAAAAATATTGCTTACATTGGCTAATGTTAAATTACCAAACAATGAAAAAGTATTGGTTAAAATAACATAAGGCGGCACACCATTTTCAATGTAACCTTCCACCACAGGCTGCGCTGGTAAAGAGCTTACGCCTGATAAATCGTAATTTTTTTCGCAAGCAAAAAATACAATGGTGATTAAAAATAAAAGTAGTAATAAAAAATATTTTGGCATTAGGAATAAATATAAATAGATGCAGTCGTTATTTCACAAGCGTTACATTGCCTTGCTTCGTTAAATTTTTGCCGTCAGTGAATGTAGCATTCACGGTGTACATATAAACACCTAATGGTTGCATGATACCATTGAAAGTGCCATCCCATCCTTCTTTCGGATTGTTGGTTTGAAAAACCATTTCACCCCAGCGATTGTAAATGGTGAAATTTATTTTTGAAATTAATGGCGAATAAATGATTCGGAAAATATCATTTGCGCCATCGCCATTGGGCGAAAATGCACTTGGTGCAACTATGTTAGAAGGAGGAAAAACTTCAAACATACCAACCGTAGTGGTATCGGTACAACCAGCAGCATTAATGGCTACCAAAGTAATAAAGTAATCACCTGGGGTTGAATAGCTGTGCGTTGGTGCTGTTAAATTTGATGTTGTGTTATCACCAAAAAACCAAGCGTAATTTACTGCGCCTGTGCTATAATTATTCATTTGATAATTGGCATCGGCTAATTCAACAGGAATAGTTGGCGAAGGGGTTGTACCAAAATTGGCAGTTGGATGTGGGTTTGCGTTGATGTAGTTGGTTTTAGTTAAAGTATCAGCACAATTATTGGCATTGCTGGTGATTAATGTAACACTCCAAGTGCCAGCATTAAAAATATGCGAAGCAAATTTTATGGCACTACTTCCGCCATCGGAAAAAGACCAATGCCATGATGTTGCGTTAGTACTGTTATCTAAAAAATTAACTTTTAGCGGTGAACATCCTGATGTGGGTGATGCACCAAATGCTGCCACTGATTTCGGAAAAATATTTATCGCCAATGATGCAGAAACGGTGCATGGACCAGGGAATAAGCCAGTTGCTGTATAGTTAGTTGCCACCGATGGTGCAACTGAAATGCTGCTACCTTGCAAATTACCAGGCTGCCATGTATAGCTTGTTGCGCCGCCGTTGGCGGTTAATACTACTGAACTTCCAGCACAAATAGTTGTATCGGCACTTGATACATTTATAAATGGTGCAGGTGTAACATTTACCGTAACACTTCCGCTTCCTGCACAACCATTGGCATCAGTTCCACTCACTGAATAAGTGGTGGCTGTTGTTGGTGAAACATTGATAGGCGTCGTAATTTGTCCGCTTGGTATCCATGTAAAGTTGGTTAAACTCGATACGGATAATTGGGATGAATTCCCCCCACAAATAGTTGGCGGATTAGCCGTAACGTTTACAATCGGTAATGGGTTGACAGTAACTATTACATGCTGAATTCTTACACAAGCATTGCTTGAATTGGTTGAACTCACTGTATAAGTGGTTGTAATTGTTGGGCTAGCAATGGTTGTGCCTGATGTAGTGGTACTTAATCCTGATGAAGGCGACCAAGTGTAATTGGTGGCTCCTGATGCAATTAGTGTAACACCTGAATTAGCACAAATAGCTGTTGCAGAATAATTAGTGATTAGATTAGGAGTTGGTAAAACTGTTAGTGTTGTAGATGCTTGCCCATGGCAGCCATTGGCATCTGTTCCGCTCACTGTATAGGTAGTAGTTGATGCTGGAAAAACTTTAACACTTGAAGTAGTTTGTCCACCAGGTGCCCAAGTGAAATTTGCTAAGCCATTGGTAGTAAGCGTTGCCGTATCGCCACCACAAATTGTTGTTGGATTAACTGATGCAGCAACTGTTGGCAATGCGTAAACATTTACTTTTACAGTGTCTTTAATCGTACAGCCATTAGTATCAGTAGCCAATAAAAAATAGGTAGTGCTTACTGTTGGGTTTGCAACAGGATTTGAAATGGTTGATGAGCTTAATGCTGTTGTTGGCGACCAAGTATATGCAACTGCGTAGCCTGCTGATAATTGAACATTCGCTCCGTTGCAAGAGTTGGCTGTAATTGGTGAAGTGGCTACAACGGGCTTTGGATGCACTACAATTAAAATACTATCAAGCCCCGTGCAACCATTAGTGCCTGTACCATTGGCAAAATATCTTGTGGTTACAGTTGGCGAAACATTGATACTGGTAGTAGTTAATCCCGTTGGAAACCAAAGTACACTGGCTAATCCACTGGCAGTTATTTGTGTTGATTGCCCATTGCAAATGGTATCTTGTGTAGCTGACATCACTATGGCTGGTGCAAGCGTTTGCCCAATTGTAATAGTATCATTTTTAACAGCGCAACCAGCAGCATCTGAAATAGTACAAACATGATTGCCTGCACTTAAATTTATTGCGGTGGCAGTATTTTGCACAGGTGTTGTATTCCATGAATAAGTATAAGGCGAACCAGTACCTGTTGCATTTAATGTAGCACTACCTATGTTGCCACCAGAACAGCCAATGTTTGTAACATTTGAAGTAATATTCAAACTGTAAGCAACACCTGATAATGCCAATATATACACTCTGCTGGCAATTGTTGTACCAGAGGTGATGGTAATATCAATGCTTTGTAATAATTTTTTTTGGTCAGCACAACTCAAAGTTAAATCAATAGGATAATAATTAGGATTGCTTGGTAATCCATAAGCCACATAGCCTGAAGCAATTCGTGTAGTTCTGCCATAGCAACAATAAATATTTCCAGTGCCTGTAAACCAATCTAAAATATTAACTCCTGTAAAATTAGTTGAAGTGCCATTAGTAAAATGCAAAGTGAAAGTAACAGTACAACTACTCTCGGTTGAAAACCCCATCAAGCTAATTTGCGAAAATTGTGCAGGCGTTATTAAAGATAATGTTTGTGGAGTTCCTTGTGCAATATGCAATCCATTATTTGAAGTGAATGGTTCCATCTGATAAGTTCTTGTACCACTCACAATTGTCCCACTATTTAATATTCCACCAGAAATACTTGTAGCAGATGCGAATGCTTGCGAATACATTATGTAGTTCGACAAATCCATTGAGTTGGTTGTGGTAGTAGTTGCAGGAGTTGTTTCTGCAACTACATCTTCATTGAAGCCACTTACAGCAATAGGTGTATAGGTTTGTGAAAATGCATACAAAGAAAACAATGCCGTAAAGAAAAACAAAAAACAGAATTTCATTTTTATTAGCTGGTGTAGTTTGAATAAATTTTATAGGTTAATTTGCTCCAAAGTTAATCTTTGTTTTTCGAAATTCATACTCGTCAATATTAGTTAGTTTTTCAAAAACCATTTGCATTTTTGGTTGTTGTTTAGATTTATTCTAATTTTGCAACTCGATTTTTAAATTAAACAATCAAATAAACACAATGAGTACAATGACGAAAACTGCTATCGACTTCAATTTGAAGCACAAAGTAAAAGACATGAGTTTGGCTGAATGGGGACGAAAAGAAATTCGTTTAGCAGAAGCCGAAATGCCAGGTTTAATGGCTATTAGAGAAGAATACAAAGGTAAACAACCGTTGAAAGGCGCACGGATAGCGGGTTGCTTGCACATGACTATTCAAACTGCTGTGTTGATTGAAACATTAGTTGATTTAGGTGCTGAAGTAAAATGGAGCTCTTGCAACATTTTCTCAACACAAGACCAAGCTGCTGCTGCTATTGCTGCTGCTGGCATTGGTGTTTATGCTTGGAAAGGTCAAACACAAGAAGAAGCTGATTGGTGTATTGAACAAACTTTGTTTTTCGGTAGCGCTGACAAGCCTTTGAATATGATTTTGGATGATGGTGGCGATTTAACCAACATGGTTTTTGATAAATATCCTGAATTGATTCATGGCATTAAAGGTTTGAGCGAAGAAACTACAACTGGTGTGCATCGCTTGTATGAACGTATGGCTGCTGGCACTTTACCCATTCCTGCTTTCAATGTAAATGATTCGGTTACTAAATCTAAATTCGATAATAAATACGGTTGCAAAGAATCGTTAGTAGATGCAATTCGCAGAGCAACTGATGTAATGATGGCTGGTAAAGTAGCTGTTGTTGGTTCTTATGGTGATGTTGGAAAAGGCTCTGCTGCTTCCTTACAAGGCGCAGGTTGCCGAGTAATTGTTACAGAAATCGACCCAATTTGTGCATTGCAAGCTGCTATGGATGGCTTTGAAGTAAAACGAATGATTGATGCTGTGAAAGAAGCTGACATCATTGTTACAGCTTCAGGTTGCAGAGATTTGATTACTGAAAAACATTTCCGATTAATGAAAGACAAAGCAATCGTTTGTAATATCGGTCACTTTGATATTGAAATTGATATGGCTTGGTTGAATAGCGCTTATGGTCATACAAAAAACACGATTAAACCACAAGTGGATATGTACACAATTGAAGGTAAAGATGTGATTGTATTGGCTGAAGGTCGTTTAGTAAATTTGGGTTGTGCTACTGGTCATCCAAGTTTTGTGATGAGCAATTCATTTAGCAATCAAACTTTGGCGCAATTAGAATTGTGGACTAATACAGCAGCTTACGAAAACAAAGTTTATGTATTACCTAAACATTTAGATGAAAAAGTTGCTCGTTTGCACTTATCAAAAATTGGTGTGGTGTTAGATGAATTAACACCTGAACAATCAAGCTACTTGGGCATTCCAAAAGAAGGTCCATTTAAACCTGAATATTATCGTTACTAAGATTAAATGGTGATGAAAATAAAAAATCCCACAGCATTAATTTGTTGTGGGATTTTTTTAAAAAGAAAAATTTATTTTTTCGCCGCAGTTTTTTTTGCTGCTTTTTTCGGAGCAGCTTTTTTAACAGCTACTTTTTTTACTTTTTGCGGACGGCTGATGCCAAATGAACCAGCAGCAATTTTTCCTTTCTTTGTACGTTTATCACCTCTTCCCATGATATTTGTTTTTTTGGTTGGTTAAAGAATATTTTTTTTCAAAGCTCAAAAGTAGTGTTTGATTTTGATAAAATAAAAAAAGCAAGATTTTTCAATCTTGCTTTTTTTAAGAGTGAAGCAAATATTATTTGTTCACTTTGCCAGATAATTGTTTGCCAGCTTTAAACTTAACCACTTTACGAGCAGCGATTTTAATCGGCTTACCAGTTTGAGGGTTACGTCCGTTACGAGCAGCACGTTTAGAAACACTGTAAGTACCAAAACCAACTAATGTGATTTTGCCACCTTTTTTTAATGTGTCTTCAGTGCATTTCATGAAAGAATTCAAAGCTGTTTCTGCTTGAGCTTTGCTGATTTTTGCATCAGATGCAATTTTTGAAACTAAATCTCCTTTGTTCATGATTAAAATAATTTTGTTTGGTTAATTAATTAAATTACGATACCAAATATAAGCATGGAATCAGCATTTACAAGCCTCGGATAACCTTGAAATGTTGATAAACATAAACTTTGAATTGATAATTAAAAACAAAAAACTATTTTTCTATTGAAAATCAATGCTTAATGAAATTTAGAATGAATGATTTTAAGATTTTTCATTACGCTGAAGTGTTGATAAATAAAGGGTTACACACTTGACATGGGCTGTAATGTGCCATGAATAAGGGTTAAAGAACTCTGTTTTTAATTGCGATTAATAACAAACTATTTGATTCGAAAATTAATTTTGCCAAATGCAAACCAAGGCGAAATCATTTTCGAGTTTTATTTTTATACTACTCATCGCAATTACATTTTTTGCTCAACAAGTTTTCCAAAAGAAAACCAACATCATCACTTGGGATGTTTATGGTTACTATGTTTTATTGCCAGCCACTTTTATTTATCACGATGTTCAACATTTTAATTTTGCCGAAAAAAATATTCAGCAACATGAAATTTCCAATAATTTATATCAAATACAACAACTAAAAAATGGCAATCGAATTCCCATTTATACTATCGGATTTGCCATTGCTCATCTTCCATTTTTTATTATCGCTGATATTTTTACACAATCACAAAATTATTTTGCTCGTGATGGATTATCATTTCCTTATCAATTGGCTTTGCTGATAAGTTGTCTTTTCTACTGTTTTATAGGGCTATTTTATTTGCAAAAATTTCTGTTGAAATATTTTTCATTTCATGCTGTTTGCATTGCCTTGTTGTGCATTGTGTTTGGGACTAATTATTTCAATTATGTGGTTTTTGATGCAGCCATGCCGCATGCATTGTTGTTTGCTTTGTATGGTATTTTGATTTTTAAAATTGCCCAATGGTTTGATAAACAAACGCTGAAAACAGGCTTTATTATTGGTATTCTGTACGCACTTGTTTTTTTAATTCGCCCAACTGAATTAGTGAGTTTGATGTTTTTCATTTTTTATCCTATTGGAAAAACGATGCCATTCAAAAAGATAATTTCGTTTTGGAAACAAAATTTTCGATTATTGATTCCGATTTTTTTGATGGGTTTTTCAATTATTTTTTTACAAATTTTTTATTGGCATTTTGTTACTAGGAATGGATTTATAACGCTTACAAAGTTGGTGGACATTTTTTCGAATGGCAACATCCACACATTATCGAAGGCATTTTTAGTTACAGAAAAGGTTGGCTGTTATATACACCAATGATGATTTTTGTTTTAATCGGGTTAGTAAAAATGATGATTAAAAAAGAAAAATCGTCATTAGCAATTTGCTCGTTTTTATTACTTCATATTTATGTTGTTTTTAGTTGGCATTTATGGACGTATGCTTCCA
>CAIODY010000100.1 GCA_903857255.1 uncultured bacterium
ACCACAAATTAAGCAAAGGCGCAACAATAGAAAGAAAAGTCGCTAAAATATTAGGCTTTCACTTTATCAAAAATGATAAGGAAACCGAAATGAAACTTTTACCTTTCTAAAAATAAATTAACCAAAACGCTTGCAAGATGAAAATAGATAAAACAATCCCAATACATATCCAAGTATCAGCATTTGCAAAGAAAAACAATCTTTCTACACAGCAAGAAGATGACATTTTAACGCTATGTAAGACATCATACATTCAAGGTAGCGATTCAAACTTTGCGATACTAATGCCAGAGTTAAAAGAACTTCAAGATAAGTTAAAAAAAGTAAAAGAAATTGCAAAATAACCGACAAAACACTTGCAAAATGAAAAATGAGTGCTTATATTTGCAGCCGAATAAAAACAATCGAGCAGGATTGTGTACATTATCTTATTGCCCTTTTGGTAAAGTTAGGCTGCTCCCTAACCGCATCATTAGGGCTTTTTTATTTTATGAACTTTTTAGAAAAAGATTTAGAGCAAATTATTTTTGAAACCGACAATCAGTTTTTAAGAAACAGAGGGCTGAAATATATTGATGGTGAAAAAAGGAGGCAAGTAAGAATTGGTAATTATGGTATTGCTGATTTGATAACAATTCAAAGGGTTCAAGGTGATGAGTTTTGTAATCCAATTTTGTTTATTACCGTTTTTGAGTTAAAACAAAATATAATTGATTACAATTCTCTAAAGCAAGTTTCAAGATACAAAAAAGGGATTTTAGAATATTTAAAATTCAGAAATTTTGAGCAAAATGTTATTGTTAGAATGGTCTTGGTTGGTAAGACAGTTGATGAATCAGACTTTTGTTATTTGATTGATTTTGTCGAATACCTTACTGTTTACACTTATGATTATAAAGTAGATGGTATTAATTTTGAAAGCCACAAAGGTTATCATTTAACAAAAAATGGTTTTTATAAATGAATGGATTTGAACAAATAAAATCATTTTACGGCTGGGTTTTTAATAATTCAGAAAAGGTAAGACCAACCCATATAAGCCTATACTTATTTCTTTGGAATCAAAACAATAGAAATATGTGGGTAGAATGGTTTAAATGTCCTTACGATTTAGCCATGCAGGGTGCTTGTATTGGCAATAAAGGAACTTATTACAGATGCCTTGATGAGTTGCAAGAATGGAAATTGATTGAGTATAAAAAAGGGATTAACTTAACAAAAGCACCGCAAATAAGATTAATTCAGTTGTACGATAATGGTACTACTACTGAACAGGTAACTGTACCGCTATGTGAACCGCTATGTGAACCGCTGACTGTACTGCTACCTGTACCCATAATAAAACTTATAACTGATAACATAGAACTTGTAACGGGGAAAATAGAAACATGGATAGCTTTTGAAAAAAATAAAATTAACGGCTTTGAAATACCTTTGCCGCCAAAAGAAGATTACAAAGGTTTGAAAATGGATTTTACGAATGAATGTTTAACAGCTTGTAGGATTAGGTTTGAAAATTGGTATCGAGATAATTACAAAACTCACTACATTTATTCCGACACATTTCCATTGCGCCCGATTTCAGATTTAATAAAAAAAATTAAATCAAAAATTTTAGAGCAAAACAAAGTTTTTGATGAAAGCGAAGTGCCTGATATACTGGAGCATTTTTTAACAGAATCAATCAAGGAAAAGTATAGAAAAAACAATTTTTCAATCGAATTAGTTTCAAAACAATTTAATCAAATTTATGCAAGAGCTACAAAAAGTTCAAACGAAGCTGCCGAGTTATACGAAAAGGCTATGGAACGATTTAAGTAAAGTTTCCAGCCCACTCACCAGTGAAGTATATCGTGAAATCTATTCAAAAGTTGATTTTGAAATGGTGGTGAAAAGCGATGAGCCTTTGTTGATGACAATCGTAAATAGCGAAAAGAAGCAGCAATACAGCGTTCAAATGACTGCTGTGGTAGGTAGTAATTTAAAAATGATTTGTGAAAATGAAAATGTGGGCGAATTGGCGATTGAATTTGTTTCGGATATTTTCACTCAAGAGCCATATTGGAGGGTGTTAGATTTCATTAATTTCTTTAAATGGATTCGTTCAGGAAGTTGCACCCCTTTAATGGGTAATAAAATTACCTTAATGAAGTTGGCGCAATGGAAAATTGAGTACAACGAACAAATCGCTAATGCAAGGGAAAAGCATAATGCAGAATTGAAAAGTCAATCGCAAAAAATAATGAAAGAAAATGCTGATGGGTTGCTGAATTATTTAGCGGAAAACAAGATTATAGAGGGCAAAGGTTCGCATCCGATTGCAATTGAACTGGGTAGAATGGCTGATAGTGTTGCTGCTGAAAATGAAAAAAAGTTAATGAAAGAAAATCGATTAATTGATGAGGGCAAAATTCAGCAGAAAGAAAAGCAATCGCACAAATCATTTTTTGAACCGAAAGCAAAATTTCAAATCGAAGCAGTAAGGTAGCACAATTAACAGGGCAAAATAAAAACAAAACTAAATATAAACTAAAATGAGCCGAATCATTACCTTTTCAAGGGTGTTTCCAAAGTATCACCCGAAAGCAGGGCAACCAACAGGATTTATTGAAAAAATATTCCATTCCATTTATAAAGATAAACCATCAATGTTTTTTGATGCTAAACTTGGAGATATTTGGTTAGACCCACATTTAACT
>CAIODY010000101.1 GCA_903857255.1 uncultured bacterium
ATCGGCGATGATGAAGTAGGCTTGAAAAGTGATTTGGCTGTGGTGAGTGTGTAGAAAAAAGTTAGTGAAGAGGCAAAGCCATCAACTTTCCAAGTTTTAAAAACCAGGAAAGTTTGAACCAAAAAAAATCCCGAAACGCTGCCTAATGTTTCGGGATTTTTTTTACCGCCAACTGAAAACTAATGACTGAATACTATTTTTATTTGTTGTACAAAATTTTCGCTACCACCGTTTCAGTGCCTGTATCGTTGGTGGCAAATACCAAATACACACCGGTAGCGGTTTTTAAGCCTTGCAAATTTTTGCCGTTCCAAACTGCTTGCCCACCTAAGGCTTTGGTGGAATAAATCAATTGCCCATTAACATCGGTGATTTTTACAAAAGCATCATCCACTAAGCCTTTGATAGCAATAGTGCCCGAATAATCGTGTGGCACAGGGTTAGGGAAAGCATACACATTATCGTTCGTATCGCCGCCTTTTGTAGCATCGCTTCTGAAAGAACACATGCCCAAATCAGTAGCAAAAAAAACTTCGCCTGATGAGTTGTTGATGCCAATTGCCAACACATTATCCGACATCAAAGGGCTGTTATCTTTTGTGAAATGATAAATTTCTTTCAGCCCGTCGCTCGACATCAGCCATACGCCATGGGCAGATGAAACCCATTTCCTATTTGCGCCATCTACTTTTATATCAGTAATGTTTTCACTGGCAAATAAATAATTGGCAATGCTATCAGTGGCATTAGTTACAATAATTTGTTGGGCATCGCCACCTTGAATAATATCGGCAGCATCGTAAATAATAGCCACGCCAGCATCGGTGCCTAACCATATTTGCCCATCTTTATCTTCGGCAATGGCTGATACATTATTGCTGGGCAAATTGCCATAGCCAGCACCTTTCACCAACAACCGATATTGGTCGTCTTGTGTATTATCAATGTCAGTACCGCTGTTGTAAACCAAAATACCACCGCCATTTACCAGCATCCATTTTTGGTCATTTTTATCAACAATAATTTTCGTTAGTGCATTGGCTGAACTAAGTGCTGCAAAGTTTTTCCAAGTGCCATCAGCTTTTTTCACTACAATAGGTTTGGTTGCCAAATTATTAGTCATCCACAAATTGCCTTCGGCATCAAAATTCAAATCAGGTACACGAACCGAATTAGGGTCGCCATTAGCAGCAGTTAATATCGAATTGTGCTTGTTATAAACGGTTACTACATCATCTGAAGGCGAATATTGAACTAATCCTTCGCCAAACGAACCAAAGTAAACTTGGCTTCCATCGGGCGATACGGCGCATGCAATCATATCCGCCACCGAATCGAGTGCAGGGTTGGCGTATCTATCATGCGTATGCCAACCAAATTGGTCAAAAGCATAAAAGCCATTAATGTTGCCCTTCGATTCATAGTTATTCACCATGCCGCCTGCCACCCACAGGGTGTTGTTTTTTTCGGTAAATGCATAAGCACTGTTGTAGTGATTGGCATTGGGGACTAATTTTTCAGATGAATTATTTTTATCGAAAAAATACATGCCATTGTACACATCGCCTACCCAAAAGCTTTTATTCATCACATCTTCCACTACATCTTTCGTTGCATTGAATGTTGAACCCAAATAAAATTGATTGGCAATTTTGAAATTTTTATCCATCGAAACAAGTTTTATACTATCGTTATTTCTGCTTCTGTACGATAAAATAAGATGTTGAGCATTGGCTTTTAAATTAAAAATGGTATCGCTGGCTACATAATGAAACACCTGCCATGAGCCATTTTGCAGCTCCATCACCGAATCACCTTCTAAAGAAAAAATGGAGTTGTTAAACGAAACAATGGTGGTTGATTTTTTGGGCAATGCAATAGCATTCCAATATTGATAATCAGAAATCAGTGGTGAGTTGAAATCAATATATTTCAGTTCCGATTTTAATTGTGCCCACAATTGATTGCCTTGAATAGCAATGGCAGTAACTGCCGCCGATACACCACCAGCACCGATGACATAAGTATCTTCAATTTCTTGTTTGCTGATATTCAAATTCACCACTCCAAAACCGCAAGCCAAATAAGCCGTTGAACCATTAAAAGCAATTTGATAAATCGTTTTATCCCCAGGCATACTTTTTTGCTGAATGTCGTTAATATTCACCACAGTACCACTGGCATATAGTAAATCAATATTGCTGTTGGTGTAGGCAATCACCAATGTTTTTGTTGTGCCGCACCAAGCAATAGTGCTGATGCCCACATCACTAAAACCTGTTGCTTTGCTATATTGTACAAAACTGTGGTCAAGTTTATCCACCGAAAACAACCCCAAATGACTGGCGCAAAACACTTTATCACCAGCATCGGCAATAGCAACAACATCCTCTAACCCAGCATGGATGCGCCATGCACCAATAGAAATATCTTGAGCAAAAATGTTTTGAATCAATAAAAAGGAAAGAAAAACTGTTGCAATTTTTTTCATCAAGCAAAATAATTACGTTGCCAAATAACGAAATTATTTCGGCAAAATTGTTGGCGCAGCACTAATTAATTACAACTTAAATTGCATTTCGATGGTGTTGCCATTATTTGAAAAAATAACCAAATCAGCCAACTGCTTCATTAAAAAAACACCTCTGCCAGTTGGATTTTCAATGTTTTCGGGCAATGTAGGGTCAGCAATTCGGTTATAATCAAATCCATCGCCTTCATCCTGAACCGTTACGGTTAAAATATTATCCGTTGAAACTTCCGCATTGATAGCTACCATTTTTGAAACATCGCCTTTATTGCCATGAATAATTGCATTATTGATGGCTTCGCCTACTACCAATTCGATATTGGCTGCCACATCATCATGAATCACAAATTGCTTGCGAAACTGCTCCAGCAAAGCATATAGCAGCTTAAAATTTTCGGGTTCAGAAGGAAATTGAAGTGTAATTTTTTCTGTTTCGATAAGCATAAAATTTAATCGGGTTAAAACAATTCCATTCTTTTACGAAAAACTGATTCTTTTGTTTCATAAACGATAAAGAAAAAAACCGGAAAATTTTTCAACATTTCCACAAATAATAATTACCTTTGCCGTCCTTTTTGAAAAACGGTGGAAAAAGAATTACGACAATACGATATCCATTTTGTGGGATTGAAAAATGGTGAACACCTTTTCAGTTACAAAATTGATGAAAAATTTTTCCAACTTTTTCATGAATCATTGTTCAATAAAGGAAATTGCGATGTGCAGTTGAAATTTGAAAAAGAAACATCACATTTTGTTCTTGATTTTAATATCGAAGGCAATGTAGAAGTGGAATGCGATAGATGCACTGCCGATATGCAATACCCGATTTTCAACGAATTTAAGTTGTATGTGAAATTTGAAGACCAACGCAACAACGAGGATAGCGAAGAAAACGATGAAGTGTTGTACATTGCAAGAGCAGACAGTAAAATTAATGTAGCTCAATTCATTTATGAATACATTAGTTTGAGTGTGCCGATGGTTAGAAATTGTGAATTTTTAGAAGAAAAATATAAAAATTGCAATCAAGAAATTTTGAAAGAATTAAGCAATTCAAGTCCGCAAGAAAAAACAGACGAACGCTGGCAAGGATTGAAGAACATAAAAATAGATTAATTAACAACGATTAAAAATTAAGTAAAATGCCAAATCCTAAAAGACGACATTCAGCATCACGCCGTGATAAAAGACGTACGCACTACAAAGCTGTTCCAGCTACCATTGCAATTGATAAAACCACTGGCGAAACACATTTGAGCCACCGTGCTTATTTTACCACTGATGGTAAATTGATGTACAACGGACAAGTTGTGTTTGAAAAAGCAAGCAAATAGTTTAGCTTTTTTCAAGAGAAAATATTTCTGCAAAATTTCCAGATAAGAAACCTTGCCATTAGTTACTTTTGGCGAAAGTTTTTTGTCTGGATTTTTTTATTTCAAACGTTCAAAAAAACAACATGATAAAAATTGGAATTGATGTAATGGGTGGCGATTTTGCCCCAAAAGCAACAGTGAAAGGCATTTTGGAAGCACTCCCACATTTAGCAGCCGATGAAATAATGGTATTAATTGGCAATGAAGAAAAAATTAAAGTAGAATTACAAACTAATGGAGCCGATGCTGCTAATTTTAAAATTGTGCATGCACCCGATGTGATTGAAATGGGTGAACATCCTGCCAAAGCATTTCAACAAAAGCCTCATTCAAGCATCAGCATTGGGTTTCATTTGCTGAAAGAAAATAAAATTGATTCCTTCGCCAGCGCAGGCAATACTGGTGCGATGTTGGTGGGCACTTTGTTTAGCGTAAAAGCAATTGAAGGTATCAGTCGCCCTTGCATTTCATCGGTTGCACCCAAGCTGAATGGTAGCACTGGTGTGATTTGCGATGTGGGCGCAAATGCTGATGTGAAGCCCGAACACCTCAATCAATTTGCTTTGTTAGGAAGTATTTATGCTGAAAATGTTTTAAAAATTTCAAAACCAAAAGTTGGCTTACTGAATTTGGGCGAAGAAGAAGGCAAGGGCAATTTGGTGCTGCAAGCAGCTTACCCAATGTTGAAAGAAAACACGAAAATTAATTTTATTGGCAACATCGAAGGACGTGATATTTTTAATGACAAAGCCGATGTAATCGTTTGTGATGGCTATGTTGGCAATGTTGTGTTGAAAATGGGTGAAAATGTTTATGACATTTTAAAATCACAAAATATCACCAATTCGTTTTTTGATAGGGTGAATTACGAAATCTACGGTGGCATGCCTATCTTAGGAGCAAATGCTCCTGTCATCATTGGTCATGGCGTATCTTCGGCTATGGCAATAAAAAATATGATTTTGCAATCGAGAGATATGGTGAAGTTTGATGTGTGCAACAAAATCAAAGCGGCGATGTAGTTTGTTGATTTTCTAAAAAATGATTGCTTATTTTCGCCCTCTCAAAAATTTATTTTTATGACAGCAGATGATGCCCAGCTTTTTGTAGATGATGCTAATGAAACAATGCAAAAAGCATTGGAACATTTAGAAAGTGAATTATCAAAAATACGTGCTGGTAAGGCTTCACCAGCCATGTTAGAAGGCATTACGGTTGATTATTATGGCTCTCCAACACCATTAAATCAGGTGAGTAACATCAACAATTCGGATGCAAGAACATTGGTGATTCAGCCTTGGGAAAAAAATATGTTGTCGCCCATCGAACGAGCCATTTTGGGTGCAAACATAGGCGCAACGCCGCTTAACGATGGTGTGATTTTGCGAATTGTGATGCCACCATTAACCGAAGAACGCAGAAAAGAATTGGTGAAAAATACAAAAGCAGTGGCAGAACACAGCAAAGTAGCCATTCGCAATATTCGCCGCGATGCGATTGAAGGTTTGAAAAAATTACAAAAAGATGGTTTATCAGAAGATGTGGTGAAAGATGCTGAAGCTGACGTGCAAGCACTGACTGATAAATACATCGGTTTGGCTGATAAGCACATTGAGATGAAAGAAAAAGAAATCATGACTGTATAATTTTTTTGAAAAGAAAACTATATTTGCACCATCAAAAAAACATTTCAATGAGCGACCATAAAAACATTTATACCGATACTGACGAAACAACGCAAAAAGCAAAAGACATTATTGTGATTACATTTTTGTCGTTAGCTGCTTTTTTCATCACAGCTTGTGTGGTATTGGCTTCTAAAGGATATCAATCTCCACATAAAGAAGGCAGCGAACGAAGCATCAATAGCGATAAATAATTTTTTTAGTCTGATAAAAAGAAAAGCCGAATTCTAATTCGGCTTTTCTTTTTATGTGAAGTGAATTCAATCAAATTATTTAAACGCATTCAACCCCGTAACATCTTGCCCGGTAATCAACAAATGAATATCGTGAGTACCTTCGTAAGTAATAACACTTTCCAAATTCATTGAGTGACGCATCATGCTGTATTCGCCTGTGATGCCCATTCCGCCTAATATCTGGCGACCTTCACGTGCAATCTGAATTGCCATATTTACATTGTTACGCTTTGCCATACTGATTTGTGCAGCCGTTGCTCTGCCTTCATTTTTCAAAACCCCTAAGCGCCACGTCAACAATTGCGCTTTGGTGATTTCAGTAATCATCTCAGCCAATTTCTTTTGTGTTAATTGAAATTGCCCGATTGGTTTTCCGAATTGAATTCTTTCTTTTGAATAACGCAAAGCTGTATCATAACAGTCCAAAGCCGCTCCCAATGCACCCCAGGCAATACCGTAACGAGCTGAACTTAAACAACCTAATGGTCCTTTCAAGCCTTGTACATTCGGTAAAATATTTTCTTTCGGCACTTTTACATTATCAAAAACCAACTCACCAGTGGCACTTGCACGTAAGCTCCACTTGCCGTGTGTTGTAGGCGTAGTAAAGCCTTCCATGCCACGTTCAACAATTATTCCTTGAATTTTTCCTGCTTCATTTTTTGCCCAAACCACCGCCACTTGTGCAAATGGTGCATTGCTAATCCACATTTTTGCTCCATTCAAAATCACATTTTTTCCATCACCAGCATCTTTAATATTCGTAATCATACTGCCAGGGTCGCTACCATGGCTCGGTTCAGTCAAACCGAAACAGCCCAACCATTCTCCACTTGCCAGCTTTGGTAAATATTTTCTGCGTTGTTCTTCGCTGCCATAAGTATAAATTGGATACATCACCAACGAGCCTTGCACCGATGCTGTTGAACGCAAACCGCTATCGCAACGTTCCAATTCCATCATCATCAAACCATAACTGATTTGGTCTAATCCGCCACCGCCATATTCTGTTGGAATGGTTGGACCGAAGCAACCGATTTCGCCCAATTGTTTTACCAAATGCACAGGAAATTCGGCACGTTGCGCATAATCTTCAATAATCGGGGATACTTCTTTTTTCACCCATTGGCGAACCGAATCACGAATCAACTTGTGTTCGTCAGTCAGCAATTCATCCATCAAATAATAATCGTGGTACTCAAATTTATCGGTGTACATTTTTATTTAAAAATTAAAATTTTGAAATTGAAAATAAAAACACAAAAGTAAGGGAATGTGTTTGCGGTATAAAGGAAAAAGCTAAGAAAAATCAAAAGACAAAACCAATATTAAAATTGCCATAAAGTTGAACCTCATCAACAGAGTATGTTGAAGTTGAAAAATGCAATGACTGTTGTTCGCTATAGTTTTGCAACAACAACCCTACACCTGCTATGATTGCAGACCTTGGTGCAGTTTTTATTTTTAACCCAAAAGATAAATTAAACATTCCGCCGCCGCCATAATACTTATCAAAACTCGATGAATAACCAAAGTCAAGAGCTAAATAAGGAGCAATGTTTTGATTGTTGAAAGTAAATCTCAAATCCAAAAAAACGGGCATCATCAAAGCAACGTTTGTGTAATCATTCGCTCCAATACCGAAGCCCAAAGAAACGTATGGATTAAAAGCAATGCCATTAATTGTTTCGATTCCAAATAAAACACCTTGACTTAATTCATCGAATGGTTTTTTACCAACACTTAATTGAGTAAGGTTTGTGTATCGTACTTTGCTTGTCTCCGAAACCACTTTTTCTTTTGTGATTTTTTCAATCTCATCTATTTTGATGAAATGAATAATGTGGTCGTTTGTTTCAATTTTAATTGATTGATTTGGAATTTGCTCAAAGATAATTCCTTCTAAAACTATCCCTGTTTTTAAATAAACAACATCTTTATAAATATTGTCTTGAGCAAATAGTTGAAATGAAAAAATAGTGAAAGCAAAAACTATACTTAGAAAACACTTTAATTTCATGGCGTTTAAATTTTCAGTAAAAATAATAGGAATTCACCAATTGAACATCTCTGAAAAACATCGTTCTTTGTAAAAAATATTTTGTTGCAAAAAGAAAGCTCGTTCAACACTTTGCGTTGGCTCATTGTAGCAGCATTGGCGCTCACTTGGGGCAGTTCGTTTATTTTAATGAAAAAAGGATTGGTAGGTTTGTTGCCTGTGCAAGTGGCTTCGCTACGCATTTGCATCACGGCTTTGGCGTTGTTGCCATTTACTATCACTCACTTTCGCAAGGTTGAAAAATCGAAAATAAAATTTGTGGTGTTAAGCGGTTTGTTGGGCAGCGGCATTCCTGCATTTTTATTTGCCACAGCACAAACGCATTTAAACAGTTCGCTGGCTGGCGTGTTGAATACGCTAACACCTGTATGGGCTTTGTTTCTGGGCATTGTGTTGTTTAAATTGAAAACAACCTGGTTGCAAATTGCAGGTATTTTGGTGGGTTTTTTTGGCGCAGCAAGTTTGGTTTTATTTGCTCATCATTCGGCGCAACAAACTTTAAACAGCGACATGAAATATGCGCTGCTCATCGTTTTGGCGACATGCATGTATGGTTTCAATTTGAACATCATGCGAAAATATTTGCTGAATGTTAGTCCATTAGAGATTGCATCATTGGCATTTTTCTTTATCAGTTTGCCAGTTGTAATTTATTTATTTGCCTTCACCGATTTTGTTGAAAGATTACACACCAACCCCGAAGCCTTGCCATCGCTGGGTTTCGTGAGTATATTAGCGGTGGTGGGAACAGCTATTGCATCTTTGGTATTTTATTGGTTGGTGCAAAAAACAAGCACTTTGTTTGCTGCCATCACCACTTATTTTATTCCAGTGGTGGCAGTAATTTGGGGAGCGATTGACGGCGAAAGTATTACCTATCTTCACTGTGTGGGTTTGGGATTAATTTTGCTGGGCGTATGGATGGTTACTTTTAAAAAATCAAAAACATAAAATTAAATTGAAAAAAATATTCTTGTTCGCAATTCCTTTATTCATCATTGCTTCAGCATTTAAAGGCGATGGGGTGAATTATAAATTGATTACAGCCATCGAAACAAAATCGTCGCATTTTACCACCGATAATTTGCAGAATTTTTATCTGATTGAAGGCAATAAAATTGTGCAATACAATAGCATGGGTTTAAAACAAAAAGAATTCAGCGAAGTAAAATATGGTCGACCAGGTTTGATTGAAGCCAGCAATCCATTGAATATACTGGTGTTGTACCCGATGCAAGCAACGGTTGTAATTTTAGACCGACAGCTTACTCCGTTGAATGTGATTAATTTTCGTGACCTCGGTTTTCAGGAAATGAAAACAGCCTGTTTGAGTCATGACAATAAAATCTGGACTTATGATGTGAAAGACAACAAACTGAAATTGTTTGATTACAATGGCAAGTTAATTCGCAGCAGCGAAGATGTGGCGCAGGTTACAGGCAAAACCATCACACCCAATTTTATGCTGTGTACCGAAAATGATTTGTATGTGGGCGATGCTTTTAATGGCATTTTTGTGTTTGATACTTATGGCGATTATCATCAATTATTTTTTATCAAAGGCACACGAAATTTTCAAATTATTAACGAGCAATTGTTGTACATCAAAAAGCATCAACTCAAAGTTTTTAGTTTGCGCTCATTTGATGAAATTGATTTCTCGTTGCCTGATAGTGTGGATGTAAAGCAAGCCCGAATTGAACAAAGCAGATTGTATTTATTGCACAAAGAAAAAATGAGTGTGTATGAATTTCAATAGAAATTAAGCAGCACAAATGAAATTATCGAACTGAATTATTTGGCATAAAATGTACGCCAGTTCCGAAGTTGAAATAAATATAGTTGTTGATAAATTTTATTCCGCCGTGCAAAGCAATTTTAAATTTTGGGTCGCCGAGCAATGCACCGATATTACAATTGATAACGCTTCCACTTGTTGAATTACCAACAAACGAATTGCTAAAATAATTGAACTCAATATATCCAGTGGCTGGTTTATAAATGTCATCAAAAAATATTTTCAAATCAGGATAAAATAAAAAATTCGTTTTTGGATTTCCCAAATCTTCAAATGATGGAAGTATTGATAAACAACAGTTTCCTATGTTTATTCCTGGACCCAAACAAAATGATTTTAAAAAATCTGGCGGCGTTGCATAGCTATATTTATTGGTGTTGATGTATTTGCTAATCATAGGTTGAATAGAAAAAATAAAACCGACTTTTACTTTTCCATCATTTTCACTTGTGGTGTTTCTTAAAGGTGTATTGCTTTGTTTTACTGAATCTATGTAGCGGTCTTTGATAATTATTTCTTCGTTGTTGGCGGTGTAAAGCTGAACAGTGCTATCATTTAATCGAGTTAAATTACCCTTCAACACTACTTTATCTTTCAAATAAACAATGCTTTTTTTAATCGGATTTTGCGCCAATACATTTTGGCATAAAATTGTAACAAGAAAAAATATTCCCAACAAAAAAATAACTCGGTTTTTTCTCTGCATAAAAATTGTTTTTGAAGCCATGAAAATAAAAAATATTTCAAATGATTTTATATCGAGTTTCAATGCAGCTTTTTTCCATTAACTTTGCCTACTTTTTAAAAAATGATTGACAAATTAGAAATAGCAGAGCATCGCTTTGAAGATGTTGGCAGGCAACTTACACAGCCTGATTTGATGAACGACATCAAAAAATTTACTGCATTAAGTAAGGAATATAAAGAGTTGGAAAAACTCGTAACACTTTTTCGTGAATATAAAACTGTATCCAAAAACTACGATGAAAGTCGTGAGCTTTTTTTGCATGAAAAAGATGATGAGTTGAAACAAATGGCAAAAGAAGAAATTGAAATTTTAGAGCCAAGAAAAAAAGAATTGGAAGAAACTCTTCGACTAATGTTGATTCCGAAAGACCCCGAAGATGCGAAGAATGCTATCATTGAAATAAGAGCAGGAACTGGTGGCGATGAGGCAAGTTTATTTGCTGGAGAATTATTGCGAATGTACACCCGTTATTGCGAACGTCGCGGCTGGAAAGTGGCTCTAGTAGGCGAAAGCGAAGGCACTGTGGGTGGTTATAAAGATGTATCGTTAGAAGTGCAGGGCGAAGATGTATATGGCACTTTGAAATTTGAAAGTGGTGTGCATCGTGTGCAACGTGTGCCTGCAACCGAGGCGAACGGACGTGTGCATACATCTGCCGCAACTGTAGCTGTGATGCCTGAAGCCGATGAAATTGATTTTGAATTGAAAGAGAGCGATGTGAAAATGGAAACCTCACGAAGTGGCGGTGCTGGCGGTCAAAACGTAAATAAAGTAGAAACAAAAGTACAGCTAACTCATATTCCAACTGGGGTAGTAGTAATTTGTCAAACAGAGCGTTCGCAATTGGGTAATCGTGAAAAAGCGATGAATATGTTACGTTCAAAATTGTATGAAGAACAAGTTCGCAAACATGAAGATGCAATTGCTGCACGAAGAAAAACATTAGTGAGCACAGGCGATAGAAGTGCAAAAATCAGAACTTATAATTTTCCACAAGGCAGAATGACTGACCATCGAATTGGTTTAACATTATACACTTTAGATGCGGTAATGAATGGTGAAATTCAAGAAGTTTTAGAGGCATTACAATTTGAAGAAAACACCGAACGCTTGAAAGAACAAGGTGTGGGCTAAGTTTTAGTTCACCAAATACTTTTTAAACCCCTCCATTTTCTTTTCAATTTCCAATTCAATTTGTTTTGATATTTTTTCAAACGGAAAAATTTCTGTTTTTAATTTCTTTCCTGTGATAGTTCGTTTCCAAATGCCGATAACTTTTCCGTCATGAATAATCACAGGTTTGAAAATACCATTGTTGGTAAATGCTTTTGGTGAGTGAATTTTATCAATCACATCAAAACGATGATTATAGCTGATGATGTATTCGTCAAACGCAGGAAGCAGGTGGATTTCTGAGTTCGGCTTTATTTTTTCCTTTGAATGAAGAACAAAATAAGTTTGTTCACCCACTTCAATTTTCTCTAAATTTTTTGAAATAAAATCAATGGCTTTTTTTGCATCAGTTTGGTTCAATCCACTCCACCAACTAAAATCTTTTAGTGTTGCAGGTGAATGACTTTGAAAATAAATTGTAGCCAACTTTGCCAACGCTTCATCTCGATTTAATTTTTTTGAAAGCGGAATTCTTTCATCCAACAAAGCATAAGTAATTTCTTTTCCTTTCTTGATTCCGTTGCACACCAAAGCGTTCAACTCTGCATGAAACATGATGTGTGCCGAGCGATAACCGTCGGTATTAATTTTTTCTTTTTGCAAAACACTCATGATTTCATCACGAGTACAATGATTTTTTTTCGCTAATAATTTCAGAATTATTTTTTCTGCTTTGAGCAAAGTTTTGTCATCTACGCCATCACGTTTTGCGTAAGAATTTAAAGTTCTGATTAATTGCGGAGCTGATAAATCCATCATCCAGCGATGGTTTTCAGCCGAAACAATATGCCATGTAGGGCGAAGAATATGCGTACGAATTAGTTCCCCATTGTTCAAAGCTATTTCGATTTTATTTTCGTTTGCATCAGGCAAACGCAACGCCACAGCCCATTTGCTCATTTCATAATCTTGCGCTTGCATGGCACCCATCCAATTCAACAATTCATTCGGTTGCTGAAATTGCTGTTGTGCAATTTGTTGTGTGTGCAGGCGGTGGTGTGGGATGTGCATGGAAGAGTTTAGCTTAAAAGCCGTTTATTTTTCTACCTTTATTTTACAGGAGGCGGAGGTGCTGTTTTCTTAATGCTATCGTATATTCTTTTTGCTTCTAAATCTTTTGATGTTTGTTCTTGAAATTTCTGTTTTTCCTCTTCGGAAAGAGATTGATAAACTTCTTTTTTCAAAAAAGTACAAAACAAATCAAGCTCAAATTGCTCTTTGGCGTTAAACCGTAATACTAAAATTAACTTTTTAGAATCAATCATTTTAATTTCATTAGTAGTAATAAAAAAGAAAGTTGAATCATTTATAAAGTTGTATTTCCTTTTAATCAATGAATCAGGAATTAAATTGTTAAAAAAAGTTGCAGTTCCATCTTTACTAAACGAAAGTTGCAAACTTGGTTTTTCACCAAATCCTAAATGACCTCTATTATCTCTTCTTACTTCTATCCATTCACCAAGAATTAAATCTTTTGAACTCTTTTTTTTATTTTCAGAACAGTTCCATAAAAGGAATGCACTAAAAAATAAACCTGTTATTAAAAAAAATTTCATGTCTGCGTTTTAAAATTAATAATTCACCAACTTCTCCAAACTCTCTTTCAGTCTTGCTTTGGCTAAAAAATTATTTTCTAATGGAATCGCAAACGGAATAGGTGTATCTAACGAAGCACAACGCATCACAGGCGCATCCAAGCTTTCAAAGCAATGCTCATTTATCCATGCAGAAATTTCTCCGCCAATGCCGCCAATCAAAGTGTCTTCATGCAACACTAAAACTTTTCCTGTTTTTTTCACTGTAGCTTCAATTGCTTCATAATCCAATGGCGCTAAAGTTCTCAAGTCCAAAATCTGAATACTGACATCCGATAACTGCTTACTGATTTCTAACGCCCAATGCACCCCTGCACCATAAGTAATAATAGAAACATCATTTCCTTCCTGAACCACATTGGCTTTGCCAATTTCAATTTCATAATAATCAGTTGGCACCATGCCACTTACACTTCTGTATAAAGCTTTGTGTTCAAAGAACATCACAGGATTTGGGTCATTAATAGCAGCAATCAACAAGCCTTTTGCATCTGCTGGTGTAGATGGATAAACCACTTTCAAACCCGGCACTTTGGTAAACCAAGCTTCATTGCTTTGACTATGAAACGGACCAGCACCAACGCCTGCACCTGTAGGCATACGCACCACCACATCTGCATTTTGTCCCCAACGATAATGAATCTTTGCTAAGTTATTTACTATCTGATTAAAGCCTTCGGTAACAAAATCAGCAAATTGCATTTCCATCACAGCTTTATATTTTTCCAAACTCAAACCCAACGAAATACCGATGATTGCGCTTTCGCAAAGCGTTGTGTTGCGAACTCTTTCTTTGCCAAATTCATTGACAAAACCTTCGGTGATTTTAAACACACCACCATATTCAGCCACATCTTGTCCCATCACAATCAGGTTGGAATGCTTTTGCATGCTTTGTTTCAAGCCTTCTGAAATGGCATCCACAAGCCTCATCTCTTTTGAATTTCCCAATGACGAATGACCAATGACGAATGATTGTTTATGCGGAGCAAAAATATCGTTCAATTCTTCTTCAGTATTTGCAACAGGTTCAGGAGAGTTGAAGCAGATTTCTAAATTGCTTTCTATTTCGTGTTTGAAATTGGCTTTAGTTTCATCAATAAATTGTTGAGTAATAATTTTTTGTTCGAGTAAATATTTTTCAAAATTCATTACCGGGTCTAATTTTCCCCATTGTTCAAAAAGTGCTGTGGGCACATATTTCACACCGCTGGCTTCTTCATGACCTCTCATTCTGAAAGTCATGCACTCAATCAAAATTGGTTTTTGATTTTCAATGCAATATTTTCTGGCTTCTTCAATCGTATGATAAACTTCCAACAAATTATTGCCTTCAATCGTGATGCCTTTCATGCCATAACCAATCGCTCTGTCGGATAATTTTTCGCAAACAAATTGTTCGTTGGTTGGCGTTGATAAACCATAACCATTATTTTCAATCACAAAAATCACAGGCAAACCCCATACTGCTGCGGTATTCAAGGCTTCATGAAAATCACCCTGACTGGTGCCGCCATCACCCGTGAAAGCCACACTCACTTTATTTTCTTTTCGTAATTTGTAAGCTAATGCTGCGCCATCAGCTAATGACAATTGTGGGCCGAGATGTGAAATCATACCACAGATATGATGTTCGGCACTTCCGAAGTGAAAACTTCTTTCACGACCTTTGCTGAATCCATTTTTTTTGCCTTGCAATTGCATAAACAATTTATCCAAAGGCATTTTTCGGGTGGTAAAAATTCCCAAATTTCGATGCAATGGCATCACCCATTCATCTTGTGCCAATGCGCTGGCAACGCCCACGGATATTGCTTCCTGACCAATGCCGCTAAACCATTTGCTTACTTTTCCCTGACGCAAAAGCAGCAACATTTTTTCTTCAATCGCTCGTGGCAATACAATGTTTTTGTAAAGTTCAATTAGCTTTTCGGTCGATAAATTTTTGCGGTCGAATTTCATTTTTCAAAAAATATTTAATCAACAAAGGTAGTTGAACCAAACAAAATTGGTGAACGATAAAACAAAATGTGGCAAGCCTTTTGCTCAAAAAATGCTACATTTATTTTCTAAAAAAAATCTAAAAAATGAAACTCAATTTCACAGTTATTATTTGTGCAGTGGCTGCCATTATTTGCGCTGCGATTGTTGGCAATGCCTACAAGTATAAATTTAAAACCACTGAAACCATTGCTGTTACTGGGCTTGCGGAAAAAGAATTTGAAAGCGATAAAATTGTTTGGGATGCAACTTACTCTAAAAAAAGTATGGATTTAAAATCGGCTTATGCCGAATTGAAAGATGACGAAAGCAAAATAAAATCGTACTTGGCAAAAAAAGGAGTAACCGAAAACGAAATGGTTTTTTCTGCCATCACCATCACCAAAGATTTTGAACCAAAAATTGATGCCAATGGAAGGCAGTATGGTACTGACTTTACAGGCTATTCACTTTCACAAAGTGTAAATGTGGATTCAAAAGAAATTGAAAAAGTGGAAAAAATTTCGAGAGAAGCTACTGAATTAATTGAAGATGGCATTGAATTAAATTCATCGGCGCCTTCTTATTATTACTCGAAATTATCGGAATTGAAATTGGATTTATTAGCCAAAGCCAGTGCTGATGCGAAACAACGAGCCGAAGTGATTGCGAAAAACAGCGGCGGAAATTTAGGCGACATTAAAAAATGCAACATGGGTATTTTTCAAATTACAGGATTGGATACGAATGAAGATTTCAATTCGGGCGGTGCATTTAACACCACGTCAAAAAGTAAAAAAGCAACGATTACGGTGCGAATAGATTTTGGTGTGAAATAAAAAATTTATTCCCACTCAATTGTTGCAGGTGGTTTGCTGCTGATATCATACACCACACGATTAATTCCTTTCACACGATTGATAATAGTGTTGCTGATTTCTGCTAAAATTTCATAAGGTAAATGCACCCAATCTGCCGTCATGCCATCCACACTGGTTACGGCTCGAAGTGCTAAAACAAATTCGTAAGTGCGCTCATCGCCCATAACACCTACGGTTTGAACGCTGGTGAGGATGGCGCCAGCTTGCCAAATTTTATTGTACCAATTTTTTTCTTTCAAAATAGAAATGTAAATCGCATCGGCTTCTTGCAGCATTTTTATTTTTTCTTCCGTAATTTCTCCAATAATTCTAATCGCCAAACCTGGACCAGGAAAGGGATGACGACCCAAAATTGTTTCATCAATTTGTAATGAACGACCCACTCGGCGCACTTCATCTTTAAACAACATACGCAGTGGTTCAACAATATTCAAGTTTAATTTTTCAGGCAAACCACCCACATTGTGATGCGATTTTATGGTTTGCGATGGACCACCGTGCACACTTACACTTTCAATCACATCAGGATAAATAGTGCCTTGCGCTAACCATTTTGCGTTGGCTAATTTTTTTGCTTGCTGCTCAAACACCTCTATAAATGTGGCTCCTATGGCTTTGCGTTTTTTTTCTGGGTCAAATTCGTGATTTAATTTTGCATAAAAATCTTTCGAAGCATCTACACCAATAATGTTCAAACCCATACTGGAATAGGCTTTCAGCACTTGTTCATATTCGCCTTTGCGTAATAATCCATTATCAACAAACACACAATGCAAATTTTTTCCAACAGCTTTGTGCAGCAAAACTGCCGCCACTGTTGAATCTACACCACCACTCAATGCTAATATTACTTCATCATTTCCGATTTGTTTTTTCAGCGCATCAACGGTTGATTCGATGTACGCATCGGGCGTCCAATCGCCTTTGCAAGCACAAACATCAAATAAAAACTGACCGATAAATGCTGCTCCTTTTTCGCTGTGTGTTACTTCAGGGTGAAACTGCACACCCCACACTGGTTGGGCATAAGCATCTTTTTTATTTTGAAAAAATGCAACTGGAATATGGTCGGTAGTGCCTTTAATTTCAAAGGTTTCGGGCAATTTCAAAATTGAATCGCCATGACTCATCCACACCTGGCTATTGTTTAATTCGTGCAAATGAATATGCTCATCGGCAATTCGTAAATGTGCTCTGCCATATTCACGAGATGCTGATTTGGCTACTTCGCCACCCAACATTTTTGCCATCAATTGTGCACCATAACAAATACCCAACACTGGTATTTTTCCTAAAATTTTTTCAAAATTAATTTGCGGCGCATCCACATCATTAACGCTACAAGGGCTTCCACCAAGGATTACACCTTTTACGTCAGTCGATAAATCGAATGAAGAATTGAAGGGTAAAATTTCGCAGTAAACATTGTGTTCGCGAATTCTACGAGCAATTAATTGTGTGTATTGCGAACCAAAATCGAGGATGATTATTTTTTCCATTTGAAATGCAAAGCTACTTTTTTAATAAAAATTTGATTGAATTAATTTACGGGATAATCTCTTTGATAATTTTTAAATACTTTTCAGTGGCTTTATCCAATGAATATTTTTCAGTTGCAAGTTTCTTTGCGTTTTGGCTTGCTTGCTTCAAGACTTCAGTGTCGTTCATGAAACTTACTAACCGTAGGGCTTTCTGCCGATAATTAGCACAATGATAATCCAAAACAATGCCTGTTTTGTTGGATTCGATTTCATTTTTTTGCCAACCCCCATAATTTATTACAATTGGTTTTCCAGCAGCCAAAGCATCAAAATATTTATTGGCAGAGTTTGCCCACAGTTCTTCAACATCAATCACCCAACTTGAAGAAACGGTTGACAGCGCTATAACAGAGGGAAGTTCTTGTTTAGGAATTAAATCAAAAATAAAAAAGTTTTTTTCTAAAATTTGAAGTGCTTTTGCTCGATTAATAATTTGCTCTTTTTCTCTGCCGTTTCCAAAACAAACAAACACAATTTGCTCATCAATTTTAGCAACTTCTGAAAATAATTCGCAGACAAAAAGCAAACCATTTACTTTTCCGAATGTGCCAGTATAAAGCAATACTTTTTTGTTTTTGCAAAGTTCAACGTACTTTTTCTCATGAATCAAACCTGAATTGTTTTCACTAAATCTATCAATTTCGGCAATGTTGGCTATCACATCAATTTTGTTATTAAACGCAGGAAACCGATTGACTATATTTTGTTTCATATCAACTGATAAGGCAACTATAAAATCAGCATTTTTATAAATTTTTTTTTCGAGAATTAATGCTATTTTAATCAATGTTTTGTTTTTTAATTCACCTAATTTAATTGGTACTGAAGGCCAAACATCACGAACTTCAAAAATGAATTTTGTTCTGGTTAGCAATTTATTAATAAGTGCTGGAATACCCACAGTTAATGGTGTTGATGTGGCTATCACCAAATCTGATTTTGTAAAAAAAATTTTCCAAGTACTAAAAAAAAGGAAATACAGGAAGTAAAAAATCCGTTTGTAAAAACTATCGTTATTGCTATAATTAGTTTGTAAACATCGCACAGTTATTCCATCTTTTTTAATGGTGTTCCAAAACCTATTTTTCGCATATTTTTTGTTGATATAACCACTACCACAAATGACTTCAACATCATAATTATTTTCGGCAAATTTTTTTGCTAAATCGTAAATACGAGTTGCTGAACCTGAATCAGGAAAAGCAAAATGTTGGTGTATGATTAGTATTTTTTCTTTCATTGCTTGCTTTTTTTACATCGTTTTTATCAATAATTTTTTTTGCTAAATCGATAATTCATAGAAATATCAATTGAATACATCGCAAAATAAACAAGCGAATAAATAAACAGCGATACTTGAATTGAATTGTACAAAAAATAACCAACCAAAATAGCCGATGTGCTTAAAACAAACAAAGTAGATTGCCACAATAAAATATATCGCTGCTTTTGCCTAATAACGCTGATAATACAAATTGGGTTTGCTATAAATTTTGAAAAATAAAGCAAGCACATAATCTGAATATACCTGCCCGAAATTCGCCATTTTGCTCCTAAAACAATGGTGCAAGCCCATGGGCTGAAAAAATATAAAATCAAGCATAAAATCAACCCAGCAATAAAAAGTTTTCTTACCATTTTTAAATAAATGGCTCGGCAATCGCCAGTTTTGTTAATGTCTTCAGCAACTCGTTGAGTCATCACTGCAGATAAAGAATTTCCGATTAAACTCATCGGCACATTTACATATTTTAAACCGACTGAAAAAATGCCAGCAGCTGCTATTCCATAATATCGGGCGATTAAAAAAATAATTATTTGGCTCGAAATATTGTCCAGCAAATTAGCTGGCCATTGCATAATGGGAAAGTTTTTATATTTTTTTGCTGTTGCAGCAAGTTGATGAAAATTATTTTTTACATCATTTTTTTTTTGATAAATGTAATACAAAATTCCTCCAGCCAACAAAGCTCCAATTACATAACCAATCAACAAAACATTTTCAGATGGATTGATGAAAGCAAAAACTACAAAAATCAAATTAGGGATGCCTGCCTGAACGAGGGTTGATAAATTTATCATTCTAAATTTTTTCTTCCTTACAAACCATTGAAATAATGTTGTTTTAATCGCTGAAAAAAACAATGCTATGGGTAATAATATCAGCCACAAATAAAAATTGCTGATTTGATAATGCACCACAAAAAAGCTTTTCAAAAAAGAAAAACCAATCATAAAAATCAAAGCAGAAACAAATGATACGAAATTAGTTAATGAAACTATTTTTTTTGCTTCGTTTTCATCATCGGGAATGTTGATTGCCATTTCATACTTGGCTGTCATAGTACCCAACAACATGCTGACAATGCTCATAAAAAGAGCTTGTGCACCAATAAAATTTTGCGAATAATATCTGTAAATAATTGGTGCAGTACAAAGCGGAATAATTTGTGAAATGGCTGTGCCACTCATCATCGAAAAAAAATTCCAAGAAAAATCTGACTTAAAATATTTACTAAAATATTTTTCTTTTAACTGGCTTATCAATGTTTTTGATGTTTGAATAGAATATTGGAAGTAAAGTAAGAAAAATCAGGTTTATATCGTTGAACAATACATCGCCACTTGTTGACAGAAAAAACACACAAATAATATACATGAATAAATAAATTCTAAGCATAGAGCCAAATTTCACATACAATATCAGCGTATAAATCAATAAAACTAACAGCAAAATAAAACCAATAATGCCCGAATATAAAAACTGCGAAATGAAAAAATTGTGTGGATAATCGTATTCAAATTTGCTTAAGTGATTAGAGGTTTTTGCATAAAATTTGTGATGATAATCAAAAGCATCGCCAAATATATTTTGATACAACGGTCTTGAATCAATAATTCTTTGTGCAAATTGAATGCGAATTAGTCGCTCGTAAGCTGGGCTGTGTGTATCGTTGTTATTAATGTCTTCAATCGTAGATAATCTATTAAAAATATGCTCCAATGAGCTATTGTCTTTATATTCTTCTTTAGTAAATTCAGTTTGATAAACAAACCAACCGATAAAAACAAAAGAAATAGTTACAAGAATTAATCGGGCGGCCTCTTTTTGAAATTGAAGTACCCCAATTATCGTTTTTAAAAAAACCACTAAAAAAATAACCGTAAAAATAATTAGCCCTCTTCGGCTGCCGCTAAGAATAATTACAATAAAACTGATAAAGAACGATAAATACCCTAATGTTTTAAATCGATATGGGCGGCGAATGCTAAAAACATAATCTAAGATTAAAAGATTGGATAAAATAATTCCCATTGCAAAAACATTATAATCTTGCCTTAGTGACGTCCCCAGTGGGTATTGACCATTACCCGGGGAAACTAAAATCGAAAATTGTTCGCCATGCAACAGCCTCATAAATTTATATAAACTCAAAAAGTCTAGTGGTAGTATAAAACACAAACAAAAAAGAAACAAAGTTTTTTTGAGTTTTACAATATCAAAGTCTTGGTTTATTGCAGCATTATAAATAAGTTGAAAAAGAAACAATTCATTTATTATCATGAAAAGTTTTGGATATAGCCATGAAGCAAAGCTTTGACCGATAATGTTGTAAAATATGTAAATGAAAAAGAGAAGTAAAAAAAGGGCAAAGCCATAGTTAATAAAAATCTTGTTATATCGTTTTCTATATACAAAACCAATTATTATAAAATAAAGCAGCGAAAAAGAATCATATATCCAACCATCGGCTGGTATACAGCTGAAAAAAATCGGACATGTCATGAAAAATACAATGCCGTATTGCAGCAAATATTTGTCTAACCAAATATTTTTTGACATGTTTTTTGTTTAATAATTGATGGGTTGCTAATGTATATAAATTACTTTTATTGCCTGCCTAAATGATTTATTAATTGTAAAATTGTTTTTGTATCAGGAAAAACAAAATAGATGTACCAAAATACAGTAGTACAAATAAACCAATAGAATATAAAAAAGGATGTGGTACGTTTGTTTCAACTGAAAATTCAGGTAAATCAATTTTTTGAATAATTTGCTGTTTATTGGCTAAGCTTTGTTTCGCAATTTCATACGAGTTGGCTGCATCAGAGTAAAGTGCATTAATGAATGTATATTGTCTTTCTAATTCTTGTTGGTTTGCTTTTCCTATGTTTTTAATATTGTTAATGTTTTTATCTTTGGTTTTATTCAATTCAAGATTTAAAAACTGAATTTTAGCACTTAAAGAGTCGTATCTTTTTTTCGCAATGTCAATTTTAAGTTGCTTTTCTCTGTTGATTGTGGCATAGTAAAATTTCTCAACATTTTTCGTCAAAAAATTACTGATAGCAATTGATAGTGCTTTGTTGGGCGTTGTAACAAAAAGTTTTATTAATCCTTCGTTGTCATCGTTTTTTGCATTGATGGCATCTGCCGAAAATTTTTCGTAGTGAAGTTGTAATAAACTATCTTCACGATTGTTCATCGACATTAAAGAATCGTTTTTGATTAATTTTTTCTCAAGCCGACCTTTGAAAAATTTTGTTTTTAATCTCAA
>CAIODY010000102.1 GCA_903857255.1 uncultured bacterium
CGGCTTAACGAGCAATTTGAAAGTTCGGTTGTTTCTTTTACTTTTGTTTCGTGGGACAGCGGACGGAACACTAAACCGCTGCAACTGTAGCCCCGAAAACGTTGGCGGCAAGTTATGACCTCAACAAAAAAGTAATGCAAACTTTCAAAATATGCAGACATTGAAACTCATTTTGACATTTATCTTTTTGACGATTTCTGTTGCTTCATTTGGACAGACGAATATTGACATGACACCAACAGACACAACAACTTCTGTTTATGGCAATCTTCCGACAAAAGACTTCTACAATATAGGTCTATCAGTCACACCTTCAGGACCTTTAGTTTATACTTTGAATGGAAGAGAAATCGGAAAATATACTTACCAAAAATTGTTAGCAAAGTTTAACCAAGGTTGGGATAATCTTAAAACATGTACACCATGTATTCTCAAATTCTATGACGAAAACATGAAGCTGCTTAGAAAAGCTATTCAATATACCGACTGCCCAATTGGTTATTTCATCGTTTACTATCCAAACGGCAAACCAAAAATTATCGGACATTACAAAGAAAACTCAACGGGCAATTGGACGACAGCTTTTCCTTGTAGTAAAGAAGATGGAACATGGACATACTTCAACTCTTATGGACAAAAGATTTATGCAGAATATTGGAAAGATGGAGAGTTCCTTCAACAAATACCCGAACAAAAAACAACAGAGATTTGGCAAGTTGACATATCGCTTTATGGTAAGAAATTTATAGACACACAACGAATAACAACTAACGATGTTAGACAGCTTGTATTCACTGCAAAATTTAAAAACAAAAGCAGAAACGGTGCAGTTCTGACAATCAAAGCAGAAGTTTCATGTGTTGGACATTCAGTCATTGACAAAACTTTTACGTTAGACAATTTTAAAGAAATTGACGTACAAAAAATGATAGACGACTTGAATTTAAACCCAGACGAACAACCAACATTGACATTGAAGATTATCGACAACAACCAAAATATTACTTATCACCAGTTGAACATAAAAAAATAACCAGCCGCCAACACGGGGCTACTGTTACAGCGGCTTGACGAGCAATTTGAATTGCTACGTACCTATTTATTTCATCAAAGCTTCCACCTCATCAGCTTCAATTGGTATTCCAGCTTTTTCCATCAAATCAATGTTGCCATTTTCAGTGATAAGAATATCATTTTCTAAGCGGATGCCAATTTTTTCTTCGCGAATATAAATACCTGGCTCACACGTCAAAATCATACCCGGTGCAAACTTTGGTCCGTAATAGTTGCCAATGTCATGTACATCTAATCCTAAGAAGTGCGATGTGCCATGCATGAAATATTTTTTGTAAAGCGGTGCATCAGGATTTTGTTTGGCTACATCTTCTTGTTTCAACAAACCGAGTTTGATTAATTCTTCTGTAGCAATTTTACCCACTTCTTTTTCATAAGGCTGGCGTTCAGTGCCGCTTACAATCATCTTTTTAGCTTGTTTTTGAATGTTCAACACAGCATTATACACTTCTTTTTGTCGGGCAGTAAATTTCCCATTCACTGGCAAAACCCTTGTGATGTCTGAATTGTACATGCCATATTCCGCACCAAAATCTAACAATATCACATCGCCATCTTTTAATTGTTCGTTGTTTTTGTTGTAATGCAACACACAACTGTTGGCACCACTGGCAATGATGGGTTCAAAAGCATGACCAGTAGCTCGGTTTGAAATATATTCATGAATCATTTCTGCTTCCAATTCATATTCCCAAACGCCGGGCTTCACTTTCTTTGCCATTCTTGCAAAAGCTTTGCCTGCAATGTCAACAGCTTTTTGCGTCAAAACAATTTCTGTTTCCGATTTAATCACCCTCAAAGCCGCCATAATAGGCGCACTGCGTTGATAGCTATGCGCAGGATAACCTTTCATTAAGCGATGAGCAAATCGCAAATCTCTATAAGGCACTTCGTGATAATATCTATCATTTTCATTGGTGTTGATATAAACGTGTTCGGCATGGCGCATTAATAAATTTAAAATCACAGGCATGGCATCTAACCAATAAATATCCTGAATGCCGCTGGCAGCACGGGCTTCCTCGATAGAATATTTATGTCCTTCCCACACTGCGATTTCTTCGCTAGTGCGTTTGATAAACAAAATTTCTTTGCGTTTATCAATTTCACAATCAGGAAATAAAATCAAAATGGTTTCTTCTTGGTCAATTCCAGTAAGGTAAAATAAATCGCTGTTTTGACGCCAAAAGTGCGGTGCATCAGCATTTCGCGGCATCATATCATTGGCATTGAAAATTGCCATCGAGTTAGGTTTCAATTTTGCAACAAAACGTTTTCTGTTTTCAACAAATAATTTGGAGTCAATTGGTAAGTATTTCATCTTGTAAAATTTAAGCAGCGAAAGTAGTGAAATTTATTTTTTACGATTGATTACTTTTGAATCAAAATCAATTTCAAAATGCCTGATTTGAGCAGTTATAAAAATATTTTTGAAGCAGCATTATTAGATGAAATCGCAACTACTTGCATCGAAAAAAAAATGATAGCTGGTGAAACCATGATGGATTATGGCGATACTATTCGTTTCATCCCCATTGTATTGAGTGGTTCAATAAAAGTGAACAGGAAAAATGAAGAAGGGCAAGAACTGCTGCTGTACTATATTTTACCAAAACAATCATGCGCCATGTCGTTTACATGCTGCATGACCCATCGGAAAAGCGAAATAAAAGCAGTGGTTGAAGATGATGTTGATTTGCTTTTGATTCCAAACAATAAAATGGATGAATGGATGATGAAATATGTTTCATGGAAAAGTTTTGTGATGCTCACTTTTCAAACCCGATTTGATGAATTGATGAAAGCCATTGATAGCATTGCTTTTCAAAAATTAGATGAACGATTAATTCATTCATTAAAAGAAAAACAAAAACACAGTGGTTCGGCTGTTATCAATATCACTCACCAACAATTAGCTGATGAATTAGCCACTTCAAGAGTAGTGATTTCAAGGCTTTTGAAGCAGTTAGAAATTCAGAATAAACTATTGTTATATCGAAATCAAATCAAGCTGCTAAGAGATTTGTAACATTAGTAGCCAAGTTCCAATTTCTTTCAATTGAAATTTGCAGCAACAAAATTCAATTTTTATGAAAAAGAATATGGGAAATGCGGATAGAATTATACGCTTAATTGTTGCCTTAGCAATTGCTGGTTTGTATTTCGGTCATTTAATCAATGGCACATTAGCATTGGTTTTAGAAGCTGTTGCTTTGATTTTTTTAATCACCAGTTTGTTTTCATTTTGCCCATTGTATTTGCCTTTCGGCATCAAAACTTGTAAAAAAAACTAATCGAAAAATATGTTGGTAGAAAACATTATTAAATCGGGCAAAGCCACCATAGTGGATGTCCGTACGCCCGAAGAATTTTCTTTTGGCGCAGTTTCAGGTTCAATTAATATTCCATTAAACACCATCGAAAATAATTTTGAGCAATTAAAATCAATGCCCAAACCAATTGTATTGTGTTGTGCATCATGCACTCGAAGTGGCGTTGCTACTGCACTTTTGCAGCGAAATAATTTTGATGAAGTGTATAATGGGGGTTCGTGGTTATATGTCAATACCATTTTAAAAACAAAATAAACAATGATAGGATTTTTCAAAAACTTGTTCAAAACTGCACCAGCAGTTGATTACAAACTGTTAGTAAATAATGGGGCACAAATAATTGATGTACGCAGCGGAGGTGAATTTGCTGGCGGACATATAAAGGGCTCAAAAAATATCTCATTGAATGCTTTGCCTAGTCAGCTTTCAAAAATTGATAAAAAGAAACCAGTGATTGTTTGTTGTGCTTCAGGAATGCGTAGTGCATCGGCTGCCGGTATCTTACGCAATGCAGGTTTCAGCGAAGTGTATAATGGCGGAGGTTGGATGAGTTTGAATAATAAAATCTACAAATAATGATTCAGATTCGTCAATGGACTTTCGCCAGATGGCTTAGAGCGATTGTAGGTGCTGCATTGGCTGGTTATGCAATATTCTCCAACGATATTCCATCTGGATTATTTGGTGTTTGGTTTTTATACAGTGCATTTTTCAATGCAGGTTGTTGTGCAATAAATTCATGTAAAATTGATTCTGTTGAACAGAATTAATTTTTTGGAAAGCTTGTTCAATACTTACAAAATAGATTACACCATTTTTGTTTTATTGATTGAATTTTTATATCCATTAGGCATATTCAATTGCTCAATTTCTTGCAGAGAAAACAGCCCAACTTCTTTGTGTTCATGGCTGATTTTTATTTCGTTGGAAGATGGATTTTGCAATTTACATTGGTAAGTAATAATCAACACTTTTACTTTGTTTTGAATGTTGTACAACCAAACATCTACCATTTTTTCTACTACAACATCTAAGTTTAATTCTTCTTTAATCTCCCGAACAACGCACTGTTGGGCAGTTTCAGCATCTTCTAGTTTTCCACCAGGCAACTCCCATTCGTTGCGTTCGTTTTTTAGCAGAATAATTTTCTCATCAATTTTTACAATACCTTTTATGCTGACTGGATATTTTTTTGAAAAATAATCAGTAGGAATAATTGGCGAAATCAGCCCAATGAGTTTGTATTTTATTTTTGAAAACATCTCTTGCAAATATACTCCAACAAGTTTAGTATGACCATTATGGTGAGCTTGTCAAACCATTAATTCCATTCATTCACTACACCATATAAAGTGTCCCGTTCAACAGCAGTTCTGCCAACTGCTTTAATCATTTGTATTAATTCTTCAGTAGTCAAACTCGGACTTTTTTCTTCGGCACCAGCCATCGAATAAATTTTTGTTGAATCATCAATAGTTCCATCCAAATCATCCACACCAAAAGCTAAACTCAATTGCGCTGTTTGCCTGCCAATCATGGGCCAGTAAGCTTTGATGTGATTAAAATTATCTAAAAAAATTCTGCTAATGGCATAATTACGTAAGTCTTCAATCACTGAAACTTCGCCTACATGGCTCATTTCGTTGTTTTCTTTTCTGAATTTTAATGGGATGAAAGTATTAAAGCCATTGGTTTCATCTTGCAAATTTCTTAACCGATTCATGTGGTCAACCCGATGTTCAAATTTTTCAATATGCCCATACAACATCGTTGCATTGCTGTGCATACCAATTTCGTGTGCCGCTTTGTGAATAGCCAACCATTGCGATGCATCAGCTTTATCGGCACAAATTTCTTTTCTGATGCCTTCATCAAAAATTTCTGCGCCACCACCAGGAATGGAATCCATTCCGCATGATTGTAAATATTTCATGCCATCGGTATAACTGACTTTTGCTTTGCGAAACATATACTCCAACTCCACAGCTGTAAAGGCTTTGATGTGTAAGTTGGGAGATTTTTTTTTTATTTTTTCAAACACTTCACCAAACCATTCCATTGTTAATTTCGGATGAACACCACCCACAATATGCACTTCAGTAACAGGTTCATTTTTATATTTTTCAACGATGTGCAACATTTGTTCTTGTGTCATAAACCAGCCATCACCCTCTTCTTTCAAGGTTCTACTATAGCTACAAAACTTGCAATGAAACACACATAAATTAGTTGGTTCGATATGAAAATTGCGATTAAAAAAAACTTTATTGCCATTTTTTTTTCCTCTAACAATATTCGCTAACCAGCCCAAGAAGCCTAATTCTGCTTGATTGTAAAGCGTTAAGCATTCCGCTTCGGTAATTCTTATTTCGTTTAAAACTTTTTCAGCAATCGAATTTAACTCGGCTGAAATTTTAGTTTGTTTAAGTGTAGCTAATTCCATTTTTAATTTATTGATGGCGAAAATACAGCGCAAAAATTTATTGTCGGCTGATTTGCATCACGTAAACAATTATAAGTGTAAAGTTGTTTAAGCCGCATCTCATCTTATTTTTACAACCAAATAAAATTTAGAATTGGCAAAAATATCCATCAACTTAGTTAAAGGAAAAATTGACACCCCTGCTGACCACGAAGTGATTCTGGGCATTGATTTAGGCACCACCAACAGTTTGGTAGCCTATATTGATGAATGTAATCGTCAGCCTGTTTGTTTGGCAAAAAATAGCAAGCATACTTTGATTCCGTCTATCATTCATTTTGAAGAAAATGGAAACATTTTAGTAGGCGATGAAGCCAAAGCAAAAATTGTTGAAGCACCTGAAAGAACGGTGTTTTCTGTAAAAAGATTGATGGGAAAATCTTTTGGAGATGTAAAAGATTTTAAGAATTTTTTCAGCTACGAAGTGATTGATGACAACACCGAAAGTTTAGTAAAAATAAAAATCGGCAATCAGTTTTATTCGCCGATTGAATTATCAAGTTTGATTTTGAAAGAGTTGAAAGCCACAGCCGAAGCTGCTTTAAATAAATCGGTTACAAAATGTGTTATCACAGTTCCTGCTTATTTTAATGATACACAACGTCAAGCCACAAAAGATGCAGGCAAGTTAGCAGGCTTAGATGTATTGAGAATTGTAAACGAACCAACAGCCGCAAGTTTGGCTTACGGCTTGGGTTTGAAGAAAGATGAAGAAAAAAAAATTGCAGTGTATGATTTAGGCGGAGGCACTTTTGATATTTCCATCTTACATATTCAAAGCGGAATTTTTGAAGTGTTATCAACCAATGGCGATACTTTTTTAGGTGGCGATGATTTAGATAAAGCTATTGTTGATTATTGGTTAGAAAATGTGGAAGGCTTGAAAACCGCTTACAGCAATAGTTCTAACACACAACAAGCGGTAAGAATGTACGCCGAACAATCTAAAAAAAGTTTGGCTTGCACCAATTCAACCCATCATCAGTTAGATAATTTTTCGTTGAATTTAACGATTGAAAAGTTGGAAGAATTAATTAATCCTTTTGTAGAAAAAACTTTGCAATGCTGTGCAAAAGCTTTGACTGATGCACATTTGAAACGTGAAGATATTGAGGCAGTCATCATGGTTGGTGGTAGTACCCGTTCGCCATTTGTGAAACAAAAAGTGAGCGAATTTTTCAATCAACCTGTGAATGATTCTTTAAATCCTGATGAAGTAGTTGCGCTGGGAGCCGCTATACAAGCGGATGTATTGGCTGGTAATCAAAAAGATATTTTGTTGTTGGATATTACGCCATTGTCATTAGGCATTGAAACCATGGGTGGTTTGATGGATGTAATTATTCCTCGAAATTCAAAAATTCCAACAAGAGCAGGAAGAACTTATACCACTTCAAAAGATGGACAATCGCAAATAAAAATTTCGGTTTTTCAAGGCGAAAGAGATTTAGTAAAAGACAACAGAAAACTGTCAGAGTTTGTATTATCGGGCATTCCGGGCATGCCGGCAGGTTTTCCAAAAGTTGAAATTCAATTCACGATAAATGCGGATGGAATTTTAATGGTGAAAGCAAAGGAGCTACGAAGTGGTGTTGAACAAAGCATTGAAGTGAAACCACAATATGGTTTAACGGATGAACAAGTTGAAAAAATGCTCATCGAATCTATTGAAAATGCAAAAGACGATATGGCTGAAAGAGGCTTGCAGGAAGCCAAAACCGAAGCCGAACAAATGATTTTGGTTACAGAAAAATTCTTGCAAAAAAATGAATCGCTGTTGAGTGCAGAAGAAATTTCTACCACAAAAAATTTGTTGGTTGAACTAAAAAATTCGTTGCAACAAACCGAAAGAAATATAATTCATAAAAGCATGGATGACTTAAATAATTTCACCCGACCATTTGCTGAAAGAGTGATGGATATTGCCATTGCAGATGCGATGAAGGGAAAAAAGATTTTGGAGTAATTGTTTTCGAAAGACAAATCCCCCCCTTCCCCCTTATAAGGGGGAATTGCGGCACAGTAAAGTTTTAAATATTGCTGCTAAATGTCAATTTAATATTTCGCTAAAATTAAAGTCCAAAACCCTGTTACCTTTTTAGAAAATGAAATTGCCTTCTGCATGATTCTAAGAGCATTCTTCTAACATAATTTATTTTGTTTTTTTTAATACTCAAAAAGAATTTTAATTCTGAAAATTGTATTTTCACATTTCAACAAAAATTGCTACGCAGCTGGAATCCCCCTTGCAAAGGGGGTTAGGGGGATTTTCTAAATAAAATTAAAAATGCTTTTTCTTCCTTACAATAAAAACCTTCGTGACTTATCTCGTGAGTTGAGAAACAATTCAACGCTTGCGGAAGTATTACTTTGGAATAAATTAAAATCGGCTCAGCTATACGATTATACATTCAATCGGCAAAAGCCGCTGGACAATTACATTGTTGATTTTTATTGCAAGGCATTGAATTTAGTCATTGAAATTGATGGCAATTCGCATCAAATGCCTGATGCATATTTGAATGATGCAACCCGACAAAAAATATTAGAACAAATGGGGTTGAATTTTCTTCGGTTTGATGATGGAGATGTGAAGAAAAACATGGAACATGTGATTAGGGTGATTGAAAATTATGTGTTGGATGTTGAGGAGAAAAATCCAGAAGTGAAAGAGAAGAAGAAGAGGAAGAATAATTGAAACAAATCCCCCTAACCCCCTTTACAAGGGGGAATTGCGGCATTGCAAATTTCAAATTTCTTCTTCTAACTTTTGTTCTTGCAGCACAAACAAACGGCTATACATTTTTCAAAAAAATACTTGATTTGAATTCTCATTATTCGATTGGTTTCTCTTAAAGATAATTGTATCAAGCTAACCTTTGGAAGTGAAAATAAGAACACAACAAAATTTTAATCGCCTCTTTAAAAAGGATTAAAATTATCTAAACAGATTTCCAATTTATTTTACAGAAAAATAAATTTATCCCACCTACTCTCCCATCTATTTTTCTATTGCTCACGAACATTCTTGAAGTATTGACGAACCTTCACCAAGACCACGAAACAACTTTTTTAATCAGAAAAAAAACATCAAAATAGCAATGACAAAAAGCACAAGACAGACAACTTGGGCAGCCGCCAACACGGGGCTACTGTTACAGCGGCTTGACGAGCAATTTGAAAGTTCGGTTGTTTCCCCTACTTTTGTTTTCGTGGCACAGCGGACAAAACACTAAACCGCTGCAACTGTAGCCCCGAGAACGTTAGCGGCAAGTTTAGACAGCTCACGGCAGACAATTAACAAGACAACAAAATGGCTTTTTTATTTTTCATTTTCGTACTTGTACCTGCGACAATAATACTTTTATTGTTGTTGGTTTTTGTAAAATCTCACGGAGCACTTCGACTCTTAAAAATAATTGGGTTGATTGTTCTTGGTATGTTTTGTTTATTCATAATTGGAAATATAGCTGAGTACTTCAGAAGATTTAAACAAAGTGACGTTTACGGTGAATACATCATTGACAGGACAAAGTTTTCGGGTAGACAAGCAGACTGGCAATACAATCATTTTCGTTTTGAAATCACTAAACAGAATGAATTTTTGTTTTACCAGACGGACAACGAAACAATTATCAAGACGAACAAAGGAAAAGTTAAATTTCTTGACGGATATAAAAGTGCAAGAATAGTTTTACAAGTAGATTCGCCAAGACATCACATAATTGAAGACAAGCCGACACTTTACAGTAATGGAAAGCCATTTTATTATGTGTTTCAATCACCAAAGTTTGGCAATGTTTTTTTTTACAAAAGGACATTGGAAACCATTGGACGACAACCAATAAACAGACAGACAAATGGAAATCAAATTAAATTCAGTTGCAATAGTAAAAAATTCTAGGACAACGCCAACGGACGACTTTTGGGAGACAGTTATTGCGGACATTGAACTTGCAGACCATATTCCGACCGAAGCATTTGAAAACATTTCGGATTTTTCGCACCTTGAAATTATTTACTACTTCGACAAAGTTAAACCCAAAGACATCGTTTTTTCTGGCAGACCAAGGGGAAATCCTAATTATCCGTTAGTTGGTATTTTCGGACAACGTAAAAAAGACCGACCAAATACTATCGGACTTTGTACAGTTGAACTATTAGAACACAATGGTCGTACAATAAAAGTAAAATATCTGGACGCAATTGACGGGACACCTGTAATGGACATTAAGCCTGTGTTTAAAGAGTTCCAACCCAAAGGCCAAATTAGACAACCTATTTGGGTAGCTGACCTTATGAAAAATTATTGGAAATAACTTTTGACAAACAACGAACCGCTAACACAGCTAACATCAAACGACATGACAATAAATACACTTTTACTTTTCGCTTTGACGCTAACATTTTTCAGTGCAAGCGGACAAGACAATGAGGCGTATTTAAAAGCAAACGCAATTCGTTTTGACAACCCAGAGAAGTTAAGCAATAGCGTTTACAATTTGCTTTCTCCGTTTAAGATTGTAATGGTTGGAGAGATGCACGGCACAAACGAATCAGCAGCATTTGTTAGCGGCTTGACAAATCTTTTCGCCAACAAAGGTGACAGCGTTTTGGTTGGTTTGGAAATCCCAGCAGAGTTTATGACAAAATTTGTTTCGCTTCACACCGACAGCAGTGTTTATCAAAGTGAATTTTTCAGCAATCCACCATATTTAGACGGAAGAGAATCTTTGCCTTGGGCAAACCTTATTTCAACACTGAATAAAAATCCGAAAGTGAAAGTTTTCTTTTTTGATACCAACAGAGATAAGGATGTTGTTCCTTTCAGAGATAGTTTAATGGCAATGAACATCAAAGCACAATTCAGCCAACACCCGACTTGGAAAATGATAACTCTTAGTGGCAACTATCATACAAGTATTTCTAATCCTGTTACAATGACTTCAGTTCTCAAAAGAAATGTTTCTGCAAAAGTTTGTTCACTAAACATGGAATATAAAGAAGGAAGTGCAAACGCAAATTTCACTCACGGTTTAGAAATAAAACAATTGGGAAGTTATCCGTCAGTTTTTAATTCAACCGAAGGTTACGACAGATATTTACTTTTGTATTCGGCAAAATCAAATTACGATTACAACGGAATTTATTACACGAAATATATCACCGCAGCAAAAATGGCAACACATGAGTAATCGCTTCTACAAACATTTGTGCAAACTTGAAACGGCATACGAGCCACACCAACCGACACAAAAAAAATACAAACAAAAAAGGTGGGCTTCGCCCCACCTTTTCATTTTTTAATCCTCTAATTTTGCACACGAACGAGAAAAAAAATGATAATAGACCGAAAACATTTTGACATCAATAATAAATGTGCAATTGAAAAATTAATCATCAAGCCACCAATAAGACTTGATGCAGTTTTTCAAGACGAAGCCTGTTTTACTTATCTTAAGGAAGGAGAGCTATCTGTCATTTCCCCAACTGACAAGCTATCTATTCAAACAGAGGAAAGTGTTTTATTGAGATGTGGTAACTACTTCACAAACGCAATTCAAAAACATCCTACCAAAACTTGCGAAGTGTATGCTGTCCATCTATATCCAAATATTTTGAAAGAATTATACAAAAATGAATTCCCGAATTTCATAAAAGGTGATGCTCATAAACCCTATATCAAGAAAATAGAAAAGCAAGGTGTGATGACCCATTTCATCCAAAGCCTTGATTTTTATTTTGAGAATCCAAACTTGGTTACAGACGATTTGCTTAAATTAAAAATCAAAGAACTCATCCTGTTGCTTCTTCAAACAGACCATGCAAAAAATATACTTACTTTATTCTCACATTTATTTAACCCAAGACAAGCAGATTTATTTGAAGTAGTGGAAACGCATTTATACTCCTCTATTTCAATAGTTGAGTTAGCCCTTTTGACCGGGAGAAGCCTATCAACTTTTAAGAGAGATTTTGAAACACAGTTTAGTGATACACCAGCCAATTTTATTAAAGAAAAGAAATTGGAAAAAGCACTTGAATTATTAGAATCAACCGAATTATCTGTATCTGAAATTTGCTACGAAGTTGGCTTTCAGGATACTTCACATTTCACAAAGACCTTCAAACTAAAGTATAATCAAACACCTTCCGAGTACCGTAAGAAGTAGATGAACTGAATTTACTAGTCTTTAAACTTTTCAGCCAAGTTTGAATTTATTTTAAGTTTCATTTTTGCATCGTGATTTTTCACTAATAAAAAAACGATATAAAAAATGAACGAAAGTATTTTAATAACAGGAGCAAATATTGGGCTTGGCAAAGAGACTGCCCGACAATTAGCATTGAAAAAAGAAACAAAAAAGATAATTCTTTTCTGTAGAAATCAAGCAAGAGCAGAGGCTGCAAAAAATGAATTGGAGAAGCAAACAGGGAAAAAGATTTTTGAAATTATTATTGGTGATGTTTTGGATGTCAATTCTGTAAGAAAAGCAGTAGAAAAAATAAAAGAACCTATTGATGCAGTAATTCTAAATGCAGGTGGAATGGTTGGCAAAACGGCTGCAAAAATTACGTCTTCTGGTATGAATGAATTAGCGGCTACCAATATTTTAGGGCATGTCGTTTTAGTAGATGAACTAATAAAGCACGATAAGTTAAAAAAAGCAGTACTTTCAGTAAGTGCAGAAGCTGTACCCGGTGTAAAGCTGCTCGGCATGAAACCAGTTGCAATGAAAACTTCTTCTGTAGATGAGTTTGCTGGTGTGCTTGATGGCTCATATTTTGGTAATAAGTTCGATGTAACGCAAGCGTATGGATACGTAAAATATGTAACAACCTTATGGACTTTATCCATGGCAAGAAAATATCCTAACCTCAAATTTGTTGTCGTAAGTCCTGGGAACACAAAAGGAACGCTGGCACCAAATTATCTTCCTCCAGCAATGCGATTTATGTTGAAGAATTTGATGATGCCTGTTGTATTCCCATTGATGGGAAATATGGTGCATGAGTTGGAAGTTGGCGCAAAACGCTTTGTAGATGGAATTTCCGATGACCGATATAAGAGTGGCGTTTTTTATGCAAGTGCAGCCGGTAAATTATCAGGCGACCTAGTTGACCAGAGTACTTTTTACACTGATTTGAAAAACACTTCATTTCAGGATAACGCTGATATAGCAATTCACCGTTTTATAAAATAAAACTGACAAACCCAAAGCCCACCACTACAAAAAAACTTCACGGAAGCTAATTTAGATAACTACTTATTGCCACCAGCAATCACCAATTTCAAGGTGCGCCGATGAGTGGCATTATTGATGGTGATAAAATAAATGCCGTTGGGTAAGTAGTTAGCCGAAAGTCGTAAGTCATTAGTAGAGGGATTATTGATTGTTTTTACAATTTGCCCCATGATGTTTGTAATCATAATTGTATTTACTGATGCCAAATTACTAATTACAAATGACTGGCTTGCCGGATTAGGATACACTTCTACTTCATCTAAATTATTGCTTTCCGAATTGCCAACATTAGCAATACCTGTGGCTGGCATAGCGTTTTTATATTGATAAACTAATTTAGCTGCAATAGGATATTTATTCGAAAACTGAAACATCGAATTCACTACTATGCTTGGTGCAGAGGTGTTCTTAATGGTGCTGCTATCATTTACTGATATTCCAACTCGATGTCCATCGTTGCCAATGGTGTAATAGGAGTGAGGTAAGTAAGAAATATTAAAAGTATTATTCTTAATCCAGTTCGATAATAAAATATGGTCGTACCAATTTTTTCCACCACCCGATGTGCCACAACTATTAGGGATAGAAGCAGATAATCGGGTAGAAGTGGTGAGGAATTTGGCACATGCCGAAGGATTATTGCCAAAGTTTAATGGATAACTTAAGTTATGGTCTAAGGAAAAAGGAGGGTCATAAAAATTTTTGGTGGAATCAGTTTGATGAGTGAGTAAATTATAACCAGTTTCAGTAGTGGTGCTGGTGTTAAAATCACCCATATAAATCACGTTAGGTAAGTGATTGAAAGTAGCAACTAAATTGTGCAAAATAGTACTGTCTTGTTCATCTCTAATAGTAGTGCTATTGCCTGATTGGGTATGACAAAGTACCACATACAAGAATGTGGTATCATGAACTCTTGCCAACATAGTATCTTGAATGAATAAGGTGAACAAGTTGAAATCTTCTGTATTCGTGCAAAGGGTTTTAATGCCTCTATAACCAAATTTATGTTGGTTATAAAATAGCACATCAATGGTGGTGCTTTGAATGTAATTAGTAAACGGACAATGGGCAAAAGTGTTTGGCAAAGCAGCATTCAAAGCA
>CAIODY010000103.1 GCA_903857255.1 uncultured bacterium
CATCAGATAAGTTTACAGGCACAAATTGGCTGTAATCTTTTTTAGTTTTATAAATAACAGCTGCTGGTCCAGTTGTTTTAAAATTAGATCCAACAGCTTGCGATGCAACTGCTTTAGTAGGTTTGGTGCATTTACAAGAAATAAAAAAAGTAAAAAATACAACCGAGAAAAGAAAAAATATTTTTTGCATGATGATTGATTTGAGAAATAAAAAAAACGTCCACAAACTTTAAATAGTTACATGGACGTTTTTATAAAAAATTATGCCATTAATGATTTACAGTAATTTTTTGTGTAAATAATTGTTCCGCATCTTTCACTTTAATAAAATAAATACCGTTGGTTAATGCTGAAATGTCAACCATAGTTTTGTTGTCTTCTATAGGCGTTTGAGTTTTTACAACTTGCCCAAGCACATTGATTATTTCAATCGAGCTAATCATTGATTGACTGCTAACATTCAAAGTATTATTTGCTGGATTTGGATAAACAACAATTTTATTGCTGTTTAAATTTTCAATGCCAGTTGCCCAAGCGGTTCTTTTAATTCTAACATTCAATCGGTATGAACCTAACACTGTATTTACAAACGGATAAACTCTGTAATAAACCGTATTACCACCTGATGCTACGAAAGGTGCAATGGTATCATCATTCTGCACTCCCCAATTAGATGTTCCAATTTCATATTGTGCATAAGCATCTTCAGTATAATTACCGATTGTTTGATGATTCAATTTATCATAAACACTTGAATTGATAGCGTAATTATAACCTGCTGGAAGATTAAAAGCATAATAATCAGTATCACTCAAAGTATGAATGCTAGCATAGTTAGTAATAAACGCAGTAGAATCGTTGCTAAAAGTTAATGGTACTTGATAAGCATTATGGGTTGTATTATCGCCATTAGTACCCTCATAAGGGTCACCATTCGGTTCAATGCCGATTAAAATTCCATCACCACTATTAAATCCGCCACCACTTCCACCGCCAGCGCCCAATGATGATGGGTTTAATGCACCGACTGCAAAATAAATATCGTCTTGCCCACCCCAACCCCAATTCATGTGCAAATTATCATTGGTATCATAGCCATCACAAACCCAAGAGTGTCCCTCGTTAGATGGGTCAAAACCATCATACTGAATTGGACGGCGCAGGTTCAATTCGTTTTCAATCATGGTAATCCATTGAGGTGTTGTGAAATTACTTTGGCTGTATGCCTTTAATTTAGTTGTATTGTAGCGAAAGTAAGTAGTATACGCTTTTTGTGCTGATGGATAATTTGTACCACTCATTTGTGCACCACTTCCTGATGCGCCATAACTCATGTTTACAGCAACACCACAATGGTACATCAAAGTTGCTATTTGAGTATATGAACTTGCTACTGCTGAATTTTTCATGTCTTTAAAATCGTAAAGAGTTGAACCAAAGTTGGCAGATTGTGTACCATAACCCGATGCGTTATACGAAGTTGAGCCAACTCCTTGCCAAGGATAATCCCAATATTTCATGATTTGAGCCATAGCTGTCGCAACGCAACCAACTGGCACTTTACCGTTTCCAATTGCTGATGAAGCATCAGCTGGACAATAGTAATTATAGTAATTACTTTGATTCCAAATTATTGAATTTAAAAGTGGAAGAATACTACTTCCAGTTTTTGCACGAGCAATGGTATTATTCATTCCGTCATTCCATTGTTTATTTATATTTTCATCAGCAGGTAAATTATTTTTGATGATGTATTGAATTTCAGTTGTTCTTCTATCCATCCAAAATTTAAACGTGTTGCCTTGTGCAGGCTCTACATAATTTCCTTCAGTTGAATAACCAATGATTGGAATGCAGCGGTCATCAGCTGAAACAATGATAAAGCCTTTTGGCGAAAAGTCGAAAATGTAATAGGAAATAGGATTTGAGCCTTCATTCGAAAATTGACTTTTAATTAAAGTACTTTGAACATCAGCATTAAAATGATTGAAATAAGAAGTAGCCACTTTTTGTGCTGTGATTAAATCAACTGGTTTGGCAAATGAGCAAATTGAAACTGCTGTGAACAACAGCATTAATGTAATCTTTTTCATTTAATTTGTTTATTGTTTTAGTAGTGAATGAGAAAAAATAGAATTCAAAAATAGACTTTTTTTTTAGAAAAACAATAGCTGGTTTGATATGGTCTTTTTCCAATTACTTTTTTTTTCAAGCATCTTAGCAATTTAAAACTTATTTTCGCAATTCTAAAAATCAAAAAAATGAATTTCAATAAATCTTTCATCATTGCAGTTGCATCATTTGTAATGTTATTTTCTTGTTCGCGAATCAATCAACAAACAGCGCAAATGCCCGACCCATTGGCATCTCACATTGATAGCACAATCAATGCTGGCGATAATTTCTGGCGATATGCCAACAATGGTTGGTTCAAACAACATCCCATTATTGCATCTGAAAATAGCAATGGAATTTTTAGAACTATTCAAGACACTATCAACTCCGAAATTTTTCAAGTGTGCACAAAAGCCATGAACGAAAAAAATGACGTAGGCAGCAACAAACAAAAAATCGGTGATTTCTATTTCAGCGGAATGGATACTGCGAATATTGATAAACAAGGCATTTCACCATTGACAGATGAGTTGAAAAAGATTGACGAAATAAAAACCGTGAATGATTTGAATGGCGCAATTGCTCATTTGCATTCGATTGGTGTTGGTGTTGGTTTCAGTTATGGTGTTGGCAGAGATGATAAAATCGCCAGCAAATATGCAGTGTGGTTGAGTCAGGGTGGATTGGGATTGCCTGATAGAGATTATTATTTTGAAAATGATGCAAGAACAAAAATGATTCGTGCAGAATATCAAAAGTATGTAACGAACATTTTGACGATGACTCAAATTGCTGATGCTGAAAAATCTTCAAAAAACATTATCGCTTTAGAAACTGCATTGGCTAAGGCTTCACGTAAGTTGGAAAATTTAAGAGACCCTTATAAAAATTACAACAAAATGACTTTGGCAAAAGTAAATGTCCTAACTCCTTCCTTCAAATGGAGTGAATTTGCAACTGCTTTTGGTTTAAAAAATGTTGACACCATGATTATCGGTCAGCCCGAATTTGTGAGTGCATTTGAAAACACTTTGCATGCCTTCCCTATTTCAGTTTGGAAAAATTATTTTAAATTTCATTTAGTGAATGAATATGCACCTTTCTTGTCAAGCAATTTTGAAAAAGAAAACTTCCATTTCTTCTCACAAATATTTGGTGGTGTGAAAGAGCAAAAGCCTCGTTGGAAAAGAGTGGTAGAAAACACCGATGGTTTGTTGGGTGAATTAATCGGACAGGTGTATGTGAAAGAATATTTGCCTGCAGGAGCAAAAGAAAAAATTACGGAGATTGGAAAAGCAATTGCAGATGTTTATGCTGAACACATCAAAGCATTAGATTGGATGAGTGATAGCACCAAACAAAAAGCATTATACAAGTTGAGTAAAATCACGATGAAAATGGGCTATCCTGATAAATGGAAAGACATGAGCAACTTAACCATTGACAGAAGCAGTTATGCTAAAAACGTGCTAGCATGCAGCGTTTGGCAACATCAATACAACACTAATAAATATGGCAAACCTGTTGACAGAACCGAATGGAATATGCAACCACAAACTTACAACGCTTACTACGAGCCAACTAACAATGAAATTGTGATACCAGCTTGTAACATTATTGTGCCAGGTTATGAAGGCAGAATGCCTGATGATGCGGTGTTGTATGGTGTGATTGGTGGCAGCACAATCGGTCATGAAATAACACATGGCTTTGATGACCAAGGCAGTCAGTATGACCCAGAGGGAAATTTACGCAATTGGTGGAGCAAAGAAGACAAAGCAAAATTTGATAAAAAAACCAAACAAATTGTAGCACAGTTCAACCAATATAAAGTGTTAGATAGTTTGAAAATAAATGGTGAAGCTACACAAGGTGAAAACATTGCCGACTTAGGCGGTGTAGTGATGGGCTATGAAGCTTTCAAAAAAACTAAACAAGGACAAAGCAATGAAAAGATTGGTGGCTTAACGCCTGACCAACGTTATTTCTTAAGTTATGCTTACAGCTGGATGGTGCAAATGCGCCCTGAATCAATGGCACGAAGAATTAAAACCGATGTGCATTCGCCTGCTGAATACAGAGTGATTGGACCAGTGAGCAACAACGAAAACTTTTATAAAGCTTTCAACATCCAATCTGGTCAATTCATGTATCGCAGCGATAGTGCAAGAGTTAAGATTTGGTAAAGAATTATGAATGATGAGTTATGAAGGATGAATTTAAATCATACAAAAAAGAAAATGAGAGTTGGAGGCCGACTCTCATTTTCTTTTTCTTAATGATAGTTGTGTCATGCACTGTTGCATTTATATTTTATCGGCATATAGTTATTTGGGCTGTTGTACTTGTATCTACTCTTTTTTCTGCCTTCTTTCAACTACTTCGTCCTAGACACTGTCCAAAATGCAAATCATTAATGAGGCTATATTTTAGCGATGGTATTTGGCATTGTGATGATTGCAAAATAAAAATTGATTCTTATATTCGGCAAAGACCTGCGTAATTGAAAATTGTAGAAAAAAATTAATACTGAAAAATCAAAATTATAATTCAACAAAAAAGGCATCAGTGATTGATGCCTTTTTTGTTTTCAGAAATTCTTCGTAGAAAGCGAAGCTGCATTTGTTGTTTCGAAGTTGCAGAAGAGCTTTGTGTGTTGGGACTTCGGAACTACCTGATTCAAAATCTTTGAACCAAGAAATCACCAAGCCCTACCCACAAAATCATCGCTTCAGCTTGGCGATAACTACGCAACATTATTGTTTTCACAACAAATTCTATTTCACCCCAATGGGGCTTTACAAATCATTCTTCCATCTTTTCCTACCAATATGTCGCCCTTACAGGGCTGTTTAATCACCTAGTGATGAAATATCGGTAGTGAATTGCCAACAAAAAGATTTGCAAAGTGCCGTAGGCACGAAATAATTCAACAAAAAGGCATTAATTTCTGATGCCTTTTTTATTTTGATGTAGTAATATTCTGAATGAATTAGTTCTACCAAGTTACAAGCTTGGAAGTATAGAAGTTAGATTATTGCTTATTGGTTTGAAATCATTTTCGATTGGAAGCGAACAATATCTGATTGAAAAAAGGTAATATTCTGGAGGAAATGAATCATTTCTTATTTGATTTAACCGCATGAAACATTTCATTTGTTAAATGAAATATTACATGCGGCAAAAGAAACATTGCAAGTGCCTCATGTAATATTGCATGAACTGCGTGCAATATTACAAACCTATAAAGAAACATTACATGAGCAGTATGAAATATTACATAGCATGTATGTAATGTTACAAACGGCTCTTGCAATATTACAAGCCATCAAAACAAACAGGAAATGAAGTTGAAACAGTGAAATGAGGGTAGGTATTCCTCCAGATTCAAATTAAACGAAGCAAGCTAAATTGATTTCAATCTGTTTTCAACCACCCCGTAATACTTAAACTATAATGTTATTGGCTGTGTTTCCAACAGCCAATATTTAACTTCCCCAATAATAGGCTTATCTCTTTATTGAAAGAAACTTGGTTTTCAATAATTGAACCTTCTTAAAAAAATAAGCGCATTAATTGAGAAAAATGGAAGCCGATAAATAAATGAGAGCGTAATTTTTTTTCTTCCAATACAACCAATAAATAAAGGTTGGTTATGAAATGTAGTAAAGTTGTGCTTTATTTTCATTACCTTTGCCATCGTTTTAGAAAACAGATACAGCTTTTTTGACGGGTTCTTAGTTTTTAGTCAGTCCAAAATTTACTTCTTTTTCCGAACCGTCAACAATATATTTATTACATCAAATCGCAACATGCAAACTTTTGAATCATTAGGTTTATCGACAAAACTTTTACAAAATTTAGAACAAATGGGCTTCGTAACACCTACGCCCATTCAAGAAAAAACAATTCCTTTTTTATTAAAAGAGAAAAGAGATATGCTGGCAATGGCACAAACTGGCACAGGAAAAACTGCTGCTTTTGGATTGCCATTAATTGAATTGTGCAATGAAAACAGTCAGCACACACAAGCCTTAGTTTTAGCCCCCACTCGTGAATTGTGTGTACAAATCATGAACGATTTAGTGGTGTATTCAAAAAATGTAAAACCATTAAACATTGTAGCCGTGTATGGCGGTGCAAGCATCACCGACCAAATGCGCCGATTGAAAAAAGGTGCTCAAATAGTAGTAGCTACGCCAGGCAGATTGATGGATTTGATGGATAGAAAAGCAGTGAACATCACTTCGTTGAAATATGCTGTATTAGATGAAGCCGATGAAATGCTGAACATGGGCTTTGAAGAAGACATCAAAAAGATATTGGGCGATACGCCAGCAGAAAAAAATGTGTGGTTATTCTCGGCAACTATGCCTAATGAAATTCGCCGCATTGCTGCACGTTACATGAATAAGCCTGAAGAAATCAGTGTAAGCAAACAACAATTATCTAACTTAAATATTACGCATCAATATGCCATAGTGAGCGAAAAAGACCGCTTTGCAGCATTGAAACGAATCATTGATTTCAATATCGAAATGTTTGGTGTGATTTTTTGCCGAACAAAAAACGATACACAAATGGTAGCCGAAAAATTGATGAAAGATGGCTACAATGCCGATGCTTTGCATGGCGATTTATCGCAACAACAACGCGACAAAGTGATGAATAATTTCCGCAATCGCTCTTTACAATTTTTGGTGGCAACTGATGTAGCTGCCCGTGGAATTGATGTGAACAACATCACTCACGTATTGCACATGAACTTGCCTGATGAAATGGAATTCTATAATCACCGAAGTGGTCGTACGGCTCGTGCAGGCAAAACAGGTTTTTCAATTGCATTGGTTACGAATAAAGAATCGTTTAAGATTAAGCAAATTGAAAAAAATATTCAGGCAAAATTTGAACGCATACAAATACCCGGCAGCGAAGAAATTTGCAAACAAAAAATGTTGCACATGGTGCATCGTTTGCGTAAGGTGGAAATGGATAACACTGGCTTAGCGGCTCTATTGCCTGCTGTTTATGCCGAATTAAAAGATTTAACC
>CAIODY010000104.1 GCA_903857255.1 uncultured bacterium
ATATTTTGCTATATAATAAGAGCTACTTGTGTTAGTAATACTACCAGCTACATAAAAATTCCCAGCCGCATCCTTACACATAGTTCCGATACTTTGATTAGTACCTAAACTATTTGTACCACCCAATTCGCTCCATTGCGCTTTTGCGAAAAATGAAACACTAAAAACTACAACGAGTAAAAAAACTTTTTTCATGCTAAAATTTGTTTTGAAGTTGAAAGTAAAAGTAAGAAAAAATAATTAGCCACTCATCTCTGTTCAAATTTAAAGATAAATTTGCAGCATGAAATTTTTACTGTTTTCTGTTTTATTTTTTCTTTCCAGTCCGCTTTTTGCACAATCCATTCCTGCCTACAAAAACGCCAAACTACCCATAGAAAGCCGTGTGCAAGACTTGTTGCAACGCATGACCATCGAAGAAAAATTCTTCCAATTATTTATGATTCCTGATGATTGGAGCGATGGTGGTGCAAAATTTAAAAACGGAATTTTTGGTTTACAAATCAACCGAGATAACAATGCTAATGATGTGGCGGCACAAATGCTCAACTATAATTCGAGCGATGATGAAAAAGCATTTGCAGCAAAAGTAAATGCCATTCAAAAATATTTTGTAGAGCAAACTCGGTTGGGAATTCCTGCCATCATTTTCGAAGAAGGATTGCATGGCATCATCACCAAAGGTGCTACTGTTTATCCTCAATCTATTGCTTTGGCAGCCACTTTCGATACTTCGTTGATGCATCAAGTGGCACATTCAATGGGGATGGAAGCAAAGAAAAGAGGTATTCATCAAGTGCTATCACCTGTGATTAATTTGGCTTCGGATGTGCGCTGGGGAAGAACAGAAGAAACTTATGGGGAAGACCCTTTTTTAAGTTCTGCCATGGGTTTAGCTTTTGTGAGTGAGTTGGAAAAAATGAATATTATTACCACACCCAAACATTTTGTGGCTAATGTAGGCGATGGCGGCAGAGATAGCTATCCTATTCATTTTGATGAAAATTTCATGAACGAATATTTTTATCCGCCTTTCAAAACCTGCATTAAATATGGTGGTTCAAGGTCAATCATGGCGGCGTATAATTCATTGAATGGCATTTCATGCAGCATGAATAATGATTTGTTGAACCGCAAACTCAAGCAGGAATGGGGTTTCAAAGGTTTTGTAATTTCGGATGCTGGTGGCGTTGGTGGTGCCAATGTGTTGCACAATACCACAAAAGATTATGCTGAATCGAGCAAACAAGCCATCAACAATGGTTTGGATGTGATTTTTCAAACTTCATTTGAGCATTACAAACTATTTATCCCACCATTTTTAGATGGCAGCATTTCAATGAAACGCATTGATGATGCGGTATCGAGAGTGCTTCGTGCAAAATTTGAATTGGGATTATTCGAGCATCCTTTTGTTGAAGAAAATATAGCCGACACAAATTTTCAACCCAAAAAAGTTGCGCTGCAAGCAGCTTTAGAATCGATTGTTTTATTGAAAAATGAAAGCACTATTTTGCCACTGAATGAAAAAATGAAAGCGATTTCTGTTATCGGCAAAGATGCTATGGAAGCCAGATTAGGCGGTTATAGTGGTGTTGGAAATAATAAAGTGAACATTTTAGATGGCATTAAAAGCCGAACAAAAAACTTTGCAACCATAAAATTTGCCGAAGGTTGTGGCAGAGAAAATGAAGAATGGAAAATTGTACCAACCGAAAATTTAATTGCGGCAGATGCTTCAAAAGGCTTATCAGCAA
>CAIODY010000105.1 GCA_903857255.1 uncultured bacterium
AAAGTTTCCGAAAAATGTTTTTATCAAACATCCTGACGGCTCGAAAACTTCATTGAAAGATACTAATAAATTTATCAACGGGCGGCAACCAAATCAACAAAATGCTGCATTTTTTCGAGGTGATAAAATCGAAATTCAAGCCTCTTACATTTACATTGATAGAAATGGTAAGGAAGTATTGCCCGACCCCGATGTTATATTTACAGGCTACATTACAAAGGTCATCAACAAAATGCCGATTGAATTATCTTGTGAAGATAATATGTATGCGCTGAAGCAAATATTTTTGGATAAAATGAGTTGGGCAGCGGCTGATATTAGCGATGTGATTACTTACATTTTGAAAGACACAAATTTTTCTTTCACAACAGGTGGTGCAACGATGAGTTTAGGTAATTTTAGAATTGAAAATCAAACGCCAGCCGAAGTATTGGAATATTTACGCAAAACATTTCACATTGAAAGTTTTTTTCGTGGCGATGTGTTGCATTGTTCGCCTTTTGTTTATTACCCTGACACTAATAACAATCCACCGCATGTATTGTACTTTCAAAAGACTATTATCAGCGATGAAATGCAATATACAAGGGCTGATGATGTGAAAGTAGGTGTAAAAGCCTATACAATTTCAAAGCAAGAATTAAGCACACAAACATTTGATGGTAGAATGAAAAATAAAGCCACTCGATTGGAAGTGTTTGCTTACAAAGATAACAAGGGCAACGTGCAATATAAAGACTTAACAGGCGGTATAAAAGCAGGAATAGACGAGGGCAGTTTTGGCAACGTGGTTACTTTGTTTTATGCTGATGGCAATACTTTAGATGGTTTAAAACAGTTTGCAAAGGCTCGTTTAAATCGGTTGTATTACGAGGGCTTTCGTGGTACATTTACAACATTCGGTTTGCCATTTATTCAGCATGGAGACCAAGTAACATTTAGAGATAATGTTTTGCCCGAAAGAAACGGAACTTACTTTGTAAAAAGTGTTTCACGAAGTTATGGCATGGGCGGTTATCGTCAGAAAGTAGAAATAGATTTGCGGATTGATGGCGTTTTAAACCAACAAGATTTGGATAACGGAATTTAAAAGTATCTTTGCAAAATGGGTAGTGAAAACGAAAATATTAACCGAGAATTGGGTGTTGCTATTCGCAAGTTAGCAGGCACTGACAATGCCGATAAATTAACGATTGCAGATTGCATTGTAAGTAGTGTAGATATTGCTTCACGTACTTGTGTTTGCACTCCGTTAAATGATACCAGCGTTGCAGATATTCAAGGCGTACGCTTTCAATCTACTGTTGATGATGGAGTAATTTTACAGCCAACGATAGGTAGCCAAGTAACTGTTTTGTTGAGTACAAGAGTTTCACCTTTGATTGTTTCTTATTCGCAATTAGATGAAGTTTTTATAGTTGCGCCGCAAGTGCAATTTAACAAAGGGCAATTAGGTGGAATGGTAAAGGTGAATGATTTAAAAACACAATTAAACACATTGCAAACGGAAATAAATACATTAAAAACTTTGGTAGGGGTTGCAATAACTGTTTATTCGGGCATATTGGATAGTGGGGTTTCTGCTGCTACTTTCAATGCGGCGCAATTACCGCAAATAAGTTTAACTAATTTAGAAAACACAGCAATAATACAATGACAAACTTTTTAGATTTACAACAAGATTCTTTGAGTGGCGATTTATTCGTTTCACCATTGGTGAATGATTTTATTATTGCACCAAGCGACAACCAACACCAAGCCGATATAATTTCTTCATCAGCAGGCGAATGGAAACAATATCCGAGCATGGGAGTTGGTGCAAATAACTATTTAAACAGTTCGGGTCAAACAACATTGTTATCGCAACAAATTATATTGCAGTTACAAGCCGATGGCTACACAACGAACAAGCCGACTATTTCATTCGATGCATCAGGGCAATTAATTATCGTTCCAAATGCCTTTAGAAATTGATAAAACTTTTTTCCATACCGCCAACTATTAACGTGCAAGGGCTTTGCAATATAATCTACAACACACAAGATGCGATGTTTGATTTATTGCAGCGCAATTCATTTATTACAAGCACTTCACAAGATTTAAGTTTGTTTGCAGGGCAACAGGTTTTTTATGATGATGCTTTGGTGATTAAAAAGCCAGTTCAAATAAACTATTCAGTTGTTCAACCAACTTCAAATATTGCCAAAGTAAAAGCGTTGGCAGGGCAGAATATTTATGATTTGGTTCTATCAACTTACGGCACTTTGGATTTAATAGATAAATTCATTGCTGATAATTCTATTTCAGATATTAACATGAAGTTTACTGGGCAAATTTATTCATTCGATACTACTTTAGTTCAAAGGCAAGTACGCAACCAATATAATGCAGCCAACAACATTGTTTATTCAACAGGGTTTATTCCAGCAGGGATTTTATTGGGCGATTTTAACAACGATTTTTCAAACGATTTTTTCAATTAAAAAAATATGCCAACAGTTTTAAATACAGCAAACACACAAGCGAATATTAGTGCTAACATTTACACAAATGGCAGCAATTTAGTTACTGCTGCAATGGTGGCAAGTGTACTGCAAAATATTTCGGTTTCCTACATCAATCGCATTACCGATTTACCATTATTGGGATTGAAAGCATTTAGCGCAACAACAGCTTATTTAGTTGGCGATTGTTGCGTTTATAGCGGTCAAGTTTACCAATGTACAACAGCACATACAGGCGCATGGTCGGCAGGGGATTTTACAGTAATTGGCGGCGGCGGTACGGGAACAGTTACAAGCGTTTCCGCAGGTACAGGAATGAATTTCACTACTATCACAGGCAGCGGCGCAGTAGCGATAGACACAACAAAAGTTCCTTATATTAGTGGTGGTTTTGGTGCTTCGGCAGGGTTATTAAAGTGGAATGGTTCAACTGCATTTACTATTGATACATCAACTTATTTAACAAGTGGGACAGGCGCAAGTGGTGATTTGGGCGGCACTTATCCTGCTCCTTATGTAAGAGGGATATTAGGGGTAAATTTCCCTTCCATTCCTTCCACAGCAGGAAATTATGTACTTCAAGGGACTGCCAGCGGTGGTGTATCAAGCGCAATAACAGCATGGAACTTTGTTCAACCATTAATTTCACCATTAACAACTAAAGGTGATTTGCTTACTTACTCAACAACAAATGTAAGGTTAGGCATAGGTGCAGATGCAACAATTTTTATGGCTGATGCAGCACAAACAACGGGCAATAAATGGGTAGCAATAAGCGGAGATGCCACTATTTCCACAGCAGGCGCAATTACATTAGCAAATACGGCTGTAACAGCAGGCATTTATACTATGGCTAATATTACTGTGGATGCCAAAGGAAGAATTACTGCGGCTTCCAATGGTAGTAGTGGCGCAGCGGGAAGCAATCAGCAATTGCAAGTAAATGTGTCAGGTTCTTTAGGGGCTTATTCCAATTTAACCACCGATGGAACTACATTATTTCAGTCTAATGCCTTCGGGGCAACTTACAACAATGCTAACTGTGCTGCTATTTTTGGCTCTACATCAGGTACAACAAGCGGCTGCATTAGAATTGGTGTACAAGGCTATGTTTCATCCGGCTATTCGGGTAGTGGAAATCAAGGGTTGCAATTTATGTCCACGAATGGAACATACTGGTTCTTTAATAATACATTTGGCGGTGGTGGTTCAAAACAAACATTCAATTTAGATGGTTCGGCTGCTACTTCTGGTAATGGGGCAAATCTTACT
>CAIODY010000106.1 GCA_903857255.1 uncultured bacterium
CTGCACTCAAAATGTAACGGTAACCGACAACGAAGCACCATCAATCACTTGTGCTGCAGCTGTTTCGGTTAATAATGATTTAGGCGTTTGTGGAGCAACCGTTTCTTTAACTGCACCAACAACTGCCGATAATTGCGGAGTTGCAACAACTACGAATGATGCACCAGCCTTGTTCCCAGTTGGTTCTACTACAGTAACTTGGACAGTAACTGACATCAACGGAAATTCAAATACTTGTACGCAGTCAGTAACAGTAACTGATAACGAAGCACCTTCTATTACATGTGCTGCAGCTGTTTCGGTTAATAATGATTTAGGCGTTTGCGGAGCAACTGTTTCTTTAACTGCCCCAACAACTGCTGATAATTGCGGAGTTGCAACTGTAACAAATAATCACACCTCATCTACTTATCCTTGGGGTGTAACAACTGTAACTTGGACTGTTACCGATGTACATGGCTTAACGGCTACTTGCACACAAACAGTTACGGTGAATGATAACCAAGCACCGGTAATTACTTGTGCTCCTAATCTTACAGTAAATAATGATGCTGGTATTTGCGGTGCAAATGTTACTTGTGCTATGCCAACAGCCACTGATAACTGTGGTGTTGCTTCTATTGTAAGCAGCCACCCAGCTACTTTATATGCTTTAGGTGCTACGGTTGTAACTTATACCGCTACCGATGTTCACGGTTTAACCTCAACTTGCACTCGTACAATTACTGTTGTTGATAATACTAAACCAGTAGTTACTTGTAAAAATATCACCGTGCCTTTAAGCACTACTGGTACAGCTACAATTTCAGCTACTCAATTGGTAAATACATCAAGCGATAATTGCAGCATTGCATCTTATACTGCTTCAATGACATCATTTACATGCAGCAACAAAGGCAACAACAATGTTACCTTAACTGCAACTGATGCTAGCGGAAACGTATCTACTGCTTGTACTTCAGTAGTTACTATTACTGATGTTACTGCTCCGGTTATTGTTTGCAAAAACATTACTGTGGCTTTAAGCAGCACAGGAACTGCAACTATCACAGCAGCACAGGTTACTAATTCAGCTACTGATAATTGTAGCATTGCTTCTTCAACTATTTCTAAATCTACATTTACTTGTAGTGATAAAGGAAATAACAATGTTACACTTACTGTAAAAGATGGTAGTGGTAACACTTCTACTTGTGTGGCAGTAGTAACAGTAATTGATAATTTAGCACCAATTGCTAATTGCAAAAACATTACAGTTACATTAGCTGGAAGCAATAAGAATTCAAATACTAATGGTTGCCATGGCAATGATGATAACGACGGAGATAGCGATGACGATGATTGTAACGCACCAAATAGTGGTGGTGTAACAATTACTGCCGCTCAAGTAAACAATGGAAGTACAGATAATTGCGGAATTGTAAGTATGACAGTTTCACCAAATACTTTCTCTTGTGCAAATATTGGTAACAACACTGTTACACTTACTTTGAAAGATGCAAGTGGTAATGTTTCTACTTGCACTTCAACTGTAACTGTTGTTGGAACACTTCCAACTTGTACTATCACTCCTACCGTACCTTCACATGGTAGCTATGGTGGATGCGGAACAAGCTACGCTTATACAGGCGGAAACGCAGCTAACATTTATTTAGGCTACGGACCACAAGCTGTTAAATTAGTTGCTAATGCAATTGGTGCAACAGGTAATGTTTGTTATAAATGGACTGCTGCTCCTGGTTTAAGTTGTACTGATTGTAAAGCACCAGTATTCACACCAACATCGGCAGGTAGTTATAATTTCACTTGTACCATTACTAATCAATTTGGTTGCAGTAGCACTTGCTCGGTTGTAATTTGTGTAAAAGACATCAGAGTACCTAACCAAGCTGGTAAGGTTTATTTATGTCATGCACCTGATGGAAATCCAGCTAATAACCAAACCCTTTCTATCAGCACAAGTGCAGTTCCTGCTCATTTAAGCGGTCATTCAAGAGACAAATTAGGAAGTTGCGGTCAAATGTGTCCTGCTGCTAAATCAGCTTTGGTTAGTACTAATTCTTCAAACGGTAACGATAATATGCCTGAATTAATTTCATCTGGAAGTTTCAACATGGCAGTTTATCCAAATCCAACATTGAATTCATTCCATTTAAAATTGGAAAGTGATAGTCCAGATGATATCAATTTGGAAGTGTATGACATGTCGGGCCGTGTGGTTTACTTTATTTTAAAAGCAGAAGTAAACAAAGATTTGGAATATGGTGCTGATTTAAGAAATGGCATGTATATCCAAAAAGTTACACAAGGTGAAAGTGTGAAATACATTAAGTTGGTAAAACAAACTAATTAATCTGTTTATAGCCGAGCACCACAAATAAAAATCAAAAATGAACGAGGTGTTGTTTCATGAGCCTCTTATGTGAGTGGTTTTATTGTTAGGGCTATCGTTTAAAAGCACGGTAGCCCTTTTTTGTTTATGACTAATAAAATACTTTGCAATAGCATATTATTTCTTCTAAATCCTTTAAAAATTGGTTCGAAATATTGAACTTTGAGCCCGCTGAAAGGGACTTTTGATATAAATTATCAAAAGTCCCTTTTTTATTTTCGGCTAAAAGCTGTTGCCGATGCGAAGTTTGACGCATAACATCATTTATTTTGTCGGTTCGAACAACCAGAAAAGGAACATCTCAAATCGAAAAAATTATTTTTTATTGTTTATATTTTAGATGTTAGAAAACGATTGAATGGCTTCATCGATTTCCACCAACACTTTTTCGCAAATGTTTTGAAATAAATCAATGTTGTTTCTGATGGCTTCTTTTTGCGAATTGTTGGCATTGAACTCCACCCAATTAGCTTTTTCTTCTAAGCCCAAACCCAATATTCTTGAACGCGATTTGAATCGATGCGAATGAAATCTTATACCGCTGTAATCATCAATTTGCCAGCTTTTGTTAAGGTCAGCTAAGTTTTGAATTAGCTCTTCTTTGGCAATCTGCAACATTTCTTTCATGAATTCATTATCGCCATGTCCCAATTGATTTAAGTAGGTTAAATCTAGGTATTGATATTTGCTATTTTTATTGCCAACATTGTTTTGCATCACCCATTGATACCCTTGAATCAATAAAGCATAATCAATCGGCTTTGAAATATATCGCAAGTAATCAGTATTGCCCAAACGCTCATTAATACTACCACTCACCACAATTATTTTTCTATTTGGAAATGCTTTCATCACATCCTCTGCGCCACCATCACCCAAATAATAATCAGTAATGATGACATCAAAAATATGTAAGTCGGGTAATTTTTTAAATTCAGAAATCGAGGAAACTATTGTACAAGCACATTCTTTCGAATGCTCTTTCATCATGCGTTTAAAAGCCATTTGGTCAACAATATCATCTTCTATATAAAGTACATTTTTCATCAGGTAAATAATTTTTAATCAGCCGATTCGCTAAAACCCCAATACTTTTTCAAAGTATCCATCATATCGCGAAAGCGTTCATAGTCAACAGGTTTCACCATATAGCCAGCAATGCCCAATTGGAACGAACTCCATTTGTCGTGTTGGTCTAAGCTGGTAGTGAGTACAACTACTGGAATAATTCGCCACTGTTCGTTTTGCTTCATGTGGTCTAAAAATTCGAGCCCATTCATCTTTGGCATATTAATATCCAAGATGATTAATCCTGGTAAATCTTTTGTCAGTTTTAAAAATTCCAATCCCTCTTCGCCGTTGCTTACAACGTGTAGTGGGTTTTCAAAATTCAATTGTTTCATGGCTCTTTTGATGGTCATTACATCCACCGTGTCATCTTCTAAGAGCAATATTGATTTAGTTTTGTCCATTTGATTGAGGTTATGTTCGTTCACAAAATAATGCATCGCAAAGTATAAATTAATTTCTATTTTTTGGGAACGGTAAAGTAAAATTTACTGCCTTTTCCTACTTCTGATTCTACTCTGATTAATCCACCGTTTGACTCTACAATTTTCTTTACAATAGATAAGCCAATGCCCGTACTTTCGTATTCATCTCGGGGTTTAAGCGTTTGAAAAATTTGAAAAATTTTCACAAAATGTTGTTCTTCAATTCCAGGTCCATTATCTTCTACATAAAACTCCCAGCTTTTTTCTAAATCATTCATGCCAACTTTTATTATTGCCTTTTCTTTGTCGTTATATTTAATTGCATTGCTGATTAAATTTTGAAAAACCTGTCCGTATTTAATATCTTCAAATTGAACAACAGGCAAATTTTGCTGCACTTCAAATTTGAAATTATCGCCCGGCGAAAGTGCATCAATCACACCAGCCACAACTTGTTGTGTGTCTTGTGTAACGATATTATTTTTCACTCTGCCAATTCTTGAATAATTCAAAACACCTTCAATAAGGTTGTGCATGCGATGCGTACGCTGGTCAAGCAGAACTAAAATATTTTTTCCTTCGTCATCTAATTTATCTTCATAGTCCATTTTTAACCAACTGGCTAATGAGCCGATGGCTCGAAGTGGGGCTTTTAAATCATGCGAAACGATGTAAGCAAAATCATTCAATTCCTGATTAGCCACTTTAAAGTTTTGCAGAGCTTCTTCTTGCTTGCGCTCTAATTCTAATCGCGAAGTTATATCTCTGGATAAAGCCACCACAAACTCTTGCCCGTCAACTTCTACATAATTGGCTTGCACTTCAACAGGGAATGAATCACCTTTTTTTGTGCGTAATTCACCACGAACTAATAAGCCACTTTCAGCAGGTTTTAATTGTTCTTCTACATGCAAATCCCACTGGTCGGGATTTTTAAACAATAGTTCAATTTGCTTGATATTCATTTTCTGCAACTCCTGTTTGCTATAACCCAATTTCAAACTTCCAGCTTCATTGATGAAAGTAAAATCGCCGTTTCGGTCAATAATCTGAACAATGTCAGAAGTGTGTTGCATCAAGCGTTCTAACAGAATCAATTTCTTTTCGTATTCTTTTCGTCGAGTAATATCTAATTGAATTCCGATAAATTTTTCAACTTGACCTTTGTCATTAATAATTGGACTTACCTGAATACTCACCCAATATTCTTTGCCACTTTTGGTGTAATTAATTAATTCAGCCTCGAATGGTTTTCCAGTTTTTAATTTTTCACTAATTATTTTTATCGTGTTCGGGTTGGTATTTTTTCCTTGCAATAATAACCCTGGTTTTTTCCCTCTCACTTCTTCCAACACATATTCGGTCAGCTTTGTGAAACCTTTATTCACCCATTCAATTCTACCCAACGCATCAGTCATCACCACTGCATTATCAGTTTTATCAGCCACTAACGAAAGTTTACGCAATTCATCTTCTGCATTTTTTCTTTCGGTTATATCAATTGAAATAAATAAAAACTGATTCGGTTTACCATCATTATTTAATAATGGAACAATGGTGGTATCAGTCCAATAAGGAAAACCATTTTTATCATTCGCTTTTATTTCACCCTTCCAAACCTTGCCTTGCATCAGCGTTTCAATAGCTTTGTAGAAAAAATCTTTTTCGTGATAAGGCGTAAAGAAAAATTTGATGTAATCCTGATGCATCACTTCTTCACGAGGAAAACAAGTGATTTTACAAAAATTATCATTTACATATTGAATGATTCTTTTTGAATCAATGATAAAAACAGCAGCAGCTTGGTCTAATGCAAATCGAATATTATTTAGCTCTTTAAATGATTCTTTCGAGCTTAACTCAAACATTCTTTCCAATTGCTTATATTCGGTATCGTAGCTGTTGTAAGCATCATTAATAGCCGAAATAAATTGTTGAACTGCTGGATTTTCCAACAGCTCAACACTGATATTTTTCTTTACCTGCCTTGCCAGTAAACGATGAAGATTTTGTTCCATAATGGAATGGGAATTTTATTTTTCACTAAATGTAGTAACAGTCATAGTTTGATTGTGCAACGAACAAGCACTTCCTTTTCCGAAAGGAGAGATTTCGCCGTAAGAATAAAAACCTGTTAGAGTTGTATCAGCACCTAACACTTCATGTACTGCTTCAATTTCTTCTTCAGTCATTTGCTTCATCACTAATTTTCTTCCGACACAACTTACCAGAACAGCCAATTCAGCATCGCTGCTGCCCATAGTGCTGTTGGCTCTTTCTGCTGCTGTATGTGCGCCATCTACCAAGTGGTCGATATTGGCTTTCATTAATTTCACATAACTGCCTTCGGGTATATCCCCTGCGAAAGTTAAACTTTGCTTATCTTCATCAATCGCTAAAATAGTTCTCACCACAGGTTCATCGCCGTTTTGAGTTCTTAAACTTAATGGAAACAACAAACCTGAAGCTGGCAATTGAGCCGATTGTTCACCTAAAAATGATTTGTATAAACTCAATGCTGGTGAGTTATCAATTTCATACAATACATTGTTGGTTGATTTTGTCACCATTCTTTCTACACCAAAAATATCCCAGCCACCATATGAGCCATAACCAACTTTGAAATCATTGCCATAAATTCCAACTGCCATCACTGTGTTTTGATGAGCACCATTTTGATTTTCTAAAATATAAGTCTCTTTAAAATTAGCACCATCGCCTGCCAGACCGCCTGATACATTCACTCCTTGTGGCAATTTGTTGCGCATGCCTTCTACCAGTTTTGTTCCGTTGATATTTAATCCTTCGCTTAATACAAATACATGTTTCAGATTTTCAGTAGGCAATTGTTCAATTAATTTTTCACCAACAGCAATGCTATCATCAGCCGCCGACACTTTCACACTCGAAGTTTTGATAGTTGATTTTTCAAATTTAATAGCTGTACAAACCATGCTATCATCTTCAATAAAGCCATTCGCAATTTCACCCGATGTGGTGCAGCCCATCAGGATGGCTTGCGGATAAAGGTTTTTAACTTCCTGCATCACAGCAGGATTTTTAAAGTTTTCGGTGCTACCAAATACCAATACCATATCAGGCATCGTGTTGTCGGTGGCAAACGCTTTTACAGTTTTCCATTGGTTGGTTTTTACTGTCCAGATTTTTTGTTCGGTAAGCATAATGGTAATTTTTTGTTTAGTTAATGTATTTTTTTAGTAGCCGAAAAGTAGCCGCTAACCTTAACAAAAAACTACGCTGAAAAACGTAAAAACATAAGTAATCAATACTTTATTTTATTTGACTTGGAAAACAAAGTGTAAATACTTTTTTGGGTGAGATAATAACCACTCACTTTATTTTTAAAACTGCCCAAACCTTCGCCTGGTCTTATTTCTATGCGGCGCATTTGCATCAAATCATCATGCCAATTCATCGGTCCAGTGTTGGTTGAAACTGCATAAGGCACACCTGAATAATTCATCAATTCTTTCACATTTTTATTGATGCCTCCAAAAGGATAAGCAAAACTCAATACCTTTTTTTGTAATAAATTTTCCACATCGCTAATGCAATTTTCAATTTCATTTTTCGCATCGTTCAAATCAATTTCATTCAGTGCCTTGTGAGTACAAGTATGTCCGCCAAATTCAATTCCATAATCGCTCATTTCTTTTATTTGCGCCGCAGTCATTAGATTGCAAGCTGGCTCTCCTTCTGCAATTCCCCATTCGTTGCGTTGCAATTTTGTAACCAAATAAATCACGGCAGTGAAGCCATATTTCTTTAACAAAGGAAAAAGCAAAGTGTAATTATCTTCATAGCCATCATCAAAAGTTAAAATTATTTTTCGGCTAAAATCTTCATCAGGCTTGGCTTGCAGCAAATCTTTAAAAGTGATGGTAGAAAAATTATTAGCTTTTAAATAGACCAATTGTTCTTCCATTTGCTTTTCATACACATAAATTTTATGCCGCCCAACTTTGTCGGAACGCTTTACCACTCTATGATAGAGCAGAATCGGTAATTTATGTTTTGAATCTTTTTGAGCCACGAATGCACGAATTTCATTTAAACTACTTGATAAATATCTGGTAGATTTCTGCCATAGCCATCATAATCCAATCCAAAGCCAACAATAAATTCATTCGGAATTTTAAAACCTATGTAATCTACTGTTATCGGGTGTTTCAAAGCTTCTGGCTTTTGAATTAACGAAGCAATTTTGATAGATGCAGGTTGATGTTCGTGCAATTGTTTTAACAATTCATTCATGGTGTTTCCTGTATCCACGATGTCTTCCACCAAAATAATATGCTTGCCGGCAATCGGCATATCTAATCCAATTATCGAAGTAACTTTTCCTGTGGATGAAGTGCCTGAATAAGAGGCGACTTTTACAAAAGTAATTTGCGAAGGCAAATTTATTTGTTGATACAAATGCGAAGCAAACATAAATGAACCATTTAAAATAGCTATAAACAAAGGTTCTTCGGCTTTGTAATCTTCATTGATTTGTTTGCCTAACTCCTTTATCCGTTCATCAATTTGTTGATGAGTGAGATAGGGTTTGAAACGTTTATCTTTTACAGTAATTTCCATTTTTTGAAATTAAAATTGTGGTGTTAATGGGCGACCATAAGGCATTCCGGGCCAAGGAATAGTGGCTGCAATAATTAGTATTGCCAATAAAAACCAGATGAATTGTTTTTTGAATTTAGCTGTATCATCCGTTGCTTTTTTCGCCATTGCTCTGCCAATGTGAATCATGGCAATGCCTACAATCATCCCTGTGATGTGCTCTACAGCCCAAAAACGTGACACATCATTTTTCATTATTCCTTCGGATGAACGAATTGAACTCATGAAATCGCCTAAGAAATATTGCCATAAGCCAATCAACAATTGTGTGTCGGCACAAATCATTAAAAACAAACTTAGCATATTATCGGCTTTGCCGTATTTGCTTTTAGAAAGCCAGCCCATAAGGCTTTTCAGGATAACGATAACTGCTAAAATTACGATTGCCCAACGGAGCAAATTGTGTACTGCTAAAATTGTGTGATTCATTTTGAATTATTTTTTGTGGTAAAAAAATGAGTGGCAAAAGTAGCGAAGAAGATTTTTATTGAATGGAATGACTTGAATTTATTTTTCAATAAAAAATTATAGAGGCGAAATAATTTCTTCATCGAAAGCACTTCGGCTTTCAGCCTAAAATAATTACCTTCGCCGCCCAAATGAAATTAATAAACGATTATCGCAAACTTTTAGCTGTTGAAAAAAACACCGAGTTAAAAGAATTGAAAACAGTGTACAGAAACTTGATGAAAGATTGTCATCCTGATAAATTCATTAATGATGAAAATGCAAAAGCCGAGGCGGAAGCAAGAAGCAAAACTATTATTGAAGCCTATCATTTTTTGGTAAGTATTGCACCTGAAACTATTGCAGCCTCCTTAGCGCAATACACTGAAACTATTACCAATGCTGGCATTGAGGACTTTCAATACAAAAGACAAACATTGCAGGTAACATTTGCCGATGGCAACAAGTATGAATATTTCGATGTGCCAAAATCGGTTTATGCCAACTTGGTAAATGCACCAACACAAGCCCGATTTGCACGCCGACATATTTTCAATAGTTATGTTTACCGAAGCGTTAGCAAAATAGTTGCTGAATAAAATTACAGCAAAAAAAGTGGTGGTTTAAAATTCCCAACTTCTCAATTTTATACTACCTTGCGTTCTCTTTTTCAACTCAATAATTAATTGAAACTTCATGGGAGCATCATCAATGATTGTGTTAATACTGGCAGGCTTGGCTTTTGCAGGCGGTGCTATTTTAGTTGCAAAAATTATCACCAAAACCACTACCAATCCGCAAAAAGGTGAACCTTACGAATGTGGTATTCCAACTCATGGCAAAACATGGATACAACTAAATGTTGGCTATTATTTATTTGCTTTAGTTTTTTTAATTTTTGATGTGGAATTGGTTTTCCTTTATCCATGGGCTGTTGTAGCAAAAAAAGTGGGTTGGTTAGCCATGGGCGAAATCATTATTTTCTTCGGAATTTTATTTATCGGATTTTTATATGCTCACAAAAAAGGCGCATTAGAATGGAAATAACTACTAACAAAGAATTGCAAAATTTTCCTGGCGAAGTGCATGAATTGCCTGGCGGCGGAATTGTGTTGAGTAAATTAGATGACATCATCAATTGGGCTCGTTCCAATTCATTATGGCCCTTAACCTTTGCAACCAGTTGCTGCGGAATTGAATATATGTCAACTGCTGGAGCGAAATATGACTTTTCGAGATTCGGTTTTGAAGTTGCTCGTGCTTCCCCTCGACAAGCAGATGTAATCATCATTGCTGGAACTATTGTGAATAAAATGGCACCAGTTTTAAAAAGATTGTATGACCAAATGGGCGACCCAAAATATGTAATTGCCATGGGTGCTTGTGCCATCAGCGGCGGTCCGTTTTTTTACAACACTTATTCGGTGGTGAAAGGCGCTGACCATATTATTCCTGTTGATGTGTATGTGGCTGGTTGTCCGCCACGACCAGAGGCATTATTGCATGCTTTAATCAGTTTGCAGGAAAAAATAAAATTAGGTTTAACGCATGACCAAATAAGAAACTCAAAACATTTAACCACATAGAATTAGAAGTTTGGTGCACCTTTAAGGTTCGCCAAACTTCTACCATTTAAATAATTAAATGACTAACGAAGAACTGAAAATAAAAATTACTGAATTATTACCCTCTGCAACATTTGAAGAAGGTGGTGATTTTTTGAATATTAATATCGAATCGAAAGATTGGTTATCATTTGCCATGCAATTAAACAGCGATAATACACTGGCTTTTGATTATTTATTTTGCTTGACTTGTGTTGATTGGAAAACGCATTTAACAATGGTGTATCATTTAACATCAACAAAATTCCGACACAATATTGTTATCAAATCAAAATTGGAAAAAGTAAATCCAGCCATTGAAACCGTTTGTAAAATATGGCGCACAGCCGAATTGCACGAACGGGAAGTGTATGAAATGTTTGGTGTAAATTTTCTGAATCATCCTGATTTGCGATTACTTATTTTGCCTGATGGATGGGAAGGCAGAAATCCATTGCTAAAAGATTTTGATGACCCGATTAACATGATTAAACTTTAAAGAATTTCAAAACAGAATTTATTTTCTGTTTTCAACATAAACAAAACATGGTTGAAGAAATAGGAACAACAGCTGATGGCGATTTAATAATCAATGTAGGACCACAACATCCTGCAACGCATGGTGTATTGCATTTGGTGATTACATTAAATGGTGAAACGATTAAAAAAGTTGAACCACACTTAGGCTACATTCATCGCTCTATCGAAAAAATGTGCGAAAGCCTTAGCTATCGCCAGTTTATTTATGTTACCAGCCGAATGGATTATTTGTCATCACACATCAATAATCATGGTTGTGCATTGTTGGTTGAAAAAGCTATGCAAATTGAAGTGCCAGCAAGAGCACAAGCAATCAGAGTTTTGTTGGATGAATTAACACGAATTGCTTCACACGAATTGTGGTGGGGCGCAATGGCTATGGATTTGGGCGCATTTACGCCTTTCTTCCATGCCTTCCGTGAACGTGAAATGATTAATGAAATAATGGAAGATACTTGCGGCGCAAGATTGACCATGAATTATATTTTACCGGGTGGCGTATTGGAAGATATTCATCCTGATTTTGTAAAAAAGACAAAAGAATTTATTGCTTTATTCAAACGCAAAGTGGATGAATATTTTGAGTTGCTCACAGGCAATATTATTTTTCAAAACAGAATGAAAGGTGTTGGTATTTTATCAGCCGAAGATGCTATTTCATTCGGTTGCAGCGGTCCAACATTAAGAGGAAGCGGCATCAGTTGTGATGTTCGCAAACATTATCCTTACGAAATTTATAGTCAATTACAATTTGAAGAAGTATTAGAAACTGGCTGCGATTCATTAGCTCGTTATTTGGTTCGTCTTCGTGAAATGAAACAATCTATTCACATCATCGAGCAATTGATTGATAATATTCCCGAAGGTGATTTTCAAGCAAAAACGAAAGCAGTTTTAAAATTACCGAAAGGCGAATTTTATCAAAGAGTGGAAACAGCTCGTGGTGAATTTGGAATTTATGTGGTGAGTGAAGGTGGCACAACGCCTTACAGAATTAAATTTCGTTCGCCGGGTTTCTCTAACCTTTCAGCATTAGACCACATGGCTCGAGGCAGCAAAATTGGTGATTTAGTAGCGATGATGGGAACTTTGGATTTGGTAATTCCAGATATTGATAGATAGTTTAAAGAAGTTATTAGTTATTGGGAAAGTCATGGTGAGCTTGTCGAACCATAAAAATAAAAGTAGAAAAAAATAAATGTGGAGCATAAGTAACATAGCCAATTGGGTTAATGAATGGCTGGGGAAAAATTTCAGCGCAGCATGGGTTACCGTTTTTGAAATGGTGATTGCTGGCATTTTGGTTATTTCCTTATTTGCTGTTTTAGGATTGATATTGGTCATCATGGAACGCAAAGTTTCAGCATGGATGCAAATCAGATTAGGACCAAATCGTGTTGGACCAAAAGGACTTTTACAATCAGCCGCCGACACAGTAAAGTTGTTGGTGAAAGAAGCTATGACACCCAATGGTGCTGATAAATTTTTATTCAATTTAGCACCTTATTTAGCCATCGTGGTTTCGATGTTGTTAATGGCGCCAATCGCCTTTGCAAAAGATTTTATGTTGTGGGATTTGAATATCGGCGTATTGTATGTTTCAGCAATTTCATCAGTTTCGGTTATCAGTATTTTAATGGCAGGATGGGCAAGTAACAACAAATATTCCTTGATGGGTGCCATGCGAAGCGGCGCACAAATCGTGAGTTATGAATTGTCAGCAGGCTTAGCAATTTTATCCATTGTAGTTTTAACGGGCAGCTTAAATATGAATGATATTATCCGTTCGCAAGCTGATGGCTGGTGGATTTTCAAAGGGCATTTTCCTGTTTGGATTTCATTTATTATTTTCTTAATTGCCATCACAGCAGAAACGAATCGTGCACCATTTGATTTGGCAGAAGCTGAATCAGAATTAACCGCAGGTTTTCATACCGAATATTCAGGGATGAAATTCGCTTTGTTTTTTTTAGCGGAATATGTGAATGTATTTATAGTATGCGCTATTGGCGCAACCTTGTTTTTAGGTGGCTGGATGCCTTTTCACATCGGGCATTGGGAAGGATTTAATCACATCATGGATTTCATTCCATCCAGTTTGTGGTTCTTTGGAAAAACATTCTTTTTAATATTCTTAATCATGTGGTTTCGTTGGACATTCCCAAGATTGAGAATTGACCAATTGCTGAATTTAGAATGGAAATATTTATTGCCAATTGGCATGATTAATCTTTTGCTGGTAACAGCTATGGCAATTTTAAAATGGCATTTTTAAATTAGTTACGAATGAGAAAACACAACATCATTTGTAAATTATAAAACGAAACATGTTTATAGTAAACTACATAAAGGAAGTATTTGGAGCATTGAAATCGTTGGCTGTCGGGCTGCGACGGACAATGTTTTATTTTACGCATCATAAAGAAATTATTACCGAACAATATCCTGATAATCGTGCTACATTAAAAATGTCAGACAGATTTAAAGGTGAAGTAGTAATGCCACATGATGAAAAAAATGAGCATCGTTGCACTGGTTGCACCGCTTGCGAAGTGGCTTGCCCGAATGGTACTATTAAAATCATTACCAAATTTGAGGTGAATGCCGAAGGCAAAAAGAAAAAAGCGATTGACAAATTTGTGTACCATTTGGAGTTGTGTACGATGTGTAATTTATGTATCACCGCTTGCCCGAGTGATGCGATAAAAATGGCTCAAACATTTGAACACAGTGTGTTCGACAGAAGTCATCTGACAAAAGTTTTAAACAAACCTGATTCAAAAATTATGGAAGGTGTTGAATGATTTTATTTGAAGATGTTTTGGTGATGGTTCGACAAGCTCACCATGACAGTCATAGTGAGCTTGTCGAACTATAAACAGAATTGATTAATTGCTTTAAGAATTATAAAAATGAACGGTTCCACAATAATATTTTATATGCTTGCTGCGCTGATTTTAGGCAGCGGCTTTTTATCGGTTACTACCCGACAGATTTTCAGAGCAGCAATATTTTTGCTTTTCTCATTAATTGGTGTGGCTGGTATGTATTTCTGGATGGATTATGAATTCATTGCCGCAGTTCAAATTGTGGTTTATGTGGGTGGAATTACGGTGTTGATTATTTTCTCCATTTTTCTTACACAACAAGCTGGCGAAAAATTACCCGAACAAAGTATGAGCAGAATGCTCTTTGCAGCATTAGCAGCGTTTTGTGGCTTTGCATTAATCCTATTGCAAATTGCTAAACATACTTTTACAAATTCTACAACAACTATTACAGCACCAACAGTAGAAAACATCGGCAACGAAATGTTGGGTGTAAATAAAGGTGGCATGGCTCTACCTTTTGAAGTAGTGAGTGTATTGCTGCTGGCGGCTTTGGTTGGATGTATTGTAATTGCTTTAAGACAAAAAACTCAACAAACAAACTAAAATGAACCCAGGTCTTACTCATATTCTATTCATCAGCATCGCTTTATTTTTTATCGGTGTGTTCGGATTTTTTACCAGAAGAAATCTCATCACGATGTTGATGAGTATCGAATTAATTCTGAACAGTGTTAATCTGAATTTTATTGCGTTCAATAAATATGTTTGGCCCGATAAATTAACAGGGTTGTTCTTTACCATTTTTGTAATCGTGATTGCCGCAGCCGAAGCTGCGGTTGCAATTGCAATCATAATAAATCTGTATCGTAATTATCAAACCATCGACGTTGAGAAAGTTGAAGAATTGAAATACTAATAAAAATGCCAAATCCAATTTACATCATACTTATTCTGTTGTTGCCGCTGGCAAGTTTTTTAATCATGGGAATTTTCGGAAGAAACCATATTAAAAATGCTTCAGGAATTATCAGTACAACTTTATTATTTATAACTGCATGTTTAGCTTTTTATGTGGCTTATGGTTACTTTCTTGAATTCGGAAAAGTGAATGGCGTTTATCAAAAACTGATTCCCTTCAAACTAACTTGGCTCGAATTTTCAAAAGGTGTTTCTATTGATTTAGGAATTTTACTCGACCCAATTACTGCGATGATGTTAGTAGTGGTTACATTAATTTCCTTGATGGTACACATTTACAGCCTGGGTTACATGAAAGGTGAAGAACGATTTTCAACTTACTATGCGTTTTTAGGATTGTTTACTTTCTCCATGTTGGGCTTGGTGGTAGCTTCTAATATTTTTCAGATTTACATGTTTTGGGAATTAGTTGGTGTTTCATCATTCTTATTGATTGGTTTTTATTTTGAAAAACCAAGCGCTGTTGCGGCATCCAAAAAAGCCTTTATTGTTACACGTTTTGCCGATTTAGGATTTTTAATCGGAATTTTAATTCTGTCATTTAATGCAGGCACATTAGATTTTCAAACGTTGATTCAACGATTAACTTCACCAGAATCAGCAGAATTAAAATCAGCAGTTGCTTCCTCATTTCTAGGAATTTCAACGTTGAGTTGGGGAATGATTTTAGTCTTTATGGGTGGTGCAGGAAAAAGTGCGATGTTCCCATTACACATCTGGTTACCTGACGCAATGGAAGGCCCAACGCCAGTTTCAGCATTAATTCATGCAGCAACAATGGTGGTTGCAGGTGTGTTTTTAGTAGCAAGATTATTTCCTGTATTTGCCATTTCGTCACCACATGCTTTAGAAATGGTGGGCAATGTTGGTGCGATTTCAGCATTGTTTGCTGCGGTAATTGCTTGCACACAAACCGATATAAAACGAGTTTTAGCATTTTCAACCATGTCGCAAATTGGCTTTATGATGTTTGCATTGGGGGTTTCAAAATATGGTGGTGAAGAAGGTTTAGGTTACACGGCATCTATGTTTCATCTATTTACACATGCCTTATTCAAAGCATTGTTGTTCTTAGGCGCAGGCGCAGTGATACATTACGTGCATAGCAACGACATGAAAGATATGGGTGGCTTGAGAAAAGTAATGCCAATCACACACCTCACATTTTTGATTGCATGTTTGGCAATTGCAGGCGTACCGCCATTCGCAGGATTTTTTAGTAAAGAAGAAATTTTATTAGCTGCATTCCATCACAATAAAATGATTTACTGGATTGCCCTGTTGACTTCTGGCTTAACTGCATTTTATATGTTCAGATTATACTTCAATATTTTCTGGAACAAAGAACATCATGCACACGGCGAACATCATGGCGAAGGAGGATTTGTAATGATGATGCCTTTGGTTTTATTAGCTGCAGGTGCTGCTTTTGCAGGATTTATTCCGTTTGGAAAATTTGTAAGCTCTGATGGTTTGCCATTGGAGAGTGAATTTCATTTGCAATTTTCAATTGTTCCAGTAGTGTTAGGTTTAACAGGAATTTTCATTGCTATGTTATTCTACAAAAAACAAAATGACAAATCTGATAAAATTGCACTAGCCTTAAATGGTTTTTACAAAGCCACCTACAACAAGTTTTATTTCGATGAAATTTATTTATTCATCACCAAGAAAATTATTTTCAATTTCATTGGTCGCCCAGCAGCTTGGTTTGATAAAAATATTGTGGATGGAATGGTGAATGCCTTTGGTAATAATACTTTGGCGGTTTCCGAAAAAATAAAAAGTTTTCAATCGGGCAAGGTGCAGCAATACGCCATTTATTTTTTGAGTGGTGTAATTGGGTTGGCAGTGTTGTTTATTTATTTATGGAAATAAAAGGTTTTAAAAATTAAGCATGAATTTATTAATACTCATATTGGTTCCGTTGATTACTGCAATTGCAGTATTTCTGATGCGTAATAAGGAACAGGTAAAATGGACAGCTTTTGCTGGCGCATCCATTCAACTGATTTTGTCATTGTTTTTATTCAAAGCATTCAACGATGCAAGAGCCGCAGGCAATACTGCTCAAATGCTTTTCGAACAACAAACGGCTTTGTTTAAAAGTTGGAATATCAGTTTGCATTTAGGTGTTGATGGAATTTCTGTCGCCATGATTTTATTGACTTCTTTCGTCGTGGTAGCTGGTGTTTTAATGTCGTGGAAGGTTGAAAAAATGACGAAGGAATTTTATTTCCTCTTGATTCTGTTAAGCATGGGTGCTTATGGATTCTTCATTTCTTTAGATTTATTTGTTTTGTTTTTCTTCTTGGAAATTGCTGTCATTCCGAAGTATTTATTAATCGGTATTTGGGGCAGTGGCAAAAAAGAATACAGCGCCAATAAATTAGCATTGATGCTGATGGGCGGTTCGGCTTTAGTTTTAGTAGGTATGTTTGGATTATATTTTGGTGGCGGAAAATCTTTTGACATCATTCAATTGTCCAATATTCATATTCCTGTTGCTACGCAAAAAATCTGCTTCCCATTATTATTTGCAGGCTTTGGTGTATTCACAGCATTGTTTCCATTTCACACCTGGACACCTGATGGCCACTCCTCTGCACCAACTGCCGGTTCCATGTTCTTAGCTGGTATCTCAATGAAATTGGGTGGTTATGGTTGCTTAAGAGTTGCTACTTATTTAATGCCTGAAGGTGCAGTTGAATACAGCAACATTGTGATTGTACTTTCAGCAATTGCAGTTTTGTATGGTTCATTTGCTACTATGATGCAAAAAGATTTCAAATACATCAATGCTTATTCATCCGTAAGTCATTGTGGTTTTGTATTGTTAGGAATTGGAATGCTGACAAAAGTTGCCATCACAGGAGCAGTTATGCAAATGGTTAGTCATGGCGTAATGACAGCATTATTCTTCGCTGTAATTGGAATCATTTATGAAAGAACACATACCCGACAAATTGATGAAATGGGTGGCTTATTAAAAGTGATGCCATTCACAGCAACCATTTTATTTGTTATAGGATTATGCTCTTTAGGTTTACCAGGTTTAAGTGGCTTTGTGGCTGAAATGACTATTTTCATGGGCTCTTGGGAACGTACTGATATGTTTCATCGTGCGATTACCATTGCTGCAACCATGAGTATTGTGGTTACAGCAGTTTATATATTAAGAGCTATTGGTCAGGTGGCTATGGGACCAATCAAAGCGGAATATTTGCATTTAACCGATGCAACTTGGAATGAAAAATTGGCAACCATGATTTTATTAATCGGCATTTTAGCAATTGGCTTAGCGCCTTTCTGGTTAAATAATTTAGTAAGCCCAGGCGCAGAAATCATCATGCAAAAAATACAATTAGCAAAATAAAAATATTGAGTGAATGAATGAGTTTATTACATTAATGAAACCCGAATTGCTGTTGATGGCAATGATATTTATTTTGCTTATCAGCAAACTAGGGGTCGGCTTTAATCAATCTAATCTGATGAAATTAATTCAGGGCATGTTGCTGATTAATTTCATTGCTGGCTTTTTTATGAATGGTGAAGGTCAGTTATTTGACAATATGTACCATACCAGTTCATTAATCGTTCTGGAAAAAAATATTCTGAATCTGGGTATGGTTTTAATATCTTTTTTATTTACTGATTGGTTTAAAAAATGCGACCATCTTGCTGAAGTATTTGTGTTGATGTTAACCGCATTACTTGGGATGTTTTATATGATTTCAAGTGGTAATTTGTTGATGTTCTATTTAGGATTAGAAATGGCAACTATACCTGTGGCTGCTGCTGCAACATTCAATCTGGAAAAGAAAGTTTCCTCTGAAGCAGCAATGAAAATGATTTTATCATCAGCCTTTTCATCAGGTATAATGTTGTTTGGTATTTCATTGATTTACGGCGCAATGGGAACTTTAGATTTTAGCGAAATTCCTGCTTTGTTAAATGGTGATAGTTTGCAAGTAATGGCATTCATCTTTTTGTTTACTGCATTTGCATTTAAAATGTCAGTGGTACCATTTCATCTTTGGACAGCAGATGTTTACGAAGGTTCACCTATTGGCATTACAGCATTTCTTTCAGTCATTTCAAAAGGTGCAATTGCCTTTGTTTTTGTTTCAACATTATACAAAGTGTTCCAGCCTTTCCACGAAATCTGGTACAACATGATAATGGTGCTTTCAGTAATGACTATGTTAGTCGGAAATCTTTTTGCATTACGTCAGCAAAATATTAAACGCTTCCTTGCATTCTCATCTATTGCACAAGTTGGTTTTATTCTGATTGGTGTTAGCAGCAATTCCATTCAGGGCGCAACCTCAGTAATTTATTTTGTGTTGGTTTATATTTTCTCAAACCTTGCAGCTTTTGGAGTTGCAGGCTTAGTATCTTTTTTCACTGGAAAGGAAAATATTGACGATTATAAAAACTTCTACAAAACTAATCCATTGCTGAGTTGGATATTTGCTTTGGCATTATTTTCATTATCAGGAATTCCACCAACAGCAGGTTTCTTCGGTAAATTATTTTTATTGACATCAGGTGCATCAAATGGGAATTATGCTTTCTTAATTATTGCCGCATTGAACATGATGATTTCATTGTTCTACTATTTGAAAGTGGTAAGAGCCATGTTTATGGATAAAAATGAAAATCCAATTTTGCCCATTCAAATTAATTTTGCAACGAAAATTGCATTGTTTGTTTGTGGCGGAGGTATAGTATTGGCAGGCTTTTTCGGGTTTGTTTTCGATTATATTCAAGCGTTGGTAAAATAATATTTCAAAATGGCAATCAACAAAAATCATGAGTTTGAAGAGTTGAATGGTGTTAAATGCGGCATCGTTGAAAAGAATGTAACACCCGAACGGTTACAGTTTTTGAAATCCATTTTGGAATTCAATAAATACACGGTGATTGCAATTCCAACACCTGCACCAAAAGTTGCTGCAAAACCTGCTGCGGCTGCGGAAAGCGCAACAGAAACAGTGCCGCCGCCAACTCCACCTGCACCCGAAACATTTACAGTTGGAGTAACAGATTATACTTTCAACACAACAAATGCTTTATATGGTCGCATTTTAAAAACACCTGATGGGCATTTTGTAACCGTAGCTTATTGGTATCAAAAAGAAAACCAAAGCCACGATGAAGTGCCGTACTATGAGTTTAAGTAGAAAATAATTTTATCTTCGTAAGAAAAATATTTTGGCAAACCAATCTATCATCAATCAACCAAAAATAATCCGCAGTTGGGCGTTTTATGATTGGGCAAATTCGGTTTATAATTTAGTCATCACCTCCACCATTTTTCCTGCTTATTACGAAGCCATCACCGCCAATAAAAACAACAACGAAATTATTTTTTTAGGCAGAACATTTGTGAATACAGCATTGTACAATTATGTGTTGGCATTTGCATTTATAATCATTGCTTTAATGTCGCCCATTCTTTCATCCATTGCCGATTACAAAGGCAACAAGCGTTCGTTTTTAAGATTTTTTTCTACACTGGGCAGCATCAGCTGTTCGTTGCTTTATTTCTTTACTTTAGATAATATTGTTTTCGGAATGTTACTTGTAGTGCTTGCCTGTATTGGCTTTTGGAGCAGTTTAGTTTTTTACAATTCGTATTTACCCGAAATTGCCAGCGAAGAAAAACGCGATGATGTAAGTGCCAAAGGATTTACTTATGGTTATATCGGCAGTGTGATTTTGCAATTGCTTTGTTTTGTAGTGGTGTTTAAAAAAGACTGGTTTGGCATTGCTGCTGATAACGATGCATTGCCTGCCAAAATCTCTTTTGTATTAGTCGGGTTATGGTGGTTTGGATTTTCGCAAATCCCTTTAACTATACTTCCAAAAGGCACTCCGAGCGAAAAAAAATCAGAACACAATGTGTTAGTGAATGGCTTTATGGAATTGAAAAAAGTAATCACTGAATTAAAAAAAATGAAAGTGCTGAAACAATTTTTGTTTGGCTATTTCTTTTACAACATGGGCGTGCAAACGGTGATGTTAGTAGCCACTTTATTTGGCAGCAAAGAATTAAAAATGGAAACATCAGGATTAATTACCACCATTCTTCTCATACAAATTATTGCTATTCCTGGTGCAATTTTAATTGCCAAATTATCTGATAAAATTGGCAACATCAAAGCTTTGTGTTGGGTGATTGCAGCTTGGATTTTATTTTGTGTGATGGGCTATTTTGTAACCACTTCATTTCAATTTTATATTTTAGGCGCATTGATTGGTTTTGTGATGGGTGGCATACAATCGTTGAGTAGAAGCACTTACAGCAAAATGATTCCAGCCAATAAAGACACAACTTCTTTCTTTAGTTTTTTTGATGTAACCGAAAAAATTGCCATTGCCATTGGTTTATTGAGTTATGGATTTATTGAAGAAATAACAGGCAGCATGCGTAATTCAATCATTGCAGTGATGTTATTTTTCATCATCGGTTTTGTGCTATTAATTCCATTACGCAACAAAAAATTATTAGAGGCATGAAATGGCTGAACAGAATTTTATTGGCAGTTACCATTTCATTTTCCATTTATTTTTTTACCCAACATGGAAAATCGGGCAACATTTTTTATGGCGATGCTTTGGGTTATTACAGTTATTTGCCAGCCACATTTATTTATGATAATCTCACACACATGGATTCGAGTTGCGCCAGCAAGCCCATGCCACCATTCTTTCAAGATTATATCATCACATCTAATGCAGGCAATGCCAAAACACCCGATGGCAAAACGCTAGTTCAATACACCATCGGCATTGCTTTGGCTGAATGTCCGTCATTTTTAATCGGACATGGTTACGCAAAAATTTTCAGTTACAAAATAGATGGCTTTTCTAAGCCTTACGAAATGGCTTTGCGAATTTGTAATTGGTTATATTGCTTAATCGGTTTGCTCCTTATTTATTTTTCGCTTCGCAATTTTTTTGATAAACAAATTTCGATTTTCGTTTCGTTGCTTTCATTCATCGGCACCAATTTGTTGTATTTTACTTTGTATCAAAATGGCATGTCGCACATTCCAATTTTCTTTTGTTATGCTTGGTTAATTTTCATCACCATTAAACTTCACCAAAAACCGAAAAGCAGCTATTTTATTATAGCTGCGGCATTATGTGGTTACATTACACTTTGTCGCCCATCTGATATTATTTGCATTTTCATTCCGCTGTTTTACAACGTTTACAACAAACAATCTTTTTATCAAAAATTAAATTTCATAAAAGAAAATCGCACAAAATTGTTGGTTGCGATACTGTTTTTTTTCTTGCCAATTTTACCACAATTATTGTATTGGAAAATAATGACGGGCAATTTTTATTGGTACAGTTACGGCTCTCAAACCTTTGATTTCTTGCACCCACATCTAATTGAAGGTTGGTTATACCCTGGCAATGGTTGGTTGCAGTACACACCAATTATGCTTTTTGCAGTCATTGGTTTTTTGTTTTTAAAAAGAGCAAAACCATTTTTGTACTTAATGCCATTTCTTTTTTTATTGTATAGCTACATTATTTATTCGTGGTTTTGTTATCAATATATCAATGGCTTTGGCTCAAGACCCATGCTGCATCTGTATCCGTTGTTGGCGTTTCCTTTAGCAGCTTTTATTCAGTTCATTTCTGAAAAGAAATTTGCGTTTAAATTATCGGTTAGTTTGGTGATGGCACTTTGTGTTTTTGTGAATTTATCATTTTCAATAAAACAAGCAAAAAATGAATTATGGTCAGAGTTTTCATCTTTCAAATTCAATGTAATGACTTTGTTTAAGCCAAAAATTAATTACAATGATTTGGTTTTATTAGATGTTCAAAAAGTTCAGCCTGATTCTAATTCGTTTTCAAAAATAATTTTGATGAAAGAAAATAATTTTGAAAAACCTGATTCCATTTTCAATAATGGAATTGTGAATGATAGCGTTTCAAAAAATAAATTTTACAAACAAATTGGCGAAGAATTTTCACCCACATTGGTTTCTGAAATTTATGATGAGCAAAAATTTGCAGGTGCAAAATATTTAAAAGTAAGCGGCAGATTTAATGTTCAAAGTTCGCCATGGTATTACTATTGGCTTTCCAGTTTAGATATGAGAATTAGCAGAGATGATAATCAAGTTTATTATCGAAGCTGCAAAATTGATAACAAAATTGGGGTTTCGAAAAGAGAAAATAATTATGAAGGTTTAAAAATTTTCGGCGCAAATAATAAACAATGGGATGAAGTACATTTTTATATTCCGTTGCCACTTCGCAAAAAATTGATGAATGGTGATGTAATAAAAGTATGGGTATCGAATTGCAAAAAAGGTGAAATTTGGATGGATGATATTCGCATAGATTTGTGTTATTGAGAATTTGCAAATTCAGAAAATTATTTCTTTCCGTTTTTTGAAAATTTATTTCGCATATTTGGCAATCAAAAAAACATTAACTCACTTAAACAAACTAAAATCATTGTATGGCAGAAACTAAACAAGCACACCCAAAAGGTCTTTGGGTTTTATTTGGCACCGAAATGTGGGAGCGATTCAACTTCTATGGCATGAGAGCCATTCTTACCTTATTTATGGTGAATGCACTTTTAATGAAAGAAGGCGATGCATCACTTATCTATGGAGGATTTTTGGGTTTGTGTTATTTAACACCCATGTTAGGTGGTTTTATTGCCGATAAATTTTTTGGCAATAGAAATTGCATCATGTTAGGCGGCTTGATGATGGCGGCTGGACAATTATTGTTGTTTACAAGTGCTTCGGTGTTTGGAAGCAATATTGATTTAGCACACAATTTATTATGGATTGCATTGGGCATTATCATTTTCGGAAATGGTTTTTTTAAACCAAATATTTCGAGCATGGTGGGTAGCCTTTATCCAAAACAAGAAAAATCAAAATTGGACACAGCCTTTACGATTTTTTATATGGGCATCAACTTGGGCGCATTTTTGGGTCAATTAATTTGTCCGATAATTGGTGATGTAAAAGATGCTGGCGGCATTCGTGATATTCATGCTTTTAAATGGGGATTTTTAGCCGCATCAATGGCGATGTTGGTAGGCACAGCAGTTTTCTTTTTCTTGAAAAATAAATATGTGGTAACACCCGAAGGCAAGCCACTGGGTGGACTTCCGAAGCACAACGATGCTTCGCATTATGAAGAAGGTGAATCGCAAAAAGCAGTTTTCACTACCAAATCTTTGGTGTTGGCTGGTATTTCTTTTGTGATTTTATTCTTTGCATTTCAATATATTTTAGGTGGAACAAATCCTGTTAAAACCATTATCTATCCTATCATTTACGCTTGCGGTTTAACATTGGCTGGTTTAATTATTACGGATAGTTCATTGACAAAAGTGGAGCTGCAACGCATCATTGTTATTTACATCGTTGGTTTTTTCATCATCTTTTTTTGGGCAGCATTTGAGCAAGCTGGTTCGTCATTAACTTTCATTGCAGATAATCAAACTGATAGAAATTTTTTCGGTTGGAACATGCCACCATCTATGGTTCAGATATTCAATGGTTTGTTCGTTTTTTCATTTGCATTTCCATTTAGTATGCTTTGGGATAAATTAAGAGCAAAGAATATGGAGCCCATTTCCACTATGAAACAAGCTATGGGATTAGGTTTCATCGCTTTGAGTTATTTCATCATTGCCTTTAATGTAAAAGATTTAGGCAACAGCGGTTTGTTAGCTATCAAATGGTTGATATTGCTTTATTTGATTCAAACAGTTGGCGAATTATGTTTGTCGCCGATTGGTTTATCATTGGTTGGAAAATTAGCACCAAAGCGTTTTGCCTCATTATTATTTGGTGTATTCTTTTTATCAAATGCCGCAGGATATGCATTGGCAGGCACTTTGGGTTCATTGATTCCAGCAACAGGCGATAAATTTAAAAAAGCCACCGAGTTAGGAATTGACTTGCAAGCTGTGTTAGACAAAACAATTACGCCAACAGCCGAGCAATTAAAAACTTTAGCAGCCAATCAAATTAGCGATGCTTATCCAGTATTTGCAGGCTACACAATTCATAATTTGTTTGAGTTCTTCATGGTATTCGTAGTGCTTTGTGGGCTTGCGTCTATCGTATTATTTGCATTAACGCCATTGTTGAAAAAAATGATGCACGGTGTAAGATAAATTTTACTTGATTTTATAATTCACAAAAACCACTTTTGATAAAACGAAAGTGGTTTTTGTTTTTTTATTAACCAAAAGTTTGCATCAGCGAATCATGCAAAACAATATTTTTGAGAAAAAAAAATTGCAACCCCATTCATTTCTTAATTCTTTTTGCCAAGCAATTTTATTTTTGTTTTTTGTTGCTATTTCAAATTTGTCAATTGCACAAAACAATCGCATCAACAACACTACACAAATTTGGACTGAAGTAGATTTTTTAGGAAAAATTTCTCCAAAACTAAAATGGCAATGCGATGTGCAATACAGCAAACAAAGCGATTATGAAGCTTTTGATTTCTACAATCATCCTGAACAATTAACTATTCGTCCGTGGCTACATTATTATATCACACCCACCATTCGCATGTCAACATTTTTCGGTTTGTGGTATAATTATCCAATTGATGCAGTTGGGCAACGTGAATATCCCGAATATCGTTGGGCAGCGCAATTGCAGTTTTATAAAATTTGGAACCGCAATAAAATTTCTAATCGTTTTCGACCAGAAATCAGAGCGATAAAAGACCGTAACGGTATTTTTGAAACAGTGTTTCGTGGCAGGTATATGTTTAAATATATGCGCTTACTAAACCATGATAATTACGACAAAAACAGTTGGTATTTTATTTTTCAAAATGAAATATTTATCAATGGAGGCAGCACTACTACCGGCTTTAAAGCATTTGACCAAAACAGGATTTTTTTAGGCATTGGCTATAATATAACTGATGATATTGCATTTGAAACAGGTTACTTTAATCAATTTCAACATCACAATCACGATGTGAATTTTGATAACAATAACGTTTGGCAAGTGTCATTAATTTTTGACAACTTAACTCATCCACAAAGCAAAAAATAATTTTCTTCATTTAATATGGTTGTAACAATTCAGTAACATTTTGATAACATATAGGTTTCATCTTTGCGTTCATAAATTTTTAAACCAAACAAAATATGAATTTCAAAAAGCTACTCTCAACCATTGTTATTGCAGGTGCATCATTGACATCAGCAAATTTAGCGCATGCACAAGCCGACTTCAAGCCATCAGGCAATTTGTGGGGCTACGTATTTGGTGATTATTATTATAAACCCCATGCCGATTCTGTTGGCAGAGGCGGTGGCAACGTGCAATATAAAGGCGGAAATAGCATTCCTAACAACGCTTTCCAAATTCGTCGTGCTTATTTAGGTTATGACTACAACATTACTTCTAAATTTTCTGCTTATGCAGTGTTAGCTAATGAACAAAATGTGGATGCAGGTGGCAACAATACAGTTTATGTAAAATATGCTTACTTAAAGTGGAGCAACATTTTCAAAAACAGCAATTTATTGATTGGTCAAATTGCTACACCATCGTTTGCAACAAGTATGAATACAGAACCTTTGTGGGGTTATCGTGCAATAGAAAGAACAATCATGGATATGCACAATAATGATGGCTCTTCTGATTTGGGTATTTCATTGCAAGGCAAAGCTTGGCAACAAAAAAATGCAGCAGATACCTTGAGACCAACATTTGTTGGTTACAATGTTTTGATAGGAAACAATGCAAGTGCAAAACCTGAAACTGATATGTTTAAAAAATTCAGAGGTTCATTGTTTGTTAGCACTATGAAACAGGCATTAACATTGGGTGTGTATGCTGATTTCAACAGAAGTCAATTGTTACCAGTACACGTTGAAACTACCACAATAAAGGGTTATGCTCACTACAATGCAAAGATTGTGAAAGTGGGTGTTGAATATTTCCAACAAACCTCCATGAATGGTGATGTTTATACAAATTCATCTGCCACTAATAAACAATATGCTTCAACAGCTCAAACTGGTTTATCAGTATTTGTTACAGGCAATATCATTAAAGAAAAATTGAGTTTCTTTGCTCGTATGGATATGTATAATGGCGACAATAATTACAATAGTGCAAATACTTATTCTGCTAGTGCAATTGGAGTGAAAGTGCCAGACCCTACTGACCCAACTGGTGTAAAAACGATATTTTCTTCGGCTGCTACTTTCGATAATCAAATGTTCTTATCAGCTGGTTTAGATTATAGCCCAATGCCTCGTGTACACATTATGCCAAACATTTGGTATAACGAATACACTAACTTGAACACCAATACATCAGGCAAATTGAAAAAAGATTACGATTTCGTTCCTCGAGTTACTTTCTATTTCTTGTTTAACAGTTCAAAAACTGTGAGCAACAATGGCATGAATAATTAATTCTGATAGGTTCATCAATAAAAAAGGGTTAGAGAATATTCTCTAACCCTTTTTTATTGGGCGACTTTTATTTAGAACTATTTACACCAACTCTTCCTTCCCATGACAACTCTTATATTTCTTACCACTTCCACAAGGGCAAGGGTCGTTGCGCCCAACTTTTGGTCCTGAAACTATCGGTGTTTGTTTTGGTTTTTCTGATGCAGATTGCATGGCTTGTTGGTTCGCAGCTTCGCTTTCTGCCTGTGCGCTGAATTCATCTTTTTGTGTTTTCATGCGGCTCATATCAGTGCGTTGCTCACGAGCTTGACGAACATCATTTTCGTTTTCTACATGAATATGACATTTGCATAAGAAGCTAATAATTTCTTTGTTCGTTTCAGAAAGCATTTGATTAAACAATTCAAAAGCTTCAAATTTGTAAATCAACAACGGGTCTTTTTGTTCGTATACTGCTGACTGAACACTTTGTTTCAAATCATCCATCTGGCGCAAATGTTCTTTCCATTGTTCATCAATTACAAACAATGAAATATTTTTTTCAACGGCTGTAATCAGGTCTGCGCCTTTAGTTTCCAGCACTTTGTTTAAGTTGCAAGTAATCTGAAAACCTTTTCTTCCATCAGTAAATGGAATAACAACATCTTGTACATTAGGTTGATTTCTGCGAATATTTTCCAACACTGGCAAGGCTTCGGTGGCGATTGCCTGATTTTTACGATGATAAAAATTAATCACTTCACCATATAGTTGATGTGCTAAATCATCTGAATTGTTTTTTGCAAAATCATTTTCTGTAATGGCTGTATCCACTGCAAACTGCACCATCACAGCCAATTTGAATTCATTGAAATTACCAGCTTCTTTATGTTGTTCAATCATCACACTGCACAAATCAAAAATTGCATTATCAATATCCAAGCTCAAACGCTCACCCAGCAAGGCATGATGACGCTTAGTGTAAATCACATTTCGTTGTTTGTTCATCACATCATCATATTCCAACAAACGCTTTCTGATGCCAAAATTATTTTCTTCCACTTTCTTCTGCGCTCTTTCAATTGATTTTGTAATCATGCTGTGCTGAATCACTTCGCCTTCTTTGTAGCCCAATTTATCCATCAATCCAGCAATTCTTTCACTACCAAACAAGCGCATCAAATCATCTTCTAACGAAACAAAAAATTGTGTTGAGCCTGGGTCGCCTTGACGACCAGCACGACCACGAAGCTGTCTGTCAACCCTTCGACTTTCATGACGTTCAGTACCTACAATCGCCAATCCACCAGCATCTTTAACACCTTCGCCCAATTTGATATCCGTACCACGACCAGCCATGTTTGTTGCAATCGTAACGTTGCCTGCCAAACCAGCTTCAGCAACTACTTGCGCTTCACGTTGATGTTGTTTTGCATTCAACACATTGTGTTTAATGTTGCGCAATTTCAACATTCTACTTAGTAATTCTGATACTTCAACGCTTGTAGTGCCCACCAATATTGGTCTTCCGGCTGCTGATAATTTTTGAATCTCATCAATGACAGCATTGTATTTTTCTTTTTTCGTTTTGTAAACAAAATCTTGTTCGTCTTTTCTAATCGCCACTCTGTTAGTTGGAATCGTTACCACATCTAGTTTGTAAATTTCCCAGAACTCACCAGCTTCGGTTACGGCAGTGCCCGTCATACCAGCTAATTTGTGGTACATTCTAAAATAATTTTGCAAAGTAACGGTTGCAAAAGTTTGTGTTGCAGCTTCTACTTTTACATTTTCCTTTGCTTCAATTGCTTGATGTAAACCATCGCTGTATCTACGTCCATCCAAGATACGACCAGTTTGTTCATCCACAATTTTCACTTTGCCATCCATTACCACATACTCCACATCTTTATCAAATAAAGTGTAGGCTTTCAACAATTGTGTAACCGTGTGAATTCTATCACTCTTCACTGCAAAGTCAGCAATGAGCGTATCTTTTTTCGCCAATTTTTCTTCAGCAGATAAATTCGTTTTTTCAATTTCAGCAATTTCACCACCTACATCAGGCATGACAAAAAAGTGAGCATCTTCGCCACTTTCAGTAATTAATTCTACACCTTTTTCAGTCAGCTCAACTTGATTTTGTTTTTCATCAATGTTGAAATAAAGTTCGGTATCCACCTTCGGCATATTTTTTTGTTGCTCTTGCAAATAGAAGTTTTCTGTCTTCTGCAATATTTGTCGGATGCCTGCTTCGCTCAAATATTTTATCAATGCCGAATTTTTTGGCAAACCTCTGAAAGCTCTTAACAAAGCCAATCCGCCAGTATTTTCATCTGTTTTTCCTTCTCCAATTAATCGTTTTGCTTCTAATAAAAATCCGTTAGAAACTTTGCGTTGTGCTTCTACCAATTTTTGAATTCGTGGTTTCAAAATATGAAACTCTTGGTCATCGCCTTTTGGCACAGGTCCTGAAATAATCAACGGCGTACGTGCATCATCAATCAACACACTATCCACCTCATCCACCATGGCATAATGATGTTTTCGTTGCACCATTTCGTTAGATGAATGCACCATATTATCTCTCAAATAATCAAAGCCAAATTCATTGTTTGTTCCCCATACAATGTCCGCCAGATAAGCACTTCGGCGTTCTTCGCTGTTGGGTTCATGCTTATCAATGCAATCCACATTCAACATTAAAAATTCAAACAAAGGACCATTCCATTCTTGGTCACGTCGAGCCAAATAATCATTCACGGTTACGATGTGAACACCTTCGCCAGCCAACGCATTTAAGTACGCAGGTAAAGTGGAAACCAAAGTTTTTCCTTCACCCGTTGCCATCTCCGAAATTTTTCCTTCGTGCAAAGCCAAGCCACCAATCAACTGCACATCATAATGCACCATGTTCCATGTAACATTGATGCCTGCTGCATCCCACGAGTTTTTCCAAGTTGCATTTTCGCCATTAATGCTCACATAATTTTTTCCTTGCGCTGCTAAATTTTTATCGTGTTCAGTTGCTTTAACTGTCAATATTGGATTTTCAGTTAAGCGTCGAGCAGTTTCTTTTACCACCGCAAAAGCTTGTGGCATAATTTGCAACAATACTTCTTCAATTTGCTCATCACGAGTTTTGATTAATTCATCAATTTGTTTGTACAACGATTCTTTATCGTCTAAAGCCGCATCATTGGCTTCTGCTTTCGATTTCAAGTCAGCAATTTCTTCATCAATTTTTGCTAAATGATTTTTTATTTGCGACTTGAATTCAACCGTTTTATTACGCAATTCGTCATTTGAAATATTTTTCAATTTTTCAAACTCCGCCAAAATGGGTTGAATTTTTTCTTGTAATTCTTTTACGTCTTTATCACTTTTGCTTCCGCCGAAAATTTTTGAAAGGAAATTTAACATCTAAATATTGTTAATCGTTATTGGTTAATTGTTAATCGTAAAAAAGTTATTGATTATTAGATTGCAGAGAGATACAAAACTGTATTCACCAATGACTAATGTATAATGACTATTGACTACGGTGCGAAAATACGAAACAAATATTTCACCAAAGATGAAAAACGGAAAATGTGGCAGATTAATTTAAGAAAAAGATTGAAAGAAATTTATTCTACTGCAATTTTACGCAGATTCTTCACCCAAAAAAGTTTCATTAGAAGAAATGTAAAAACTGTTGAAACCTACGCCCATCTTTA